>NZ_BAAAUS010000047.1:0-62441 GCF_039534065.1 Pseudonocardia yunnanensis | reverse complement strand
TCCTGCCCGGCAACCCACGTTCACATGTGGCGAGGCCCCAGCCCGACCTCCATACCGTCTAATGGACGGAAGCGCCGCTCGTCCACACCGGGAGCCCACCTGCGCGGCCCAGCTTCCACACCCCACCGCACGAGAGCGCCGCCCGGCCCCACCTACCGGACGAAAGTGCCGCTCGGGCCGGACGAGCCGCGCCAGGGCCCGCCTCCCGCTCCCACCGCACGAGAGTGCCGTTCCGCCGGACCTATCGGACCGAAGTCCCGCTCGTCCACACCCAGAGCTCACCCGCGCGGCCCAGCTTCCACACCCCGCGGCACGAACGTGCCGCTCGGCCGAACTGATCGGACCGAGGTGCCGCTTGCACGATCCGAGCCGCGCAGGACCCCGACTGCAATAGCGCGCCGCTCAGGCCCGAACCGACTGCTAACAAGCCGCTCCACCCGGCGCCCGCCTACGCGCCCTTCTACGACTTATTGGACCGACGTGCCGTTCGGGCCACACGAGCCCCGCAAGGCCCCGCCGCCCGGCTCCCCCACCGCACGAGAGTGCCGCTCAGCCCGACCTGGTGAGCCGAAGTGCCGCTCGACCGAACCTGTCCCGCCTGTCCGTCCAGCCAACTTGTCTCGCGCACGAGAGTGCCGTTCAGCCGAACCTATTGGACCGACGTGCCGCTCGTTCACACCGGGAAGCTCACCTGCGCGCCCAGCCTCCACGGCCCGACCGTACGAAAGTGCCGCTCAGCCCAACTGAACGGACCAAAGTGCCACTCGGGCAATGCCAGCCCGGCAAGGAACTCAGGTCTCCGTTCTCACCGCATGAGGCTGCCGTTCAGCTGGACCTGCCGGGCCGGAGTGCCCCTCGAGCGCACGCGGGCCCCCGCCAGCCCCTCCTCGCTGACCCGCCCACCGCACGAGAGTGCCGCTCAGACGGACCTATCGGACCAACGCGCCACTCGTCCACACCGGGAAGCTCAGCTGCGCGACCCAGCCTCCACGCCCCACCGCGCGAAAGGGCCGCCCAGCCGGACCTATCGGACCAACGTGCCGCTCGTCCGCGATCCGGCCCCACCCCGGCGCCCTGGCCTGCCCGCGCGACCGCACGAGAGGACCGTTCAGCCGGACCTAGTGGATCGAAGTGCCGCTCGACCGGGCCGACCCCGCATGCACCACGGTCGCGTGGCGGCAGGTCGTGCGGTCGAGCCGGGGTCAACCGGGCGTGCGCCGGGCTTCCCGGCGACCTGCCTTAAAGTGCCGATCGTGCCGATAGCTCCCGAGGAACTCCCGCCGCTCTCCACCTTCGAGCAGCTCGCCGAGCGCATGGGGATCGAGCTGGTGAAGGTGGGCCTCGACGAGGTCGTCGGCACCCTTCCGGTCGCCGGCAACCGCCAGCCGTTCGGCCTGTTGCACGGTGGTGCGAGCGCGGTGCTCGCGGAGTCGCTCGGCTCCACGCTCTCGGCGCTGCACGTGCTGCCAGATCGGTTTCCCGTCGGGCTCGAGTTGGCCTGCACCCATCACGCCGCAGCCAAGGACGGCATCGTCACGGGTGTCGCACGCCCGATTCACGTCGGCCGCAGTACGTCGACCAGCGAGATCGTCATCACGGACGAGAGCGGCAGGCGCATCTGCACAGCGAAGCTCACCTGCCTGCATCGCGACAGCAGGCCCTGAGCGAGAGCCTGCTGTCGCGATGGGTCAGCTGGCGACGCCTTCGCCGAGGTAGGCCTCCTGCACCCGGGGGTCGGCGAGGAGTTCGGCGCCGGTGCCCGACAGGGTGGTGCGGCCCAGGTCGATCACGTAAGCCTGGTCGGACAACGCCAGCGCGGCCAGGGCGTTCTGCTCGACCAGCAACACCGTGGTGCCCTCGGTCTGCAACTCCCGCACCGTCGCGAAGATCTTCTGCGTCATGATCGGCGAAAGCCCCATCGAGGGCTCGTCCAACATCAACAGCTTCGGGCGCGACATCAACGCTCGCCCGATCGCCAGCATCTGCTGCTCTCCACCGGAGAACAGCCCTGCTTTGTTCGCCCGACGCTCTCCCAACACCGGGAACAGCGTGTAGATGCGGTCCAGGTCCTCCGCGATGCCCGCCTCGTCGCGGCGGGTGTACGCCCCGAGGAGCAGGTTCTCCTCCACCGTCATCCGCGCGAACAACCGCCGCCCCTCCGGGCTGTGCGCCACACCGCGGGCCAGGATCTCGTGTGCCGGCAGCCGATGGATCGGCTCCCCGTCGAGCAGGATCTCCCCCGACTCCGGGCGCAACAATCCGGAGATCGTCCGCAGGGTGGTGGTCTTGCCCGCCCCGTTGCTGCCGATCAGCGACACGATCTGGCCGCGCTCCAGGGAGAACGACACCCCTCGCACCGCCTGGATCGCCCCGTAAGCCACGGTGAGATCACGAACCTCGAGAAAGCTCACTGCTACTGCTCCCCACGGTGGAGTTGGGCCTCGACCTCTTCCGGTGGCGCCCCTAGGTACGCCTCCACCACCCGCGGGTCGCCACGGACCTCGTCGGGAGAGCCCTCGACCAGCAACTCGCCCTGCACCAGCACCAGCACCCTGTCGCACAGGGTGAAGATGAACTTGGTGTCGTGCTCGATCACCACCACTGATACACCCAGGTCCCGGATCGAGAAGATCAACTGCCGGGTGGCCTCGGTCTCCTGCGCGTTCATTCCGGCGGTCGGCTCGTCGAGCAGCAGCACCGACGGATCCGTGGCCAGCGCCCTGGCGATCTCCAGGCGGCGCTGGTCGCCGTAGGGAAGGTTGCGGGCCAGCTCGTCGGAGAACCGCGTGAGCCCGACGAACTCCAGCAGCTTCTCCGTGCGCTCCGCCGCCTCGGCCTCGCTGCGGCGGAACCCCGGACCGTGCAGCAGCGACGACAACGGGTTCTGCCGCATCCGCACATGCCGCCCGACCAGCACGTTCTCCTGCGCGGTCATGCTCGGGAACAGCCGGATGTTCTGGAACGTGCGGGCGACGCCCTGCTCGGTGACCTTGGCCGGGTCTTGCGGCAGCGTCTTGCCCCGCATCGACACCGAGCCCGACGTGGGCGCGTAGAGACCGGTGAGGCAGTTGAACAGGGTGGTCTTGCCGGCCCCGTTCGGCCCGATCAGCCCGATGATCTCGCCCTCGGCGAGACCGAACGACACGTCGTTCAGCGCCCGGAGGCCGCCGAACTGCATCGTCACTCCGTCGGCCTGCAAGATGACCGGCTCGGACTTGGCATGCCGCGGTGTGGACCTCGTCATCGACTCGGTCATGACGAACCCGCCTTCGTGTTCCCGCTGCCCGCGGTGGGAATCGGCCCCGTCACCGGTTCACTCTCCGGTGCCAACTCGGCCCGGCGGTGCCGGTCGGGCACCAGCCCCTGCGGCCGGAACCGCATGATCAGGATCAGGGCGATGCCGAACAACAGCAGCCGGTAGTCGGAGAACTCGCGCAGCTTCTCCGGCAGGACGAACAGGATCGACGCCCCGAGCACCGCGCCGGGGATCGTACCCATGCCTCCGAGGATGACCGCGGCCAGCAGCGTGACCGACTCCAGGAACCGGAAGCTCTCGTAGGAGACGGTGGCAGTCTTGTGCGCGAAGAACGCACCCGCGAAGCCGGCGAGCGTCGCTCCGATGAGGAACGCGAGGATCTTGATCGGCCCGGTGCGGATGCCCATCGCCCGAGCGGCGTCCTCGTCCTCGCGGATCGCGATCCAGGCCCGGCCCAGCCGCGAGTTCTTCAGGTTCGCGAACACCAGCATGACCGCGGCCACGATCAACACGATCAACACGTAGTACAAGACGCCGGGCGCCAGCTCCAACCCGCCGATCTGCACTGCGTCGTTGAAGTCGTTGCCGAACAACGACACCGGCGGGATCCCCGGGATCGCGTTCGACCCACCGGTCAAGCCACCGATGTTGTTCTGCGCACTGCGTACGAAGATCTCGCCGAACGCCAGCGTCACGATCGCCAGGTAGTCCCCGCGCACCCGCAGCGTCGGCGAGCCGACGATCGCGCCGAAGATGCCGGCGACCACAGCCGCGATCACCATCACCAGCGGAAACGGCAGCTCGATCCCGATCCGGGACGCTGCGGCACCCGAGAAGTTCGCCGCGACGAACGCGCCGATACCGAGGAACGCGACGTACCCCAGGTCCAGCAGGCCGGCCAGGCCGACCACGATGTTGAGTCCGATGGCGGTGGCCGCGTAGACGCCGATGTTGGCCGCGACGGTCATCCAGTACTCGTTGCCCGCCCCGGTCAGGGGCAGGAGCAGCGCGGCGACGAGCAGCACGATCACGCTGAACAGCCGGTGGCGCTCGGACACCGCGCCGATCCAGGTGAGCAGCCCGGAGGCGTGCAGTGCCCCCAGCAACCCGCCCACCGCGCCGAGGAAGGACAGGAACACCGCCCCGGCGTAGACGTTCGCGGCACTGCCCTGGCCGCCGCTGGTGAGCACCGCCGACACGAGCAGGAGCAGAAGCGCGTAGGTGACCAGAAGGATCAGCCACTCGAGGTAGCGGTTGAACCGCCATGTCCACACCGGTACGGGCGTCAGCCCGCCCGCAGTGGCGCCGAGGACGAGCAGCACACCGCCGATCAGCGCCACGACCGCGCCGAACGCCACCCCGTCGGCGGCGGTGATCGCGCCGAGGCCGCCGCCCTCCACCGCGATGTAGAGGCCGTTGACCACGGCGACCGCGATCACACCCCAACCAACGGCGCGCAGGATGCGCTCCCGCCCGGGCACCGCGACCAGTGCGATCACGATCGCGGCGATCCCGAACACGGCCAGGTGCAGCCGGAACCCGGTGACCGCGAACGGGGCGGAGAAGAACTCCAGGGTCGACTTCTCCGGATACGGACCCTCGTTCAGCACGAACGTGGCCCACGGCAGCAGCGCGCCGATAAGCGTGAGCAGCCCGCCGGCGATCCGCAGCACGGTGGTGTAGCGCGCGAGCGGTGCGAGCCGGGAGTTCGGTGAAGGTGGAGGCATGGCCGGGGCAGGCGGAGGCTTCTCGAGAGTGGTCATGCCCGCACCCGTTCCGTCTCCCCGAAGAAGCCCTGCGGCCGGAACACCAACACCGCGATCAGCACCACGAAGATCCACACGTAGTCGTACGCCGACCCGCCGGGCAGGTACTGACCACCGAGCGACTTGATCAGCCCGATCGCCAGACCGCCGACGACCGCGCCGCGGACGCTGCCGATCCCGCCCAGCACCGCCGCGGTGAACGCGAAGATGCCGTTCTGGAAGCCCATGTCGATGTTGATGTTGTTGAGGTAGCCGCCGTAGAGCACGCCGCCGATGCCGGCCAGCGCAGCGCCGAGGACGAACGTCAGCACGATGACGCGGTCGGGGTCGATGCCCATCAGCCGGGCGATGTCACGGTCCTGGGAGGTGGCACGCATCGCGCGCCCCATCCGCGACCGGTCGATGAACAGCTGGAGCCCGATCGCCAGTGTCAGCGACACCACGATCAGCAGGATTCCGGAGTACTTGATCGGGACGCCGTCACCGATCGGGATCATCCACGTACCCGGAACGAAGATGTTGGGGAACGGGATCGCCGCCGTGGCGCCCGGGTAGAAGACGCGCACCGCCTCCTGCAACGCCACCGAGACACCGAGCGCGGTGATCAGCGGGGCCAAGCGGGGCGCGTTGCGCAGTGGCCGGTAGGCGAACCGTTCCATCGCAACCGCCACGCACACGGCGACGGCGGCACCGGCGATCAACAACAGCGGCAACGCCAGATACCACTGCTGCTGGACGAACGTGGGGAGCAGATAGGTGAACATGGCCAGGCCGCCATAGGCGCCGACCATGAAGATCTCACCGTGCGCGAAATTGATCAACTGAATGATCCCGTAGACCATCGTGTAACCCAGTGCGATCAGCCCGATCAGGGAGCCGAGCACCAGGCCGTTGACGATCTGGGACAACAGCGTGGACAGCAAACGGGTGGTCCCTCCACGTGAGCCGGGGGCGGAGTGTTGCCCCGCCCCCGGCTTGTCGTGCCGATATGAATGTCGGTCAGCCCGTGAAGCTGCCGGTGGACCCCTCGACCGGCGCGAAGTTGTCGCCCTCGACCGTGTAGACCGTCAGCACCTTGTTGGTGGTGTCGCCGTACTGGTCGAAGGAGATCGGACCGCCGGCACCGTCGATCTTGGTGTCCTGCACGGCCTTCACGATGTCGGCCCGCTTGGCCTCGCTGTAGTCGCCATTGGCGAGCGCCTTGGCGAGCGCGGCGATGATCACGTTGGTGGAGTCGTACGTGAAGGCGCCGTAGGCGCTGAACTCCTCCGGGTAGTTCGCGGCGGCGTAGTCCTTGATGAACTGCTGCGCGCTGGGCAGTGAGGCGGCCGGCGCGCCGACGTTGGTGGCGAGGTCACCCGGACGCCCACCGAGCGCGACGAACTGAGCGTCGACGATGCCGTCGCCGCCCATCAGCGGGACGTTCAGACCGGCGGCCGCGAGCTGCGCCGACAGCGGTCCGGCCACCGGGTACTCACCGCCGTAGTAGACGGCGTCCGGGTTGAGCGCGCGGATCCGGGTGATCACGCCGGAGAAGTCGGTGTCGCGCTCACCGACCTTCTCGCGGGCGACGACCTTGGCCCCCAGCTTGGTGGCCTGCTGCGAGAACTGCTCCGCGAGCCCCGAGCCGTAGGTCTTGCCGTCGTCGATCACGGCGATGTTCTTCTTGCCCGCGGTCTGCACCAGGTAGTTCGCCGCGAACGGGCCCTGGATGAGGTCGGTGGTGGCGACCCGGAAGTAGTTGTCGAACTGCCGACTCGGCGCAGTGGCGGCGTTCTCACCCATGGTCAGCGCCGGCCCGGTGTTGGCAGGCGAGATCATCGGGATGTCGCGCTCGCTGAGGATCGGCTGCACCACCTGCGCGGTGGACGAGTTCAGCGTGCCGACCACACCGACGACGCTGGGGTCCGAGGCCAGCTTCGTGGCGGCCTGGCCCGCGATCTGGGGAGTGGCCTGGTCATCCTCCGGCTGGAACGCCAGCTGGTAGCCCGGCACGGTGCACTTCTGGTTGGCCTGATCCACAGCGAGGTCGGCCGAGTTCTTCATACCGAGACCGAGAGCGGACAAGCCACCCGAGAGGGGCGCGATCATTCCGATGATCAGCGTGCCCTTGCTCGTGTCGCAGGCCGCCCCGCCACCGGTACCCGTCGCTTCCTCGCGGTTCGTTCCACAAGCCGTGAGCCCGAGAGCCCCGGCGAGGATCGCGGCGGTGACGATTGTCCGCCTCCGAGTCATGCTTTTTGTCCTTCCGTACTGCGCGATGTGCCCCAGGCGAGCCCACGCCCGTGACTCCCGGTTGCCGGGAGTCGTCGCGGACGGTAAAGGACAGCCCGAGACGGCGTCACCATCCGCGCCATGTCCTTTACCGGACCGCAATGTGATAGCGCGGATCGTGACGATCGTGCAGCGGAGGGTGTATCAGGCTTTCGGAGCAGCAAGTCCTTCCACGACGGCCTCCGCAACGGCCTTCATCGTGGTGCGGCGATCCATCGCGGTGCGCTGGATCCAGCGGAAGGCTTCGGGCTCCGACATGCCCTGACGGGTCATCAGCAGCCCCTTCGCCCGGTCGACGACCTTGCGGGTCTCGAGCCGCTCGGTGAGCGTGGCGACCTCGTCCTCCAGCGCACGCTTCTCGGCGAACCGGGAGACGGCCAGCTCGATGGCGGGCACGAGCTCGTGCCGCGCGAACGGCTTGACGAGGTAGGCCATGGCGCCGGCGTCACGCGCCTGCTCGATGAGGTCGCGCTGGCTGAACGCTGTGAGCATGACCACAGGGGCGATCCGCTCCTCGACGATGGATGCCGCGGCCGTGATGCCGTCGACCTTCGGCATCTTCACGTCCATGATCACGAGATCCGGGTGCAGCTCGCGCGCCAGAGTGACAGCCTGCTCGCCGTCGCCCGCCTCGCCCGCGATGACGTAGCCCTCCTCCGTGAGCATCTCGGCGAGGTCGAGGCGGATCAGCGCCTCGTCCTCCACCACGAGCACCCGCAGACCGACGCCCGGGGCGGCCTCGCCCGCGGACGTGTCCTGCTCTGAAACCTGCTGCGCCACGAGGCTTGTCTCCTTTGCCGGAGGGTCTGACCAGAAGCCTTCAGGGTACCGGCCGGCCACGGGACAGGGCTGTGATCTCGACGGACACGGGACAGGGGCGGGCCGGGAGCGTCCGACGGCTCCGGCTACGATCTCCTCACGAACCTGCCCCCGTAGCCCAATTGGCAGAGGCGACGGATTCAAGTCCCGTTCAGTGTGCGTTCGAGTCGCACCGGGGGCACAGAGCGTCGGCACCACCGGTCGTGGTGCCGCGCCGCTAGGCCGGTCGGCGGCCGATCTGTAGCAGCGGTGGCGTGGCCTCGACCTGGCCTGCCGATCCGCAGGGCGAGGCCGCACCGGCCTGCTGCACGAGATTCAGCGCGGAACATGCCTGACAGCGGGCGCAACCCGCCACAGCGGTGTCCGCCCCGAGCCCCCGCTCGCTGAGGAACGCGGCGACCTTGCGGTAGATCGGCTCCGTGTACTCGCGCGACGGCGCAGGCAGGTCCGCCATGAGCGAGCCGGCAACCGGCCGGAACGGCACCACGAAGGGGTACACCCCGATGTCCACCGCACGCTTGCACATCTCGACGGTGAGCTCCGGGTCCTCTCCCATGCCGAGGATGACGTAGGTGGAGACCCGTCCCTCGCCGAAGAGCTGTACGGCGCGTTCCCAGGTGCGGAAGTACGTCTCGATGCCGGTGCGGAACTTGCCAGGGGCGACGCGCTGCAGCACCGCCGGGTCGAACGTCTCGACGTGGATGCCCACCGCGTCGACCCCGGTGTCGTGGACCTGATCCAGGATCTCCAGGCGGCGGGGCGGCTCGAACTGCACCTCGACCGGCAGCCCGGTCGCCTCCTTCACCGCCTGCCCGCACCGGGATACATAGAGCGCACCCCGGTCGGGCGCTGCGGACGAGCCGGTGGTGAGGGTCGCGTCGACCGCGCCGTCGAGCTCCTTCGCCGCGACGGCGACCTCGGCGAGCATCTCCGGCGTCTTCTTCGCGATCGTGCGGCCGGCGTCGAGGGAGAGCTCGATGCCGCAGAAGCCGCACTGGTCGCTGGTGCCCCAGTAGTTGCAGACCTGCACGACGGTGGACGCCAGCGAGTCCAGGTGCAGGAGCGCGATCTGGTGGTACGGGATCCCGTCGGCGGTGGTCAGGTCGTAGAACCGTGGGCGGCTGGTTCCGGACACGGACGCGAGCTTGACGCCGTCGCGATAGATGCTCTGCCCGTCGTCGTCGGCGCGGAGCCGGTAGGGCGAGGTCGAGCTCGGGGGCACCGTCACGGGTACGCCCTCGATCCACAGCATCCCGGAGTCCGAGGGCCCCGCCCCGCCCCTGCGGGTCGTCTCGAGCTCCGTGTCGATCCGCAGGCCGACCGCCTGTAGATCCATGATCAGCTGTGCCACACCCGCGATGTCGGTCGGCTCGGTCCGGCCCGATGCCGCGTCGTTCGGAGCTTCGACCATATTTCTACTATAGTAGAAGGCATGCCCGGTCACACACCGTGGACAACGGGAGAGCCTGCGCAGGATCGCCGTCGATGAGCCGCGCCGAGGACCGCCGGGAGGCACTGCGATGACGGAGCTGACCCTTCCCGACACGATCGCGGTGGTGAACATCGGGCTGCCGATGTTCGGCGATGCGATCCGTGACCAGGATCGGCCGGTCCAGCAGGTCGACTGGCGGATCCCCGCCGGTGGTGACCCCACAGCGGTCCGCGCCCTGACGCTGCTGAGCGGCACGCATGCCGACGCGATCGACGCCGCCAACCGCGAGGTCGTCCGCCGGCTGGACGAGGGCTCTCCCCAGCTGGTCCGGATGGCAACGATCGGAGACGTCCCGGGCTACACCGGTCGCACCCTGCTGCACTGCGGACCGCCGATCGCCTACGGGCAGGCCTGCGACCCGCTGCAGCGGTCCATGCGCGCAGCCACCGTGGCGGAAGGCTGGGCCACCGACGTCGCCGGGGCGCATGCCCTGCTCGAGCGTGGGGAGATCGCCCTCGACGCCGCCAACCATCACGACACCGTCGTCCCGATGGCGAGCGCGGTCGGCCCGTCCCAGCCCGTGTTCGTCGTGACGAACGCCGAAGGCGGCACGCAGGCCTTCTCCCCCGTCAACCAGGGACCGGGCGAGGTCCCCTGGTTCGGCCGCGACACGAACGTCGCGATCGCGCGGCTCCGCTTCCTCGCCGACGTCGCCGGGCCGGCCCTCGCCACGATCCTGTCGACCGCAGGTCCCCTGGACGTCCTCGCGGTGGCGAGCCAGGGCATCACGATGGGGGACGACCTCCACATGCGCACGCAGGCCGCCACCAACCTGCTGACCCGCACCTGGCTGCCGCACATGGCCGCGCTCCCCGACGGCCTGCGCGAGCCGTTCGCCGGGTTCCTCTCGAGGAACCACCTGTTCTTCCTCAACCTCGCGATGGCCGCGGCCAAGTCGCTGCAGCTGCACGCGGAGCAGGTGCAGGGGTCGAGCATCGTCACCACGATGTCGCGCAACGGGACGACGTTCGGGATCAAGCTCGCGGGGTCGGCGCAGTGGCACATCTGCGAGGCACCGCCGGTAGGTGAGGCGCTGTATTACTCCGGGTTCGGTCCCGGGACGAGTGCGCGCGACATCGGCGACAGCGCGGTGCTGGAGCTGACCGGAATGGGCGGACCGGCGGCGGGCGGGTCGGCTGCAGCAGCAGCGTTCCTCGGCGGGAGCATGGCCGACGCGGCCGCCGCGACCGAGGGGTTCCGGATGATCTGCGCGGGCACGAGCAGCCGGTTCACCCTTCCCCCGATGGAGTTCGCCGGCACCCCACTGGGGGTCGACGTGCGTCGCGTCGTGGAGACCGGGGTGACCCCGAAGATCACCACCGGCATCCTGCACGCGAGCGCGGGAACCGGTCAGGTCGGAGCGGGCGTCGCCACCGCGCCTCTGAGCTGCTTCACCGACGCCCTGTTCGACCTTGCGGAGCGGCTCGCCGTCTGAGGAGCGCCGCCATACACTATGGTAAAAATTCTTCCTGCATCGTGACGAGAGGAGCCCTCATGGACGGCCTCGCCGACATGGGTGGAACCGACGGCTGGGGAGCCGCCATGGTGCCGGCGCGCGACGAGCCGGTCTTCGGCGAGCCGTGGGAGGGACGCGCCTTCGCGCTGACGCTCCTCACGATCGGCCGGGTCTCGGGCCAGAACATCGACGCCTTCCGGCACGCGCTGGAACGCCTCGACCGCCGCGCATACCTGGACGACGGCTACTACGGGCGCTGGCTCAACGCCGCCGAGCTCATGCTCGTCGACAGCGCGATCCTCGCCCCGGGTGCGGTCGACGCACGCGCCTGCGAGATTCGCGGGGAGCAGGTCGACGAACCCGCGGTGCCCGAGCCTGCGAAGCCCGACTACTCGCCCACCGGCCCCGGTTCGCTGCGCGAGGTGCCCGAGCCACCGCGCTTCGCCCCGGGAGACCGGGTGCGGGCCCGCAACATCTCTCCTCCGGGCCACACGAGGCTGGCGGGGTACGTGCGCGGGCACGTCGGCACCGTCGAGGCCGTGCAGCCCGGCCACGTGCTGCCCGACACCAACGCGCACTTCCAGGGGGAGAACCCTCAGCGCGTCTTCACCGTCCGCTTCGATTCACGCGAGCTGTGGGGCGCGGAGGCCGAGCCCTTCGGCGTCACGATCGAGCTCTTCGACAGCTACCTGGAGCCCGCCTCATGACCACATCCGCCGAGCGCCTTCCCCCGTCCCTTCGCACCGAGGCCCTCGAGCAACTGCTCACCGAACGAGGTCTCGTCACCACGGACGTGATGGACGGCTTCATCGCCAACTACGAGAAGAACGTCGGCCCGCTCAACGGTGCCAAGGTCGTCGCGAGGGCCTGGACCGACCCGGAGTACAAGAAGCGCCTGCTCGCCGAGGGCACCGCCGCGATCAAGGAACTGGGATTCGGCGGGCCGCAGGGCGAACACATCGTCGTCGTGGAGAACACGCCGACCCGCCACAACGTGACGGTCTGCACGCTCTGCTCGTGCTATCCCTGGCCGGTGCTGGGACTGCCACCGTCCTGGTACAAGGACCCCGCCTACCGGGCGCGGATGGTGCGTGAGCCACGCGTGGTGCTCTCGGAGATGGGACTCGACCTCTCCGACGACGTCGAGATCACCGTTCGCGACTCGAGTTCCGAGGTGCGCTGGCTCGTCCTGCCGGAGCGCCCGGCGGGCACCGAACAGCTCTCCGAGGAGGAGTTGGTGCCTCTCATCACCCGCGACGCCATGGTCGGCGTGGCAAAGGTCGCGGCTCCGTGACCGCCGCACCACTGCCCTACGACGGCCCGGCCGCGCCGCCTCGGTCCAATGGCGAGCTCGTCTTCTCCCAGCCGTGGGAGTCCCGCGCCTTCGGCATGGTGGTCACCCTGCACGACACCGGCGCCTTCGAGTGGCCGGTGTTCCAGTCGGCGCTCATCCGGCGGATCGCCGCGTGGGAAGCGGCGCATCCGGACGGCGTGGGGTGGAGCTACTACGAGCACTGGCTCGGGGCACTGGAGGACGTCCTCGGCGCCGATGGCACCGTCACCGCGGAAGAGGTGGACACCCGAGCCGAGGAGCTCGGAGCGCGGCCCGCCGGCTACGACCACGCGCCGTCGTCCGCGGGCCACGGCCACGGCCACGGGCACGGCCACTGACGAACACCGGCGACCATCCGCGGCCAGGTCTCGCCGGAGGGGCGGTGCCCTGACTCAGCCCGCGACCGGAGAGCACAGCTCCTCGTAGACGGACCGGTGGCGCGCCGCGCTGGCCGCCCAGGTGTAGCCCGGTAGCACCGCCCTGCCACCGTCGACCAGTCGTCGGCGCAGTACATCGTCGACGACCAGCCGTTCCATCGCCCCCGCGATCGCGCCGGCGTCACCGGCCCTCGGCAGGAGTGCGCTGACCCCGTCGGCCAGGTACTCCTGGAAAACCGGCAGGTCGGAGGCGATCACGGGGATCCCGGCGGCCATGGCCTCCAGCACCACCAGGCCCCAGCCCTCCTTGAGCGACGGGAAGCAGAGAGCGTCGGCGGTGTGGTACCAGCCTGCGAGGTCGGCGTCGGACACCGTGCCCAGCAGAATGACGTCCTCGCCGAGCGTCAGTCCCAGTGAGGGCAGCGACTCCAGCGCGGCGTCCCGATAGGCCGTGTAGTCCTGGAACGAGTGGCCGCCGACGATGGCGAGCGAGGCGACCGGACCCCGCTGCCGCTTGAGCGCCGCCAGAGCCTCGAACGCGTACCGGGTGCCCTTGCGGGGCTCGATCCCGCCCACGCCGAGGAACAGGAAACGACCGTCGGGGATCCGGCCGCGCAGCTCGGCCCGGCGCTGCGGTGCCGGCGCAGAGAGCCGACCGAGGTCCACGCCGTTCGGCACCACGGTGGCCGAGCGCCCGTAGTCGTCCTGCAGGATCCGCCGCCACTGCTCGCTCACGACGAGCACCCGGTCGGGTTCCACGATTGCGGCACGCTGACAGTCGATGAGGGCCCGGGTGGTGAAGTCGTCGACGTGGTGGACCGTGCGCACCACGGTCACCGGCGCCCCGGCGTCCCGCACCCGGGCGGCAGCACGCGCGGCGATGCAGTCCTGCGTGTGCAGGATGTCGAACCGGCCGGCCAGTTCCTGTAGCCCGTTCTGCAGGGTGTCGATGGCGGCGAACACCCGGTCCTCGAGCGATGTGCCCGTGTGGGACGGACCCGGAAGAATCGTGTGTGGCACCGCAGTGTCGCGCGGCAGGCCCGCCGCCGGATCGCCCAGCGCCACGAGATGGACCTCGACCCCGTCCTGGTGCAGTGCCTCGGCGAGACCGACCGTGTGGATGAACCCCCCGCGAGGCTTCACCGAATGCGTGACCAGGGCTACGCGCGCGCTCATAGGGCCTTCTCAGCGAGCGCAGGCTCACGGCGGGCGATCGCGGCGGCCGCGAGCGACGCACGAGCGGCCGTCTCGGTCACGAGACATCCGGCCCGCCGGAAGGCGTCCCGTTGGCGGTCGAGTCCCTGCGGATCCTGGTCGGTACCGAGCACGTACACCATGATGCACGGGCCGCGGGCGGCGGTGATCTCCGCGCAGACCCGGGCCAGCTCGGCGGCCGGGTCCGGATGGGCGCCGTGCCCCAGCACGACGTCGAGCACGATCGCGGCCACCGCGGGATCCGCGCCCTGCTCGCGGAGCATCTCGATCCGTGCCTGCGGATCGATCATGGGGTGCGGACGCCCCTTCGTGTACTCCTCCTCGCCGAGGTCGAGGCAGGTGTGCGCCTGCGCGGGCGCAGGCAGGCCGAGCTCCGGACGCAGCGGGGTGTTGGAGTACACGTCACCGAGGACGTCGGCGAGCACGACGAGCGACTCGTAGCAGAGCGTTCCCCCGGAGAAGAGCCCGCGGACGAGGGTTCTCCGGCCGGGCAGATCGGCCGCCGCCGCGCGCACCTGCTCCGCCAGCCCGTCCGAGACGTCGGGCTCCCGCCCGCCCATGAGACGGACCGCCGCCACGGCGCCCGCCTCGAGCGTCCGCGTGATCGTCACGTCCGGCGGCACCTTCACATCATCCTGGACGCCGATCAGTGCCGCGACGAGCGGCTTTCCGGTGGCTGCCGCCACGACCTCGCGAGCCACCTCGGCATCCGGCGGCTTCGACACGAGCAGGATGGCGTCGGTGGCCTCGTCGGCCACGAGGGCGCGTACAGCTGCGATCGCCATGCGGCCGCCGACCCGCGCGCTCAGATCACGCCCGCCGAGACCGATCACATGGGCGACCCCGACGCCCCAGCGGTCGAGCAACGCGGCGGCCTCCTGGGCGCCGGTGCCCGCGGCCGCGACGACGGCCACGCGTCCTGGGTGAACGACATTGGCGAAGCCGAGGCAGGTCTGCCCGAGCATCGCCGTCCCGGCGCCGGGACCCATCACGAGCAGGCCCAGATCCCGTGCGCGGTCCTTGAGGGCGATCTCGTCCTCGACGGAGACGTTGTCGCTGAACAGGAGGACGTGCAGGCCGGCGGACAGCGCCTTGTGGGCCTCCAGAGCCGCGTAGTCACCGGGGACGGACACGATCGCCACGCTGGTGGCGGGCTGGCGCCGCAGTGCCTCGTCGAGCGTCCGAGCCGGCTGCTGCGCGACGGCGCCGGACGAGGCGGGCGCGGCGAAGATCGCCTTCTCCCCGGCCTCCCTGGCGGCGTCCGCCACCTCGTGTGAGACCGCCCGGACCGCGATGACGAGGTCGTTGGCACCACCGGTGGTGAGCGCAGGGTCGTCGAAGCCCTCGCCGCGCAGCGTCTCGACGTTCGCGGGCGTCGCCATCGCCGCACTGGCCCAGTCGACACCGTCCACCGCGAACAGCGCGCGCGTGCCCGAGAGCTGGACGATCGAGTCGACGTAGGTCTCCGGGTAGAGCTTCAGAGCGTGGATCATGATGCGGCTCCGAGCCGAGACAGGCTGGGGACGATGCGGGTGCCGGTGGCTCCGTGGCCGCCGCCGGGATCGAGCGACGCGCAGACCCGCTCGGGATCGGTGATGATCGCGGTGCCACCCGTGCTGGTGACGAAGCGGATGGCGGCCCGCACCTTCGGGCCCATGCTCCCC
The DNA here is from genome assembly GCF_039534065.1 of Pseudonocardia yunnanensis. Taxonomy (NCBI): domain Bacteria; kingdom Bacillati; phylum Actinomycetota; class Actinomycetes; order Pseudonocardiales; family Pseudonocardiaceae; genus Pseudonocardia; species Pseudonocardia yunnanensis. The sequence continues at coordinate 46,789 of NZ_BAAAUS010000047.1, read as the reverse complement.
TCCGGGAACTGGCCTTCGGACGCGTGGGCATCGGCTTCGTCGACCGTCATCTCCGCGACGTCACGCGCGTCCGGCGTGCCGAAGTCGAGAATCACCCGGGGCACGCCGGTGACCAGCACCAACGCATGCGCGTTGAGCGCGCTGGCGAGCCGCTCGGCAGCGAGATCCTTGTCGATCACGGCGTCGATCCCCCGCAGGACGTGCCTGTCCTCGACGACCGGCACCCCACCGCCACCGGCGGCGACGACGACGGATCCGTGGTCGACCAGGCAGCGGATGTCGTCGAGTTCGACGATCCGGCGGGGCTCGGGCGACGCGACCAACCGCCGATAGCCGCGGCCCGCGTCCTCGCCGACGGTCCAGTCCATCTCCTGTGCCTGACGGCGCGCGGTCTCCTCGTCGAGGAAGGGGCCGATGGGCTTGGTGGGCCGGGCGAACGCCGGATCGTCGGCGTCGACGACGGTGTGGGTGACGACCGAGACGATCCCGGGGAGCCGTCCTCCGCCTGCCTCGCGCAGGGCGAGGCTCAGCAGGCTGCCGAGCTGTCCCTCGGTCATCGCGCCGAGACAGAACAGCGGCAGCCCGGGAACCTGGCTCGCACCCGCGTCCTGCTGGATGGAGAGGTTGCCGATCTGCGGTCCGTTGCCGTGGACGATGACGACGCTCCAGCCCGCGTCCCGCGCACGGCAGACCGAGTCGGCCATGCGCCGGGCGTTCGCGGCCTGCTCGGCATGGGTTCCTGCCTCACCGCTGCGTGTTATGGCGTTGCCTCCGAGGGCGATGACGACGGTCTTCCGCATGTGCTCGAAGCCTCCCGGAAGTTGACGACGCTCTCTATAATAGGAGACGGATTTCTCTCATAATAGATATGCCTGGTAGTTCACCTGGCCCGAGGGAAGGGTGCGAGTAGAATCACAGAGGTGAGTCCGCCCCTGCGGCTCTGCCTGCTCGGCTCCTTCACCGTCGTGGGAGAGGTGGCCGCCACCACGCCCACCGGTAAGGCACGGCGCGTGCTGGCGGTGCTCGCCCAGCGCCGTGGCGAGTTCGTCACCATCGACGCGCTGATTGACGTCCTCTGGGAGGACCATCCGCCGCCCCGAGCGGAGCGCAACATCGCCGCGCTGATCAGCCGCCTCCGTGCAGCGCTGGGACGCGAGCTCATCGAGGGCTCGGCCGCCGGCTACCGGATGCCCACCGACGCCGCGGCCGTCGACCTGCACGAGGCCGCCGATCTCGTCGCCACGGCCGAGTTCGAGTTCGGCCACGGCCGCTTCGCGCTGAGCTCCACCAGCGCAGAGATGGCGGCCAAGCTCCTCGACGCCGACGTGGCGATGGCCGGGGAACGCGAGGACCGCTGGGTGCGGGAGCTGCGGATGTCCGCCAGCACACTGTTGCGCCGCGCGCGCACGGTGTGGAGTGCGGCTGCGCTGGAGCTGGAGACGTTCAACACCGCGGTTCAGGTCGCCGGTGCGGCACTACAGGTCGATCCGTTCGACGAGGACGCCTGCCGCACCGTCATGCTCGCCCATCAGCGCGCCGGGCGACCGGGCAGCGCACTGCAGGCGTACCGATCCCTGCGCGAGTCCCTCGCCGAGCACCTGGGCATCGACCCCTCCCCCGCCACCCAGGCGCTGCACCTCGCCGTGCTGCGGGCCGACGACAGCCCGCTCACGCCGTCCGCGGAGGCGGAAGCCGCGGCCACCACGATCACCGGTCGGGCCGGGGAATTGGCCCACCTGCGCAGGCTCTGGTCCGCGGCCGCGGCGGGCACCCCCGCGCTGGCCGTGGTGACGGGCGAGGCGGGCATCGGCAAGAGCGCCCTGGTTGCGGCGCTCGTCGCGGACATCAGACGCACCGGAGCCCTCGTCCTCGATGCTGCCTGCTTCGAGGCGGAACGGTCGCTGTACCTGCAGCCGCTCGTGGACCTCGTCCGCTCGGCGATCCACCGGATCCCGCCCGCGGAGATCCGGGAGCTCGCCGGCAGCAGGTTGGGGACGCTCACCGAGCTCGTGCCGGAGCTGGCGGATCTCGTCACGCCGATCCCGTACGAGCGCGCGGGCCCGGAGGTCGAGCACCGCGGCAGCCTCGACGCCTTCGCCGAGTTCGTCGCCCGCCTGGGAGTGCGTCGGCCCGTGCTGCTGATCGTCGAGGACATGCAGCACGCCGGGCAGTCGACCATGGAGGCGTTGCACGTCCTGGCCGGACACTGGCAGGGCAGCCGGACGATGGTCGTGCTCACCGAACGCACCACGGAGACTCCCGTTGTCACCGCGCAGCTGCGCGACGTCGCCACGTGTCTCCGGCTCGGCCCGTTGTCCCGCTCGGACGTCGCGGAGCTGGTGGAACGCTCCGCGCCCGGCAACGACCCGGATGTCATCTGGTCGTGGACCGGGGGCTCGCCGCTGTTCCTCACGGAGGTGCTGCGCCTACCAGCGGGATCGCGGGCACCCGGCGACCCGCCCACGGTGCCGCCGACGCTGCAGGACGCCGTCGCCGCCCGCATCGACCACGCCGGGGACGCCGTGGCCTACCTGCTGTCCCACGGCGCGCTGCTCGGCACCAGCTTCTCCCTCGACGACGTGGCCGCCCTCGGTGGGCTCGACGTGGAGGAGTGCGCCACCCGAGCCGCCCGGGCGATACGGGCGGGGCTGCTCACGACGCAGGGCGAGAACTTCCGCTTCGCCAACGACATCGTGCGCCTCGTCGCCTACGAGTCGGTTCCCGAGCCGATCCGGGTGAGCCGCCACCGCCGTGCGGCGCGCTTGCTCGCCGGCCGCCCCGAGGCCGCGGCCCAGCAGCTCGCGGCGGCAGGGGACGCGCGCGGCGCAGCGGACGCCTGGCTGGAGGCGGCCCACGCCGCCCACATGTCCTTCGCCCACATCGACGCCGAACGCCTGCTCGACCGGGCCGTCGAAGCTGCCCGGCGCGGCGGCGACGTCGCCCAGCAGATCACCACCCACCTGCGGCGCGGTCAAGTGCGCCGCGACCTCGGTCGGCATGCCGACGCCCACGACGACCACCAGACGGCGCTCGAGCTGACCCGCGAGCTCGGTGACCTCGAACTCGAGGCACGAGCACTGGAACAGCTGGGCTGGACGGCGTTCTACGCGCGCGACGCGCCCGTCGCCGTCGACTTCGCCGAACAGGCCACCCATCTCGCCGAATCCGCTGCGGCCGCTCCGGGAGCTGCACCGAGCGCCACTTTGCTGCTCGGGCGGGTCCGCCACTGGGACGGCGACTATGCCGCGGCGGCCGCGGCGTACGACGACGTCCTCGACACCTCTCCCGAGAACGCCATCACGGCGGTCGCGCTCGCATACCGGGGTGCGCTGCTCCAGCACCAGGACCGGTTCGACGAGGCCAAGAAGGTGCTGGCCAGGGCAGCCGTCCTCTGCCGGCGCAGTGGGGAGTTCCGGCCGCTGCTGCAGACGTTGTTCTTCACCGCTTTGGCGCGCGGCGATTCCGGTGATTTCGCCGGGGCACTGCGCGCGCTCGACAGTGCCCGCCGGCTCATCGACGCGGAGAACCTCAGCTTCTACCGGGCCGGGATCGAGACGACTTCGTCGTGGATCTGGCAGGAGCTCGGCGAGGTCGACCGGGCCCGCGAGCACGCGACACTCGGTGTCGAGCTCGCCCACCGGGGCGGGGGCGCACTGGAGCTGGAGCAGGAACTGCACGCCCTCCTCGCGGTGGCCGACTGCGATCTCCTCCTCGGCCGTCCCGACGATGCCGCCGCAGCGGTGGAGACCGCCACCCCGATGCTGGAGCGGTCACTGCCGTTCCGGCCGAGGGCGGCCATGCGCCTGGTGGAGATGCGGGCCCGCTGGGACCGCACGGAGGCGGAGCGGTTGCTGGTGCTGGCCCGCAGCAGCTCCTCACCGAAATACGAGGCGCTCGCCCTGAGCCACCTGGACAGACCCGACGAAGCCGCCGCGCTGGCGGCCGGTACCCGTTCGGATCTGCTGATCGCACAGCTCGGGAGTCCCGAGGACCGCGCCAGTGCCAGGGACCGGATCGCCGGGTCACTGCCGACTGCGCTGCGGCACTCGTTCGTCACATCGGGCCGGCTCCTCACACCGCCCCGTCCCCTGCGCTGACGAGCGCAGCGCACGGCATCAGAAAACGCCTTTTCGCGCGTTATACGCGACAAATGCGCGATCAGTCGTCAATAAACAGCTGACGGTCGGATCACGTTGAGAGGGCGGATCAGGAGTGCCAGAGTCACAGGCATCCAGTTGAGCACCCGTCGGGAGTGGCATCGGATGACGTCCTTCGACCTCGATCAGATCGACCACCTCCTCAGCACCACGCGGGCGGTGCGGAAACGCCTCGACGTCGACCGGCCGGTGCCCGACGACGTGTTGCTGCGGTTGATCGACCTGGCCGAACAGACACCGTCCGGCTCCAACCAGGCCAGCAGGCGGTGGGTCGTCGTGCGCGACCCGGCCACCAAGGAGCGCATCGCCCAGCTGTACCGAGAGGCCGGATCGGGCCTGTTCACCGGGTCGGCGGCCGGCGACGCGGACGAACACAGCCGCCGGGTGTTCAGCTCGGCGATCCACCTCGCCGAGAACCTGGAGCGGGTGCCTGCGCTGGTCATCGCCACGATCTACGGCACGTACGACGGCAGCGGTAAGCCCGGTCTCTTCGATTCGGTGATCCAGGCGGCGTGGAGCTTCTGCCTCGCCGCCCGGGCTCGCGGAATCGGGACCTCGTGGACGACGCTGCACCTGCACCGCGCGCAGGAGGTGGCCGAACTGCTGGGCATTCCGGACGGTGTCACGCAGATCGTGTTGCTCCCGGTGGCCTATACGACCGGCGGCGATTTCCGGCCCGCCCCCCGACGTCCGGCCGGCGAGATCACATTCTTCGACCAATGGGGATTCACCACGAGCACAGTGCCCGAGCAGCAGCGAGCCCATCCCGGCGAGGGACGAGGGGTGAGCCTCGACGTCGACGTGCAGGCTCCGGCCGAACGATTGTGGCCGCTGATCAGCGATATCACGCTCCCGTCACGATTCAGCTCCGAGGCCGCGGGCGCCACGTGGGACGAGGATCAGCAACCCGGGCCGGGCGCGCGGTTCCACGGCTCGAACGCCTGCGACGACGCCGGGCACCCAGCGATCAACCAGCTGATGGACGGCAGGCTGTCCTGGACCACGTCCTGCCAGGTCGAGCGCTGGGACCCGCCGCACGAGTTCGGCTACAGCGTCGGCGACCCCGAAAGCCCGTCGGCCCGCTGGGCGTTCCGCGTGCAACCGATGCTCGGCGGCACCACCCGACTCACTCACTCGATGCTGGTCGGGCCGGGGAACTCCGGCACGTCGATCGTCGCCCAGCAAAATCCCGATCAGATGGAGTCGATCTATGCGGGGCGGCTCCGCTGTATCCGGACGAACATCGCCGCCACCCTCGCCGGCATCAAGGCACTCGCCGAGAGCTGAGCCACCTGCCCACCGGACGAACGGCCCACCGATCCGATAGATCTGCACGATCGTGCCGCTCGTCCACCCGGGGTTGCCCCACCGCAGAACCCGCCCGCAACTGCGAGCCGGACGAGCGGCACATCCATCCGATAGATCCATGCCAACGCGCCGCTCGTCCACTCGGGCTGGCACACCGCGGGGCCCGCCCCGCAGTCAGGAGCCGCACGATTGACCCGGCGGTCCAATAGGCCCGCACCAACGGGCCGCTCGTCCGGAGTGAACGGGCAGGGGAGCAACCCCGAGCCGGAACGAACGCGCCGCTCGTCCGTCAGCGCAGGGCGATGTCCATCCGGACGTGCGGCTGCCCGACGTAGTCGAACGGCTCGCCGACCCGCGTCCACCCCAGGCGCCGGAAGAAGGACTCGTTGGGCTGCTGGACGTAGGCGATCATGACGTGGCCCCCGCGCTCACGAGCCGTCGCGACCGCGAACCGGACGAGCGCCGCGCCGAGGTGACCGGCTCGGCGGCTGGGGAGCACCGCGAGGCGGTCACCCTTCCATTCGCCCGGGCCGCGCTCGTAGAGGCGCACGCTGCCCACCGGATGGTCATCGACGAACCCGAGGACGTGCACCGTTGCGGGATCGTCGTCGACGGCATCACGGTCCGAGCCGGGGAAGAGGCGCTGCTCGTGCACGAACACCGCCTCACGGACGAGGTGGTGAGCCGTGAGCTCAGCCGGCTCGACCGCGATGCGGCAGGTCTCCCGGTCGCGGACCTGCCCGGTCCGCCGAATGTCCTCCCGGACCGTCACGACCCGCCACCGATCTCGGCCCGGTAGCGCCGGAACGTCTCGATCCACGGCTCACGGCGGGTGAACGAGCCGCCGTCCGGCGAGACGCCCGCCGGCCCGATGACGTCCACCCGGTACGGCTCGGGCGACCACGCGTCGAGAGTCGCCCGCAGCTCGGTGCCCGACGGGATGTGCAAATGCGTACAGCTGCCGACGCCGGTCGTTCCACCCGTCAGATCCTCGATGCACTCGGGCCCGTTGAGCACGGCCCACTCGCTGCCGATCGCCCGGGCGCGCTCGATCGCGGCTCGGTGGCCGCAGCGGACCTGCTCCGCGATGAGCTCCCGCTCGCGCATCCCGCACGCGACCCCGACGAGCAACGAGAGCGGTACGGGGCCCGGTGGCCCCTGGCCTGCCTGGGCGACGAAGCCCTCGGGGTCGGCCATCACCTGAGCGAGATCCTCCAGCCCGGCGCGGCGGCGTCCCAGCTCGGCGGCCAGCACCCCGATCGTCTCGACGGCGCGCGCGTAGGAGACGGGGTCGGCGACGAGCGTCGGGAACAACGACTGTCCGGCGGCGCGCCACTGTTCGCGGCGACGCGCCACTTCGACGGTCGGCTGTTCCCCGTCGGGCGGCGGCGTCACCGTGAACGGGTTCATCTCCTGCTCCTCTGCCTCGCCGACCGGGACCAGCCACAGGCTGCAGCGGGTCCCGGTCCGAACTGGCTGCCGCGGAGCCGCGGCCCGTACGCGGAGCGCGCGGGACCGGGCTACAACGTCCAGGTCTGGAGGACCAGCGCGCCCTCCCGGCGAGCCGTGAGCTGGCAGTCCAGGACGTCGAGCGGGTGAATCGGCTGGACGCCCTCGATCACGTCGGTCTCGCGCATGCCGTACAGAGCCGCCATCGCGAACCGGCAGGCCAGAACCTTGCCGCCCTCCTTCAGGAAGGTCTGCAGCTGGTTGTTGTAGGCCATGTGTCCAGGGAAGGCCTCCGCGCCGACGGTCGGGAAACCGCGCGTGGCCGAGGCCATCAGCACGCCCGGCCCGTACAGCACGAGCGTGGTGTCGAAGCCCTTCCTGTTGATGCGGGTGGTGGTCAGCATGTTGACCAGGCCCACCGAGCCCTCGTAGGGAACGGTGTGCATGAAGACGTAGGCCTTCTCGCCCTCGTTGGCCTGGATGTCCTCGAAGAGCTTTTCGTCGTAGTCGACGATCGCGTCGCCCTGGTGGGCACGCTGTCCGACGATCTGGGCCACGATGTTCTCCTTTGAATCTCGGTGGATCTTCCGCGGTCAGACCGCGGGTCCTGGGGGACGGGGCGGCGGCGCCCACGTCCGGCGGTGGCTGCCCGGCATGGCGCGCATGATGCGGTTGCGCAGCGGCCAGGGCAGGGCGGCGTACGTCGGCGCGAACACCCGGAGCCAGAAGAACTCCTTCGCCCCCCGTGGGGGACGCGGCGCCGGCGCGCCCTGTGTGCGGGCGAGCTTGTGGTGCGCGGCCACGAGCAGGTAGTGCTCGGAGTTCTCACGCAGCCAGCCGAAGAAGGACGCCATCGAGGTCTACTTCCCCGCCGTGAGGCCGTTGGTGGCCGCGAGCACGATGGGCTCGTTCAGCGCACCGATGGCGGGCGAGTAGACGTTCTCCATCGTGGCGAGGTCGTGCAGCGTCATCCCGAACCGGATGGCCTGGGCGAGGAAGTCCGCCCGCTCCTTGATTCCCTCGCCGCCACCGATCATCTGGGCGCCGATGAGGCGCAGCGTGCCTGGCTCGGCCAGTAGCTTGATCTTCACCTTCTGCACGCCCGGGTAGTAGCGGGCCCGCGAGATCCCCTCGGCGACCGCGAGGACGTAGGGGATCCCGAGCGCTGTCGCAGTGGTCTCCCCGAACGAGGCCCCACCGATCACCCACTTCCCGGCCGGGGTCGCCCACGGCACGTACACGGCCCGGTAGGCACGGTCGCCACCACCGGCGTTCGTTCCCGCCGTCTTTCCCTGCGCGTAGGCGTGCGATCCGGTGAGTCCCTGGAGCGGGGTCCGGGTGAGCCCGTGCGGGATCTCGACGGCGTCACCGGCGGCCCACACGTCAGGCGCGGAGGTCTTCATGCGCTCGTCGACGATGATCCCGCCGGTCGAGCCGATCTTGAGCCCGGCGGCCTGGGCGAGGGCGTTGTTGGGCACCTTGTGGGTCGCGACGACGACCAGGTCGGCCGGGATCTCCCCGCCCGAGGTGGCGACGGCCCGCACCTTGCCCGACCCGTTCCCGACGAAGGCCTCGAGCGTGGTGTTGAAATGCAGATGCGCGCCCAGCTCCCGCCAGGACTCCTCCACCGGCGCCATGATGTCCGGGTCGGCCATCATCGCCAGCGCGTACGGGTTCGGGTCGATGAGGTGGGTCTCGACTCCCCGGTGCGCGAGTGCCGTCACCATCTCCAGCCCGAGCGGCCCGGCCTCGACGACCACGGCGGACTTCGTCTCGGAGATGACCTTGTCCCACTCCATCGCCTTGCGGATGTTCTTGACGAAGTACAGGCCTTCGAGGTCACCACCGGGCACGCCCGGGTCGGCGTAGTTCCAGCCCGTGGCGATGATCAGGGTGTCGTAGGGGACCGTGCCCTCCCCGTCCACCGTGACCGTGTGGGCGGCGGTGTCGACGGCGGTCACCGCGGTCTCGTAGTGCACGTCGATCCCGGCGTCCACGTAGGCCTGCTTGCCCGCGAGGAAGAGCCTCTCGAAGTCGGGAATCTCGCCGCCGTGGACGTAGGGGATTCCGCAGGGGCTGTAGGCGACGTCCTCGTACTCCGTGTAGACCACGACGTCGGCACTCGGGTCGGCGGCCTTCACGCCACCCGCAGCACCGAGACCGGCCGCTCCTCCACCGATGATCACCGTCTTACGCGGCGCTGGGGACAACGTGGCAACCTTTCACCATGGTCGCCTGCTGGACAGGCTTCGCTACCGGCACGCACTATGGGAAACAGAATTCTACGATACTCAAACGGAATGCCGTGTCAAACCTTGGAGGACCCATGTCCACCGACCCGCTCGCCGCTCCCGACACCGCGCGGGACGCGTCAGCCGGGTGGGAGGCCGTGGTGGGCTCCATCGGCCCGAAGGTCCGCGCGCTGCGCCGGGAGCGCGGCCTGACGCTCCAGCAGCTCGCGCACGCGGCGGACGTGTCCACGGCCTCGGTGCACAAGGTCGAACGTGGCGACATGGTGCCCACCGTCACCACGCTGCTCAAGATCGCCGGAGCCCTCGCGGTGCCGGTGCGGTTCTTCGTCGAGGACAGCGAGCCGACCCACGCCGCCGTGCACACCCGGTTCGGCGACGCCGTCCGGACGGGGCCCGTCGTCATCACCGGCCCGCCCGACCGTTTCCGGTCGAGCGGCACCGTCGCACGCCTGGAACCCGGCGAAGAGCGCCCCGGGCTGCGCCGGGCAGGCGAGACCCTGCTCGTGGTCCTCGAGGGCCGCCTCGACGTGGAGGTCGCCGAGGCCCGCTACGTCGTCGCGGCGGGCGAGGCACTGCACTTCCCCTCGTGGCTCGAGCATCGGTGCCGCAACTCCGGCGAGACGACCGCGGAGATCGTCGCCGTCGACGTGCCGGACGCTTGAGCGGTCAGCCGGCCGGTTCCGCCGCCGACGCTCGGGCACTCGCCAGGAGCGCCGCCTCGGCCGCCGCGAAGCCCGCGGTCCGCTGGTCGGCAGCGGCCCCGAGCTCCACGAGCACGTCCCGCAGGTTGCCGATCATCGCGGCCAGCGCTGCCGGCGCGGCGCCGCCCTCGGCTCGCCGGGACGCGACGATCGACCGCGGATCGAGAACGTCCGCGAGATCGACGTCCGCGAGCCCCCAGCTGCGCCCGGTGTGCGCCAACGCGGCCTCGTCGAGCATCACCCCGGTGATCGCGTGGCCGGGGATGCCGGAGCGCGACGCCTGGCGCACCGTGTTGCCGACCACCACGTACGCCGTCCGATAGTCCACCCCGACCAGCCCGACCAGGTGCTCGGCCAGGTCCGTCGCCTGCGTGTATCCGCGGTCGAGCTCCTCCCGCATCCGTTCCGGGTTGACCCGCAACGTGCGGATCACTCCCCCGGTCAGCCTGGTGATGCGCTGGCTCAGGTCGAGCGCGCGCGGCACCTCGCCGTAGGCGAAGATCAGGTTGTCGCTGCGTGCGGACGGGCTCTTGGTCACCGCAAGGAAGCCCGTGAGCCTGCCGATGACCACGCCGGACGCGCCCCGGATGATCGCCAGCGAGTAGGGGTTGCGTTTTTGCGGCATGAGGATGCTGGAGCGGCTGTAGGCGTCGTCGAGGTCGACGAAGTCGAACTCGCTCGAGGAGAAGATCTCCAGGTCCTCTGCCACCTTCGAGAAGTTCGAGAGCAGGCTCGACGTCGTCGCCAGAATGTGGATCAGGCCATCGACCTGCCACATCGCGTCCCGGGTGTGCGCGATGACCTCGCGGAATCCCAGCGCGGCCGCCACCGGATCACGGTCGTCGAGCAGCCGGGTGCCGTTCACGCAGCCTGCGCCGCCCGGGCTGGTGTCGATGCCGTCCAGCTCGTCGAGCAGGCGGCGGGCGTCGCGCACCGCGGGGTAGGCGAAGGAGAGGAGGTAGTGCCCGAACGTCGACGGCTGCGCCTGTTGCAGGTAGGTCTGGTCCGGCAGCAGCGTCGCCGCGTGCTCCTCGGCTCGGTCGACGATGTCCGAGACGGTGCCGACCGTCAGCCGGACGAGGTCGGCGAGCTGCGCGCGCAGGTGCAGCCGCAGCGCCACCCGCGCAGCCTCCCGGCGGGGCCGTCCGGCATGAAGCCAGCCTGCGACGTCGCCGAGCCGGGACACGAGGTAGCGCTCGCGTGAGTTGTAGGGCTCCCCGTACGCGGGGTCGTAGGGGAAGTCCTCCGGCGCGATCTCGACGACGTCGAGCAGCGCGGCCAGCAACGCCCGCCGTGCGTCGGCCGGGATGATGCCCCGACGGGCCAGGTCGAGCACGTGCGCGAGGTCGGCGAGGTTGAGCCCGTGGTGCAGGAAGGCCGCGTCGGCGTTCTCCAGCGCGAACCCCGACTCGATCAGCTCGGGCGCCGGGCCGTTCTCGGGGAAGCCCTCCGGACGCGACCGGCGGACGGGTCTGGCGGACGTGCTCATCGTCGTGCTCCTCCGTCGAGTTCCATCGCGGGAGCCGAGGCGCCTCCGGACGAGCCTGCGCCCGTCACATGAGCGACAGCGGGCACGAGCCCACCGGTGTGCCACCACACCACGGGTCCCGGCGGCCTGCCGAGCAGCCGGTCCACCGCCACGCTGAACGCCTCCGCGCCGTAGGTGGTGTCGAGGAGCAGGCCCTCGGTGTGCAGAGCCAGCCGGGCTCGTCGCCGTTCCTGTTCCGTCGCCGTGCCGAAACCCTCGCCGCGCGCGTCGATGAGTTCGAGCTGGTCGGGCGCGGGCGCCGTGGTGCCGCGCAAGGCCGCACACTCACGGGCCATCGCCAGTACCGTCCGCCGCACCTCGTCGGGCGGGCGGCTCACCGAGACCGCGACGACCGGGAAGGCGGCACCGGCGGCGGAGAGTCCCGCCAGCAACCCCGCGCAGCTGCCGCCCGAGCCCAGCGGCAGCACGACCTCCACGGGCTGCGGCGCTCCCGAGAGCTGCTCCATCAGCTCGGCCGCCGCGTCCGCGAACCCGAGCGCTCCGACCGGCGTGGAGCCGCCACGGGGCACCGCGGTGGCGGGCCGACCGGCCAGGGTCAGCTCCGCCGCCCGTTCCGCAGCCAGCGCGTCGACCTCCTCGCGGTCGAACCGGCCGGTGGGAAGGATGCGCGCTCCTGCCGCCTCGGCGATCGCGACGTTGGGTGCCCCGCGTGGGTCGCCCCAGAGCACGATCTCGCAGTCCAGCCCCGCAGCCCGGGCCGCGAGCGCCGCGGCGGGCACGAAGTTCGAGCCGGGACCTCCGGCGGTGACCAGCACCTCGGCGCCCTGCGCGAGTGCGGCGCCGACCAGGTACTCCAGGGCGCGCGCCTTGTTGCCCGCGACGCCGAACCCGGTCAGGTCGTCCCGCTTCACGAGCAGCGGCCCGCAGCCCAGTACGGCCTCCAGCCGTTCGGCACGTACCAGCGGGGTCGGCAGCACGGCCAGAGGGAACCGCTGCGGCAGCTCACCCGGCCGCGCGGTCATCGCCAGCTCTCCGGTTCGGCCGCCCGCGCCGCGCGGGCCCGGGAGAGCACACCGTCGACCATCCGCCCGGCCGTCTCGACGCCTGCCGAGGTGCCCCAGCCCCGCACCTCCTCCGCAGTGGCAAGTCCCCGGCGAGCCAGGGCGTTCGGCAGATCCACGACCGTGGTGCCCTGCTCGCGCAACACCTCGTGCAGGGCCTGCTGGGCCTGGTACCTGCCCAGGCGCGTGGTCAGGCCGGCGAGGACCCGCTCGGAGCCGAGCCCGCCGAACCGTTCGACGGCGGCGGCCATCGCCTCCGGATGCACCTCGAGCCCGTCCAGCAGGCGCCGGGCCAGCTGCAACGCCACCGCCGTGAGCTGGCAGACCTCCGGCAGCGCGATCCACTCCGCCTTCCACGACCGCCCGTCACGCTCGTGGCCGCCGACCATGCCCTCCACCAGCACCGCGGACGACGCCCGCGCGAGCCGCGCGAGTGTGTCGAGATGCTCGCTCGCCTCCGGGTTGCGCTTGTGCGGCATCGTGATGCTGCTGACCGCACCGCTGGGTGCGGGCTCGGCCAGCTCGCCGATCTCCGGCCGGGACAGCTCGTAGACCTCGACGCCGATCCGGGCCAGGGTCCCGCAGATCATCGCGAGCACCGTGCCGAACTCGGCCACGCGGTCCCGCGCGGTGAGCCATGAGATCCCGGGGTCCTGCAGGCCGACCTCGGCGCAGAACCGGCCACGCAGCTCCGGCCCGTCGGGCCCGTAGAACGCCAGTGCCCCAACGGCACCGGCGAGCTGCCCGGCGCACCAGCGGTCCCGTCCCTCGCGCATGCGGTCGACGTGGCGGCGCACCTCGTCCGCCCAGGACGCGACCTTGAAGCCGAACGTGATCGGCGATCCGGGCTGCCCGTGCGTGCGTCCGGCCATGACGGTGTCGCGGTGCTGCGCCGCGAGCTCCAGCAGCCGCGCCTCGCAGGCCCGCAGATCGCGCCAGACGATGGCCCCGACGTCGCGCATCAGCGTGCCGAACCAGGTGTCGGTGATGTCCTGGACGGTCGCGCCCACGTAGACGTGCTCGCGTGCACCCTCCGGCAGCACCCGTTGCAGGCCGCGGATCAGGCCGAGCGTCGAGTGCGACGTGAGCCTGGTCTGCTCGGCCACGAACTCCAGGTCGAGCGCCTCGACTCGCGCGCGGACCGCGATCTCCTGCGCCGCATCGGCCGGGACGATGCCGAGCGACGCCTGGGCGCGAGCCAGCCCGACGAGGATGTCGAGCCACGTCTGGAGCATCGCCGGCTCGTCGAACAGGGCGTCCGTCTCCGCGGTGCCCCACAGGTGCCCGTAGAGGCGCGACGAGCTCAGCCTGGTCGCCACGACGGGGCCTCCCGCTCGGCGAGGCCGCGGAGCGCCTCACGCACCAGGTCCAGCGAGGACCCCCACGGCACCGTCGCCCAGCCGTCCCCGACCTCGATGTGTTCCTCCTGCAGGCAGCACTTGGCGAGGACCGGCTGCGGAGGGCGGGTGCCGGCCAGTGCCAGCTTCGGGCAGAAGTCGACGGTCGGGACGTCGCCACCGTAGAAGTGCCGGTGGATCTGCTGCGACCGTGTGCATCCGAGCAACGTCCAGTCCGCCCGTTCCGGGTGCTCGTCGAGGTAGGACACCTGCGCTCCCGGCACCTCCGCGCCGGAGCCTCGGCACGGCAGCAGGTAGTGGCCTGCGGGCCGTTGCCCGGCCAGGTCGGCCAACCGGACCGGCTCCGGCACGATCTCGACGGGCGGAAGGTCCTCCGCCACCGCGACGACCCGACGGGCCTGGTCCACGAGCTTGGCGGGTTCCGGCGGCACGACATCACGCACGACGATGCGCAACGGCCGCGGGTCGATGATGAAGTTGACGTGCGAGTACCGGCCCTGGACCACCACCGCGTACGCCCCGGGCGCCCGCTCGGCCGCCACCGCCGCCAGGACGGAGGGGATGCCGGTGTCGGCGTCGGGCTCGACGACGTAGACGCATTCCTGCGGTCCGGCGAGCATCGACACGGCGACGACCGGCGAGAACAGGGGGCCTTCCGCGGCGCGGCCGATCCGGAGCAGCGCGGTCGGTCCCGGAGTGTCGGGATCGCGGCGCGCCACGACGAACCGAGTGCGGCGGTAGGCGTCGCGACCTGTGAAGTGAGCGCGCAACGCGGCCTCGTCGAGCGCCACGTCCGGCGGAACCGTGGCGACCGAGACCCCGCGGTAGCGCAGGGGGACGAAGTTCGGCCCCGGCCGCTCCCGCCCGTCGGTCACGCGGGCTCCGCACCGGCCAGGGAAGGAACCGACAGCACAGCCGTGTCCGAACGCAGGCCGAGGCGCAGCGTCTCGACCGACAGGACGTCGCCGGGAACGACGTTCCCGAGGTTGACCTCCGGCCCGAAGCGGCGCACGAACCAGGCCTGCTGGCTCGACCGGGGTGCCTCGAACACCACTCGCTCGACGCCCACGGCCGCGACGACGGACTCCACCACCTCCGGCCGTACCCGGCCCTGCTCGTCGAACGTTCCGACGGTGCCGCTCTGGCGCCCCTCCGTGACCACCAGCGACGCGCCCGCGTCCAGGTCCGAACAGCACTCGACGGGCCAGTGGCGCGCCGGGTGCATCTCACCGGGTGCTTTCGACCCGACCTCGGCGAGCACGGCGAAGTCCCGCGCCGCACGGGTGATCAGGGCTCTCTTCTCGGCGAGAGTCATCGGCACGGTTCCGCGTGAGACCTCGACGCGGGTGAACCCGGCGGCCTTCGCCCAGGCGAGGCACTTCTCGGTGTGGCCCTGCGCCCAGGCGATCTCCAGCATCGTGCCGCCCAGGCACAGGTCGATGCCGGCACCGGACAGCTGCGCGACCTTCGCATCGAGGGCCGCATCGACGTAGGCGGTACCCCACCCGACCTTCCAGATGTCGATCAGGTGGCCGGCCCCGGCCAGGACATCCGTCAGCGCGCCCGGACCGACTCCGGGATCGAGCACGTGAGTGATCCCGGCGGTGCGGGGCCGGGCGGGGCGGGCCACGAGATCGAGGAAGTCGGCGACGGGCACGATCCCCACCCTAGATCTGATCGGCAACGGAATTCTACTATCCGATACGTGACCCGGCCCTGTTGCTCAGCCCGGCACCACGTCGAACATCGTCGCCGGGCCGGAACGTGCAGGCCGGGCGCGGTGCGCGCCCCGGTGCACGATGTCCAGCGCGAGCATGAAGGCGGCCCCCGCACGGTCGGGGCGTTCCCAGTCGTGGCGCTCGACGAAGCCCGACCACTCGCTCGGCGGCACGAGCGTCTCGTGCGAGTAGTCGAGCTCGTGCCACGTCACCGCGAGTTCGACGAGTTCCAGCAACGCGTCGGGATCTCTGTCGACGCGGAGCAACCTGTCGTGATGGGCTCGGCGCGAGTCGGCCGGGCAACCCTGCCGGCAGGTGACCAAGCGGAGCGGTGCATGAGCGACAGCGGTCATCGGATGCTCCCGGCGTATTCGGACATCGCCGCCGAAGCCGCGCGCTTCGGCACTGTGATATGGAGCACTCTGCCCGTTTCCGGTTGCACCGGTGTTGCAGACGGACTGAACGGATGACAGCCGTCCAGCGGAGTGTGGCCGCCCGATGGACGGGTGGCATGCGGGCGGAGGTCGACGCCGGCGGTTTCCCCCTGGTCGCCGACGAGCCGGAAGCCTTCGGTGGCACCGGGAGCGGCCCGCAGCCGACCGAACTGTTGCTGGCCTCGATCGCGTCCTGCTTCACCCTCGCCGTGGCCCACAGCGCCGCCAAGCGCGGAGTCGCCCTCACCGACCTGCGGGTCGAGGTGACCGGCTCCTACGACGGACCGCGCTTCACGGCGTTCCGGATCGTCGTGCACACCGACGTCGCGCCCGGCGCGGAGCTCGACGCGGTGATCGCGGCGGCGAGGCGCGTCTGCTACGTCACGCGGACCCTGGCGGAGCCGCCGGACATCGACGTGGTGGTCGGCTGAGAACGATCAACACGGGTTGTGAGGAGGAAGACGCGGTCTGTCGATGTCGATCAACCTCTGCCAGGCTTCGGTTACGTCCAATGGCTGTAAACGAAACCCGCGACGAGGGGACGGATCGATGTACGCCCGTGGCCGCACAAGTGGCGAGGTATCCGGCCGAGCCACGACGCACACACCTCCTGGGGCTCCTGCGGTAGGTCGTGTGATGGCGTTGCAACGGAGCATCGGCAACGCCGCCGTGACACGCCTGATCCAGCAGAGCCGCCAAGACCAGCGCGACGAGAGCGCCCACCACATGCCGACCGTGCAACGAGCAGAGTCCGGTCCCGGGGCGTACGCACAAGTGGCACCGGCGGGCGGGATCGCGACCTTCACCGCAGGCAACCTGCTGGTGGCGTTCGTACCCGCCGGCACGACGGGCCAGCAGCTCGCCTCGTACCTGGCAGCTGTCCCGGCAGGGAGCGTTGTGGTTCTCCAACGCCCGGTTCTGGACCTGGCAGCGGTTGCCGTCCATTCCGGCTTTCACGCGGCCTACCCGGCTGCCACGGGCGAGGCGGAGGTTCAGCACGACGGGTTCGGCTCCCCGATGGGCTGGACGGTCATGAGCCCTGCCGGCGCGACTCACGGGCTTCCCGGCCCGAATCTCACGCTCCGGAATCTCGAGTCGCTCCACATGGCTGCCGCGGCGCCTGCTCCGGCACTGCAGCCCGACTCGCACGAGTCGGAGGACTGGGTCGACGACTTCGTATTGGACGACTCCTCCGATATTCCGACACGGGCCTCGTCGCCGACATCTGCTCAGTCGGATCCCGGGGCGGCGTCAGGGGACGGACTGCTCACCGAGGAGCAGGCCGAGAACCTCTTCGACGTCGTGAAGCGGAACCGATTCGTCACCTCGACCGGACAGATGCAGGAAATCCCGTGGGACCAGGTCGAGAACGGCTGCTCCGAGCGGGCCCACCTCACGGCCCGGCTGCTCATGTCCGCGGGTGTGCCCTGCAGGAGAGTCTTTGCCGTCTGCACGGCCGAGCCGGAGGAGACCGACGAGGGATTGTGGATCGAATCGGAGGCGGCTGGGGACGGCCGACCCGGATCACCAGCGCGTATCGGATTCGGCTTTCACACCGCGGTCACGGTGCAGGTGCGACGAGACGACGGCGGAATCGAGGAGAGGGTCTTCGACCCGAGCATCGACCCAGGCGGCCCGATCACGATCGGGAGTTGGCTGGCGGCCATGCATGTCGCAGAGGACGAGATACTTGTGCTCGGCGAGAGCCACCGGGAAGTAGTGTCATCGCTCCAGGGATTTCGCAATGTTCCTCAGAATGGCGAGGGCTATCCCGAGGACCACGTCTCCGTGTTCTGTCTCGAACCGGAGGCGTACCACTACCCGCAGGTGAACCCGGCCACCCGGACACACCGCAACCCGCAGGAAGGCCCGCCGGGATTCACGATGGACGACGCCGACGCGGCATTCCTCGAGAGACGCCACGTCCTCGAGAAGCAGGTCGAGGAGGCACGCCGGCGCCGGTCATGAAACAGGGTGTTCAGCCGACCGCCACGTCGTCGACCGCCCGCAGCACGCGCAGGGCGTTGCGGCCTGCGAGCTTCGCGCAGTCGCCCTCGCTCCAGCCGCGCTCCAGCAGAGCGGCGAACAACGCCGGGTACCGGGAGACGTCCTCCAGCCCCACCGGCAGCTCCCTGGTGCCGTCGAAGTCCCCGCCGATGCCGATGTGGTCGATGCCCGCCACCTCGCGGGCGTGCTCCACGTGCGCGACGACGTCGTCGAGCGTGGCGACGGGGCTCGGAGGCCCGTCCCAGTCGGCGGCGAACCTGTCGCGGGCCCGCAGGTCCCGGTGGTCCAGCCCGGCGGCGGTCATGGCGTCCTGCAGCTGTGCGTCCCACGCCACGGCGGCGGCCGAGACGAACCGTGGGACGAACGTGACCATGCAGACCCCGCCGTTGGACGCGAGCGCGCCCAGCACGTCGTCGGGCACGTTGCGGGGGTGGTCGGTGACCGCACGGCACGACGAGTGGGTGAACAGCACCGGGGCCGTGGTGGTGGCGAGCGCGTCGCGCATCGTCGTGGCCGCCACGTGGGAGAGGTCGACGACCATCCCGATCCGGTTCATCTCCCGCACCACGTCGCGCCCGAAGTCGGTGAGCCCGCCGTGCACGGGCTCGTCGGTGGCCGAGTCGGCCCAGGCGGTGTTCAGGTTGTGGGTGAGCGTCAGATAGCGGACGCCCAGGCGCCGCAGGATCCGCAGCACGCCGAGCGAGTCGCCGATGCAGTGGCCGCCCTCGGCGCCCATCAGCGAGGCCACCCGCCCTGCCGCAAAGGCCGCTTCCGCGTCGTCGGCGGTGGTGGCCGCCCCGAGATCCGTCGGGTACCGCTCGGTGAGCCGGTGCACCAGCTCCACCTGCTCCAGCACCGCTGTGACGGCGTCGGCGCCCTCGAACGAGCACGGCACGTACACCGACCAGAACTGGATGCCCACCCGGCCCGCGCGCAGCCGCGGCAGGTCCGTCTGCAGCTGGGGCAGCCCCGCCGTGAGGTCCGTGCCCGCGACGGCGTCGGCGGGATCGGGCCCGGCGAGGCGCCGCAGCGCCCATGGCAGGTCGTTGTGGCCGTCGACGAGGGGGTGACGTGTGAGCAGGTCGATCGCGCGCTGATCCACTACCCGAGTATCACCCCCGGGGCCCGACCGGTGCTCCGACGTGGCACCGTCTTCTCGTGACCACCCCCCGCGACCGTGACGCCGCAGGACGGGCCCGCAACGCCCGTCCCCGTGACGCGTCCGGGCGCCCGCTCCCCCGCGGCGCCGCCGAGGGCGTCGAGCGGGTACCCGACGACCTGGTCCTCACGCCCGACGAGGCCGTGACACGGGCTCAGGAGCTCCTCGACGCAGGCCGCCCGTTCACCGCGCACGAGGTGCTCGAAGGCGCGTGGAAGGCGGCCGACGAGCCGGACCGGGAGCTGTGGCGCGCCCTCGCCCAGCTCGCTGTCGGCCTGACCCACGCCCAGCGCGGCAACGCCCGCGGAGCGGTCGCACTGCTCGACCGCGGAGCGGGCAACCTCGCCCGCTGCGTGGGTCCGGTGCCCGCCGGACTGGACGTCCGCGGTCTGCTGGCCCACGCCGAGGCGCTGGCCCGCCGGATCGAGCGCGACGGCCTGTCGGGCGTCACCGAGCGCGACCTGAGCCCGCGCCTACGCGAAGGTGCGGTGTAATCCGCTCGCCGCTGCCCTCCCGGCCCGGCGATCATGCCCCGTGCCCATCACACCTGTCCTGACCGACGACGTCGTCACCCTGCGCCCGCACACCACCGCCGACATCGATGCTCTGGTCACGATGGGAACCGACCCGGAGACCGTCCGCTGGACGACCGTGCCGGTGCCCTACGAGCGCCACCACGCGGAGGACTGGGTGCTCGAGAAGATGCCGGCCGGGTGGCACGACGGCACGTCCTTCGGCTGGGCGATCGAGGCGTCCGAGGACGGAGGAGAGCCGCGCTTCGCCGGCAACGTCGACATCCGCACCGGCCCGCCTGCGGAGATCGGATTCGCCGCAGCGCCATGGGCCAGGCGGCGCGGTCTGATGACGCGTGCGGTACGCCTGGCCACCCGCTGGGCGTTCGACAAGGCCGGGCTGCCGATCGTGCACTGGTCGGCCTTCGCCGGTCACGTCGCGTCCTGGCGGGTGGCCCACGCCTGTGGCTTCACCTTCCACGGCGAGCGGCCACTGGCCCTGCCGCAGCGCGGGATGCTGCACGACGGTTGGTACGCCTCACTGCGCCCGGGCGACGAGCAGTCACCGCGCACGACCTGGTGGCCCGTGCCCGTGCTGGACGGCGAGCGCGTCCGGTTGCGGGCGTACACCGAGGCCGACGTTCCACGGATCGTCGAGGCCTGCTCGGACGAGCGGTCGCGCTACTGGCTGGCCACGCTGCCCGACCCGTACACCGAGCAGTCGGCGCGAGAGTTCATCCGCGCGAAGCGGCTCGGCGAGTCGCTCGGGCAGTCGGTGACGTGGGCGGTGGCCGACCGGGATGACGACCGGCTGCTCGCCAACGTCGCCGCCTTCGGGCTCGACGACCCCTTCAGCCCCACCGGCGGCGAGATCGGCTACTGGGCACACCCGGACGCGCGGAGTCGCGGGATCGTGAGTGAGGCCGTCGATCTCGCGGTGGCCCACGCATTCGCTCCGGTGACGGCCGGAGGACTCGGCCGGCACCGGTTGCAGATCGGCGCCGCCTGGTCGAACACCGCCAGCCGCCACGTCGCCGAGCGGGCCGGGTTCACCCTTGTCGCCCGCTACCGCCAGGACGGCGTGATCGGCTTCGGCGAGACCCGCAGCGTGGACGACGGCGCGTGGTACGAGCGTCTCGCTGACGGCGGGGGGTCGGCGCTCACGAACCCCCGGGGTTGAGCGTGACCGTGGTGGGCGTGTACCCGGCGCCCACCACGTCGACGCCCTCGGACTTCAACATGCCGATCGCCCGCTCGACGTAGGTGTTGGTGTAGGCCTCAGGGTCGGGGTCGCGCGTGAGCACCGTCTGCCCGTCGGCGTTCACGGCGGTGCGCGCCACCCGCACGGTCTGTTCCCAGGCCGCGGGGTCGATCGTGCCTGCGCCCGCCGCGGGAGAGGGCCAGATCAGCTTGTTCACCTCGTTCACCTGCCACAGCTGATGGCTGGCGCCGAGTGTCGATCCCGCCTTGACGACGATGTCGCGGCAGGACTCGACGTTGTCCCGGCAGTACGCCCAGCCCTCGATCGAGCCGGCGATGAAACGGGTGGTGGTGTCCTCGTAGGTGGGGTCGGAGAGCCGCTCCGTGCTTGCCCAGATGGCGTCCTGCAGCATCGCGGTGCCGGTGTCGTTCCAGTTGATCACCGAGAAGTCCGCCGGCGTGTAGAGCTGACCCGTTGCGGGGTTCCGTGCCTCGAGCACCTGCGCGTACTCGTTGTAGGACATGGCCTGCGCGGCGTCGATCT
This sequence comes from Pseudonocardia yunnanensis, assembly GCF_039534065.1. Taxonomy (NCBI): domain Bacteria; kingdom Bacillati; phylum Actinomycetota; class Actinomycetes; order Pseudonocardiales; family Pseudonocardiaceae; genus Pseudonocardia; species Pseudonocardia yunnanensis. The sequence goes on along the minus strand of NZ_BAAAUS010000047.1, from coordinate 25,440 downwards.
CGCCGGACAGCAGCGCCTGCATGTCGAACTGCTGCTGCACCAGCGTGACGTCGCTGGCCGGCGTGAGCCCGGCCGCGGTCATGCCGGCGAAGAGCTCGAACTCGTTGCCGAAGCCCCAGTTGCCCACCCGCTTGCCGCGGAGGTCCTCCGCGGACGTGATGCCCTTGTCGGCGAACGCCACCTGGTAGGTGCCCGAGCGCTGGAAGATCTGGGCGACGTCGGTGATCGCGGCGCCCTGCTCCCGCGAGGCGAGCGCCTTCGGCACCCAGGCGATCGCGTAGTCGGCCTGGCCCTGTGCCAGCACCGTCTGCGGGACGATGTCGACACCGCCCTCCTTGATCTGCACGTCGAGCCCGCGCTTCGCGTAGAAGCCCTGGTCGACGGCCGCCAGGTAGCCGGCGAACTGCCCCTGGGTGGACCACTGCAGCTGCAACGTCACCCGCTGCGGGCCGTCACCCGAGCTGCCCCCGCCCGGCCCCGTCGTCGTGCACGCGGCGACGGAGAGCGCGAGCGCAGCCACCACGGCGAGCGATCGCAGCAGTCGTCGAGACGGTGGCCGTGCGGCCGTTGCTCGTCCGTTCATGGGGACCTCCGGGGGTTGTCGATCACGACCGACCGCGGGTCACCAGGCGCTCGGCGAGCAGCCCGGCGAGATGGAACAGCAGCCCCACAGCGATGGCGGCGGCGACGAAGGCCCACGCTCGCGCGTAGGCGGTGTTGGCGGCGGCGGAGGAGATCCGGCTGCCCAGGCCGTTCTGCAGGCCGCCGAAGTACTCCGCGACGATCGCCGCGATCACCGCGGCGGGTGCGGCCAGCCGCAAGCCGGTCATGATGTAGGGCACCGCACCGGGCAACCGGACGAACCGCGCGTGCTGCCACGGCGTGGCGGCCAGCGCCGTCATCAGCTCGGCGTGCACCGGCTGCACCTGGCGCAGCCCGCGCATCGTGGAGACGAACACGGGCACGATCACCACGACCGTGACGACGAGCCGGCGCGCGACCTCCGTGGTGGAGCCGAACATCGTGTTGAACACCGGCGCGAGCGCCACGATCGGCACCGCGCTCGCGGCGAGCACCACCGGGGTGGCGAGCTCCTGCACCAGCCGCGACCGCGCCGCGAGCAGCGCCAGCGCCACACCGAGCACGAAACCGGCCACGAGCCCGACCGCCGCGTTGCCGCCGGTGACCGCGGCGGTGGAGACGATGACCGGGGCCTGAGCGCCGATCTGCGCCCCGATCGCGCTCGGCGGAGGCAGCAGGAACGCGGGCACGCGGCCCAGCACCACCACCAGCTCCCAGAGCACGAGCACAGCGATCCCGAAGGCGACGGCAGGCCACACCCGGGCCAGCCGCAGCGCGCCCCGCCGCTCCCCGGGACCCGCACCCACGCCCGCCGCGCCGGGCACCGCGCCCGCCCGGCTCACTCGTGCCCCTTGCGCAGCGCCTCGCGCACCGCCGTGATCGCGGCGAAGAACGACCCGGACTCGCGGACGTCCTCGACGTCCTCGGGCTCGAGATCGCTGACCACCGCGGTGCCCGGCCTGCGCCCGTCGACGATCTCGGTGATCCGGCCCGGCCGCGGGGACATGACGACGACCCTGTTCGAGAGCACCACGGCCTCGGGGATCGAGTGGGTCACGAACAGCACGGCCGCGCCGGTCTCTCCCACGATCCGCAGCAGCTCGGCCTGCATCCGCTCGCGGGTCATCTCGTCCAGCGCCCCGAACGGCTCGTCCATCAGCAGCAGCCGCGGACTGGGGGCGAGCGCGCGGGCGATCGCGACGCGCTGCTGCATCCCGCCGGACAGCTCGCTCGGCCGGGCCCCGGCGAACTCGTGCAGCCCGACGAGTGCCAGCAGCTCCGCCGCCCGCGCCCGGCGCTCCGCCTTGGCGACGCGGTGGACGTGCAGCGGCAGCTCGACGTTCTCGGCGACCGTGCGCCACTCCAGCAACCCGGCCTGCTGGAAAGCGATCCCGTAGTCCTGGTCCAGCCGGGCCTGCTGCGGCGACTTGCCCCCGACGAGAACGGCGCCGCCGGTGGGCTGCTCGAGATCGGCGACGACGCGCAGCAGCGTCGACTTGCCGCAGCCCGACGGCCCGATCAGCGACACGAACTCGCCTGCGCCCACGTCGAGGTCGATGCCGTCGAGCGCGTGGACGTCGCCGAACCGCTTGTCGACGCCGCTGAGCGTGACGGCCGCGGTCATCGGACGCTCCCGCGGTAGCGGCGCAAGCCGACGTCCAGCAGCCCCACTGCACCCGCGGCGACGAGCCCGAGCACCGCTGCGCCGAGGATCGCCGTGTACATGCGCGATGGGTCGCCGGTGGCGGACTGCGCGTACTCGATGATCAACCGGCCGATCCCTCCGCGTGTGCCGGTGGAGATCTCCGCGACGATCGCGCCCACCACGGCGGCCGCGGCGGCGAGCCGGACCGCGGGCACGACGTGCGGGACCGATGCGGGCAGCCGCAGGCGCACCAGCGTGGTCCACCAGCCGGCCGCCAGCGTGCGGAAGAGCTCCACGTCGGCCCGGGCCGGCGAGGTGAGCCCCCGCAGCATCCCCACGGCGATCGGGAAGAACGCCAGGTACGCGGAGATGACCATGACGCTGGCCCAGGGTTGCCACGACCACCCGAGGATCGCGATGTTGCCGCCCCACCCGGCCACGAGCGGGGCGATCGCGATGAGCGGCACCGTCTGCGACGCCACCACGTAGGGCAGCGCGGCCCGCTCCAGGAGTCCGAACCGTTGCATCGCCACGGCCAGCAGCACCCCGAACACGCCTCCGATCAGGAGCCCACCGAGGGCGAGACCGAGGGTGAACAGCGCGCCGGAGGCCACCGCGGTGGCGACGCTGCGCGTGGTGGCGGCTCCGGCGACCTCAGGTTCGGTGAGCCGCCCGAGCACCGTCCACACGTGGGGCATCGCCGAGTCGTCGGCGCGGGGCAGCACCCTGGTGTCGCCGATCGTGACACCGGCGGCGGGCAGCACGAGCTTCGCCAGCTCCCACACCGCGATGAGCAGGACGAACGCCGCGACGGTGGTGGCAACCGCGCGCGACCGACTTCCCATCCGCACGCTCCTGACGCTCGACCGGCCCGGCGGTTGCCCGGCGGAAGGCCATACTGCGAAACGCGGATGACCGTAGCGTTACGGGAGCAATGCTGCATCCAGCCGAAGCCGTCGTATTAGCTCCTTTTCGGACGGCTTCTCCTCAGGCGAGGATGCGCAGGGGGTTCTCGAGCAGTGCCACGAGCGTCTGCAGGAACAACGCACCCGTGGCACCGTCCACCACGCGGTGATCGCAGGAGAGCGTGAGGCGAAGGATCGACCGGACGACGGCCTCACCGTCGCGGGGGCGGATCTCCTCGGACGCAGCACCGACCGCGAGGATCACCGCCTCGGGCGGGTTGATGACAGCGGTGAACTGTTCGATCCCGTACATCCCGAGGTTCGAGACGGTGATCGTCCCGCCGCTCATCTCGTCGGCCCGGAGCCCGCCGTCGCGGGCGCGGACCGACTTCTCGCGGGTCTCCGTGGCGATCTCGGACACGCTCTTGCGGTCCGCATCGCGGACGACCGGCACCAGCAGGCCTGCCGGGACGGCGACCGCCACACCGACGTTGACCCGCAGGTGGCGGCGCAGGAAATCACCCGCGTAGGAGACGTTGACCTCCGGGTGCGCGCGGACGGCGGTGGCCACCGCCTTGACGACGAGGTCGTTCAGGCTGACCTTCGGCCCACCGGCGGCCGTCAGCGTCGCGTTGAGCGTGGTCCGGAACTCGATCAGATCGGTGACGTCGACGGCGCTGGTCAGGAAGAAGTGCGGCGCCTCCTGCATGCTGCGCGTCAGCCGGGCGGCGGCCACGCGCTGCATCGTGGAGAGCGGCACCTCGACGACGTCCTGCTCGACCTCGGATCCACCCGCAGGCGCCGCGACCGGCTCAACCTCGACCGGACCCGGACCGGCTGCGCCGGAGGTCGCCTGCGCTCCGGACGGCTCCGAGGCCGTCTCGGGTGTGGATTCCGCGACAGCGATGATGTCGGCCCGGATGATGCGGCCGTGGGGACCCGTGCCACGGACGTTGCGCAGGTCGACGCCGCGCTCGCGGGCGAGTCGGCGAGCCAGCGGCGACGCCAGCGGGCGGCCGTCGCGGGGCAGGGCGGAGGGCTCCGGAGCCGGCTCGACCGGCCGCGCTCCCGCCGGTACCCCTGCCTCCGGTGCATCCGGAGCGGGAGCGGCCGCGAGGGCGGGTTCGGACGGTGTGGCCGCGGCCCCGCTGCCGTCGCCGATCACCCCGATCGGCGTGCCGATCGGCGCGCTCTCGCCGTCTCCGACGAGGACGCGCTCGAGCACGCCGTCGTCGTAGGCCTCGAGCTCCATGATCGCCTTGTCGGTCTCGACCTCGACGAGGACGTCCCCGGCGGTGATCGTGTCGCCCACCTTCTTGCGCCAGGTCGCGATGACGCCCTCCTCCATGGTGTCGGAGAGGCGGGGCATGGTGATGTCGGGCATCGGGCGGGTCCGTTCCGGGTGGCGTTGGGTCTGGTCAGCGGCGTCGGCCCACCGCGGCGAGGGTTTCCCGCACGGCGGTCACCAGGGAGTCGGCCGAGGGCAGCGCGGCCTGTTCGAGCGGCTTGGCGTAGGGCAGCGGCACCTCCGCCGCGGCGACGCGGCGCACCGGGGCGTCGAGGTAGTCGAACGCACCGTCCGAGATCGTCGCGGCGATCTCGGCACCGATCCCGTAGGTGAGCCAGTCGTCCTCGGCCACCACGGCGCATCCGGTCTTGCGTACCGACGCGACGATCGTGTCGCGGTCGAGGGGGCGAAGGCTGCGCAGGTCCACGACCTCGGCCGAGATCCCGGACCCTGCGAGCTGGTCGGCAACCTGCTGGGCCACCGCCGCCATCCGGGAGTACCCGACGATCGTGATGTCCGTGCCCTCGCGGGTCACCGCCGCGCGGCCGATCTCGGCCGGACCGAGGTCGTCGGGCACCTCTCCACTGGAGTTGTAGAGCGCGAGGTTCTCCAGGAACAACACCGGATCGTCGTCGCGGATCGCGGCGAGCAGGAGCGCCTTCGCGTCGGCGGGCGTGCTCGGCGCGACGACCTTCAGCCCCGGGACGAACGCGTAGTAGAGCTCGATGTTCTGCGAGTGCGTGGCGCCGAGCTGCTGGCCGCCTCCGCCGGGAGTCCTGATGACCATCGGCACGCTCGTCTGGCCACCGAACATCCCGTAGATCTTCGCCGCGTGGTTGACGATCTGGTCGAGCGCGAGCAGCGAGAAGTTGATCGTCATGATCTCGACGACCGGCCGCAGCCCGAGCATGGCTGCGCCGATCGCCGCCCCGACGAACCCGGTTTCGGCGATCGGGGTGTCGCGCACCCGCTTCTCGCCGAACTCGGTGAGCAGGCCGGCGGTGATCTTGTACGACCCCTCGAAGACGCCGATCTCTTCCCCGATCAGGAAGACGTCGTCGTCGCGGATCAGCTCCTCGCGCAGGGTGGTGCGGAGGGCCTCGCGGTAGGTCATGACGGGCACTGGTCGTCCTCGATCATCGGAAGAGGGGGTCTGCCGGGAGCCGGCGGGAGTCACCGGCGACCGGGGTGGCGTAGGTGTAGTCGAAGAGCGTCGAGACGTCCGGGTGCGGGCTCGCGTCGGCGAAGGAGACGGCCGCATCGGCCTCGGCCCGCGCGTCGGCCTCGATCCCGGCCAGCTCGTCCTCGTCGGCGACCTGCGCGGTGATCAGGGCGGCGCGCAACCGCGCCACCGGGTCGGCGTCACGCGCAGCCGTGTTGTCGGCCTCGGTGCGGTACCTCGCGGGGTCGACGACCGAGTGGCCCTTGAGCCGGGTGCTGACCGTCTCGAGCAGGGCGGGCCGCCCCTCGGTCCGGGCCCGTTCCACGAGGCGGTGGGCCGCTTCCCGGACGGCCAGCACGTCGTTTCCGTCCACCCGCTCACCGTGCATGCGGTAGGCGGCCGCGCGTTTGTAGAGCTCCGGCTCGGCCGAGGCCCGCTCGACGACGGTGCCCATGCCGAGCCCGTTGTTGACGATCACGAAGACGATCGGGAGGTTCCAGAGCGCGGCGATGTTCAGCGACTCGTGGAAGGCACCGATGTTGGTGGTCCCGTCCCCCATCTGGCACATGACGACCTCGTCGCCGCCGCGGTAGTCGATCGCCAGTGCGGCGCCGGTAGCCAGCGGCACCTGGCCACCGACGACGCCGTAGCCGCCGAGCAGGCGCGTATCGCGGTCGAACATGTGCATCGACCCGCCCCACCCCTTGGAGGTGCCGGTGGTGCGGCCGTAGAGCTCGGCCATCACCCGGCCGGGCGCGATCCCCTTGGCGATGGCGTAACCGTGCTCGCGGTAGTTCGCGAACAGGTAGTCGGTCGGCCGAAGTGCGGCCATGAGACCGACGACCGTCGCCTCCTCACCGAGGTTCAGGTGGCAGTAGCCGCCGATCTTCGCCTGGGTGTAGCCCTGCGCTGCGCGCTCCTCGAACCGCCGGATCAGGACCATCCGGCGGAAGTACTCGCGCAGCGTCTCCGGATCCTCGGCGTCGAGAGGAGAGCCTGCCTTCGCCGACGTGCGTCGCGCACGTTCGGACGTCCTCGCCGCCATACCCGCTCCTTCGATCAGCGCCTGCACAGCTCACTGTCGTCGGCGGCGGAGCTGGCCACCATGATCGGACGCCCACGTCTGGAGGCACCGGATTGGGCAGATTGCCCAACCCCTGGAGGTCAGCGCGAGAAGGCGTCGCCGGGCAGGCCGATCGCGGTGAGCGCCAGCGAGAGCTCGACGTAGGCCTGGCGCCCCGACAGGTCACGTCCGACGAGCGTCGAGATCCGCTGCAGGCGGTTGAGCACGGTGTTGCGGTGGCAGTAGAGCAGCGTTGCCGCGGCTCCTGCCGATCTGTCCGCGTCCAGCCAGCCCGCGAGCGTCTCCAGCAGCAGGTCGCGCTCCCGGGCCGGGAGCTCGAGGATCGGCCCGAGCCATGTGCGCACCAACCGCCTGCGGAGCTCCGGCTCGCTGAGCAGGAGCGACTCGGGGTAGCGGTCCTCGATCGGCACCAGCCCGACGGTGCCTCTGGGCAATGTGCCCAACGCGACCACGGCGAGCCGGTGCGCGAGCCCGACGTCGGCGAGCCCACGGGACGTCGACGCGGCGGCCGCCCGGCCACGCGCCAGCGGCCCGAGCCGATCGAGCACGAACTGGACATCGTGCCCGTCCAGCGGGATCAGGCCGACGAGCGTGTCCGCGCGGACGTGCCAGACCGACCGGACGCCCACGGCGGCCAGCGCCGTCTGCGGATTGCGCAGAGCAGCGGAGCCATCGGCGCCGAGGTCGGCGACGACGACCAGGTAGTCGCCGCCGACCGGGAGCTCGAGCTGGTCGGCGACCCGCTGACCGAACCCGCCGTCCATGGCCCGGCCGGCCAGGACCTCCTCGACCAGCGCATGCTTGTGCTGTTCGTCGCCGCGCAACCGTTCGAGCTGGGCCTGCCGGTACGAGGTGGACAGCGCCGACGACAGACCGTCGACGACCGTCCACATCGCTGTTGCGGTGGCACCGATGGCCCCGGGCTCGATCTCCGCGCCGCCCGCCCGTTCCAGCAACGCCTCCCAGACGATGCGGCCGCCGAGCCGGAACGTCCGCAGTATCACTTCCAGCGAAACGCCCTGCTCGGCGCGTTGACGCCCGATCTGCGCGGCGACATCGTCGTCCACGGCCATGGACCGGGCACCGCCGAGGATCTCCAGGACCCGCGTCAGGTAGCGCCGGCTGCCGTCCCGGAGAGCCTCACGGGGCACCACCCCGTAGTCGGTCCACTCGGGATTGTCGGTGAAGATCGCCGACATCAGCCGGTCGGTGAGCACGTCGACATCGGCGAGCCACGCGGCCGCGATCGGCCGGACCGGGCTCGTGGTGGCCGAACCGTCGGCTCCCATGACCGTCGACCGTACCGCCGGGCACCCTGGTCGGACCGCCGCTGCCGGCGCCTGCCGCACGCCCGTTCAGCGGGGCATACGGCGCCACAGCGCGCGAGGAGCGTGCCGCAGAACAGCGAAGATCGGCCGCAGCACAGCCGGCACCCACACCTCGCCCCGGCCGCTGCGCAGCGCACGCACCGTCGCGTCCGCCACCTGGTCCGGTGTGGACGAGAACGGGGCCGGCGTCATCCCCTCCGTCATCCGGCCCACCACGAACCCCGGCCGCACCAGCAGCAACCGCACGCCGCTGCCCCGCAGCGCGTCGGACAGCCCGCTCGCGAAACCGTCCAGGCCGGCCTTCGCCGAGCCGTACACGTAATTCGCGCGGCGGACCCGCGCGCCGGCGACCGACGAGAAGACGACGAGCGTGCCCTTCCCCTGCGTGCGCATCACGGCCGCGAGCTGCGTGAGCACGGCAACGTGCGCGACGTAGTCGGTGTGCACGATCTCCACCGCGTGATCCGGGTCGAGCTCGGCGCGCGCCTGGTCGCCGAGCACGCCGAACGCGACCACCACGGTGTCGAGCCTGTGGTGGCGGCGCACGACGTCGAGCAGCACCGCACGGTGCGACGCCAGGTCGTCGGCGTCGAACTCGACCCGGTCCACCGCGGTGGCCCCGGCATCGAGCAGTGACTTCTCCTCGGCATCGAGATCCGCACTTCGGCGCGCGGCCAGCACGACCGTCGATTCGGGCGCGAGCCTGCGCGCCACGGCCAGTCCGATTTCGCTCCGTCCCCCGAGGACGAGAACCGTCTCCCCCATCATCGGCGCAGCCTGACATATCGCCGCGACAACGCCGATCCAGCGTTGACGAATGCCCGAAACGCTCCTCTGAATCCGGTTCCGCCGGCGGGTCGGCGCCGCTGCACTGCCCGCCGTCCCTCGTCGTCGAGGAGTTCCGGACGGCCGACGGGTTCTGTCCCGTGACCGAATTCGTCCGGAGTCAGCGGCCCGGCACGCCTGGAGCGGTCGACCCGCGTGGTCCCCGACCGGCGACTGCCAGATACTGGTCCGATGCGCGCCGCCGTCCTCGGCTCTCCGGTCGCCCACTCGTTGTCGCCCGTGCTGCACACCGCCGCGTATGCCGCACTGGGTCTGGACGACTGGCACTACGAGCTGCACGAATGCGACGAGGCCGGACTGGCCGGCTTCGTCGCCGGTCTCGACGGTGAGTGGGCCGGGTTGTCCCTGACGATGCCGCTGAAGCGGGTGGCCCTGGAGGTCGCCGCCGAGGTCTCGCCGCTGGCCTCGGCCACCGGCGCCGCCAACACGCTCGTCCTGCGCGAGGGGCGCCGGTTCGCCGACAACACCGACGTGGCCGGACTCGTCGCCGCTCTGCGCGGAGCGGGTGTGGGCGAGGTGGGGCCTGCCCGGCGGGCCGTGGTGCTGGGCGCGGGCGGCACGGCCCAGGCCTCGCTCGCGGCGCTGCGTGAACTGGGAGTCCCCGAGGTGGACGTGCTCGTGCGCTCCCTCGAAAGGACGGGAGAGCTGCGCGCGGCAGCCGAGAGGATCGGCGTGTCCCCCACCGTCAGCGCCACACTGGCCGACCCGGCCCTGACCAGCGCCGCGATCACCGGCGCCGACGTCGTGATCTCCACGCTGCCGGCCGGAGCCGCCGACAACCTCGCCGGTGCCGGCGCGGGAACCGTGCTGCTGGACGTGGTCTACGCGCCCTGGCCCACGGTGTTCGCCGCCACCGCCGCGGCCGCCGGAGCGCACGTCGTGAGCGGACTGGAGATGCTGCTGCACCAGGCCGTCGCGCAGGTGGAACTGATGACCGGCCATCCCGGGCCGGTGGATCAGATGCGCGCCGCCCTGGACGCCGCGGTAGCCGTGCGAACCTGAGCGGCACCGCCGCGAGCCATCCACCCCGCCCGAACCCACCCGCGAGTCGCCCGAAACGGGCCCGCGAGTCGCCCCTTCACCCCCGGATGTACGGGCGGCAGTTGTTGATCCACACCGTGCCGTGCCGGAGTGCCCCAGCCGCCCGCTCAGCACGGCCCATATCGGACGTACACACCGTCCCGTTCAGGCTCAGACATGGAGTGCCCCTGATTGGCGACGCCAACTGCGAGGCAACCACCGTTTGCCTCTGCAGGGATCTGTCGAACGACTGCGGCGGCGACTTACCGGCCATGCTCCGGGACGGAGCAAGCAGAACAGCGTGTACAGGGCCACCCTCATTGCAAGCTCTGCGCGCTGGTCCATTCAGCCCGGGTTCGGTTCGCCGACTGCCCCAGGCAGGCCGAGAATGCGATCGCGCACGCATAGAGCCACAGAATTCGGTCGTCGTTCGGTGAACCAGCCCAGCTAGGACGAGAAGCCACAACCAAGGCTACGAGTTGGGGCGGCCGCACCCCGGGTCACTATCGCGACTGCTGATCGGCCACGACGGCGAACTGTCTGCCATCGAGGACACCCTCACGGTCGATGCGGCCATTAGGTCACGAGGTCAGTCATCTGCCAGATCACAACGAAAGCGAACGACGATCTCTTATATGAGAGATCGCCGATCCGGATCTGCGATGGCGAGGAGAAGCTGCTATGTCATTTCGTGCCGGCCGGCGCCGCTGCCGCCCTGGGTTAGCACGGGTGTTGCTCGATATCTTTGGTCTGTGGAGCGGCACCACTCGGCAACGACGCCGAAGCCGTGCCGCACTACCGCGGGCGGATGAAGCGGGCTGCGCCGGTGTGGAGCAGCGACGCCGCCGACCTGCTCGTGGCGATTGTGATTGATATCTGCGCCGGGTGCCCGAGAGGCGTTTCGGATCGTCAACCGAGCGCGGTCGTGCGACGGCTGTCGATAGACGAGTGTCGCAAGCCGCAACGAATCCCCGGGATCTCGCACGGTGGGCGCCGCGCACCAGGAGCCGGCCCGCGTCCTTCACGTCCGAAAATTATCGGTGCGAACAGCTGATGCGAACGGCTGACATGATCAGAAATGAACGCTTTCGACTGAAAACACCACTCGTACATCCTTCAGTCTCGAGCGACAGCGGTTCCACACGCGATTTTCGACATCGACGAGACCTCGTGACTCCGATCGACCCCGATGCGCATCCCGGGGGGATGCGCTCACGCGGGCGTTCACTCCCGGGATAACGCTGGACGCCGCCGCCACTGCTCGCCGAGTCGCTCGGGATCACCGTGGGCGGCAGCCGCGACGAGGTGAGCGACCGGCGCGGCAGCGGGCAGCGCGGATGTGGCAGAAGCGGCGGCGGCAGTGGCGGTTGCGGCGGCGGCAGGTGCAGGGCTGCGTCGTGAGTTGTCACCACCGAGCGGCTCCCAGCCGAGCAGGTCGACCGCGTCGTTCAGCGGCTGCGCACCGTGTTGCGCGAGGAGCAGATCCTCACGTCCAAGACCGACCGCTACAACCGAACTGCTCGCCGAGGTCGACAGTGAACAACGGAGGTCGGCCTCCACCGCGATCAGACGCAGCGAGCGGGATGCGGACCGCGCTCAGCGGCGCCGGTGCACCGACACCGCGTAGTTCCCTCCCGCGTACGGCTCGCGGTCCCACGTCGCGAACCGCTGCTCCGGTTCCAGGTCCGCCGCGTCACACCAGCCGTCGTACTCGGCGAGCGTGGGCCAGCCGTCCTGGAGCTGGAAGCCCGCGACGAGCCGTCCGCCCGTCCGTAGGTGCTGGGCGCAAGCCCGCACCACGTCCGCATGGCCTCCGGCCGCGACGTACGGAATGACGTTGCCGGCCAGGGCGACCACGTCGAACCGCTCCGGTCGCGCCAGCTCCCCGAGGCCACTCGCCACCCATTCCAGGTCGGGCGCTTTGACCCGTGCGGCGGCAATCATGTCCTCGTCGACGTCCACGCCCAGTACCGCGATCCCGCGGCGCGCGAGCTCGATCCCGACGCGCCCCGTGCCGCAGCCCCCGTCCAGCACGGATGCCGGCTGGAAGGACGCGATCAGGTCTGCCTCGCCGTGCGGGTTCTCCCCGGCAGCGGCCATCCGTTGCCAGCGCTCGTCGTAGTGGTCGAGGTCGACCTGCTTACGCCATTGGTCCCAGTCCTCTGGAAGTTGGGTCACCTTTTCCACGCTACGACGGTCCCGGGCGTCCATTCGGAGGGACAATTGGCCATCGTGAGCGTTCACGAGTCCGTGCTCGACGCCGTCGGTGACACTCCTCTGTTCCGGCTCAACCGGATCACCGAGGGGCTCCCGGCCGCCGTCTACGTCAAGGTCGAGTTCGCCAACCCCGGCGGCAGCGTGAAGGACCGGGCCGCGCTGGCCATGATCCGGGAAGCCGAGCGGCTCGGTGATCTGCGGCCCGGGGGCGTGATCGTCGAGGGGTCCTCGGGCAATACCGGCGTCGGGCTCGCCATGGTGGCCGCCCAGCACGGCTACCGGACGATCGTCGTGGTTCCCGACACGATCGCGCGGGAGAAGGTGGCACTGCTGCGGGCGTACGGCGCGGAGGTCGTGCAGACCTCGGGCAGGGTGCCGCGCGATCACCCCGACCATGTCAACAACATGGCCCGGCGCATCGCCGAGGAGACGCCCGGCGGGTGGCACGCCAACCAGTACGACAACCCGGCCAACCCGCGGATCCACGAGTTGACCACCGGGCCGGAGATCTGGAAGCAGACCGGCGGGCGGGTCACGCACCTCGTTGCGGGCGTCGGCACCGGCGGCACGATCAGCGGCACCGGGCGCTACCTCAAGCAGCACGGGGTCACCGTGATCGGCGCTGACCCTGCCACGTCGGTGTATTCCGGCGGCGACGGTAGCCCGTACTTCGTGGAGAGCATCGGGCACTACCTGCACCCGGCCTCCCCGGTGGACGTGTGGCCGACCGCCTACGACCAGGGCGTGGTCGACAGGTTCGAGCGCATTCCCGACCGGGAGTCGCTGCTGGTGGCGCGCAGACTCGCGCGTGAGGAGGGGCTGCTCGTCGGCGGCTCGGCCGGCACGGCGGTGGCCGCGGCGCTGCGGGTGGCAGCGGCGCTGGGTCCCGAGGACGTGGTGGTGGCGATCCTGCCCGACTCCGGGCGCAGCTATCTCTCCAAGTACTTCGACGACGACTGGATGACACGCCTGGGGTTCCTCGACGCCCCGCAGGGTCCGTTCGTGCGCGACGTCGTGGCGCAGCGGGGCCTCGCGGTCGCGCATGCGGGGCATACGGTCGCTGCCGTCCTCGATGCGCATCCCGAGGGGCTCGTGGCCGTCGTCGTCGCGCGCGAGTCCGACGCGCCGACGCGCTCCGCGCCGGAGGTGCTCGGCGTGGTCGAGCCCGCCCACCTGCGCACACTCGTGGCTGCCGACCCCGCCCACGCCGGCGACGACGTGGCCACGCACGCTGGGCCCGCACCCGCCGCGGTCGGCGCCGGTGAGAACCTCGCGGACGCCAGGGCACGGCTCGACGGTGACGGTCCGGTGCTGGTGCTCGTCGACGGCCGGGCGATCACCCTGGTCCCGCGGGGGGTGTTGGAACAAGCGTCCGCCACGCCCGGTTGATCCCGGCATGAAGGTGGAGATCTGGTCGGACGTCGTCTGCCCGTGGTGTGCGATCGGGAAGCGCCGGTTCGAGAAGGCGCTCGCGCAGTTTGCGCACCGTGACGAGGTCGAGGTCACGTGGCGGAGCTTCGAGCTCGACCCGGGCGCGCCCCAGGAGCGCGAGGGTGACCTGGCCGAGCACCTGGCGTCCAAGTACGGCGTCTCGCGGGAGCAGGCCGACGGGATGCACCGCCAGATGACGGAGACCGCCGCGGCGGACGGCTGGGAGTTCCACTTCGAGCACGCCCGCGGCGGCAACACCTTCGACGCCCACCGGCTGATCCACCTCGGAGCGGAGCGCGGCGTCCAGGACGCCGTGAAGGAACGGCTGTTCCGCGCCTACCTCACGGAGGGCGAGCGCATCGGCGACCCCGAGACGCTGGTGCGGATCGGCGCCGAGGCCGGATTGGACGCCGACGAGGCCCGGGCGGTCCTCGCGTCCGACCGCTTCGCCGACGAGGTGCGCGCCGACGAGCGCCAGGCCCAGGCGTTCGGCATCAACGGGGTGCCGTTCTTCGTGATCGACCGCACGTACGGCGTGTCCGGCGCCCAGCCTGCCGAGACGCTGCTCGAAGTGCTGGACACGGCGTGGGCAAAGAGCCACCCGCGACAGGTACTGACCCCGGCTGGCGGGCCCGACGGCAGTGCCTGCACGGACGGCTCCTGCGCCGTCTAAGTAGACCCGCATGTTGGAGCCGTAGTGCTGTTCAGACGCGGCAAGTCACAGCATTACGGCTCCACGATGCGACTAGGTGCAGACGGCTCCCTGGGCTGCGGAGCCGACCAGCTTTGCGTATTTGCCCAGCACTCCCGTGCGCAGTGTCGGCTCGGGCGGTGACCATGCCTCGCGGCGACGGGCTAGTTCGGCGTCGTCCACCAGCAGGTCCAGGGTGCGCCGCTGCATGTCGAGCACGACCGTGTCGCCGTCCTGAACGAAGGCGATCGGGCCGCCGTCGGTGGCCTCCGGTGCCACGTGCCCGACGCAGAGCCCGGTGGTGGCGCCGGAGAACCGGCCGTCGGTGAGCAGCAGGACGTCCTTGCCCAGCCCGGCGCCCTTGATCGCGCCGGTGACGGCCAGCATCTCCCGCATGCCCGGACCCCCGCGCGGGCCTTCGTAGCGGATCACGACGACGTCGCCGGGCTGGAGCGTGCCGTCCTCGACGGCCGTCATCGCGCCCTGCTCTCCGTCGAACACCCGCGCCGTGCCCTCGAACCGCGACGAGTCGAAGCCCGCGCTCTTCACCACGGCCCCCTCCGGGGCGAGCGAGCCGCGCAGGATCGTGATGCCGCCGGTGGGGTGGATCGGGTTGTCGAGGGCCCGCAGGATGGTGCCGTCGAGGTCGGGCGGGTCGATCGCGGCGAGATTCTCCGCAAGCGTGGCGCCGGTGACCGTGAGCGCGTCGCCGTGCAGCAGCCCCGCCTCCAGCAGCGCCTTCATCACCACCGGCACGCCGCCGACCTGGTCGACCGTGGACATCACGTGCGCCCCGAACGGCTTGACGTCGGCCAGGTGGGGCACGCGGTCGCCGATGCGGTTGAAGTCGTCGAGCTCCAGCGGGACGCCCGCCTCGTGGGCGATCGCGAGCAGGTGCAGCACCGCGTTCGTCGAGCCGCCGAAGGCCATCACCACGGCGATCGCGTTCTCGAAGGCCTCACGGGTGAGGATCTGCCGGGCGGTGATGCCCTTCTCGATCATCGCGACGACGGCCTCACCCGACGCGCGCGCGATCCCGTCCCGCCGCCGGTCCACCGCGGGCGGGCTCGCCGACCCGGGCAGAGCCATGCCGAGCGCCTCGGCGGCCGACGCCATGGTGTTGGCCGTGTACATGCCGCCGCAGGCGCCCTCGCCGGGGCAGATCGCGCGCTCGATCGCGTCGACCTCCTCGCGGGAGATCAGGCCGCGGGCGCACGCACCGACCGCCTCGAACGCGTCGGCGATGTTGACCTCGCGGCCGTTCACGTAGCCGGGGAGGATCGAGCCCGCGTAGACGAACACCGCGGCGAGGTCGAGCCGCGCGGCCGCCATCAGCATCCCGGGCAGGCTCTTGTCGCACCCGGCGAGCAGCACCGTGCCGTCGAGCCGCTCGGCCTGCACGACCGTCTCGACGGAGTCGGCGATGATCTCGCGGCTCACGAGCGACCAGTGCATGCCGATGTGGCCCATCGAGATGCCGTCGGACACCGAGATCGTGCCGAACTCCATCGGGAAGCCGCCCGCCCGGTGCACACCCTCCTTCGACGCGACGCCGAGGCGCTGCAGGGAGAGGTTGCAGGGCGTGATCTCGTTCCAGCTCGAGGCGATGCCGATCTGCGGCTTGGAGAAGTCCTCGTCGCGCATACCGACGGCCCGCAGCATCCCGCGCGCGGCCGCGCGTTCGAGCCCCTGCGTGACATCGCGGCTGCGCGGCTGGAGATCGGGCGTCTGGGTCATCGGTTGGTCCTCCCGTGCGGTGGTGGTGGCCCTCCCGCCGTCATCCTCGCCCCACCGCCCTGCCGGTCGCACCGGCGGCCCCCTCGTTCGGCTCACGCCCGACCAGCAGGACGATCACTCCGGCCAGCACCATGAACGCGGCCACCACGAACATGCCCGCCCGGAAGCTCCCGGTGAGGTCCTGCAGCCAGCCGGTGAGGTACGGGCCGACGAAGCCGCTCAGGTTCCCGAACGAGTTGATCAGCGCGATCCCCGCCGCCGCCCCGACGCCGGTGAGGAACGCGCTCGGCAGCTGCCAGATCACGGGGATCGCCGAGTAGACGCCCACAGCGCACAGCGTCATCGCCGCCATCACGAGGTAGGGCGAGTCGAGGTACAGCGCCACCGCGACGCCCGCCGCCCCGAGGAACGCTGGCACAGCGACGTGCAACCGCCGCTCGCCAGTGTGGTCGGAGTGCCGGGCGTTCAGCACCATGACCACCGACGCGACGACGTACGGCACGGCCGTGATCAGCCCGATCTCGACGAGCGAGAACCGGACGCCGAACTGTTCCTGCAGGTCCGACACCACCTGCGGAAGGAAGAACGCGAGCACGTAGAGCCCGAACACGACCCCGAAGTAGATGACCGAGAGCGCGACGACCCGCCGGTCCCGCAGGCCGGCGAGCAGCCCCGTCTCCTGCGGCACCTGGGCGGCATCCTCGTCGGCGATCCGCCGCTCCAGTGCCTGCTGCTCCGTTCCGGAGAGCCAGCGGGCCCGCGTCGGGCGGTCCGGCAGCAGCACGAGGACCAGCACGCCCACGAGCAGCGCCGGGATGCCCTCGACGAAGAACATGAACCGCCACCCCGCGTCGAACCCGAGCGCCCCGTCACCGTTCTGGATGAGCAGCGTGGAGATCGGCGCCCCGAGCACCGACGACAGCGGCACCGCCAGGAAGAACAGCGCCACGACCTTCGCCCGCTGTGCCCGCGGGAACCAGTAGGTCAGGTACAGGATGATGCCCGGGAAGAAGCCGGCCTCGGCGATGCCGAGCAGGAATCGCACGATGTAGAAGCTGATCTCGCCCTGCACGAATGCCGTGGCGGAGGCGACCACGCCCCACGTGATCATGATTCGGGCGATCCAGATGCGAGCACCGACGCGGTGCAGGATGACGTTGCTGGGCACCTCGAAGAAGAAGTAGCCGATGAAGAACAGCCCGGCGCCGAGGCCGTACGCGGCCGCGGAGAGTCCGAGGTCGGGGTTCATCTTCAGCGCGGCGAACCCGACGTTCACGCGGTCCACGTAGTTCAGCAGGTAGCACAGGCCGAGGAACGGCAGCAGCCGCCACATGGCCTTGCGCACCGCCCCCTCGACCACCCGGTCCGTTGCGGCGTCCACCTCGGCCATTTCTCCCCCTCGAGCTCGCGAAGGTCAACTCCTACATCGGCCACCGGGAAACGACAACCGATGGGCGCGAGCGAGGCCCGAGCAGCGGCATCAGCCCGGGATCGAGCTCCCGTAGAGGCGCCCCGGGTTGTCGGCGAGCACGGCCTGCCAGGCCTGCTCGCCTGCGCACCAGCGCCACAGCCGGTCGAGAGCCGCCCGGTCGTCCACCTCACGGAAGGGTTCGACGGCGAGCGGATCCCGCCGGTCCCGCCCGTCGGTGTGCGGCCAGTCCGACGCCCACACCGTACGGTCGGGGGCGGCTGCCAGCAGGGCGCGCGCGACCGCGGCCGCCTCGGGGCCGTCTGCGTTGTCGGTGGCACGTTCGGGGGCGGACATCTTGATCCAGACGTGCGCCTCTTCCAGAAGCTCGCACATCGCGTCGAGCGCCCGGCCTGGTCCGGGGAGCAACCCGAGATGGTCGATGACGACCGGAACCGGCATCCCGGCGATGGTCCCGGCGGCCTCGAGCAGCGTCTCCGCGTCGGCGAACACCTGCACGTGCCACCCGAGCGCTGCGACGCGCTCACCGGCGGCGGGCAGCAGGTCGCTGATCGCTGGGCCGTTACCCCGGCTGTGCAGGTTGACCCGGACCCCACGCACGCCGGCCCGGTGCAGGGCGCCCAGCTCGGCATCCGTCGCGCCGGGGTCGGTCACCGCCACCCCGCGGGCGCGGGGCCCGAGCTGGGAGAGGGCATCGACCAGGCACGAGTTGTCCGACCCGTAGGGGCTGGGCTGGACCAGCACGACGTGCACGAAACCGAGGGCGTCCAGGTGGGTGCGCAGCTGTGTCACACCTGCCGGACCTGGTGTGTACGTGCGGTCGGCGGCCAGCGGGAAGCGGTCGAAAGGCCCGAAGACGTGGGTGTGGCAGTCGAAGGCACCCGACGGGGGCGCGGGCGCCGTCACGCCGATCCCGCCGCCATCTCACGCAGCGCGGCCACGTCCTCGCGCAACACCTCGACGCCCTCGCGCTGCTGCCGGCGGTAGGCCGCGAGCTCGGCCTCGCCGGGGAGCCGTACCGGCGTGGCCGGGTCGGACGGCGGTGTGTCGTGGAGGATTCCGGCGAAGTCCGACATCCGTGCGGCCAGGTCGGCGGAACCCATCAGGCGGGCGGTGTCGATGAGGATGAACACGTGCCCGAGGTCCTGGGCACGCCCCGGGTCGGCGCTCCAGGAGCTGACGTGGTCCAGGTACGCGGCACCGGACAGGAGCCCGGCGAACAGGTCGACCATCAGCGACAGCCCGTAGCCCTTGTACCCGCCGATCGGGAGCAGGAAGCCGTCGAGCGCGGCCGCGGGGTCGGTGGTCGGGGCGCCCTCGCGGTCGGTCGCCCACGTGGCCGGGATGCTCTCGCCGGCCTTGGCGGCCTGACGGATCTTGGCTCGGGCGACCACGCTCATGGCCATGTCCAGCAGGACGGGGTCGCCACCCGGCGCGGGGACGCCGATGCCGAGCGGGTTGTTGCCGACCCGCGCCTCGCGCCCGCCCGACGGGGCGATGGTCGTGGTGGCGTTGCTGGCGATGATCGCCGCGAAGCCCTGTTCCGTGGCCTGGAACAGGTACGGCATCACCGGCCCGAAGTGGTTGCTGTGCCGGGCGAAGGCCGCACCGATGCCGGCGTCGCGGGCCCCCTCGACAGCCGCCGCCAGAGCCCGCGCACCGACGAGCGGACCGATCCCGTTGCCCCCGTCGACCCGGGCGAGCGCAGGCGCGACGCGTTCCACGGTGACCGTTGCCGTGGGAGACAGTCCGCCGAGGCGCGCGCGGTCGACGTATTGCGGAATCCGCTGGACGCCGTGGGTGCGGATCCCGAACAGGTCGGCCAGTACCAGCACCTGCGCGATCTCACCGGCGTCTCCGGCCGGTACGCCGGACGCCCGGAGGGCGGCCTCGGCCAGCTCCCCGAGCTCGTCGACGGGCAGGATCGTGGTCTCGTTCATCAGGACTCCTCGGTACGGCTCAGGTCGACGTCGTGGGTGCTCTCGAGGTCGTCGCCGAACCACGCCTGGATCCCCGCCTGCCGAACTCCGGCGTACTGCGGGCCCTCGCTCCCCTCCGGCCAGGTCATGGGCACGTCGTGCCCCGGGACGACGACGGTGCCCGGGACCTCGCGCCACAGGCCGCGGATCATCGCGAGCGTGCGCTTGCTGGCGTCGCGGTCGAGCGTCATGTCGACGTCGCCGGACAACAGCTCGGCACGGTTCTTCGCGGCGTCGCCGGTGAACAGGACGGGACCGGCGGCGCCGCTCACCCGGAACACCAGGCTGCCCGGCGTGTGCCCAGGCGCGGCCACGGCGGTGATCCCCGGCAGGACCTCCGCACGTCCGTCCGGCCCTGGCTGGATCCGGTGGGTGCGCGGGTTCTCGGCCAGGTCGTTGGCGTACAGCTCGGGGAGCGGGATGAACGCGGCCCCGGTGGCCTGCGCCCAGGTCAGCTCGTCGGCGCCGATGTGCACCGCGGCCGCGGGAAACAGCAGGTAGTTCGCCGCATGGTCGTAGTGGGCGTGGCTGAGCAGCACGTCGGTCACGTCCGCCGGGTCGACGCCCTGCTCACGCAGGCGCCCCGCGAGCATCGGTCGCATCCCGAAGCTGCCCGAGTCGACCAGCACCAGCCGGTCCGTCCCGCGCAGGAGCGTGACACTGCTCCAGCCGAGCCCGCCGTGCCGGGTGCTGCGTCCGGGAAAACCCTGGACGATCTCGATGACCTCGAAGGTGTCGTTGTTCATGCCGTGTCCGCCATCCGCTGCGCCGCCGGACCACTGCGGCCCGGCCCGTCGAGTGTGTCGCGCGATGAGGGGTACCGGCGGTCGAACACCCGGCGGCCCACGATGGACCCGACGACGGTGACCAGCGCGAGCACCGCGAGGTACACGCCGAAGCCGTAGGGGCTGCCGGTGGTGTCGTTGAGCCAGACGCCGATGAACGGGCCGGTGCCGCCGAACAGGGACTGGGCGACGTTGTAGGCCAGCGCACCGGCCGTCACCCGGACCGCCGAGGGGAAGATCGCGCTCAGCGCGAGCAGCGCCGGCACCGCGAGCAGCCCCTTGCAGGCGCCGATGAGGAACCCACCGATGAGCCCTCCCGCGAGACCGTGGGCCGCCAGTGCCAGCACGGGCACCGCGGCGACGGCGACCACGACGCCGGCGATCGTGAGGGTGCGGCGGAGCCCGATCCGATCACAGACGACACCCATCACCAGGGTCGCGATGATCACCGCGATGTTGCTGAGGATCGTCGCGTTGTAGGCGTCGTCGGTGGAGAGCCCGTTGACGTCGATCAGGAAGGTGGTGAGGTAGGAGGTGATCGTGGTGCTGATCAGCGCGTAGCTGGCCGTACAGACCAGGAGCACCGTCATCGCGGGCCACTGCTGACGCAGGGTCGAGCGCACCGGCGACGCCTCGGACGCGGTCTCGCGGCGCACGCGGGCCAGCTCCTCGAACTCCGGCGTCTCCTCCACCCGGGACCGGAGGTAGAAGCCGAACGCGGCTAGCGGGACGGCGACGAAGAACAGGATCCGCCAGCCGTAGGCGTTATAGGCCTCTTTGCTCATCACGGCGGAGGCGACACGTGCGAGCACGGTGCCGGTCATGATGCCGACGAACGTGGTGGCCACGAGCTGGGCGACATTGCGGGCACGGTGTCCGAGCGGGCTGTGCTCGTAGACGAAGCTGATGGCGCTCGCGTACTCACCACCCGCGCCCATCGACTGGGCCATGCGGCAGATCACCAGCAGTACCGGGGCTATCAGCCCGATCTGGGCGAAGGTCGGGAGCACACCCATCGCCGCGGTGCCGCCGCACGTCACCAGGATCGTCAGCGACAGGGCCCGCTTACGCCCGAACTTGTCGCCGATGCGGCCGAACACGATCCCGCCGAACGGCCGCGCCAGATAACCGAGCGCGAAAACGGCGTAGGTGCTGAGCAGCCCCACCACGGCATCGCCCGGTGGGAAGAACTGCGTCGCGATGATCGTCGCGACCACTCCGTAGACGCCCCAGTCGTACCATTCCGCGAAGTTCCCGGCCGAAGCGGCGAGAATGATGCGACGTCTGCGGCGACCGGTGAACTCGAGCTCTGGGGAACTCATCGTCGAGTCGTCTCCTTCGGACAGGGAGCGGGCGGGGCGGACGGGAGAGCCACGCCCGTCAGGACGAAGCGGGCAGGTGTTCGACCACGGCGGCGGCGATCGCGCCCGGGCCGCCGAGAGCCGATCCGTCGGAACCGATACAGGCCTCCCCGGCGGCGAGAGCGGCGGTCACGGCCACGCGCACATCCGCAGCGGAACGCTGGTGACCGAGGTGGTCGAGCATCATCGCGGCGGCGAGGATCTGCCCGACCGGGTTCGCCAGACCCCGCCCGGCGATCGACGGGGCGCTTCCGTGAATGGGCTCGAAGTAGGCGGCGCCGTCACCGATGTTGCCCGACGCGCAGAGCGAGATCCCCCCGATGGTCGCCCCGCCCAGATCGCTGAGCACGTCGCCGAGGAGGTTCTCCATGACCAGCACATCGAACTCCTCCGGGCGCAGGACGAGCGCCTGAGCAGCGGCGTCCGCGTAGAGGTACTCGGTGGCGATCTCCGGGTATGCCGCGGCGACCTCGCCGAAGATCTCGCGGAACAGCGCATGGCTGCGCAGCACGTTGCTCTTGTCGACGCAGGTGACCCGTCGGACGCCGTCGGCCGGGGCGCCCGTGCGGGTGCGGGCGATCTCGAAGGCGCGCCGGCACACGCGCAGGGTTCCCTCGCGGGTGGTCATCGTGGTGTCGGCCACCGCCCACCTGTTGCCGACGCCCTTGCCCCTCGACGCGTAGAGACCCTCGGTGTTCTCGCGCACCAGTACGTAGTCGATGTGCCCGGCACGGGCCAGGACCGGATCGATGCCGGGGAGCGCGAGCACCGGCCGGACGTTGGCGTACGCGTCGAGCCCGCCGCGCAGGATGCCACCCAGCAGCCCCGCCTCTGTGCCGTCGGGCAGCCGCACGTCGGGGAGGCCGACCGGTCCCTTGAGCGTCGCCTCCACGCCGTTGCGCATGAGCTCGAGATCCTGTGGCGAGCAGGCGACACCGGTCCGGCGGTAGGCGTCCGCCCCCGCGTCCACCTCGGTGAGGGCGAACTCCAGCCCGGCCCGGTCCGCCACCGCGGTGAGCACGGTGAGAGCAGCCTCGACGAGCTCGGGGCCGATGCCGTCTCCGCGGATCACGGCGATCTCGTGCCGTGGCATTGAACCTCCACAATCAACACAATCAACATTGAGTAATGTTGGTGTGTCGACCGTAAGCACCTGCTCGTGCGGGTGTCAAACTCGGCCGTGTCGACGAAACGTGCATTCTGGTGTATTGATTAATCAACGTTCTGACCGACGAAGGAGGCCACCGTTGTCAACCTCCGCTGGTCCGCGCAGCGACGTCATCTCGATCGCCCAGGCGGCCGGCTTGCTGGGGGTCAAGCCGGCCACCGTGTACGCCTACATCAGCCGCGGCCAGCTCAGCAGCAGCCGCCTCCCCGACGACCGGCGCAGCTGGCTCTCGCGCACCGAGGTCGAGGAGTTCGCGCGGCGGCGCGGCGCCCGGCCGCTGGCGGCTCCGCTCCCGCTCGACCTTCGACTACCCGAGGCGGCGAGCACCGCGCCTGCGGAAACGTCCGTCGGCTGGATCGCCGACGACCGACTGCTCTTCCGCGGCCTCGACGCCACCGAGCTCGCGGTGTCCGTCCCGTACGCGGAGGTGGCCGAGCTGCTGTGGACCGGCGTCATCGCTCCCGGTCGTCTCCACCGCCTCGACGCCCGGCTGCGCCGCTCGATCCAGCGCACACAGGCGGCGATGCCCGGCTCGAGCCTCCCGCTGGACCGCCTGAAGGCGACCGCGATCCTGCTCGGGGCCGCCGACCCGTTCCGCTACGACCTGTCCCGCCCCGCGGTCCTCTCCGCGGCTCGCACTCTTGCCCCCGCGTTCGTCGAGTCGCTGCCCCTGCTCGCCACGACGGAGGCGCCCGACGACGGTGACGTCGACGGCTCCGACGACCTCGCCACCCGGCTGTGGTCCCGGCTCACCCCTGCCCGGCCCCGCGAGGCGCAGCTGGCACTGCTGTCGGCGGCGCTCGTGCTGCTCGCCGAGCACGGCCTCGGACCGTCCACTCGCGCGGCCCGCGAAGCCGCCGCCAGCGCGGCGGACCCGTACTCCGTGGTGCTCGCCGGGATGAGCGTGGCCAGCGGCCTGCTCCTGGGTGGCGGATCGTCGTTGGCGGTCCAGGCGTGGCTGGAGGAGATCGACACGGTGGCCGCGGTGTCCCGGGTGCTCGCCGACCGGTTGCTGCGCGGCGACAAGATCTCGGGCTTCGGCCAGCCCCGCTACCGCGTTCCCGACCCGCGGGCCGCGCTGCTGCTCGAACTGCTCGCGGCGAGCCAGGGCGACCCGGAACGCCAGCGCATCGTCACGGCCGTCGTCGCTGCGGTGCGTGAGCGGCGGGGCCTCGCACCCAACGCAGAGTTCGCGCTCGGGGCGATGTGCTTCGTGCACGGCATGCCACGGGGTGCGGGCGAAGCGGTCCTCGTGATCGCGCGCTGCGCCGGCTGGATCGCCCACGCCGTGGAGGAGTACGAGGCCACGCCGGGGCCACACGCTCCGCTCTCCCGCACCTGATCAGGACCGGCACGACACGAATAGGAAGGCTGCCGAATGGCGAAGATCACGGTCGACGGCACGGTCGTCGAGATCGATGGCGACGAGATGGCCCGGGTGATGTGGCACTGGATCAAGGACATGCTGATCCTCCCCCATCTCGCCCTCCAGATCGACTACCACGACCTGGCGATCAAGGAGCGGGACGCATCCGACGACCAGGTCACCGTGGCCGCGGCCGAGGCGATCAAGAAGCACGGTGTCGGCATCAAGTGCGCCACGATCACGCCGAACCAGGCGCGCGTGGAGGAGTTCGGCCTCAAGCAGTCGTGGCGCTCCCCCAACGGCACCATCCGCAACATCCTCGGCGGGGTGATCTTCCGCGAGCCCATCGTCGTCCCCGCCGTTCCGCGGCTCGTGCCGGGCTGGACGAAGCCGATCATCGTCGGGCGGCACGCCTTCGGCGACCAGTACCGCGCCACGGACTTCCGCTTCCCGGGACCGGGCAGGCTCACCGTCACCTTCACCCCGGAGGACGGCTCCGCGCCGATCGAGCACGAGGTCTACCAGGCCCCTGGCGCCGGTGTGGCGCTCGCGATGTACAACCTCGACTCGTCGATCCGCGACTTCGCACGCGCTTCCCTGAACGTCGGGCTGGGCCGCGGCTACCCGGTGTACCTCTCCACCAAGAACACGGTCCTCGAGCGCTACGACGGCCGCTTCAAGGACCTGTTCGACGAGGTCTTCGACACCGAGTTCAAGGACCGCTTCGCCGCCGCGGGCATCACCTACGAGCACCGCCTGATCGACGACATGGTCGCCTCGGCCCTGAAATGGGAGGGCGGCTACGTCTGGGCGTGCAAGAACTACGACGGCGACGTCCAGTCCGACATCGTGGCGCAGGGCTTCGGCTCCCCCGGCCTGATGGCGTCGATCCTGGTCTCGCCCGACGGGCGCACCGTCGAGACCGAGGCCGCCCATGGCACCGTCACCCGCCACTACCGCCGCTACCAGCAGGGCGAACAGGTCTCGACGAACCCGATCGCGTCGATCTACGCCTGGACCCGCGGCCTCGCGCACCGCGGAGAACTGGACGGCAACGCCGCGCTGATCGGCTTCGCCGAGACGCTCGAGCGCGTGGTCATCGACACCGTGCAGGCCGGGCACATGACTCAGGACCTCGCACGACTGATCGGCGAGAGCACACCGCACCGGACCACGGAGGAGTTCCTGGCCACGGTGGCGGACAACCTCCGGAGCACACTGGCCTGAACGGCACACCGCACCCGCGACGAACGGCCCCGCCGATCCGGACCAACGCGCCGTTGGTGCGATCCACGAGCAAGCCTGCGATGCGGACGGGACCCGGGCCCTGCTGGACGAACGGCCCGCCCATCCAGACCTGATATGTAGCCGTGGTTGTCAAGTGGGCAGGGTGGAGCGGTGCCCACTTGACCACCA
>NZ_BAAAUS010000046.1:0-73802 GCF_039534065.1 Pseudonocardia yunnanensis | reverse complement strand
GGCGCCCGGTACCAGTCGATCTCCGTAGCGGCGGCGGCCCAGAACGACTCCGGCCAATCAAGGCTCGCGCGGAACGAATTGCGGTAGCTGATCACTTCTCTGCTCCGATCGTCGTCAACACATGACTCCGTCGCCCCGGGCACTGACCGCCACGTCGGTGAACCGGCCCGTCTTCTCGCCACCGCGCTATCCGATGATCTGCTCCATCAGCAGCACAGCACCGATCGCGACCATCGCGGCGCCGGAGATGCGGGACACCAGTCGCGCCGCCCCGGGCCGCGCGCGCAGCACCAGCCGCGCTCCCGTGCCCACTCCCGTGTAGACCACGGCACAACTGAGGGTGTGCACCAACCCCAGCAACACGATCTGCATCCCGAGCGACCAGCCGGCGGCCGGGTCGGTGAACTGCGGCAGCAACGCAACGAACAACAACAACGCCTTCGGGTTCAGGCCGCTGATCCCTGCACCTTTCACCGCCCGCCACACCCACAAACCGGGCGCGGACCCGGCAGCGGTCGCCGGACCTGACGGATGTGCGATCGCCGTGACACCCAGCCACATCAGGTACACCGCACCCACCGCTGTCAGCACCGTCAGCATCAGCGGCGAGCGGGCCACCAGTGCGGCGACACCCGCCGCCACCACAACCGTCAGCGCCACGTAGCCCGCGAGCAGCCCGCCCACGGCGGGCAGGACCGTGCGGTCCCGAAGCCCGGCCCCGATCGCGTACGCCCAGTCGGCACCCGGTGTCAGCACCAGCAGGAGCGACACTCCCCAGAACGCGACGACCGTCCCGACCGCCATGACGTGCATCTCCTCCGCCAGATCTCGATGACCTGAGGAAAGACTAGGTACGAATGGCGCGAAGGTGCTTCCAATCTTGCGTCGGTGACGGGGTTTCGGGGGATAATCTTCCCCATGGACGACGTGGACCGGAAAATTCTTGCCGAGCTGCAACAGGACGGTCGGCTCACCGTCACCGAGCTCGCCGAGCGCGTCCGGCTGAGCGTCTCGCCCTGCCACCGGCGTCTTCGCGCCCTGGAGCATTCGGGGGCGATCGCGAGCTACCGGGCTCACCTCGACGCTCACGCCCTCGGGTTCGGCTTCGACGCTCTCGTGTTCGCCACCATGCGCGACGCCGACCGCGACACCGTCGATGCCTTCGAAAACGCCGTCGCCGCCATCCCCCACGTCCTGCAGGCCCAACGGCTCTTCGGCGACCCCGACTATCTCCTGCGCGTCGTCACCCGCGACCTGCAGGCCTTCCAGCAGCTCTACGACGACCGCCTCGCCACGCTCCCCGGTGTCCAGCGCCTCAGTTCGACCCTCGTCATGAAGAGCGTCGTGGACAACCGGCCGCTACCCCTGTAACGAGCCGTGGCGATGGCCATGCCGCCTCGCGTCGGGTTCGATCGCCCACGCCGGACACGACCTCTCCTGTGCCGGATCAGAGGGAGGACCCCCGCACCGTGCCAATTCGAGGAGGGCACAGCGCGGGGCCTTTGCTGAATCCGGTGGTGTTCATGGCGCCCATCCCTGACAGGAGCGCCGAAGTGTCCTGCCATACCGGTCGAGGGTCAAGTAGAGTCAGGGTTCGGTAATGCTTCTGTATGCTCTTGCTGCAGATGCGGCAGGAGGACGGCCGGTTGGGTGTCGTGGTGTCGGGACTTTCGCCTCTCCCGGATCCGGTCGGTTGCAACAATTCTCGAATGTGCCGGAGGGCACACAAGGTCCTTGCAGCCGACGATCTTACGGCGCGGGCTGTGTCGCGTGTGGGCGTGTCGTCACGGACGGACGCCTCACGCACCTTCTGGTGGGCCCGGGGACTGCGGTTTGTGCTGGGGAGCGACAGACCTCAGTCCCCGGGACACCCCCACATCCCATCACGTGTCAACGACGCTGCGTGATCTGGACAAACGAACAAGAACTAGGGCAGTCGGTAACCACCACGTAACGAGTGCTGATCATCCACTCGGGACACCAGGAGGCCGTTCCTGCTGGTTGACGCGACCTACCGCGGAAGACCTACGTAAGTTGTCCGGTCAGCCAAGCACTAGCGCGCATGGCCGCCGTCAGGGATTACTACGGAGGAACGAGGAAACGAAGTGCTCATGGCCGGACTCAAGGAGGAGCGATCAACGACTACGAGTGGCTTGTTAAAGATCTCCTCGCGCTAGCGGTCGAGGCATCGATTCGGGCTGAGTTCGACGAGCCCCGTAGTGCGGCTTTCGCCGAGCTTGGATCAGAGGTCTATCGGGCGATCTTCAAGGCGACCGAGGACGTGCTACCTGCCGGCGCACTGCAAGCGTTCGCGGAAGAGCGGAAGCCGTAGCCCGGTGGCCCCGTAGACCTCTCCGCCGCCACAGATCGCAAGGGCTGGGCTGGTTGAACCCCCGACTCCCGCAACGGGCACCAGCACGGCCGAGTCGGCGCCGGTGCAGCCCGACTGGCTAGCTGACCGATTCTCCTGTTTCACGGTCCGGAAGAGGAGCGGATCCGGCGTGAAGGCGCTCCTGGCGCCAGCCGCTCGGTGTCATCACGTACCGCCGCCGGAACGCCCGTTCGAACGTCCGGAGATCGAGGAACCCGACAGCCGCCGCAATGTCCGAGATCCTCAACCAGTCGTGCCTCCGGTCGGACAACATGGCCTGTGCTGCTTGCAGCCGCTCCTCGCGGAGGTACGCACCAGGCGTGGTCCCGATCCGCTCGAACAGGGTGTACGCGTGGCTGACCGACACGTGGTGCCGCCGCGCCAGTTCCTCGACCCGCAGGTCCGGGTCGGCCAGATGTTCGCGGACGTGCCTCCGCATCATGTCGAGCAACACCTTCTCGGGGCCGGCCCCGCCCGGCACGGAGGGTGTGACGTCGCGCAGCGCCATCGCGAGCAGAGCGATCGCGGCGCGGCCGGCGTCCATCCGTTGCTGGTCGGTGAGGTCGTCGGCCGCCTCGAACAGGCGGCCGAGGTAGGCGGACAGCATCTGCATCGCCGGGGCCGTGGTGGCCACGCTGCGCGCACATGCCTCGGTGATCTCCGCGGTACGGAGCGGGAGCAACTGGCGTGGGAAACGCAGGGTCAGGCTCCAGGTCTCGGTCGAGGAGACCCGCTCGAAGCGGCTACGCGACTCGCACAGCACTCCCGTACCGGCCGGCTGCTCGGCGCAGCGGTCGTGCTGGCGGACGCGGCCCCGGCCGGCGCTGTAAACACAGAAGAGCAACCGGTTGCACGTCGACGCCCTTGCTGCCATCCGGTCCGTCCGGAGTGTCATCATCGGCCCTCCCCAATGCGACCGAGAGAGCGTGAGGGCCTCGCCGAACTCCTGGACCGCCACACGCCCCCGGAAGCCGGGACCCGTCCGGGCAATCATCGGTAGGAAGAACTCACCGGCAACGTCTTCCAACTCCTCACCGGAGAACTCGCGGATCTGCACGGCCCCGAGGCTAGTTCCGGGCCATCCGCCCAGGTAGGAGCGCTACGAGTGCTCTTACTACCACCTGTACGGCTAGTGCCACCCGCACGACCAGCAGTGTCGGGTCACGGCGCTCCTCGAGCAATCATTCTGATCATTGCGCATTGCTACGACCTCGAGCTTCGCACGCTCACCGGTCCCGGGAGGAATTGCTTCTGGACCAGAAGAGATGGTGAATCTGTTGAGGACCACGAGCGGATGCAGCGGCTGTCCGGTTAGGCCCGCCGCGGGCGATCTGACCCGTCCGGGGCGCGATCAGGATCGCCCGCACGTTGCCGATGGCGGAGTTAGCCTCTTGTCGTGCAGATTTACGAGTACTCGGGTGAGGAGTATGAACACGTCGCCAGTGAGTTCTCCATACCGTTGATCACCCGGACGGGCCCCGACTTCCGCGGGCGGTCGGCGGTCCAGAAGCTCGGCGGGGCCCTCACGCTCTATCGATCGCATTTCCGAGGGGCGATATCGGCGGTCCGGACCAACCGGATGGCGGCGAGGGCGTCAGCAGACAACGGGATGCTTTTCTGCCTACAAGAGATGGTCCGCCAGGGCTACATGCGCCAGCACGGCCGCTCCGCCGAGCTGGCGGCCGGCACGGGGGTTCTGATCGAGGCGCGGAGTCCCTCCGAGCGGACCTCGCAGACCGAGGCCCGGTTGTTGACCTTGCATTTCTCCCGCGAGCTCCTTCCGCTTCGCACCACCGAGATCACCGAGGCCTGTGCGCGCAGCGCGCACCCGGCGGCTCCGGCCATGCAGATGCTGTCCGGCTACCTCGGTCGACTGTTCGATGCTGCCGACGACCTCACAGCGGCGCAGCGACTGGACGCCGGCCGCGCCGCGATCGAGATGCTCGTGATGGTGCTGCGGGACGTCGCCCCGTCGGTGCCAAGCGGGGACGGCCCCAAGGAGGTACTGCTCGACATGATGCGGACGCACGTCCGCGAACACCTCGCCGATCCAGGGCTGCGGGTCGAGGAGCTCGCGCGCCGGCACTACGTGTCGGTCAGGCACGCGTACAGCCTCTTCGCACGGATCGGGACCACCCCCGGTGTGTACCTTCGCGAGCAACGGCTGCTCGCAGCACAAGCGATGCTGTCCGACCCGCAACTCGCCCAGCTCAGTCTGTCGGCCATCGCGGCTGACGTCGGATTCCTCGACATCCGGACGTTCGAGCGGGCGTTCCGGAGGCGGTACGGGATGACGCCGCGCGGCTGGCGCCGTGAGCACTGCCCCTCCGGATCCGCTCCCGCGAACCTGAGCAGGAAATGCCTCAATCCTGAGTAGGAGACACCGCCCCCGTTGCAGGCCTGGTGCGCTCAACTGGGGCGACCCACCGTCGGAAGGACGTTCATGTCCGCCATCGCGGATTCCCGATGATCTTCGAAGTCGCCGCCGACGCCTACGGGCGATACATGGGCCGCTTCTCCGAACCGCTCGCAGGCCGATTCGCGGACCTGTTGCAGCTACGGCAGGGCCAGCACGCGCTGGACGTCGGCTGCGGACCAGGTGCGCTGACCACCGTGCTCGCCGAACACCTGGGGGCCGGCGCCGTCGCGGCAGTCGACCTGTCCGAGTCGTTCGTCGCCGCGGTCCGGACACGCCTGCCCCAGGTCGACGTGCGTCGCGCTGGGGCGGAGCACCTGCCGTTCGATGATGCCGAGTTCGACGTAGCAGCCGCACAGCTCGTCGTGCATTTCATGACCGATGCCGTCGCCGGCCTCACAGAGATGGCCCGCGTCACGCGCCCCGGCGGCCTCGTCGCCGCCTGCGTCTGGGATTACGGGGGCAGCCGAGGCCCGCTGTCACCGTTCTGGCGGGCGGCGCACGACCTCGATCCGGACGTACCCGACGAGTCCGATCGCGCCGGCACGCGCGTCGGCCAGCTCGCCGAGATGTTCACCGCGGCGAGACTGCGGGACATCCGGTCCTCGGAGCTGGCCGTGACGGTTACCTACCCGACCTTCGAGGACTGGTGGGAACCGCTGACGCTCGGCGTCGGCGCCACCTCCACCTACATGGCCGGGCTCGACGACGTACGGCGCACGGCCTTGCGGGCCCTCTGCGCCGCGCAGCTTCCGCCGCCGCCCTTCGAGATCACCGGCGTCGCATGGTCGGCAGTCGGTGTGGCGGGCTGACCCCAGTGGCCGGCTCCCCCACCCCTGACGCTCGGCTGCTCGTCATCCGTCGCCGTCACAGAAGTGGCGATGGAGAGTCCTGACCGAAATACATCGCACCAGCCCATTCCCACATTCGGCTCTTCCCCAGCGTGTGCTGAGCGATGGTGTCGAGATCGCGCATCTGTCGCCCCAATGAGCATTCATCCTGAAGGGCGACATTGCCAACCGTGTCAACGAGCAACCGAACGGCAGTGCGGCATTCCGACACCGTGTGGACGAGAAGGCCTGCGAGCTGGGCCCGCTGCCCGATCGACGGCGCGTCGCCGGCCACGATCACACTCCACAAGGTGCTGACTGTGTCGTACGCGTAGCTGCGCGCCGCGCCGACCATCGCCCGCGCCCGAGCGACGGCAGCCCGGACGCGCGGTGAATCCCGCGCAGGAATCATCTCCGGCATCAACACCTTGGCGTCGAGAATCGAGACTGCCACGTCACAGGCATCGAGCGCAGCGCCAAGAGGGACGCCGACAAAGTTGACTATGACCATCCCACGCCAGCTGTAGAGCGGCCCGGACCGGTAGCTCTGGCCATGGACCCAGGTGTTCTCCGCCGGTACGAACGTGTCGGTGATCGTGTAGTCGTGGCTCCCGCTTCCGGTCAGGCCCAAGGGCCTCCAGGTGTCCAATACCTCCCACTGGGCTGCGGGCAACATTGCTATGCGCCTCTCCGGCGTGCCGTCAGCCAGTAGCCGAGGCGACCCGTTCTCCGTCACCCGCGCACCACCCACGATGACGTCCGCATGGGTCACGCCACTGCCGAACGACCATCGGCCGGACAGCCGGTAGCCGGCGTCGCACACCTCGAGGGTCCCTGCCGGCGTGAGCCACCCAGCGGTCACCGCATCCAGATCGGGGTAGAGCGACCGGGCGGCAGCATCGTCGATGTTGGCGCTGTAATAGCCGCTGTCGGCGCCGATCTGGGCGCACCAGCCGGCTGAGGCATCAGCACGAGACAGCGTTTCGACGATTTCGATCTGTCGGCAGATGTCGACTTCGGGTCCGCCCCACGTGGCGGGCATGGCCATTCGAAACACCCCGGTCGACCGGAGTGCGTTCACAACCGGCTCGGTCAGGCGGCGAGCGGCTTCCACCTCGGCAGCGTGCTCCCGCAACAGCGGCCCGATCCTGTCGGAGTTGGCGAGGATGGTGGCGCCGTCCAACGCCGACCCGCTGTCAACCTTCATCAGCACGATCCTCCATCCCGTCGAATGTCTTCTTCGATAACCCGGCCACGGCCGCCGGTGCCGGCGAGGTAGGGCGTCGGTCCGAAGCGGGCAGGGCGCTCGAGCACGCATCCGCACGGAGTACGAGAATCCGCGGTGGCATCGGGTGTCCCCAGTTGACCGCATCGGGCTACCTCGGAGACAGGCGTTTTCTCGTCAGCGGTGCGGCATTCCCTGACCGAAGATGCACACGGCGGCAGTCACCCGGCGTCATGCCGTACTGCTGCCGGAACGCCCGCTCGAACGTCCTGCGGTCGAGGAACCCCACCGCAGCCGCGATGTCCGTCGTCCCGAGCCGCGAGTACCGCGGGTCGGACAGCATCGCCCGCGCCGCAAGCAGCCGTTGCTCCCGGAGGTACGCAGCGGGCGTGGTTCCGAGCCGCTCGAACAGGGTGTAGACGTGCCTGACCGACAGGCGGTGCCGACGCGCCAGCTCATCGACCCGCAAGTGCGGCTCGGCCATGTGTTCGCGCAGGTGCGTCTGCATCATGTCGAGCAACACCCCCTCCGGGCCGGCCCCGCCCGGCACCGTGGGTGTGACGTCCCGCAGCGTCATCGCGAGCAGATCGATCGCGGCCCGCCCGGCGTCCAGCCGCTGGGCCGCGGTGAGCTCATCGGCCATCTCGAACAGCCGACCGAGGTAGCCGGACAGCAACTGCATGGCCGGCGCTGCGGGATTCACGCCGCGCGCACAGGCCTCGGTGATCTCGGCGGTGCGCAGCGGGAGCAACTCGCGGCAGAACCGCAGGTTCATGCACCGGGTCTCGGTCTGCGAGACCCGGTCGTAGGGCCTACGTGCCTCGATCAGAATGCCCGTACCTGCCGCCAACTCGACGAGGCGGTCGTGCTGGCGGACGCGGCCTCGGCCGGCCATGTATACGCAGAAGACCATCACGTTGTCTGCCGACGCGCTCGCCGCCATCCGACCGGTCCGGGCAAGTGACACCGGTGCTCGGAAATGCGACCGAGAAAGAGTAAGGGTCTCGCTCAGCTCCTGGACCGCCGACCGTCCGCGGAAGTCGGGACCCGTCCGGGCGATCATCGGCACCCAGATCTCCCTCGCGACGTGTTCGAACTCCTCACCGGAGTACTCGCGAATCTGCACGGCCCCGAGGCTAGCGCCGGCATCGTCCCAGGTTAGCCGCCCTCACTTGAGGGAGTGCGCTGAGCACTGCTGGTGAAACTGCTACGCCCGCCGCAACCCTTATGCTAATTCGGGGGTATCAGCACATACTGCCCGCTTCGAACGAAACGACCTGGCCGGCACGGGCCCGCCGACCGGTATGATCACCCTGCCAGGCCCTCTGCCCCAACTGGGCCAGCTTCGCCCTTACCCGCACAGCCCGTTCATCGACCGACGATCGAGGTCTTTCCGCGTCGGCGCTTCGATCGTGACCGTCGGCCCGGCGTGCGGAAAGGAATGATTCTGTGGTGCGATACCAGAATGTCGTCTGGGACAGCGCGCGCTGGGACGGCTTCGCGTTCCGCGACGACGACATCGTGATCAGCACGCCGCCGAAGAGCGGCACCACCTGGATACAGATGATCTGTGCCCTGCTGGTGTTCGGAACCTCGGAGTTCGACAGGGACCTGGGCGAGGTGTCGCCGTGGCTCGATCTGGTCATGCAACCGCGAGACGCGGTGGTGGCCGCCCTGGAAGCACAGCGGCACCGCCGGTTCATCAAGACGCACACGCCGCTGACCGGGGTGCCGTTCGACCCGCGGGTGTCCTATCTGTGTGTCGGCCGCGACCCGCGAGACGTCGGCATCTCATGGGGAAACCACCTGGCGAACATGGATCTGCAAGCGGTCAAGCAGGCCCGGGATGCGGTCGACCTCGCAACGGCGGGCAACCTCTTACCCGCCGTACCGCCGCCGGAGGCGACGTCCCGACGCGACCGGTTCCGGCACTGGATGCTCGACGCCACCCCCGTAGCGGTCAGCGGTTCCAGCTTGCGCTTCACGCTGCATCACCTCGGCACTTTCTGGGACAGACGCGACTCGTCCAATGTGATCTTGATCCACTACGACGACCTCAAGGCCGATCTGCCCGGCGAGATGCACCGTCTGGCTCAGCGGTTGGACATGACCGTGCCGGAGTCGGCGTGGCCGTCGCTGGAGCGGGCGGCAACATTCGATGACATGCGAAAGCACGCCAACCGACTCGTCCCGGACGCCGGCCTGGCCAAGCGGGACAAAAAGCAGTTTTTCCACCGCGGCGTGAGCGGGCAATGGACGCAGGTGCTCGAAGACACCGACCTGCGGGAGTACTCGGCGCGGGCGGCCGAACTGGCCGGGCCCGACCTGCTGAGATGGGTCCACCACATGCCGGGCGGGGTCGACCTTGGCGACGCCTGACGGGCCGGGTCGGAGAGTTGTCGCCTCCCGGCCCTTGCCGCCCGTCAGGGCGACGTGGTGGCAGTGACGACCGCGTGGGAGTCCATGTAGTCACGCCAGTGGACGACCTTGCGATTCTCGGCTGTGATGATCGACGCGAAGCGGTTGTCGTAGAGCTTCCCGGTCGCGGGAACCGTGCCGTGGACCTCGTACTCGAGCACGACGATCCGCGGGTCCCTTCCGTGATGGACGACCAGCGAGTCGGCGCTGTGAAGATCCATCCCGTAACCCGAGAAGGTCGTCATGATCGCTTCCCGACCGTCGAGCCGGCGGGGCCAACCAGGGAAGTCGTAGCGGAACTCGAACACCGCGGCGTCGTCGATGAGATCCCAGAAGTGGGCGCCGTCGACCAGGCCCTCCAGGCCCTCCAGGATGATCTCGAAGAACGGATCGAGATTGGCGAACTCGGAGTACTCGGCGTTGGACATGGACGCTCCTGTCGCTCGGTCCCGCCATGGAGTCGGTGACTACGGGGGCGGGACCACCTCTACTCCGTGGCGTGACAGATCAGGCTGCTGAGTAAAGCGCGGCGCGGTCGTCGTCCGGGAGCGCGTCGTTGCCGTAGAGCTCCTGCACCCAGTTGGTCTGGTAGACGGTGTCGAGGTAACGCTCGCCCATGTCGGGGGCGAGGGTCACGGCGGTCATGTCGGGTGTGCCGTACTGCTCGAGCCAGCGGACCGCTCCGGTGACCTGCGTGCCGGTGGAACCACCGAACAGGAACCCATGCCTGGCCAGCCGGTGGCAAGTGCGGACGGTGTCGGCCTCGTCGACCATGACCACGTCATCCACGTAGGACTCGTCCAGCAGCGGCGGCCGCACACCCATGCCCAGGCCGGGGATCATCCGGCGTCCGGTGGGGCCACCGAAGGACACCGACCCGATGGTGTCGACCGCGACGATGCGCACCGGGCGGTGCCATTCCTTGAAGAAACGAGCGCACCCCATCAGCGTGCCGGTGGTGCCCGCACCGACGAACAACACGTCGAGCTGGGGGAACTGGCGGGCGATAGCCGGCGCCGTCCTGCGGTAGTGCGCACCCCAGTTGGCCGGGTTGGTGTACTGGTTGAACCACACGTACCGGTCGTCGGAGGCGCACAGCGCGCGGACGTAGTCGATCCGCGCCGCGAGGAACCCGCCGGTCGGGTGGGGTTCGGTGATGATGTGTACCTGGCTGCCCAGGGCTTCCATCAGTCGTCGGGTGGCGAGGTTGCAGCGTGAGTCGGTGACGCAGACGAACCGATAGCCCTTGCTGGCCGCGAGCATGCTCAACGCCACACCGAGGTTGCCCGATGAGGACTCGATGAGAATCGATCCGGGGCGCAGTACCCCGTCGCGCTCCGCTGCCTCGACCATCTCGGTGGCCGCCTTCACCTTCACCGAACCGGCGAAGTTAAATCCCTCACACTTCAAGAAGAGCGGCTGACCGAAGATGGACTTCACGTCGACATAGAGCTCGTCTTCGTTGAACTGGTGAGGAGCGGAAATGACTGACATCTGGGTCCCCCTCGTCAATGCTGGCTCGCCACTTGGCGCCTGCTGGTTTGAACGACTATCCCGCGCAACCGGTTCAACCCGCCGGAGATTCCCTCCGAGTTTTCCGGCCGAAGCCACGGGATGTGTGGCGAACACGACAGCGAATACGGGAACCGCACCGAGCCGGTTACTGTCCGCGAGGGCCGGCGAAGAACTGCGTGGTGAAAACACCGAGAAGATGGGGAGATGTTCCGCTCCCACCATGTGAAGGCGTTTCCGCGTTGATCGTCACGACCATGCCGATATGACCCGGTGATCGGCTGGTCCGATTTGCGCAGTCTGCCGACCCGACCGCGCGGCGCATCTGCCGGCCTGCCCTCCACGGTGACCGGGCGCGGGGCGACCGCACCGACGTGACCAAGACCTGGCGCCGGTCACGCTCCGACGAGGCTAACGGCGTCACCGGCCGACGCTCATGAGAGTGCGCCTGATCATCGATTGCTACGTGATGTCCTACATATCCCGACTCGCCCGATCTCGGGCAGTCCCGCGACAAGCGTCCGGGGTAGGTGGAGTTCACGCTTGCCGGATGAGGTCGGCGGCCTTTTCGGCGATCATGATCGTCGGCGCGTTGGTGTTGCCGTGCGGTGAGGCCGGCATGGTGGAGGCGTCGATGACGCGCAGCCCGTCGACGCCGCGGACTCGAAGTGCGGGGTCGACGACGGCGTCGTCGTGAGTGCCCATGGCACAGGTGCCGGTCGGGTGGTACACGGTCTGGGTCCAGCGGCGGATGTGTGCGGTGAGTTCCGTGTCGGTGGGCTCGGCCGACGCGGGCAGGTGAGGCTTGGCCAGGAACCGTGCGAGAGGGTCGAGCCGACTGATTTCGAGGACGATCTTGGCTCCGGCCAGCAGGACGTCGAAGTCGGATGGTTCGTCGTAGAAACCGAGATCGATGACGGGTCTGCTGGTCGGGTCGGCGTCGGCCAGGGTGATTCGGCCTCGGCTGCCTGGCGCCACCAGCGTGACGAGAGCGGTGAAGGCCGGCGGGGGTACCGGTTGTTGGGCGTTGTCGTTGTACCCGGTGGGCGCGGTGTACAGCTGGATGTCGGGTGGGCCGTCGGTGTCTTCGGTGGACAGGAATCCTCCGGTGTCACCGAAATTGGAGGCCAGTGGCCCGCGGTGATCGTGGGCGTAGCGTCGGGCCGCGCCAGCGCCGTATGTAGGCGATGGTGGTCCTGGTAGGCCACGCCTCGTACCCGTCCCTTGTCGGTGACGATGCGGGTTGTCAATGCTGCGGTGCGTACCGTGAGGTTCAGGCGGGTCATCGCCGGGCGTAGGTACGCGTCGACGGTCGACCATCGTCGGCCATCGCGGCAGGTGAGCTGGTAATGCCCGACCCCGTGCTGGTTACCGGAGTTGAAGTCGTCGTTGCGCGGGAGGCCCCACGCAGTGGCCGAGTCGAGCCAGGTGCGCTGCAGCGGGTGTGGCTCGACCGCGTCCTCGACGCGCAGCGGTCCACCTCGACCGTGGATCGGGCCGCCGAGCCGTGCGTTGTCTTCCGCACGCCGGAAGTAGGGCAGTACATCGTGGTAGCCCCAGCCGGTGGCGCCGAAGGCGTCCCGCCAGTGGTCGTAGTCCGCCGCCGCGCATCGCGTGTAGATCATCGCGTTGATCGAGGAGCAGCCGCCGAGTACCCGCCCTCTCGGCATGTACTGCGACCGGCCGGTCGAGGCCAACGGCAGCGTTGTGTAGTTCCAGTCCAGCTCCGACTTGAACAGTGAGAAACACCCGGCGGGCATGTGAATCCGCGGGTCGTCGTCGGTGGGGCCGGCTTCGAGTAGCAACGTGCGCACTTCGGGGTCTTCGGTCAGCCGAGCCGCCAGAACACAGCCCGCGCTGCCGGCGCCCACGATGATGTAGTCGAACGATTCCGCTGTCACGTCGGCGTCCACGCCTCCAGAGTCTGTTTCGAGTCGCCGACAGCAAAGAGCGATACCACTACCAGCACCACCAGCAGCTGCCGATTGTGCGCAACGAGGTCAACTCCGCCCATGCCCGTCAGCGCGGAGCCGGCGAGCGCGCGAACGCGCCGAGTGACCGACCCGGTCAAGGCGATCTTGGTGCCTTCCAGACCCGCTGACGATGAGTTCGGGTGAGCCGGACGGTCTACTTCCCCATGGGCACTCTGAGCTACGCGATGAGCATCTCCCTCGACGGCTACATCGAGGACGTGACCGGCGGCATCACCTTCTCCGAGCCGGACGAGGAGGTGCACCGCTTCGCCAACCAGCAGACCCGCGAGACGGCGGCGTTCCTGTTCGGCCGCGGCCTCTATGAGGTCATGGAGGAGTTCTGGACGGCGCCGGAGCGGGCCGACGGGCACGAGGTGGAGGCGGAGTTCGCCCGCGAGTACGCCGCGACGCCGCGGATCGTGTTCTCCGACTCGCTGGAGTCGGTCGCGCCCGGGTGCCGGCTGGTGCGCCGCGCCGATGCGATCGACGAGGTGGTCCGGCTCAAGAAGGAGACCGACGGCGACCTGTCCGTCGGCGGCGCCGGTCTGGCTGCATCGCTGCTGGACTTGATCGACGAGTTTCGCCCGAGCGTGGTGCCCACCTTCAGCGGCGGCGGCAAGCCGTACTTCCCGCTCGGCGCCGACCTGCGGCTGCGGCTGGTCGAACAGCGCACCTTCCGCTGCGGCACCGTGTACCTGCGTTACGAGAGGATCGGCTGATGGAGCACGTGTGATCGGAGGACGGCGCCGAGATCGACGTCGAGCGGTCCGGCTCCAGGCCGGCCGTGGTCGGCGCCCGTCTCCCCGGATCCCCGTGGGTTCAGCCCTCGCCCACCTCGACCCGCCCGTCGTGCTCGTCGAGGACGTAGACCCGCGACGCCCGCGCCCGGTAGATCCGGAACTGCGCCGCCCCGGAGACGTCGCGCTCGCTCCACGACGCGATGCCCTGCTCCTGCGCGCGCCCGTTGTAGACGGCGAGCGCGGCGGCGCGGTCGTCGGGGCCGACCTCCTCGGCCTCGGCCTCGACGTAGACCGCCGCCGCCCCGCCCACCGCCACCGTGGAGTCGAAGACGACGATGCCGACCGCGGACCGGCCGGTGATGTTGGCGGAGTGGCGGGCCCCCGGGCGCGACACCCAGACGAAGTCCGCACAGTCGAGGGCCGCGAACCACACCGGGGTGGCCCACGGTCGCCCGTCGGCGTCAGCGGTGGCCAGCGTCATGTAGGCGTTGGCCGCCACCACCCGGCGCGCCTCGTCCAACGCCGTGCCCGCGTCCACGCTCTCCCCAACCGCCATGGTCCCGTCTCCCCGCGCCGAAGGTGCTGTCGCGGGTAAGACACGCCCGGCGGGTGGAACTCATCGGTCAGGGTTGAGTCCGGGTGCAGCTGCACGACGTCGACTGCAGTCTCACCTGGCCGGGGCGGGATGCGGGTCGGGAGGCGTACCGCGGTGCCGCGACGGGACGAGCACCTCGATCTCACGGACCCGGCCCAGCCACCGGCCCACCCGCGCGCGAACCAGATCGCCCTCGGCGAGCCGGTCGAAGTCCTTCTCCTCGAGAGCGAACGCCCGCCCCGCGCGGGCGCGCCCGTCGTCGATCGCGATCCAGTACGTGTAGGTGACGGGCGAGTCGCCACTGCCGCCGACCTGATGCCGGCGGCAGCGCACGAGCTGCCCCTCCACCGTCAGCTGCGCCACGTGGTCGGCGAGCACCAGCGCGATCGGCACGGCGGCGACGGTCACGCCGGCCGTCAGTGCCAGGGTGATCGGGTCGCTCGCCTCCCATCCGAGCAGCACGCTGCCGAGGATCACACCGACGATGACCAGCGTGAACGCTCCGCTACCGGCCAGCAGCCCGTTGCCGACTACCGCCCACGAGGTACGTCCCCAGATCAGCCCCCACGGGCCGGGTGCCCCGTACCGGACCTGGACGAGGTGCCACCGGCCCCCGTAGTCGGACCACGCCCGCGAGTCGTCGGCCTCGACGGCGATCGGCAGGCCGGCCACCGCGCGGGGCGCGAGCCCCATGGCCGCGGCGTAGGCCAGCGTGTGCCCCCACACCGTGACGGCCGCGGCGGGCTGCTCGGCGAACCGCCCGCCGGCCAGGTGCTCCCGCACGCCGAGCCAGCGGCCGGCGACGACGGCGCCGGCCGCGGTGCCGCGCTCGGTGTTGAGCCGTTCCACGAGGCTCCCCAGGCCGACGAACACGAGCATCCCGATGCCGAACGCGGCGCCGGCCCCGTCATCGGGCAACAAGTTCAGTCCCAACAGCGCGGCGGCCGCCGCCGGAACGGCCGCGCTCACGATCAGCAACCTGCGATTCGCACGGCCCCACCGGCGCTGCGAGAACCCGAGCCGCCGCGACTCGTCGATCACCGCGTTGCGGAAGCGCTTGCGCCACCTGTCCAGGTTGCGATTGCCCTCGGCGAGTGCTCCGGTCGCCACCACCCCGTCGACGGCCAGCTTGTGGACGTGGTCGAGCACCATCTGCTCGTACGGGCGCAGGGCGGGGGCCCCGCCGCGGGCCAGCCGCACCAGCGCGAGCTCCGGGCCGATCTCCTCGATCGTCACCAGGCGGCGGGCTGCGAGGTCGAGCAGGGTCGCGGCGACGGCATGGCCGGTGAACCGCCAGCCGTTCGTCATCAGGCCGGCGAGCGCGGGCGGCTCCGGCCCGAACTGCCCGGTCGGCGGGCCCGGCTGCGGCGTGGCGCCGCGGGTGGCCAAAGCCATCAGCCCGAACAGGAGGAACCACAGCGCCGCCGCGACCGCGGCGGCACCCCCGGCGAGCACCGGGTCGGCCAGCAGGTCCATCGGCCTAGAACCGCACCTGGACCGGGCCGCGCTCGACGCCGGCCGGCTGGAAGAACTCCCGCTGCCAGAACCCGGTCGTCGCGGCGACGAGCGCCGTCGGGACCGTCTGCACGGCGTTGTTGTAGGTGAGAACGGCGTCGTTGTAGTACTGCCGCGCGTAAGCGATCCGGTTCTCGGTGTCGGCGAGCTCGGCCTGCAGGTCGGCGAAGTTCCGCCCGGCCCGCAGCTGCGGGTACGCCTCCGCCACCGCGATCAGCCCACGCAGCGCCCCCGACAGCACATCCTCGGCCTGTGCCTGGTGCTCGGGACCGTGGGCGCTGATCGCCGCCGCGCGCGCTACGAGGACCGAGTCGAGCGCGGCGCGCTCATGCGCCGCGTAGCCGCGGACGGTCTCGATGAGGTTGGGCACGAGGTCGTAGCGGCGCTTGAGCTGCACGTCCACCTGGGCCCAGGCGTTGTCGGTGGCGTTGCGCCCGCGGATGAGCGAGTTGTACGTGGCGACGAACCACGCGACCAGCAAGAGGGCGACCACCAGTAGGGCGGACGCGACGACGAGGACAACGTTCACAGGTGCTCCGGGAATGAGGGCCGGATGTCGGCCGCCTCGCGACGTGCGGCCTGCCCGTCACGATCACGGCACCAGCGTAGGAACCGGCGTCGTCGGGACATAGTGGACAGCCACGGAATTTACCGATCTGACGGCCCGTGGTAGGCCTGCGGAGGGCGGAGAGCCCCACCAGCGCCACCGATCTCGGTCCCGACCACCAAGCACCGACCCCGTGTTGCCGTCGGACGCTCAGCGCCGGGTCGCCTCACCCTGCCGGCCCGAATCCATTGCCCGATCGATCTCGAGGAGACCTGCAACGACGACTTCCGGTGAGAAAGCGACGGCGTGCAGATCGGCGGCGACCACAACACCTCCGGCGTACCGGTGCTGGCCGGGAATGGCGTGGAACCCGTCGGGGATCGCAACGCCGTGCGGCAGACCGGTCGGGACCAACGTGAGCGCCCCGACGTCCAGAGAGGCCCCTGCCCTACCCAACGCTCTCGACAAGGCGCGCGTGGTGATCTGTCCGCGATCAGCCTCGAGCGGATCTGCGACGCTGCACAGCAGCTCTGCAAGCCACTGTGGCGAGCGGTCCTGAAGCGGACCGCAGATGCCACCGTCGAACCGGGCCCGCACCGAGCCGACCGCTGCATGCCCACCGAGCTCCCAGCTCAGCGTGACGGCCGGGCGACCCCCTGGCAGCTCGCCGCGCAGGTCACCGACCGACGATGCACCCGAAACCAGGTCGCCGTCATCGTGTCGCTCGCGCCGCGACAGCACCAGCTCCAGCAGCGGGGGCGTCCACTCGCGGTCGCCGTCCGACCAGCGCAGAGCCGCCGTGCCGACAGCGGGCCGCTGCGCGCTCTCCACAGCGTCCATCACGCCCTCGATGGCACGCGCCGTGACGGCCCACGCGGCGGCGCGACCCGGTGGATACCGGGTGAGCACCTGCACGGTCCAGTCGTCGGCGGCCACCGCGGTTCCTCCGTCGGGGGTGCGCACCCGAATCCTTTCGAACGAGCCACGCCCATTGCTACGGATCCCAGCCGGGCATGGGCGCGAACTCTGCGGAGACCCTACCGGACAGCGCAGGTGACGCTCGGAACTCGTCCCCCAGTAGGTCCGCCACCACCGACTCGGCGCAGAGCCAGCGCACCGGCAGGCCACGGGCGGCCTCCATCTGACGCCGCGCCTGGCCGATCAGTGCCCGGAGGCCGGACCCTGCTGACCATCGGTACCAGGCATGCCAATCCTCGCTCTTCTGATCGACGAAGCAGGCGTAGTGCCCTTTGGCCTCAAGCAAGATGTCCATGTCGACGCCGTCGAACCAGATGTCCTTGCCGTCGGGGTGCCGGACGACGTACTCGAGGTTCGGCGGCCCGCCGCCGTAGGACTCCCGTACCCAGCGTTCGTACCGACGCGATGCGGCGCTCATCGACCGCTTCGGTGGCGTCCCCCACCTGCCGATGGGAAGGAGGCGGCCCTGGCCCTCTGCCGGAGCTCCTGCCACGGTCAACCGCCCGGGTTCGCCTCGTTACAGTAACATCACGGTAAGTGACCGAGGTAGCCAGCGAAGAATCACCCGGTGTCTGCAAAGCAACAGTATGTAATCAGTCAACCGACCGAACGTCGCATCCAATCGACCGTTCGTCGCACGCTGCTCTGCCAACCGGCCAACTGGTGGGCCGGGCTAGCCCGAATCCCGGCCGAACGGGCTACTCGCTCACTGCGCTCCGTCATCAACGGTGTCCACGGCTGTGCGCAGTGCGGGGTCATCAGGCCGGGCTGCGCACAGGGCGACTCCCGTGCCGCTCCACTCGAAGTCTCATCAATGCGCGAGCCGACGACACTCCCCCCGCGTCGGTAAGGCGACGATCGTGTTGAACGCCTCCCGTCGAAGCACCCGATGGATTCGACGCAGCTGCGAAGCACTGGGCTCGCCGAGGCATATTGCAGCGATGGCGAGCCGTTCGTCGGCCTGGGTCGGCTCCAGCGCGACGGAGCAGCACCATATTCCCG
The DNA here is from genome assembly GCF_039534065.1 of Pseudonocardia yunnanensis. Classification (NCBI taxonomy): domain Bacteria; kingdom Bacillati; phylum Actinomycetota; class Actinomycetes; order Pseudonocardiales; family Pseudonocardiaceae; genus Pseudonocardia; species Pseudonocardia yunnanensis. The sequence continues at coordinate 55,680 of NZ_BAAAUS010000046.1, read as the reverse complement.
GGTGCACTTCGCCTTCCTCGACATGCGCTCCGTACTTCAGACCCGTCCTGATCGCGGTCTTGATCGCGGTGGAGCTCGTCGGCGTCAGTTCGGTCAGAGTGGGAATCGCTTCCTGGGGCAGCAGCCTGCGACGCTGCGCGGGAGGCAGGCTGCCGAGGAGCGCTCTCCCGCTGGCCGTCGCCCACAACGGATACGGGCTCACCACCTGAGCGATATCCGTGGCGCTCATGGTCTCCCGGTGCCGAGGCAGGTGCCACAGGACCGGTACCTGCTCGGCCCCGAGCAGCTGGCTGACGACGACGATCTCGCCGGTCTGGTCGGCGACCCTGATCGCCGGTTCCATTGCCGCGTCACGCAGCATGCGCATCCAGTTCGTCGCCAGCGGCAGCGACCGCACACCGATCGTGTACCGGCGATCGACCGTCCGGGTCGCATACCCCTGCTCAGCCAGCGTCGCCAAGACCCGTGACGCGGTGGCCGCACTGACTCCGAGATATCCGGCCAGGTCGGCGACTCGCACCGCCCGTGGTGCCGACTCGACCAGGACATCGAGCGCGGCGAATGCCCGGCGCACCGACTTCATGTCGGTTTCGCCAGAATGACCGTCTCGCGCCAGTCCTGGAGTCGGCATCTCGCACTCCTAGGCGGCCGCCGGGATCGGCCGGAACTTCGGAATCACGTTCTCGCCGAAGAGCTGAATGGTGTCGATCATCCGCCGGTGCTCGACCGAGCCGGCGCAGGCGACGAACACCAGGTACTCGAGATCGAAGGTGTCACGGAGCCGCTGGATCTGCTCGCCGACCTCGTCGGGCGTTCCGACCAGCACCATGCCCGCCGCGACCAGCTGCTCCAGCGTGCGGGGCACCGGGCCTTCCTGGCCGGGCAGACGCCACGCCTCCCAGAAGCCGAACTCACCCAGCCAGTCACCTACGAAGGCGAGATTCTGGCGGGCGCTTTCCCATGCCTCCTCGTGGGTCTCGGCGACGGCGAGCATGCGACACAGAGCAACACCGCCCTCCGGCCGGTACTCGCCGAACTTCACCGAACGGCCGTACCTCGCCGCAGAGTCGACGTAGGACTGGAAAATACCGCTGATGGTTCCTTCACCGGTGGCGAGCGTGACGATCGAGCTGCCGACCTTCGCCGACCACTCGATGCTCTCCGGACTTCTGCTGACGGTGGTGAACACGGGCGGGTGCGGCAGCTGCACGGGCTTCGGAACCGTCGCAATCTTCGCGACCTCGCCCTCGACGATGCCCGCGTCCAGCTTCTTCGACACCGCGTTCGTCCACCTGAGACCGGCCGGCGGCACCTGGATGAACTCGCCCTCGTAGGACCACAGATCCTCGCTCCACGAGCGCTGCATGATCTCGAACCACTCTTCGAAGACACGGCGGTTGCGCACGTCCGCGGCCTCCGCGCCCGCGGACGACACCCCCACGTGCTGGCCGAGCACGCCGACCGAGCGCGACTGGTAGCCGCGGCTCAGGCCCACGTCCAACCGCCCTCCGGTCAGATGGTCGGCCACGGCGATGTCCTCGGCGAGCCGAAGCGGGTTCCAGTTGGGGAGCACGAGCCCCATCTGCCCGTGCCGAAGGCGCTTCGTGTGGGCTGCGAGGTGCACGTTGAGCAACAAGGGGTTCGGGGTGACGTGATAACCCTCGACCTCGAAATGGTGCTCGGCCATCATCAGCGACGTCCATCCGGTCTCGTCGGCACAGACCGCCTGCCGGCGCAGTTCATCGACAGCCTGTCCGTACAAGCCGCGGTGCAGGCCGAGAAGGCCTGATCCGAGCGGCACTGTGTTCGGGGCTCCGAGCGAGACCGGGTAGAAAAGAGAGAACTTCATAAATGACACATCCTCGATGTAGACCTGACCTGATCGCCGGTGCGGCACCGTTATGGTCAGCCGGGTTCATTCACCGTTCAACGGGGATATTGCGCCCTGTGAAATTTCTCGTCCGTCCCTGCCGTGTAGGGCAGTGGATCTCTCGTCTGTCGGATGAGCCGGGTGTCACTATTCGTACTCGGCGAGGAAACCGGGGCATCAGGCGATCCCGTACTTTCCGGGCGCGATGACCCCCTGCGGGTCCAACGCCCCCTTGAGCAGGCCGGTGAACTTCTTCAGTTCCGGCAGCCGATCCATCGCCTGCTCCTGATAGTCGGTGGGTGTTCTGCTGATCGGGTATCCGATCCGGTCGTAAGCCTCGACCAGCGCGGCGTAGCAATCGCGCATCCGGCTGCGCTCTGCGTCGTCGGCCCGGTTGTAGACGATGATGTGCAGCGCACGCGCGGCACGCGGCCCGCACACGAACTCGACCAGGTACTCGAAGCCGTGCTCGGTCAGGATCCGCCGGGAAAGCTCCTGGTGCTGCTGCGCGATCTCGCCGTCCATCGGCGTCGCGGGGAGCAACCACGTCGCCCCGCCGCCGGGCCGCCAGTCGAGCAAGCCGAGTTCGGACTCTGTGGGCTCGCCACTGAACGTGTCGAGGTGGATCTTGAGGACAGGGTTGTGAACGATCTCCTCGTGCGAGATGTACGTCGCCTTTCCCGTGGCCTCGAACATGTCCCGCACCCGGCGCACCATCGGCTCGAGGGCATCGGCGCTCGGGCCGTAGAACGCGCCGCTCACCGTCCACGCACCTGTGCCGTGCTCACGCTCGAGCTCGCGCCGCGCGGTGTCGCTCAGTGCTCCGACGCCGGGTTCGTAGCCGGGATAGGTCGCCTCGGTGGCGAACCCGTAGGCGCCGCTCGTGACCTTGATCAGAGTGGGCACGAAATTCGTTGCCTTCAGCCCGCGGACGATGTCGATGATCTCCGGCAGGTCTCCGTCGTCCGGGAAGCTGAAGGCCCACGCGCAGATGGCCGGCGGCCGCGGCAGCAGCCAGATCGCAGCGCTCGTCACGATTCCGTAGTTCGACTGGGAGAACAGACCCTCCAGCATCGGGCCGAAGCCGGACTTGTTGATATAACGCGTCTTCGCCCCGGCAAACGTCCCGTCGCCGGTGTGCAGGATATCGCCGTCCGGAAGCACCACCTCGAGCCCGCTGAGCATGCCGAAGTGATCGAAATACGGGGTGTAGCCGGCGCCGCGGTCCAGCGCATTGCCCAGCACCCCACCATCCGGCGGACCCGACGTACCACTGATCATCAGCTTGTCGCCCCGCTCAGCCATCTCCGCCCGCAGCCGGCGAAACGTGACACCGGGCTGGATGACGGCGTAACCCAGCTTCTCGTTGACCTCGAGGACCTTGTTCATCCGCCGCCCCAGATCGAGCACGACCTGAGCGTCACGGACCGGGCTGTACTCACCGAGTCCGATGTTCTGTCCGGTACTGGTCGGCCACAGACCCACGCCATGTTGCCCGGCAAGTCGCACCACCACCTGGACGTCCTCGACCGAACTCGGCCAGATCACGCCCGCCGGCGCGCGGTCACCGCCGGGCAGGCGGTTGAACCCGTAGCGGGCGATGGCGTCATCGCTCGTGTCGACGCTGTCGGCACCGAGCTCACTCCGAACCGCATCGAAGAATTTCTCGGACATTGCGGGATTTTCCACGACAACTCCCCCGAAATCTGAATGATATCGCGGCTTCATGACGAGCATAACGGAGACGCGAGTCCGGGGAACGAACATCGTTCAGGCATTGCGGGGCCGGCCGAGCCGAGGTGGCCAGAACGTGCAGCAGGCGAACGGCCACGCCAGGTGTGGGCTCAGCCGCACCGCACCGTGCTCGAGGAGCTACCCGAGGCCCAGCCGTTGGACCGGTCGCGCGGCTGCATCGACACCCGTCGTGGTGCCGGCGAAAAAGGGGACCTGACCGGTCGCAACCTCACCGGCCACGGCGCGCAGAGCAACACGTGCTGCCTGCTCTGCGACGCCGCCGGACTACCACTGAGCGCCCTGATGTTGCCTGCCAACACCCCACGACGGCAAGGTGCCGCACCTCCGCTGGTGCCTTGCCCTAGGAACAGCCGGACACCGTGCTGGGGTTGCCGCAGTTGGCACGAGGGTTTGTGCGGACGCGGTCGCGGGCAGGCCCAGCAGCACGCCACTCACCATGTCTGCCCCAGCCACGAATCGACGCCCACGCGTCGAAGACCGTCTTTCGAAGTTCAGGGGCACACAGGCAGTGCACGCCCGGCGATCGATCCAGATACGACGATCAGGTCGTGGACGGACTCTACGCAGACGATCTCCCGTGCTCGCCGCAGTCATTCGATCGAAACCCCGGATCAACCCCACCGGGGGACGACGGACCGCACAACTCCGACACCACGGGCCGACCGAGGGCGACCATGTACTTCCACCGTCCCGTACCGGCGATCGCCGATACGGGACGCTCGCCGACGTGGGATCAACCGCTACCTTCTCGAGGCCGGATCAGCGACTGGGCGCCTGCTCAGCCGCTGCGGTCCTGGTCGCCAGTTCGACCGCCACATACCGTGTCCCCCGCGACAGGCTCGCGGCCGCGGCGATCAGGCACACCGCGATGGCAAAACCGAACGCGATGTGGAGTCCGGCCTCGAAGGGTCCGGCGATCAGGCTCGGGAAGAACGCGTTGCCGGTGAGCACTGCCGTATCGGCGGGTGGAACCTGCGCGATGACTGCTGGTCCGAGGAGGTGCTCGATGGGGTTGTAGCCGAGGAACGCGGCGAAGAGCACCGAGACCGGCGGGCTGGCCGCGATAGCGGCAGTTGCGTCAGCCGGTACGTGGTGTGCTTCAAGGCCGGTGGTCAGGGCCGAGGGCAGGGCGGCGGCCAGCCCACTGATCATGAGGGTGAAGAAGATCCCGATCGAGAACACCTGTGCGGAGTTCTGGAAGGTCGAGTTCATCCCGCCCCCGGCACCCCGGTCGCCGATCGGCAGGCTGTTCATCACCGCAGCCCTGTTCGGCGAGGCGAAGCAGCCCATCGACAGCCCGTTGAGCAGGAGGATTCCTGCGAAGGCCCAGTACGGGAAGTCGATCGGGAGCAGCTCGAGAAGGACGAAGGTGAGCGCGGCACCGAGCATCCCCCCGGTGGAGAACGGGCGGGCGCCGAACCGGTCGGAGAGCGCACCGGACAGCGGACCCGCCACGAGGAAGCCGACCGTCAGCGGGAGCATGTAGATCCCGGCCCAGAGCGGCGTCTCCTCGAACGAGTAGCCGTGCAGGGGCAGCCAGATCCCCTGCAACCAGATGATCAGCATGAACATCAGGCCTCCCCGCCCGAGCGCGGACAGGAAGGTCGACAGTGTGCCGAAGGTGAATGCCCTGATCCGGAACAGCGGGAGCCGGAACATCGGGAAGCGGACCCGCGTCTCGATCACTGCGAAGGCGAGCAGTAGCACGACTCCTGCGCCGAGTGAGCCGATCACGACAGGGCTCGTCCAGCCCATCGTGTGGCCCCCGTAGGGCTGGATGCCGCTGGTGATGCCGATCATCACCAGCACGAGTCCGACGGCGAAGGAGATGTTGCCCAGCCAGTCGATCGGCTCGCGGGAGCGGGTGCTGATATCGCGGAGTCGCATGTAGGACCAGATCGCACCGAAGAGTCCTGCCGGCACGGAGATCAGGAACACCAGCCCCCAGCTGACCGGGGCGAGTAGTCCGCCGAGCACGAGACCGATGAAGGTCCCGCTGATCCCCGCGACGTTGTTGATCCCCAACGCCAGGCCTCGTTGATCGGCGGGGAAAGCGTCGGTGAGGATCGCACCCGAGTTGCCGACCAGAAACGCCCCGCCGACGCCCTGGACGATCCGCCAGACCAGCAGCCAGATCGCGCCTGCGTCTCCGCTCATCCAGGTGATCGTGAGCATCAGGGACGCGAACGTGTAGATCGCGAAGCCGAGGTTGTACATCCGGACCCGGCCGAACAGGTCGCCGAGCCGGCCGACGCTGACCACGAGCACGCTGCTCGTGACCAGGTAGCCAAGGATCATCCACAGGAGGTAGAAGCTGTTCTCCGGCAGCAGCGGGTCGAGCTGGATGCCGCGGAAGATGTCGGGCATCGCGATCAGCATGATCGAGGAGTCGATGGTCGCGAGCAGCACGCCGACGGTCGTGTTGGTCAGGGCGACCCACTTGTAGCGGTCGTCGGTCGCGCTCTCGCTCGTCGTGGTTCCGGGGGATAGGCCACTGCGCATAGGCATAGGCATACCATTGCCTGCCGGCAAGCAATGGGACAGGGTCGACGGACGGTGGAGGCGCCCGGGCCGGGGCCTGATTGGATGGCTGCGATGGGCGAGGCAGGAACAGATGAGTCAGCGGACGTCGCTGAGCGGGCGACCTTCGACGCGGAGGCGGCAGCCCGGATGCGCCGCATGATCGGGAGGCTCGCGCGGGCGATGAACCAGTCCGCATCGAGCGAGGACCTCACGCCGGCACAGGCATCCGTGCTGGGGGTCGTCGCTGCCCGGCGCCGGATTCGGCTGTCGGCACTCGCCCGGGTCGAGGGGCTCAATCCGACCATGCTGTCACGTGTCATCGGCAGGCTGGATGAGCTCGGACTCATCGAGCGTGTGGTCGACGAACGCGACCAGCGCGCAGTTATCGCGTGCGCCACGCCCGCAGGCAAAGCCAAGAGCCAACGCATCCGGGAGCAACGCACGAGGGAACTCCTCGCAGTCATCGAGCTGTTGCCGCCCTCGACGTCGGAGATCCTGCTGGCGGCGCTGCCCGCGTTCGAAGAGCTCACTGACGCGATCCGCTCACCGGCGATGTCGGGGTTGTCGGAAGCCTAGGAACCAGTCCGAACTCCGGAGCCGTACTGATGTCAGCGGTACCGCCTCACAGCTCTACGGCTCCACAACTCCGTGTGCCCTCCGCACCGCGGCGGCCAGCGCCTCGGTCGCTCGGACGGTGTCGGCCAGCGCGTCGCCGCAACCCCTCGGCCCGGGTGCGGTGACCTGGCCGGCGGGGAGCACGCCGGTCTCTGCCGTGGTGGCGACGGAACGCATCACATCGTCGAAGTAGGCGACGTAGACGGCTGCCGCCGGGCACGCCTCGGCCTCGTCGTGTGGAGCCAGAGCTGCGAGCGTCGAGGAGTGCCGGCTCACGTCATGAATCAGACCCAGCAGCTCCCCGAGCGGTTCGTCGTCGAATGCGACGTGATGGCGCGTCGGCTCGTGGAGTGCGTGCTCGGCGGTCTCGGCGAACTCCAGCCGCGCGTCACGCGTCGCCCGTCGCTGCTCGGCGAGGTACGCGTCGTCGGCGCTCCCCGGCGCGACCCACGCCGTGACCGTCGTCGCGAGCACGCTGCCCTGTTCCCGTGCCCACGTGGCGAAGGCGGCCGGTAGCCGGTCCCGATGCCAGGTCGGCCACACCAGGAAAACCACCAGCGCGATCACGGCTCCGCCCACCGTGTCGACCACCCTGGTGAAAGCCGAGCCGCCACCCAGCAGGTAGGAGACCCAGGCCGCGATCCACATGATGAGCCACAGCTGACCGCTTCCGCGAAAGACGAGGTAGCCGGCGAGCAGCCCACACAGGATGACCGCGCGGACGAGCGGGCTCGTGGGCACCTGCGCGAGCGCCCAACCCACCAGCGCGCCGACAAGGGTTCCCGCGGTGCGTGCCACGCCTCGGCCGACCGTCTCCGCGTAGTCGGGGAAGAGCACGAGCGCGGCCGTCAGACACATCCAGAAGCCGTGCCCGGCGATGCCGATCCCGCCCCAGTCCCAGGCTGCCCGGCCCACCCACTCGGCAAGAGTCGCGGCGACCGCCAGCCGCATCGCGTGCCGGAACACGGGGCTCTCCCAGCGGAGCTGCGCACGAACGGTCGCGATCGTTCGTGCGAACGAGACGCGCAGGTCGACCAGGACGCCCGTGTGCTCGGCTCGTGCGGAATCGACCGGTGATCCTGACGCCAGGCGCCGTGCCACCACGACCGACTCCCCGAGCGGCCCGGAGCCCGGCGGTGGCCCCGGCCCGGTCGGTGGCTGAGCCGTGCGGACCGCCGTGGCGACGACCCGCAGCTGCTCGGCCGACGCCCGAAGCACCTGTTCGCCGGCGGGAAGGGCATGAAGCTCACCGGCAATTCGCTCGCCTTCGGTCAGCAGGCCGAGCAGGTCGGCGACATGTGCCTGCCTGCGTGCGGGCACGAGCGAGACAGCACGCCACGCGGCCCGGATCGGGGCGGCGTACGACCGCCGCCGGTCGATCCCGCCCGCCTTCTCCTGGGCACCCAGCGCCAAGGCGTCGTACAGGCCGGACACGGCGAGGCGCTGAGTGCCGTGGCGGGGACCGTAGGGCGGCAGGAACTGGCAGGCGGCGCTGATCGCCGCGCCCAGTCCGAGCCAGCCCACCGCCTCGCCCGCCGTCGCAACCGCCGGCACCGTCTCCGCCACGATCAGCATGACGAAGCTCGCGAAGAGCAGTCGCACACCGAGGCCGACGCTCACCGCTCGTAGCAGGCCGGATGCGAACATGCCGGCGAACAGAACGACGTAGACGGCGGGCCACACGGCATGAAGGGCCGCCCCGACAGACGCCGCGATCGTGAACATCGCCGCGCTCGCCCACGCAACGACGAACCTGTGTCGCTGATGGGGAATCAACGAACCCACCCCACCGAAGAACGCCCCCACGCACAGCAGCGTCTCGGCTAGCTCATCGCCGAGAACGAGGCCGAAGGCAGTGGCGAGGCAAATTCCGAGCGCGACCCGCAGCAGGCGGCCCCGATCCTGCAGGACCGGCCCGAAGGCAAGCCCCGCCCGGACAGCTCGACGAAGTGCATCTCGATGTGTGGTCGACGCCATCGGTGCCCATTCCCGTCGTGGCCCGCGCACCTCCTTCGCCGGCCACTAGCGGGTCCACAGCGAAGTGTGCCGTGGTGCCGGCTCCCGTGGAAGGCGGCCACGGTGGCGTCGGCGCGAGCGGTCGCAGCGCTGCCGAGCTTCCAGAGCGTCCGGCACCAGGGCCATGAGCTGGGCACCGCCCATCGCCGGTGCCTTCGAGCCGCTTGCCGATGCAACGCAGCACGTGGGCGGGCCGCCGACGCCGACTACTGTGCCCTTCTTTTCATTCGCCGGCGCAACCTTTTCACGCGATCACTTCTTTTCGCCCCGCAATATATTTTCACTCTTTCGGATCACCGGCCAACGCCAATGGCCCTCCAGCTCGAAGTAGACCGAGGACGAACTACGCAATTGTCGACTTCCAGCAGAAGATCGACATGGCCAGCACTCCTCCTATCGAGTGGAAAAGCACGTCATCATCGTCACTGAATTCCTTACCGCATTGAGAGATACGTCATGCCAATTCGATGAAACGCCTTCGTAGCGTCTCGGACGGCCCTGCTGACATCGCTGCTCACCCGGAGCGGCGGGCGCAGGGCCACCGACTGACGGGCGGGACGCGGCACGGCCGGGACAGCGACGGCCGAGCGCACTCGCTTGGCGCCGCCGGCTCCCCCTTCGACGGCCGTACGTCGGACGGTGCTCACCCCGAGGAACCGTATCCGTGCCCCTGCACATCCCCGCTCTGACCATCCGCGTCGCCGTCACGGCCACCGCCACCGCAGCGGCCGCCCTCGTCGGCGTCCTGCCGGCCTTCAACGGCTCAACCACCCACGCGACAGCACCAGCCGCCGCACCCGCAGTCCCGGTGGCCACCCCGACCCCCGTCGAGCTACCTGCGCCTCCAGTCGCGCTACTCATGCCCAGATCGGCGGTCAGCTTCGCGAGCAAGATCGTTGACACGCGCCCCGCGGAGGCCGCCAAGGCGAAGCCCCGGGCATCTGCCCGGGGCGCACTCCACATGGTCACCGGACGGGTCACATCCGGATTCGGGGGCCGCTGGGGATCGTTCCACGAGGGGCTCGACATCGCCGCCCCGATCGGCACCCCGATCCACGTCCCGCTTGCGGGCACCGTGATCAGCTCCGGTCCCGCTCGCGGCTTCGGCCTCTGGGTACGGGTTCGGCACGCGGACGGCACGATCACGGTCTACGGGCACATCAACCGCTCACTGGTGAGGGTCGGCCAGAGAGTGTCCGCCGGGCAGGAGATCGCCGAGGTCGGCAACCGCGGTCAGGCGACCGGGCCGCACCTGCACATCGAGGTCGTCACACCACGCGGCACGAAGATCAACCCGCGCCCGTGGCTCGACCAGCACAGCATCCTCTACTAGTGGCAATGAACCGCGAGTGGCAAGTCGTCACGCCCTCAACGCCGGCCTCCGTGGCTGGGTCGAGGCGTGGGACAAACCGGCTCTTCGATGCAGCCCGCCAGTTCGTTCAATGCCGCCTGCAGACCTGTTTCGACAGCTGCGCGAAGCAGGCGCGGGCGTCGCTCGGTACGGCCGATCCGCACGCTGCCGATCGGGGGGCGGATCTGCAAAGTCGCGGGGTGCGACGCCAGAAGCCGCTCTTCCTCCGCTCTCATGGCCTCGCGGCGCAGCCATGTCTCGAGGGCACCTGGTGCGCGCCGGGCGAACCATCGCGACAACACCAGCCGTTCGCCGCGGGACGGAGCTGACACGGTCTCGTCCATACGTCGAGTGCGGAGCGCAACGATGTGCGTGGCCTTCTGAGAGATCGCCGTCCGTACGGGGACCGCCTCGCTCACCCCGGCGTCGACGTACGGTCGCCCGTCGATCTCGATCGGTTCGCCTGCGAGTAGTGGCATTGCGGTCGACGCGCGGAGTGCGGCCTGCAAGCTGGGCTGGTCATGGATCTTCTCGTGCAGATCGATGGCCTGGCCGGTGAGGGCATCCGTGGCGATCGGGTGGAACTCGACGGTGCTGTCGAGGATCTCCCGGAACCCCATCGGCATGATCTCGGTGTACACGGTGTGGACGAGGAAACGCGTGTCCACGACCGGCTGCCGGCGCAGTGCGCGCCTCGGGTCGATGGTCGTCCGCATGATGGTCGGGTCCCACCACGCGTGCATGCTGCTTTCGGCGCGACCGCACAGCAGCCACGCTGCGTTCAGCGCTCCCGCGGAGCTTCCGTAGACGGCATCGAACATCGGTAGCAGCCCGAGTTGTTCGATAGCGATCGCCATGCCGCTCGAGTAGGCGCCACGAGAGCTTCCGCCTTCGACCAGTAGCACCAGGCGCGCGTCGTCGCTGCGATGTCCGGGAGTACTTCCACCTTGCTTGCGGTCACGCAGCAACTGAAGGACGGTGTCGGTCACCGTTGGAGTCTCCGTCTCGCTCACGACGTCCGGTGCAGCCGGGTGTGCTCGGTGCCGTCCAGCTCCTCGAGCAGGTGCGGGATCCTTGCCGCAGCCTCGGCCGCACTCTCGCGGAAGAGGTCACGCAGCTGACGGCGACGGGGGTCGGCGGGATCGAGCCCGCGCTCAGCGGCGGCGCTCGCGTTGAGCCGGCTCCGGGAGATCCAGCGCCTCACATCAGGGCGCTGCGCCCACTGAGCCGCGTTCGCCAGAGTGGGCTGCCACATCACGAGCCAGTCGAGCGGGACTTCCGGGTACGGCACGACCCGGCACATCTCGTTCTTCTCGTCATCATCGTCGAACCGACTTTCGATGAAGGCGGTGAGAGCTGCGCTGAAAACCGGTTGGACTCGCCGCGTCGGCAGAAGGTTGATGACACCCGGCTCGAACACCGCAGCACCTGGCGGCGGCTGGTGGAGGGCCGCCGCGCTGCAGTCGATGTAGAGCGTGTCGGGATCTGCTTCGACGATTCCGTTGTCGAGGACGACGCGGTTCGTCTCGATCGTGGAGACGTACCCGAGTCGAACGACATCCGTGATACGCCGCAGCTGCTCGAGCTCGCCCCGCGAGAGGACGGCGGCGCGGAAGACACGCGGTTCGACGTCGGGATCGAACCGCATCAGAATGCCGTACGACTCCAACAGCTCGAACAGGTTCGCAGGCGACGTCGCTTCTACGATCGCGCGGAAACCATCGATGCTCCCCTGCATCGTGAACTCGAAGTTCTCGGCGAACGGCTGCACGTGAGCGCGGTCCAGGACCCAGGGATCACGCGTCCTGATCCAGCGGACGCGCTCCGGCTCGACCCCGTTCGCCAACAGCCACAGGCATGCATCCATCCCGGTCTTGCCCGCGCCGACCACCGTGTAGCAGGGATGCCGCCTGCGCACTTCCGGCAACCTGTTGACCGGTATGAGCTGGACCTGGGACATCACGCTGTACCGCGGTCCGTGCGTCGCCGGAACCTCGGTCCGCACCTGCGTCGCGTCGACCAACTTCTTCGTCACCACAACCTCGGCCCGTGACTCACCGACCAACGACGTCACGTGATGGCTGCCGCGCAGCCCTCGCCGATATTCGCTCATCGGCAGCCATGTCACACGACCCGAGGCCAGGAACCGCTGCCGCATGACCTGGTCGTAGTAATCGAGAATCTCGGCTTTCGAAGCCAGTTCGTAGCCGCCCGCGTTCGGGCCGCTCAGGTACTTCACACCGCGGCCGAGCTCCCGTGAGCCGACACCGTAGTAGGCCGAAGGCTGGTGAAGGCGGACGAAGGGGTATGCGTCGTTCCAGTGGCCACCGGGATGGTCATGGCGGTCGACCATCACGATCCGGTGGTCGGTCTCATCCAGCAGCGTGTCGACGAACGCCATGGCGGTCGCGCCGCCCCCGATGACCAGGTAGTCGGTTTCAAACGTGCTGTCTGCCACGAAAGGGCTCTCCTTGTGACCGAGTTGGCCGAGAGACGACTTACAGAATTCCATTCAACCGCGCCTGGTGTGCGGCGGCCGTCCGGTTGTGGACCGCCAACTTGCGCATGGCCGACCGAAGGTAGGCCTTGACCGTCTCCAGGCTGAGCCCGAGCCGGGCTGCGATTTCCAGATTACTCGCGCCCACTTCCGCCAACCGGAGCACATCGATCTCCCGAGGCGCCAGAATCGGCTTCGCCCCGATACGCGTTGATCGACCAGAAAAATCCCGATGGATCCGAACCAACCGTGCCCGCAGCTCGGGATCGCTCGTGTCGCGAATGACAGCGGCGAGCTCGGCGAGCGCGCCGCGGGCCCGTTGAGCGGTTTCGCCGGGATTGCGACGGAGCCGGTTCTCCACGTCACGCTGCAGTTGGTCGGCCACCACGACGGCACTCCGAACGGTCCGGTCGTCGATGGGCCGGCTTTCGCGCACGGCCCCGTACAGAACGCTGCGGACCTCACCCCGGAGCAGCACGGGCACGGCGAAGACGGACGTCAGCCGTTCGGCCTGCACTACCTGGTCGTACTCGTGGGTGATCGCCATCGTGGTGGCGTAGTCATTCACGCGCAAAGGGGCGCGACGGCGCAACACGCATCCCCCGAGGCCCTTTCCTGGTTTCACGACGAGTCCGCGCAACGAGTCCCCGAAAGTGCCCATGAGGCGATCGAGGACAAGCTGTACACCATCGGCTCCGTGGCGGGTGGCGCCACCGAGGACGACCGGTACACCGGTCACCTTCCGCAGCCGCTCCAGCCGCTCGGGTAGCAGTTCGGCGATCAACTGCTGGGCCGCGAAGCCATTATCCATCTACTCCTCCCATCGCATGTGAAATTCCCGCCACTGGGCGGTCTCGTCGCTACTCCCACAGGTCCGTGGACAGGTACTTCAGGCCGGAGTCGGGAATGACCAGCGCGATGGTGGCGCCGGACAAGTCGTTTCGCAGCAGGCTCAGGGCCGCGGCGACATTGGCACCCGCGGAGAAGCCGGCGAAGATGCCTTCACGCATGGCGAGCAGGCGAGCGGTCGATCGTGCGTCATCACCGGTGACCTGCACGTACCCGTCAAGGCAAACATCACGCAGGTGCGTGAGGTCGGACCGGGCGAAACCACCGCCCTGGATCGGGTGGTTGGGCTGGGAAGCGGCTTTCCCGGCAAGAGCCGCGGCGCCCTCCGGCTCGACGGCGAGACACGTGATGGACGGCGCGCGTTCCTTGAGAGCGCGTGTCACGCCCGCCAGGCACCCGCCGGTCCCGACGAAGTCGAGGAAGGCATCGATCCTGCCACCCGTCTGTTCCCAGATCTCCGGTCCCGTGCCTCTGTAGTGGGCGTCCACATTGCTGCGGTTCTCGAACTGGTCGGAGCGGAACGCGCCACGGTCGTCGGCGATTCTTCGGGCCTCCTGTTCGACCAGTTCGAGGTCGCCTCCCGATACACGGCCGGGGACGGAATCCGGCAACTGGTCCACGAGAACGACCTCGGCCCCCAGCGCGGCGATCATTCGCACCCGCTCGGCAGAGTTGCCCTTCGACAGCACCGCCACGAACGGATGGCCGGTGACCGCGCAGGCGATCGCGAGTCCCGCTCCGGTGTTTCCGCTGGTGAGTTCGACCACGGGCTGACCGGGCCGAAGCAGGCCGGCCCGCTCGGCGTCCTGCACGATCCACTTGGCTACTCGATCCTTCTTGGACCCGCCGGGATTGAGGTATTCCAGCTTGGCCAGAACCGTCCCCTCCACACCGGCCGTGAGACGGTCCAGCCTGACCATCGGAGTCGAGCCGATCGCATCGATCACAGACGGCAGGACCGCGCCGCCGACCGCTACCGACGGCATCGCAGTAGCGCTACTATCGCACCTCATGTCCAACGGTAGCAGCTCGCGAAACGTCGCCGATTCTCTGCGAAGTGAGCTTCAGCGCTACTTGCCAGGACAGAAGCTGCCGTCGAGCCGGGCTCTCGTTGAACGCTTCGGGGTCAGCCCGGTCACCGTCTCGCAGGCGTTGGCCACGCTTGTCGCCGAGGGACTGGTGACCACCCGACCGGGCGCCGGCGCCTACCGCGCGCACCACAGCACGGAAGAGATCAGAACCGTCGACACGTCCTGGCAGCAGGTCGCACTCACCGCCGAAGACCAGCGAGCAGGCGAGCCCGCATCGCGGATCGTCGACGCCACCGGCATCAGCACCAATCTCGCGGTCCCGCCTCCGAACGTCATCGCCTTCAACGGCGCCTACCTGCACCCCTCGCTCCAACCCGAACAGGCCATCGGCGCTGCGTTCGCTCGGGCCGCCCGCCGCCCCGGCGCCTGGCAGCGGCCCCCGCTGGAAGGCCTGACCGCGCTGCGCGCCTGGTTCGCTCGCGAAGTCGGCGGTGGCATCACCCCCGCCGAAGTGCTCATCACGGCGGGTGGCCAGACCGCGCTGACCACCGCACTGCACGCCCTCACCCCGCCGGGCTCACCGGTGCTCGTGGAGTCACCTACCTACCCGGGAGTGCTGGCCGCCGCCCGAGCCGCGGGGCTGCGCCTCGTGCCGGTACCCATGGACGACGACGGCGTGCGCCTCGACCTCCTGCACGACGCCCTCGCCGCCACCAACGCCCGGGTCTTCTACTGCCAACCGCTCTTCCACAACCCGACCGGCGCCGTCCTCGCCCACGACCGCCGCCGCCAGGTCATCGAGATCGCGCACGCCGCAAACGCCTTCGTCATCGAGGACGACTTCGCGCGCCGCGTCGGTCACGGCGGCCCACTCCCACCACCCCTGGTCGCCGACGATCCCTACGGCACCGTCGTCCACGTCAGCTCACTGACGAAACCCACCTCACCGAGCTTCCGCATCGCCGCGATGGTCGCTCGCGGCCCGGTGATGGAACGCCTGCGCGCGATCCAGGTTGTCGGCAGCTTCTTCGTGCCCCGCCCGATCCAGGAGGCCACCCTCGACCTCGTCGGCTCTCCCGCCTGGTCACGTCATCTACGCACCATCGCTGCCGGCCTCCGTGACCGCCGCGACGCCATGGTCACCGCGCTCCACCGCGAGTTGCCCGGCCTCGCTGCTTCGGTCCGCGCCCCTACCGGCGGCCACTACCTGTGGCTCCGCCTCCCCGGCGGCACCGACGAGACTGCCCTTGCGGCCGCGTCCCTCCGTGCCGGCGTTGCTGTGTCGCCCGGCCGCGCCTACTTCGCCGCCGAGGCCTCAGCCCCGCACCTGCGCCTCGGCTTCGCCGACACCGCCGGCACCGACGAGGTCGTCGAGGGCGTACACCGCCTCGCCGTCGCCTGCGCCGAGACGGACGTCACGGCCGCCTGATCGAGAACTCAGCCTTCGCGTCCGCCGACGGGCCGAACCACCTCCGCACGTTCTCCAGCTTCTCGTGACGAGACTCCGGGCTGCTCGCTCCTGCGGACCATGATTCGCCGGACAGGCCTGCCACCGAGCATCATGACCGGAATGGTGGCCAACGCTACGAATGCCGCGACCCCGAGCCATCGCGCGTACGCGACCCCGCCCGCGAGCGCGGCGACCAGATAGGGCGCCCCGAACCCGAGATAGGCCAATGCGTAGAAGATGCTCACCAGCCCGGCGAACTCGTGCCGCTCGGCGAGCAGTTCAACCCTGGCCAGGCCGGTGACCATCAAGACGCCGTAGCCCGCGCCGAGGACTACTGCCGTCGCCACGATCAGCGGTATGTCGGGCCGCCAGGCCACCACTGCCGCGCCGGCCAGGCCGAGTGACGCGAGGAGTAGGCCGGCCACCGGCGCGTGGAGGTGGCCGGCCTGAGCGAGCCGCCGCGCGATCGGTTGAACGAGCGCACCGAGGGGCAGCGTCAGCCCACCGAGCAGACCGCTGAATGCGACCGGAGCGCTGATGGGGCCCCCCGAATGGTTGGCCAGCAGTGCGGGAAGCGTGGCGATGCTGATCGCGACGGTCCCGAAGACCCATGGTGCCCACGGAACCACGCCGAGCAGGAAGTGACGCGAGACGGCAGGACGCGGAACCCACCGACTGCGCTCGGTTCGCCTGCTGGCGGGTGCGGTCTCCGGCACGCGCCAGGCCAGGATGATGACACCGGCCATGAGAGCGAGGTGCACGACATAGGACACCTCGGTCGGCAGCGGGAGCCACTGGGCGAGGGCACCCGCCAGAAGTGGTCCGACACCGAAGCCCAGGGAGAGCGCGGCCGCCGAACGCCGGGCTCCCAGGCCGGGGGCGGAGAGCTCTGACACCCAGGCAGTGCCCGCGCTGCACGCCGCTCCGGAGGCCATCCCGGCCAGTAGTCGGCCGACATAGAGCAATGGCCACCAGACCGGGCCGATCATCAGGACCACCGAGGCGAGTACCGAGACCAGCGTGGCCGGCCGTAGCACCGCGCGACGCCCGTACCGGTCAGCGGCTCGCCCGCTGAGGATGAGTGCCGGAACCAGGCCGACTGCGTAGATCCCGAAAATGCCCGTGATCGCCGAGTCCGGCAGCTTCAGCTCGGATCGGTAGACCAGCAGCAGCGGTGTGAAGTGGTTCGCACCCCACGCAATACCGAACAGTGCTGCGGCCACTCGAATCCAGGCTGTCCGTCGTTGCACGGACTCGTCCACAGTAAAACTCCCAAGGGATGTCTCATGATTGTCTTCGGGCTCGATGCCGGCAGAAATTCGTCTCGTGAATACCGTGAGAGTCAGGACAGCTGCACGGGTTTCGCCGGCCTCGGTTGTGCCGCCGGCCACGCGCTGGGCAGCGGCACCTGAAGTGATTCGGGCGCAACCGGGGTGTGCTCACTTGCGGCGTGGAGTCGTTCGTCCCGCTGGACGATGGAGCCGGCACGCAGCATTGTGTCGATCAGTTCGGCGGCGAATGCCTCGGGAGACCTGTTCAACAGCCGCGCCGCGTCTGTGAGCCAAGCCCGGCAGTGGAGGTACGGCTCCACCGTGTCGACCGGGATGCCTCCCCGGATCATCAGGGCGTACGCGAAGACCCGCCGCGCGCCGTACCACACCGCACCGTCGGGATCATCGACGAGGCGCTGGGCGCGGCGTAGCGCGTTGGCGAGCGCCGCGCCGGTGTCAGCCGGAATCGGCCCGTGTGAAGGCAGCAGTACTCGCGGTGCGAGGTCGACCAGGTGCTGAAGGGAGGCGAGCGCGGTGGTCGTCGCATCAGGGCCGTCGAGGGCCAGGTTCACCCAGCCGACGTCGTAGTCGGACAGCGCGTCTCCGACCGCGAGCAGCCGCTCCTCGGGCTGCCAGAGCGCCAGGTGGCCGGGGGTGTGCCCGGGCGTGCGGACGACCTCCCAATCGGCGTCGCCGAGCCGGAGCACCCGACCGTCGTCGAGCGGCTCGTCGACGATGTACGGGGCGACGGGTTGGTCGAGGTACTCCATCTGGCAGCAGCCGGGATCACGTCGGGCGAGCGCCACCGCGTCCGGCGCGCTGGCGGCGATCCCGGCACCGGCTGCCTGCAGCAGCGCGTTCCCCCCGACGTGGTCGCAATGCCAGTGCGTGTTCACGACGAGATGGAGCTGCCCGGTGTGCGCTCGTACCCACTCCGCGGTCTCCACCGCATGACCGACGAAACCACTGTCCACAAGAGCCGGTTGCCGCCCCTGCAGGAGGAGCAGGTTGGCGTCCGGGAACGGCCGCTGCTGCCAGGTCAGCCAAGATGGAAGTCGCTCGGTGTCGAGAGACAAGGATCCTCCTAACGGGGATTCCCGTCGGCACAGATCACGGGGAATTTGGCCGCGCTTCAGCGCGCGCCGGCGCCGGAGTCGGCTGCGGCGCCCGACCCGTGACGCCATTATCGCAAACCAGCACCTGCCGATCAATGCAGTTACCCTCATTCAAGGGTAGCGCCGAGACCGTCGACGGCCGCATAATCGTCAATTATCGAACCGAGACACACCAATCCTGAACGACACCGAGCTTAGGGAAGCCGTCATGCGTGGCTCCGAAACCTACGAGCATTTTCTCGCCCTGCACACCCGTGCCGAGGGCCTCGTCATGCCGAACGCCTGGGACGGGCTCTCCGCCCTGCTGCTGGCCGACGCAGGCTTCGAGGCGATCGGCACGTCATCGGCCGCCCTCGCTGCCACGTTGGGACGTCTCGACGGGTGTCACGCGGTCAGTCGGGAGGAGCATCTCGAACACGCGAAGCTCCTCGGACGACTCACCGGTCTGCCCATCAACGGTGACTTCGAGGACGGCTACGGGCAGACCAGTCACGACGTGGCCGCCACGGTCGAGGCTGCCATCGATGCCGGGCTGGCCGGAATCGGCATCGAGGACACCACGGGCGACCCCCAGGAACCGATCCGGCCGTTCGACGAGGCGGTGGACCGGATCCGACACGCCGTCACCGCGGCCAATGGCCGCATCGTTGTCACCGGCCGAACCGACAACTTCATCCAGGGACGTCCCGACCTGGATGACAGCATCCGACGCCTGACAGCCTTCGCCGAAGCCGGGGCAGACGTGCTGTACGCCCCCCGTCCCCCTGACCTCGCAGCAGTGCAAGCAATCGTCAGGGCGGTGGCCCCCAAGCCGGTCAATGTCGTGGTCTCTCCCGCGGACAAGACGCTGTCCGTGGCCGAGCTACAGCAGGCCGGGGTCAAGCGGATCAGTCTCGGCTCCGCGCTCTACACCCATGTGATGGCAGCCCTCGACACGGCCGCTGCCGCGCTCATCGCCGGCGACATCGCCTCGGCGACCACCGGCATGAACTTCAGATCCCGTCGCCTGCTGCGCCAGGCCAAGGCCTGACCGACCGGACGAGCAACGCCCACACCGAGCCCCGCCGCTCCCCACGAAGAAATCCCCCGACCCGAGTGTCTTCCTGCCTCGGGTCGGGGGATTTCACGTAATGAGCGACCGGGACAGTACGTTCCAGGCCGCTCGGAACGGGTCCCGTCAGAAGTGGTCGACGTCGATGACGGCCTGCGCGAAGGCCTGCGGCGCCTCTTGCGGGACGTTGTGCCCGATGCCCGTGAAGATTCGGTGCTCGTACCGTCCCGTGAACTTGTCACGGTAGGCGTTCCCGTCCGCAGTCGCACCGTCGAAATCACTGCCGATGGTGATCGTCGGCACGGCGATGGCCGGAGCCATGGCGAGCTTCTCCTCGTAGACGTCGTACTGCGGTTCGCCAGGGGCGAGGCTCATCCGCCAGCGGTAGTTGTGGATGACGATGTCGACGTGGTCCGGGTTACTGAAAGACGCCGCTGTGCGCTCGTAGGTGGCGTCGTCGAAGTTCCAGTTGGGTGACACGATCTTCCAGATGAGCTTGTTGAAATCGTGGCGGTTCTGGCCGTAGCCGAGGACGCCGCGTTGCGTGGCGAAGTAGTACTGGTACCACCAGCCGTATTCGGCTGCCGGGCCCAGCGGTTGCAGGTTCGCCTTGAGGTCGTTGATCCCGTAACCGCTCACCGCGACGAGTGCCTTGGCCCGTTCCGGCCACAGGGCCCCGATGATGCCCGCCGTCCGCACGCCCCAATCGAATCCACCGAGGATCGCTTTGTCGATTTCGAGGGCGTCCATCAGCGCGATGACGTCGAGGGCCACCGCCGATTGTTGCGCGTTCCGGACCGTGTCCTTCGAGAGGAAGGTCGTCGGACCGAATCCGCGCAGATACGGGATGACGACCCGGTATCCGGCCGCCTCGAGCAACGGGCCGACATCCACGTAACTGTGGGGGTCGTAGGGCCAGCCGTGGAGCAGCACCACCGCCGGACCGGTGGCCGGTCCGAACTCGACGTATCCGATGCTGAGGACACCTGCCCGGATCTGTTTGACAGGGCTGAGCGAGGTGTTCTTCCCGGAACCCGACCTGAGGTCGTTCGTGGGAGGCGGGGCGGGCGACAGGGCAGCCTGTTGCGATGAACAGCCGGCCAGCGATGTGGCTGCCAGCGTCGCGGCGAAGGCCTGGGTGAATCGTCTCCTACTGATCATCGAAAAGCTCTCCCGGCTGTGCACGACAACGTTTGCTGCCGCAGCGATCGTCGTGCGGTCGTCCTGCGCCGTCCGGTCATGCGTCGGGTGGGAAGATCATGCAGGAGCTGGTCGCGTGCGCGAGCAGTCGATCCGCCGGATCCCGCAGCTCGGCCTGGGCCAGGGCGGTGCGACGTCCGCGGTTGATGAGGGTGCCGATGGCCCGGATCGGGCCGGTGTCCGCGGTGATCGGCCGCAGGTAGTGCACCGAGAGGTCAAGGGTGGTGTAGCCGGTACCAGCGGGCACCGTGGAGTGCACGGCGCTGCCGGCTGCGCTCTCGAGCATCGTGGCGGCGAATCCGCCGTGCACGAAACCGATCGGGTTGTACAGGTGTTCCGCGGGCACGCCCACGTACACCGCATGTCCGTGATCGACCTCGGTGAGCGCGTAGCCGAGGGTGGCGAAGATCGGTGTCGGCCCCTGCTCACCAGAAGCTAGTTGGCGGGAGAAGACGAGCCCGTCCGTATTCTGCGCAGCCGTCGCCAGTTCCACCGGGTCCGCCCAGCCGTGCGTCCGCGTGCGATCCATGATCCATCCTTCCGAGTCGTATTGCCCCAGGCAGTGGCTGTCGTGGTCAGCCGGCGTGCACGGGGAGGCTGCCGTGCACGGTCGTCGTCTCACCGCTGCGCTCACACCGGATGTCCGACAGCGATCGCCGCAGCCAGCCCAGCACGAAGTAGTTCTCGCTGAGCACGTCGCAACGCACCTCGGTGACGCCGAAAGCAGCAATGGTGTCGGCGAGTTCGCGCACCAACCGCCGGCCGATGCCCCGGTGCTGGTAGGCCTCGGCAACGACGATCCCCAGGTCGACGGCGCGTTCACCGGAACGGACGGCCATGACGTGCCCGACGACGGTGTCCCCGTCCAGCGCGAGCAGTGCGAGTTGGCTGGGCGTAACGGTGACCATCTCCCGGATCAGGGCCGGGCTCACATAACTGATTCCGCTCGACAAGAACCGCTGGTAGCGGTTGGCCGAGGACAGCCCGACCAGGAATCTGCCAACCGACTCACCGTCCCGGTCGCGGGCCTTCCGCACCACGATCTCGGTCTCGACTTCAGAATCAGCAATCACCGACTGAAGCCTCCACTCCGTATTTCCTCAGTTTCGTCGACGAGGACTATGAGGCGACCGGCGACATCGCCGCTACCCTTGAATGGGGGTAACTGCATTGTTGGGCAGAGTGCTGTCTGCGACAGTGGTCTCCGGGCAGACATCGAAGCCAGGGCCGGCACGGGGCGGACGCTCAAGGGCGTGCCTTCTGACCGGACTGATCCCGCGGCGCGCACGCCCTCTGGACCCGACGACAAGTGGAACTGCAATCATGCCCGGTCGACCTGATGACGGGCAGCGCGCCGGCGTTGCCCCCTACCTTTACCTGTTTATCACCATGGCCCTGTTCGGGGTCGCGTTCACCACCTCCAAGGTTGTGGTCGGGCAGCTGCCGCACGACGTGGCCGCGGCGCTGCGGTTCGGCGGCGGCGCCGTCATCCTCGTGCTCGTTCTCTGTCTGAGGCCCGGCTCGACGGCATTCTCATGGCGGGATCTGACGCGGGCAGGCCTGGTCGGCCTGATCGGCGTCTTTGCCTACAATTTCTTCTTTTTCTGGGGTCTTTCTCTCGCCCCCGCGATCGACGGGAGCATCATCGTGCCGGTGCTGAGCCCCGTGCTGACCACCCTCGTCTTCCTGGTGACGGGCCGAGAGGCGGCATCTGCCGTCCGGGTGGTGGGTCTCGCCCTTGGCATCACCGGGGCGGTGGTGTTCTTCGTCGGCATCGGCGGCACCGGCAACGGACTGACCGGGTCGCGCTTGGTGGGCGATCTCATCTACCTGTTCGCCGCGGGATGCTGGGCGGCGTACAGCATCGCCTCGAAGCAGGTGCTGAGGGGTCTGGAGCCGTTACGAGCGACGACCTATGCCACCGGGATCGGAGCGCTGGCTCTGATGCTGGTCGCGATCCCGTCGGTGCCCCATACGGACTGGTCCTCGGTGAGGGTGACCACCTGGGCCAACGTTGTCTTTCTCGCGATAGGGCCGACGGCGGTCGCGTACCTCTTCTACTACCGCGGGCTCCGTTCGGTCAGTCCGGTCACCGCCACGATCAGCATGTTCGCGGTGCCCGTTTTCGGAACGATCTCTTCCATCCTGTTCCTCGGCGAGTCCTTCACCGTGATCCAGGCCATCGGTGCGCTGATCACACTCGTCGGTGCGCTGCTCGCGGTCGCCCAGGGCCGGCTGAGCGGGGCGAGGCGCGTGCTGGTCGGCGAGGAAACGTCTTCCTGACCGAGTCACCCGATCTACCGCACCGGGGCATCTCGGGGCGGCGTTTTCACGTCAGCGGGTGGACATTTCCTCCTCGAGGGCTGCGGAAGCAGAACCGGAATGGCGATGCTCACGGCGCCAGTTGCCGGGCGTCATCCCGTACTGCCGCCGGAACGCCCGCTCGAACGTCCTGCGGTCACGGAACCCCACCGCAGCTGCGATGTCCGGCGTCGCGAGCCAGGCATACCGCGGGTCGGACAGCATCGCCTGTGCCGCGAGCAGCCGTTGCTCGCGCAGATACGAAGCGGGCGTGGATCCGATTCGTTCGAACAGGGTGTAGACGTGACTGACCGAGACGTGGTGGCGCCGCGCCAGTTCCTCGACGTGCAGGTGCGGGTCGGCCAGGTGCTCGCGGACGTGCCTGCGCATCATCTCCAGCAGCACCTCCGCGGAGCCGTCGCAGGCCGGAACCGAGGGGACGACGTCCCGCAGCGCCATGGCGAGCAGGTCGATGGCGGCCTTCCCTGCGTCCAGCCGCTGCGCCGCGCTGAGGCGGTCGGCGATCCCGAACAACCGACCGAGGTAGGCACCGAACATCTGCATGGCCGGGGTTGCGGGGTCCATGATGCGCGCACAAGCCTCGGTGATCTCGGCGGTACGCAGCGGCAGCAGTTCGCGGGAGAAACTCACGGTGAGCTGCCGGTTCTCGGTCTGCGAGGCCCATTTGTAGGCGCTACGTGCCTCGGTCAGAACCGCCGAGCCCATCGCCAGATCGGCGAAACGGTTGCGCTGGAGTATGTGGCTCCGGCCGGCAGCCTGTACGGCGAAGATCATCCGGCTTTCTTCCGACGAGCTCGCTGCCATCTGTTCGGTCCGAACCGCAGACGCCGGCCCCCACCGCGTCAGCGAGAGTTTCAGGCCCTTGTCCAGCTCCTGCAACGCCACCCGCCCGTGAAAATCGGGATCGCTCCGGACGATCACCGGTATGAAGAACTCACCGAGGACGTCTTCGAACTCCTCACCGGAGAACTCGCGAATCTGCACGGGCTCGAGGCTAACCCGCAACATTGGACTGAGCAATTATCCACATTCCGACTGGTGTAGATCGTGACAACTACAGACCGCCATTTGCACTCCGTTCGGACCCCACGTCCGACGCACCGCGTTCCACCTCCCGGAAGCGCTGACCACCCTCCTCGTCACGGCCGCGATGACCAAGCCGATCGTCGTCGTACTCGACACTGGTGATACTCGGGCCCGTCCGTCCGGTATCCCCCGGTTCGAGCTTCCACGACCATCAGCCCCTTCCCCCAGGGTCCGTACGAAGACCTCGATGCACCCCTCGTTACGAGCGTCGGGGCGTCCGCGCCAGTCGGCAATAACCCTCAGGGGTCATCTCATTCAGCTCCCAGGGCAGCCACTGGCCGGGCAGACCCGAAGCCGCGCTCGTATTCGACACCGGGCCACTGCGCCGGACTGTTTCTGCAACCCTCGAAGAGGAAAAGTCCATGCCGCCGAGAAAACGTCCAACCCAGAGCCACCGGAGTGACATGCGCAGCGATGGATGTATGATTCGAACGAAGCCTGGATTCGATGCGCAAACCTCTATGACCGATCCCAAGTAATGACAAAAAAGCAACTCGTCCTTGCGAAGCTGGGCCTGATCCCGGCAGCTCACCGGCACCCAGGATCAGCATGTCGCGCCTCTCCGCTGCCGCGGCGCTCGCAGGGTGAGGGGTCCTGCGAGCGCCGCGGCTACAACCAGGGAGTAATTGCGTTCACCGGTCCAGCCACGTCGTGGCGAAGAAGATGTCGCGACCGATGGTCCGGTCGATGCCCTTCACCTCCGGTTTCGTGATCGTCGACGCGTAGCTGCGGCTGAGGAACAGCAGCCCGATGTCCTCGTTGACCAGCCGCTCGACCTCCTGGTACGCCTTCGTCTTCACGCCGGCGTCGAGAGTGGACGCAGCCTCGGCGAGCAGCCGGTCCACCTCCGGGTTGGAGTACTTCCCGAAGTTGATCGCGCCGTTCGTTCCCAGCAGGCGCGCGATGGCCGGGAACGGGTAGTCCACCGGAGCGAGGTTGCTGATCAGCTGGAAGTCACCGCCCTGCAGCACCCGGGACGTGAACTCGGCCAGGTCGAAGAACTCCACGTCGACCTGCATCCCGACGGCAGAGAGCTGCGCCTGCACGAACTCGCCGAGCGAGACCTCGCTGCGGCTGGTCGTGAACGTGATGTGCGGACTGCCGCCGTCCGCCACGTACTCCTGGACCAGCCGGCGAGCCTGCTCCGGGTCGTACTGCGGCCACAGGTCCGACGCGGCCTCGGTGTGATACGGGCTGCGGGCCTCGAAGAGGCTGTCCGAACCGACCAGTTGGTTGCCGTACTGGCTCGCGGCCAGGGCCCGTAGGTCGATCGCGCGCACGGCCGCCTCCCGCATGCGCCGGTCGTCGAACGGCGTGCGGGCGAAGTTGAAGGTGAAGAAGAACCCCGCGCTTCCCGGCCCGTAGTAGACGGTGAACTTCGGGTCGACGTAGGCCCGGACCAGCTCGGTGTTGTAGCCGCCGTAGATCAGGTCCACGTCCCCGTTGACCATCGAGGCGTAACGGGTCTCGGTGTCCGACAGCGGCCGGAACTCCAGCCCGTCCAGGCGCGGCAACCCCGGCTGCCAGTAGTGCTCGTTGCGGGTGAGCTCCATCCGGTTGTCCCGCTGCCAGCTCGTGACCTTGAACGGGCCGGCCCCGACCGGGTGGTTGCCGATGTCGCCGCCGTACTGCGCGAGCGCGGCCGGCGAGATGATCATTCCCAGCGTCCCGGCGAAGATCGACCCGGTGAACACCACCGGGAAGTCACCGAGCGGCGCCGCCAGCGTGAACTCGACGGTGAGCGGATCGAGAGCCCTCATCGCGGTGATCTGCTTCGCGTACACGGCCGCGGGCGAGGCGGGCGCGTCGATGTGGCGCTGGGTGTTGACGATCACCGCGTTGGCGTCCAACGGCGTCCCGTCGGAGAACAGCACCCCCTCGCGCAAGCCCATCACCCAGGTGCGCCCGTCGTCGGTGGTCTCCATCGACTTGGCGAGGTACGGCTCGACCTTGCCCTCGGGTGTCAGCCGCAACAGCAGGTCGTACACAGCCATCGCCACCGCGTTGCCGTTCTGCACGGTCGGGTCGAAGCTCACGACTTCGCGGTCGTTGCCGATGACCAGGGTGCCGCCGCGGCGGGGCTCCCCCTCGGTGGCCGGGTCGCCGCCGTAGGGGCGCATGGCCTGCAGCGGAGGCCGACTGTCCTCGCCGCCCTGGTTGGCACCGACCGCCCCGCAGGCGGCCAGGACGACCGCGGCCGCGAGCACGGCACACGTCCTCAACGCACGAGATCTCCAGAGCATCGGGTCCTCCTCGTCGAGTCCACCGCGGATCCGTTCCGAGCGTCCGCCATCACCGGCCGCCCGCCCCAACGGCTGCGCGCACACTTTCCTGGCGATACGTGCGCCCGCCGTCCCGTGTCCCACCGGGTGGCCGCCGCCACGAGGCGACCAGAACGCCCGGCGAGGCCCGCCGTCACGAGCTGTCCGCAGCGCCGTCGCCGTCGGGCGATCTCGCAGCGGCCCTCGACCGGCTGTGCTGAGCCAGGGGCCGACAGGCCTGCCGAGGGCGGTCCATCAGCGGTTCCTCGGCCCACGCGGCCGTGAGCACCCGGCCCACCCGGTCAGCCTCTCGTGATCCCCGGCCCACCGGCGAGCGCCGCAGCACAGGTGGTTGCGGCGACGCGCGCCGGGACCTGGGCAGCCCGGGGGTGAAGGCCTGGTAGAACTGTCCGGCAGCGCGAGGGAGAGATGGGGCCTGTGGCGGATTCATTTGTTCATCTGCATGTGCACACCGAGTACTCGATGCTCGACGGCGCAGCGAAGGTAAATGCGCTGTTCGGCGAGGCCGAGCGGCTCGGCATGCCAGCGGTGGCAATGACCGATCATGGAAACATGTACGGGTCCGCGGAATTCTATCGCCGCGCCACGAAGAGCAGCGTCAAGCCGATCATCGGTATCGAGGCGTATCTCGCACCGGCCAGTCGCCACATCAAGAAACCCATATTCTGGGGTCAGGCGTCGCAGCGCGGTTCCGACGAGTTCGGCGAGGGTGGCGACGTCTCGGGCGCGGGCGCGTACACGCACATGACGATGCTGGCTCGCAACGCCACGGGTCTGCGGAACCTGTTCAGGCTGTCCAGCCTTGCTTCGTTCGAGGGTTACTACCGCAAGCCGCGCATGGACCGCGACCTCGTCGCGGAACACGCCGAGGGGATCATCGCGACCACGGGCTGCCCATCCGGGGAGGTGCAGACGAGGCTGCGTCTCGGCCAGGAGGAAGCGGCGCTACAGGCGGCGAGCGACTACCGCGACATCTTCGGGGCCGAGAACTTCTTCCTCGAGCTCATGGACCACGGCCTCCCGATCGAGCGCTCCGTTCGTGAGGGTCTCCTCGGGGTCGCGAAGAAGCTCAACCTGCCGCCGCTCGCCACGAACGACTCGCATTACGTGACGCAGGATCAGGCCGAAGCGCATTCCGCTCTTCTGTGCGTGCAGTCAGGAAAGACCCTCGACGATCCGAATCGATTCAAGTTCGACGGCGACGGCTACTATCTCAAGAGCGCGGCGGACATGCGCGAATACTGGGACAAAGAAGTCCCTGGCGCGGCCGACAGTACGCTGCTGATCGCTGAGCGGGTCGAATCGTACGCCGAGGTCTACGCCGAGATCGACCGGATGCCGAGATTCCCCCTTCAGCCCGGCGAGACGGAAGACGATCTGCTGCGCGCGGACGTCGAGAAGTACACGCCGTCGCGATTCCCTGACGGGTTGACCGCGGAATACAAGGAACGTATCGAGATCGAACTGCGCGTGATCTCGAAGATGGGGTTCCCGGGCTACTTCCTGGTGGTCGGCGACCTGGTTCGCTGGGCCAAGTCGCAGAAGATCGCCGTGGGGCCGGGCCGCGGCTCGGCCACCGGCTCGCTGGTCGCCTACATCCTGCACATCACCGACCTGGACCCGATCGAGCACAAGCTCATCTTCGAGCGGTTCCTCAACCCGGAGCGGGTCAGCCCGCCGGACATCGACCTGGACTTCGACGAACGTCGGCGCGGCGAGGTGATGCGCTACACCGTCGACAAGTGGGGCGAGGAGAACGTCGCCCAGGTCATCACCTTCGGCACGATCAAGACCAAGGCCGCGCTCAAGGACTCCGCCCGAGTTCTGCACGGGCAACCTGGTTTCGCCATCGCCGACCGGATCTCGAAGGCACTGCCGCCGCCGATCGCGGCGAAGGACATCCCGCTGTCCGGCATCTTCGACCCGAGCCACGAGCGTTACGCCGAAGCCGCGGAGGTCCGAACCCTCTCCGAGACCGACCCCGAGGTCGGCAGGATCATGGGCACAGCGCGCGGGCTGGAAGGCCTGGTCCGCAACGCCGGGGTGCACGCCTGCGCGGTGATCCTCTCCTCGGAGCCGCTGCTGGATGTCATCCCGCTGTGGAAGCGCGACGACGGATCGGTCATCACCGGATGGGACTTCCCATCGTGTGAGGACATCGGCCTGCTGAAGATGGACTTCCTCGGGCTGCGCACCCTCACCGTCGTCGACGACGCGGTGAAAGCGGTCGCCGCGAACCACAGCACCGAGATCGACTTGCCGACACTCAAGCTGGACGACAAGAAGACCTACGAGCTCCTCTCCCGCGGCGACACGCTCGGGGTGTTCCAGCTCGACGGCGGTGGGATGCGCACGCTGCTCAAGGCCATGGCACCCACGCACTTCGGTGACATCGCCGCGGCGCTCGCGCTGTACCGGCCGGGCCCGATGGCCGCGAACGCGCACATGGACTACGCGGAGCGCTCGAACGGCCGGCAGAAGATCACTCCGATCCACCCGGACCTCCAGGACGCGCTCGACCCGATCCTCGGCGAGACCTATCACCTGCTGGTCTACCAGGAGCAGGTGATGGCCATCGCCCAGCAGCTCGCCGGGTACAGCCTCGGCCAGGCCGACCTGCTGCGCCGCGCGATGGGCAAGAAGAAGAAGGAGATCATCGAGAAGGAGTTCGAGGGGTTCCGCGCCGGCATGACCGGCAAGGGCTTCTCGGAGGAGGCGTGCCAGACGCTCTGGGACGTCATGCTGCCCTTCGCCGGATACGCCTTCAACAAGTCCCACACCGCCGGATACGGCCTGGTCGCGTACTGGACGGCCTATCTGAAGGCCAACTACCCGGTCGAGTTCATGGCCGCCCAGCTGACGTCGATCGGCGACAACAAGGACAAGTCGGCCGTCTACCTCGCCGAGTGCCGCCGGATGGGCATCAAGGTCCTCCCCCCGGACGTCAACGACTCCGACCTGTGGTTCTCCGCAGTCGGAGGCGACATCCGCTTCGGCCTCGGAGCGGTCCGCAACGTCGGCGCCAACGTCGTCGAAGCCATCATCGAGACCCGCAAGAACAAGGGCCGGTTCACCTCCTTCACCGATTTCCTCGAGAAGGTCAGCCTCGTCTGCTGCAACAAGCGCACCATCGAGTCGCTGATCAAAGCAGGCGCGTTCGACTCGTTCGGCCAGCCCCGCAAGTCGCTGCTCATGGTCCACGAAGATGCCGTCGACGCCGTCACCAACCTCAAACGCCACGAGGAGCGCGGCCAGTTCGACCTCTTCGGTGGCATGGGTGACGAACCGGCACCCGCCGAGCACTCACCACTCGCACACCTGAAGATCGACGACGAAGAGTGGCCGCGAAAGCAGATGCTCGCCTACGAGCGCGAGATGCTCGGGCTCTACGTCTCCGCGCATCCCCTCGACGGCACCGAACGGATCCTGCGCAAGCACGCCCCCCGGCCCATCGCCGCGATCCTCGACGACCCGCCCAAGGAAGGCGAGGTCGCCATCGCCGGCATGATCGTCTCCGTCGATCGCCGGGTGAACAAGAAGGGCGAGCCCTGGGCGATCGTCACGATCGAAGACCTCGACGCCGCCATCGAAGTGCTGTTCTTCCCGAAGTCGTACCTGGCGATGCACGAGGACCTCGTCGCCGACTCGGCCGTCGCGGTCAAGGGGCGGGTGAACATCCGCGACGAGCAGCGCATGTCGATCTTCGCCTCAGGGATCATCACCCTCGACGTGGCCGCCGCGCAGGCCGGCATGGGAGAGCCGCCACTGGTGCTCAAGGCCGACGCGTTGAAACTGGACCACTCGGTGGTGTCAGAGCTGAAGTCGGCACTCGTCGCACACGCAGGCAGCACTCCCCTCACGCTGGTGCTGTGCTACCGGAACCGGGAGACACCGCTGGCGATCGACGGATTCTCGGTGACGGTCTCCTCCGCGCTGCTGGGGGAGCTCAAACACATCCCCGGGATCGCGGTCGCGTCCTAGTGTCACTCGAGATCGAGGTCGACGTTGCCGGCGGGCGCTGCTGCCACCGCTGCGACAAGCCCTTGATGCTCGTCGCGCGCACATCGCATCCGCTGACACTCGCTGATGGCTCCCGGGTCGACGGGACCCGCAGCGTCGGGCTGTGCGCCGGATGCGATCGCGACACTCCGGACGCGCAAGGTTTGCTGGCCTTCTTCGCCGTCCACGAAACCGTCACCGACGAGACCGTGACCTCGGTGGCCGCGCTCCTCGCGGAGTGGGTCGACCGCGTCGCCCACCCCCCGATCCTGTGCGAGCAGAACACCGGCGACGAGGTCGACACCTGACTTACGACGTGATCGTGTTCCGTGTGTCCGACGGGCCATAGGACGCGGCGATGTCTTCGGACGCGGCCCACCGGCTGTAGGTGGGACCCTGCGGCCAGCCCTCGGGGGAGTCCTGCCACTCCTCCTGCCGTCCGTACGGCAACACATCGATCAACGCGAAGCTGTGGCTGAGCTGTTCGGTGCCGCGGCCGTTGGTGTGCCAGGTGCGATAAACAGTATCGCCGTCGCGGAGGAACACGTTGACAGCGAAACCGCCGCCGGGCGGTGCGCCGACATCGGTGCCGAATGCACTGTTCGCCGTCGAATACCAGGTCATGGTGTTCCCGACCAGCCTCTTGTAAGCGAGCGCCTCGTCGATCGGCCCTTGGGTGACGATGACGAACCGGGCGTCGAAGTTGTTCAAGATGTCCAACCGGGTGAACTGCGAGGTGAACCCGGTGCAGCCCGGGCACTGCCACTTCTCATCCGGGAACCACATGTGGTTGTAGACGATCAGCTGCGACGCCGCGCCGAAGATCTCCGCCAGCCGGACCGGCCCCTCCTCGCCCTCCAGGGTGTAGTCCGGCATCTCGACCATCGGCATGCGGCGGCGCTGCGCGGCGATCGCGTCGAGCTCTCGGGTTGCGGCCTTCTCCCGGGCGCGCAGCACGTCGAGTTGGCGCTGCCAGGTGTCGGCGTCGACGACCGGTGGTAATGCATTGCTGGTCATGAGCTCCCCAACTGATCACGTCATCGTCACGGCTCGAGGTACACCGGTATAGACCGTGGCGGCACGACGAACTCATCGGACCAAGCCGGACCGCTGCACCCGGTCGCTGCCCGATGCGCGGGCTCGAGGCCCCTCACAGGCGGAGGCTCGGCGCCAGCCGCTCCGCGATCTCGAGTTCGTCCAGCCCGCCCGCAGTCACAACGGAGCCGATCACCACGTGGTCAGCCCCCGCCGCCGTCTGCTCGCCCAGCCGTGCCACGACCGGGTCGACGTCGCCCCAGGCGACCACATCGTCGACGAGCCTGTCGCTCAACTCGTGAATGTCGCGGTCGTCGAACCCCATCCGCGAAAACGCGGACGCGTAGCCACCCACCGTGGACAGAAAGCCGAGCGGCTCCCGTGCGGCGGTGCGAGCCGACTGCGGGTCGTCGTCGAGGACGACCATCTGGTCGACGACGAGGGTCGCCCTTCTGCCGACGCGCGCACGGGCCCACGCGGTATAGCCGGGGTTCACGAGGAGCGTGACGGCGCCGCCGAATCGGTCCCGGGCCAAGTCCAGCTTGCGCGGTCCGAGCGCAGCCAACAGCCTGCGATCTCGCGGCACCGCCGTGCCGGCGTCGAACTCGTCCGCGGCACGTTCCACCGCCGCGACGGCCCCGACGCGCATGCGTTGAGGACCGCCGAGCCCGACCACGAGGCGGCCCGGCGCGATCCCTTCCGCCTCCGCATAGAGCTCTGCGATCTCCCCGGGCCCATGCACGTCGAGCGAGATGATCCCCGGAACCACCGCGACCCGCGTGGTCGCACGCAGGATCTCCAGCAGCGGGTCCAACGTCGCCAACTGCCCGCCGGCCACCCAGATCGCCGAGTACCCCAGCCTCTCGGCTGCGACGGCCTTCGCCCCCAGATCGTCGGTCACGGACAACGAGACGCCGTACCGGTCCAGCCCTTCGATCACGTTCGACTCCGTTCATCGGTCATTGGGCGACGGTACGAGTTGAACCTGACTTCAGCTCAAGAGACCGGCGGGAAGTCGTAGCGCCGGCAGAGCGGCCACAGCTCCTCAACTGCGCGTCGAGATCGACGACCCACCTCGCGGACCACCCGGCCGGGTTCCGAGCACGACTCCGCCGATCAGGACGACCGCAACCAGGGCCGCCGAAAAGTCACCAGCGCGGTGGTCAACGGCAGCACCAAGGTGACGACACCGATCCCGACCGGCGCCAACGCCAGCCCGAGGAACCCGAGCAGGAGGAGGCCGGCCAGCGCCTCACCTGCGAGCGTCGCGTCGGCTGTGGTCTGCCGCACGAGCGTCTCGGGGACGAACGAGGTGACGACGGCGGCAATGATCAGCAGCACGAGAAACGTGATGTACGGCGTGAACAGCGGCGAGCCGAAGGCGAAACCACCGAAGTTCGCCGCGGTCGACACGATGTCGGCGCGCACCCGGCTCTCACCAGGCCGCGCAAGGATGAAACTCGAGCAGGTGGGCGGTTGCCGCCGTCGTCAGCAAGCCGATTCCCAGACCGGAGACGACGCGGGCGACGATCAGGCCGGTGAGGTCGTTCCTTCACGTGTCCACCGATCACGAAGGGGATGCAGTCGGCCTAACCGGCCGCTGAGGGCCTCGGAACCGCCCAGCGACCCTGGTGACACAAAACTGTCGGTTACGAGCATTCTGACCACTCAAGCGTGCCTCCGAGTATCGATTCGATCAATGCTCACCATCTGCAAAGTGATGGTGGTGAAACAATCGCCACGAATCTACGGTCGAGAGCGCACGATCCGTGATGCACAGACTCGAGCAGAGGATCTCGCGTGGAAACATTCGATTACATCGTGGTCGGCGGGGGTTCGGCGGGCTGTGTACTCGCCGCGCGACTCTCAGCGAATCCGGATACGAGGGTCTTGCTGCTGGAAGCCGGTCCCATCGAACCCGTGCCGGATATGGAGGACCCCACCCTGTGGTGGCAACTGTTGGGCTCGTCGGTCGACTGGGATTTCGAAACCGTGCCGCAGCCGGCGTTGAACGGTGCGGTCCTTCGCGTGCCGCAAGGAAAGGTGCTGGGCGGGTCCAGCGGTATCAACGGCACGATGTTCATCCGCGGTAACCGGTCCAGCTTCGACGCCTGGGACGCCGGCGGCGCCACAGGGTGGAACTACGACGCTCTCCTGCCGTACTTCAAGCGCAGCGAGCGAGCTCCCGGTCGCGATCCGGCCTATCGAGGGACGGAGGGCCCCATAGACGTCGCACCGCCGTCGACCACCGGGCCACTCTGGGAAGCGTGCTTCGAGGCAGCCATCGAGTCCGGTCACCCGTTCGTCGAGGACTGCAACGCCGAGTCCGGGGAAGGAGTGTCGTTCCACGAGAACAATGTTCTCGGCGGGAAGCGCCTGAGCACTGCAGATGCCTATCTGACCCGGGTCGCGAACCGTGAGAACCTGACCGTCCGCGCAGATGCACACGTCCGGCGGCTCCTCCTGGAGAGCACCACCTGCCGTGGCGTCGAGTATCGGGTCGGCAACGAACTGTTCGTAGCGGGCGCGGACCGGGAAACCATCCTCGCGGCCGGTGCGATCCCCACCCCCACGTTGCTCCTGCTTTCGGGCATCGGCCCCGGAGACCACCTGCGGTCCGTCGGCGTGGACGTAAAAGTGGACCTTCCCGGCGTCGGCGAGAACTTCCATGACCACGTGAAGTCGCAAGTCGCCTACACCACCACGGTGCCGGTGCATGTACCCGAGATGGCGCGCAAGCCGCACGTCATGCTCCGTAGTGATGCGTCGGTCGAGCCGGACCTGCACATCCTGTTCACGGACTTCCCGGTACGCCCGCGCTGGGAGACCGTGCCGGAAACCGGATATTCCGTGGTCTTCGGACTGCTCACCCCCGCCAGTCGCGGCTGGATACGCCTGGCGGGCCCCGACCCGGACCAGCCGCCGCTCGTCAACCCCAACCTCCTGGCTGATCCCAGCGATCTCGACCGCATGATCTGCGGGCTTCAGGTCGCCCAGGAGATCGGATCCGCCGAGGCGCTCGCCCCGATGCGCGGAGAAGAACTGTTTCCCGGCCCGCAGATCGGGACCGATTCCGAATACCGCGCCTACATCAGGAGTACCGCGACCAGTTATACCCACGTCGTGGGCTCCTGCAAGATCGGCACGGATGCGATGGCCGTCGTCGATCCGGACCTCAAGGTACGTGGCGTGGACAACCTCCGGATTGCCGACGCCTCCGTGATGCCTTCGGTTCCGTCGGCCAACACCAACCCGTCTGTGATCGCTGTCGCCGAACGGGCGGCAGATCTCATCATCGGGGGTCAGGCCTAGCCCGTCCCGGGTAGCGGATCCGACAAGACCGGTGACATCTCGCTCAGTGCCGAGCTAGTTCTAAGCGCTGAGCATCGAGGCGGCCGTGACCGTTCGGCTGAGCATTGCGTTCAACAACCTGCGGTGCACAACGTCGTGCGACCCGATCCCCTTTCAACAACACTCGGAGCAGCTTCATCCCTGGCCCAGGGCCCTGCGCACGAGCACCCGGCCCACGCGCCCGACCCTCAGGCTGGCGAGCCCTCGGTGCAGCGGAGCCCCCCGCGGCGGCGCTCCCGCGAGCCCGAAGACAGCGGTGTGGCAGCAGGAGCGGCGGGCACCCCTGGTCATCAGGGAAGGGATCCTCCACCAGGAGCCCTCCCACTAGTCACCCTAGTCACGGTGGAGTGTCTTCTTCATCTGGCACGCTTCGGCCTCGCCACCAACACCGCTCGCGAATCTATCAACCTTATGTTCGAATCATCCCATTCCCACCGCGAGAATAGTGGCCGAACAAGACGAATTGGAGGCCAATAATCATGGCAACCGGTCGAGGCGGTTCCTCCGGAAGTTCGGACTCGGCCTGATCGCCGGTCTGGCGTGATGGAGGCCAACAAGCCGAGCCGGCTGTACCTCAAGGACGTTTCGACAGACGGGTGTGCTCGTCTCTAGCGAGAGCGTTGACCCACGTTTGGCGGAGTGCCAGCATTCAGGGCATGAATCCAATTTCGAACAGCCCGGATATTCTCACTGTCGTTCTCGTCCACGGAGCGTGGGCAGACGGATCAAGCTGGGGTCGAGTTGTTTATGATCTACAGAAGTCCGGAGTCACCGTCACCGCCGCACCCATCCCGTTGACCTCGCTCGACGACGACGTGGACGCGGTCACGCGAGCCATCGACCGAACCGAAGGGCCTGTCGTTCTTGCCGGCCACGCTTACGCGGGCGGTGTCATCGGCGCTACAAGTCACCCGCGCGTTCAGGCCCTGGTCTACGTCGCCGCATTGGCCCCCGACGAGGGCGAAACCGTCGCCGACGTTTTCTACCGCGACCCCCCGCACCCGCAGGCGCCAGAGCTCAAGCCCGACAGCGACGGCTGGATCTGGCTCCCCACCAACGCCTTTGCTGCGGCATTCGCACAGCACGCAACCGCCCGAGAACATGCCGTACTGGCCGCGGTCCAGCGCCCCATCGCCGTCGCCTGCATTCAGGAGCCGGTCCCAAGACCTCGGTGGAAGGACGTACCCACGTGGTTCCTCATCGCCGATGAAGACCGAATGATCAACCCCGACACCCAAAAGTTCATGGCCGAGCGCAGCAACGCTCGCACCCGTACCCACAAGGTTGACCACGCACCACTGATCACCCGGCCGGAAGTCGTCACCGAGATCCTCTCCGAGGCTGCCCATAGCCTCGGACGCTGATGCGCGACCCGGAATGATCGGCGGCTGCTACGGGGTGGCCGTTGTTCTAGCTGCGGACCCCATGGCCGGGCTAGGGTCGCGCGGGTCGGACAGATCGGAGGAACGGTGCGCAACACCGAACTCGAGAAGCTCGATGGGCTCGTCGGCCGATGGACGACCACGTTGTCGGACGCATGGTTCCTCGAACCGCCAGGTACCACGGTGCCGGGTACGACCACGATCGAGTGGCTCGGGGAGTCGTTCCTGGTCGTGCGGTCTGAACTCGGCGGAGGACGCCATGCGCATTCCGAGATGAGCCTCGTCCTCGGACGCAGTGACCCGAACGACCGGTTCGTCGCCCTCTATCACGACGACCGCGGCGTCTGCCGCCAGTACGCCATGACCTTCGATGGTGGGCACTGGACCATGGCCCGCGAGGACCCGGACTTTCACCAGCGTTTCATCGCCGACGTCGAACAGGACCGGATCGTCGGCCGCTGGGAGGCTTCCGAAGACGCGGGCACGACATGGCGCAAGGACTTCGACCTCACCTTCGAGCGGGCCTGAGCCTCCGGCCTCGAACGCCACGAGGAGCGCGGCCAGTTCGACCTGCTCGGCGGCATGGGTGACGATCCCGCTGAGATCGGCTCACTGTCGCGCTTCGCCGAATCATGCCGTTAGTCTGATTCTGGCGGGCGACCGCGCCCCGAGATCACACGATCCGACGGAAACTGGAGTGCCGGAGTGGGCCTGCGTGAGCACTGGAGGTTCGTCCGCAGGTTCGTTCAGCATGCGGCCGCCACCGGCGAGCAGTGGGCGGTGATCACCAGGGTGGGGCGCCGTGCCGCCGGCATGGTCGCGCTCGACCTGGAGATCCACACCGGTGGGCGGGAGCCGTTCACGGTCTCGACCATCACGAGCGTGCCGCGGCACGTCGCCCCACGTGTCGGCCAACACGTCGCATTCTCCATCCCACCGAGCAGCGACGACCTGCACACCCACTATGAGGTCGAGTGGGACAAGCCACCGCGCTATGGCACGTCGCAGGAGCGCGACGAGCTGCGCAACCAGGTGGCCGGGCTGGTGCAGCCGGCGCCGGGTGAATCAGCTGCCACCCACGCGGAACGGCAGCGGCGCGTGCAGGAACTATTCGACCGCCTGGGGGCCCGCCCCCGGCAGCCACCCCACTGAGTTAGCGCCCCCGCACAAAGCACATGCCGTAGCGGGAGAAATATCCCGGGGTCGGCTACGGCCAGAGGAGATCGCGCCGCCATCCTTCGCCGGTGCGGGTGTAGACGAGCCGGACGTGCCTGCGGCGCTCCTCGCCCTGCCAGAACTCCACCTCGTCCGCCTCCAGGCGGTACACCGTCCACCCCGGAGCCACGTGTGCCGGCTCGGCGATGGCGAGTTCGGTGGACACGTCGAGTGCGCTGTCGCGTTCGGCCAGGCTCGCCACCGGCTCGCTCTGGTTGCCCAGCAGCCCGACGCCTCGCGCCCCCGCCGAACGGGCCATGAAGTCCGCCGCGCTGTCCTCGGCATCCGCCACACTCACGAGGCCACGAATCCGGACCTGCCGACCGAGCGACGGCCAGTAGAACGTCAGTGCCGCCCACGGCGTGTTCGCCAACTCCTTGCCCTTACGGCTTTCCGAGCCCGAGGCAAACGCCCACTCCCCCGCGTCGAGGTATTTCAGGATCAGCACGCGTGCTGTCGGCCGACCCGACGGATCCACGGTCGACAGCGTCATCGCGTGCGGCTCGACGACTCCCGCATCGACCGCTTCCGCCAACCACTCCGCGAACAGCAGATCCGGATCGGACGGCGCGGCGTCCGGATCGAACATCGGCAACGGCCCGGCAAGTGAAGGTAGGCGCCGCAAGCTTGCGGCGGACGTCATGTCCCGCATGGGCAACGACCCTACTGACGGGACACCACTCTGCGACGCGGTCGCGCCGACTCCACCAACCTGCTCGCGCCCAGATCAGACGATCTCGTGCTCGAGGAGGCTGCGCGCGCAGTCCACGACGGCGTCCGCCGCCGGGCGCGGCCGCCAACCCAGGATCCGGCGGGCCTTCTCCGGCTTCGAGCCCGCCGACGTCCTGCTGATCATGGGCTTCCTGTGGCGCGTCGGCCCGGACAAGGACGGCGAGGAACAAGGCCGACGGCTCGTCCGGATCGTCTTCGACGGCCTCCGCGGCCACGATCCGGCCTGACACCCGCGACAGCACACCCCAGCTCTTGGGAAGCCGACGGCCGGCGCCGGTGACAAGTTCGCCGACCTGCCCTCCGTTAGCGTCGGGCCATGCCGATCGCCACGTACAGCCTCACCGCGCTCGACTGCCCGGACCCACGCGCGCTCGCCGAGTTCTACAGCCGGATCACCGGATGGCCGGTCACACCGCAGAAGCACGCCCACTGGGCCCAGCTGGACGCGGGAGGCGCCGGCGCCACGCTCGCGTTCCAGAGGATCGAGGAGGGCGAGTACCGCCCGCCGGAGTGGCCTGGCCAGGATCACCCGCAGCGCGCCCATTTCGACTTCGACGTCCCCGACCTCGACGCCGGGGAGCGCGCCGTGCTGGAGATCGGCGCTCGCAAGCACGACCTGCAGCCGAGGCCGCACTCGTTCCGCGTGTTCGTGGACCCGGTCGGCCATCCATTCTGCCTGGTCAAGGCCTGACGACGGCCGGCCGGAGCGGATCTCTCCAGAGCTGGTTAGGGTGAGAGGAACAGGGTCACAGCGTCACGCCAGTGGCCCCGAGGTGGGGTGTGCCGAGCTGTTCCGGACGCGATCTCAGTGGTCACACCGGCAACACATCACGAACCTCCTCACGCAGCTCGTCGAGTGCCCGCTCCGGAACGAGCGGCAACGCACGTCGGACAGCTGCGAGCCCCATCGTGGCGAGCACGCCGGCCGCGATGGCGAAAATGACCGCCGCGACCGTGGCTGCCAGCGTCGGAGGGAAAACCTTCTCCAGCGTGCGCAGGATCACCACAGTGGAAGCGCCGGCAGCCATCCCACCGAGCACGACGGCGACACCGAGCACCAGCGCCCCCTCGGACGCCACGCGGAACTTGCCGGCCAGCTCCTCCTGGGCGTTGCGCAGCTCGTATTCGAGCAGTTCGCGCACGTCCTCGACGAAGTCGCGAATCGCTTCGGCACCGGAACTCTCGGCTCCGGCACGGGTGCCGGCCGATCCACGCGATCGTGACGTCGTCATGGAGATCTCCTCACTCGATGCTGCGGGTCGCTCCGGACGGAGCTGTTCTTGCCGCGCATCTGGTGTGCCCGCGTTTGCCGTCGACGAACCTGATGGATCGCTCGATCCCGTTGGTTTCTGCAGCCCGCGCGCTAGGCGAACGTCGTCGCGTCCGTGCCGGCGGGTGTTGCTTCAGCGGCGCGGCAGCAGCTCGGCCTGGCGGGAGCGCACCTCGGCGCGGATGGCCGCCATGACCGCGGCCGCCGCCGGTCGGCGCAGCCGCCCCGCGGCCAGGCAGGCGTGGTAGGTGGGAACGACCGCCACCTCGTCGAACAGCACACGGACCAGCGAGCGGTCCCGCTCGGCGACGAATGCCGGCAGCAGTCCGATGCCGGCGCCGTGCACAGTGGCCTGCAGCTGGGCGTGAACGCTGGTCGAGCCGAAGGCCGCGTGGCTGTCGGTGCCGAAGCGGTCGAGCACGTCGAGATCCTCCACCCGCAGCAACCCCTCGATGTAGTAGATCAACGGATGCTCGGCCAGCTCCGACGTCGTGCGGGGTGTGCCCCGCGCCTGCAGGTACTCCCGCGAGGCGTAGAGGCCGAGCCGGTACTCGGTGAGTGCCTCGGCGCCGGCCCGGGTGCGCAACGGGTCGCCGACGCCGATCTCGATGTCGGCGCCCACCCCGTACGGGCTCGGCCGGGTCTGCGTGATGATCTCGATCTGCAAGCCGGGGTTCTCCCGGTGGAGCCGGGCCATCACCGGCGTGACGACGAAGGTGCCGAGCGCCTCACCGGCGGCGATGCGGATCAGCCCAGTCAGCTCACCCGGACCGGGCCCGGGCAGCCCGCTGAGCAGGCGGACCTCGTGCACCGCCGACTCGACCTGCTCGCACGACTTCAACAGCCGCTGGCCCATCGCGCTGAGCGTGCAGCCCTTCACTCCCCGGTGGACCAGCGGCGACTTCAGCTCCCGCTCCAGTGCGGCGACCCGCCGGGACACCGTCGAATGGTCCAGCCCGAGCGCCGCACCAGCCTTCAGGAAGGAGCCGCACCGGGCGATCTCCAGCAGCACGATCAGATCGTCGGTCCGCAGCGGCTCCTCCTCCACATCGCCGTCCTGTGCAGTTTTGCACACCCGGTGCGTTGCATCGTGCCTTCCGGAGGCGCTGATCGCGCGTGACACTCGGGCCAAGCCGATTCCGGCGTGCGCGCTGGAGCCGTGGACGGCCCGACTTCATTTCCGACCGGCTTCAGAACAGCACGGTCCCCGCTCTGCTCACGGCCGGGGAACGTCCACGCGAAAATCGGATCACAGGGAGCTCGAGACAGGAGGAGCATTTCGTGGAACACACCTGCACCGCACCACCGCAAGGCTCCTTACCGCCGTCCCGGCCAACCCAGGCCGGGCGGACGCTGACCCGCCCCGCCGCAGTGGGGCTGCCCGTTTCCTTCATCCTGATCTGGAGCAGCGGCTACCTGGTCGGCGACATCGGAACCAACTCGTTGCCGCCGTTCACGCTGCTGTGGTGGCGGTTCGCGGCCGCCACCCTGGTGGCGCTGGTCGTCACGCTGGTCAGCCGGGCGCGCTGGCCCCGCCGACCTCGACAGTGGCTGCACCTGATGATCATCGGGATCCTGCTGCAGACAGTGCAGTTCGGCGGGGTGTACGTCGGCATGAGCATTGGCGCACCCGCCGGCCTGTCTGCGTTGCTGGTCGGCACCAGCCCGCTGGTGATCGCCCTGGTCGGCACCTGCGCGTTCAACGAGCGGATGAGCCGAGGTCAGTGGGTCGGACTACTGCTCGGCGTAGTCGGGGTCGCAGCGGCGGTGCAGTCGCAGCTGGGCGGCGGTGTCACGACGCTCGCGATCCTCGCGGTGCTGGTCGGGCTGGTCGGCATGATTGCCGGAACGCTCTACCAGAAGCACTACGGGCCACCGGTCGACGTGCGCTGCGGCTTGACCATTCAGATGTTCGCCGCCCTCGTCACGACGACCATCGCCGCCACCGTCAACGGCGGCTTCGAACCACCTTCCGGCACCGGCGAGATCATCACCGTTCTCTGGCTCGCGATCGTCTGCTCGCTGGGGGGCTTCGGCCTGCTCTTCGCCCTGCTACGACGGCGAAGCGGTGGCGCGGCCACCAGCTACCTGTTCCTGGTGCCGCCGGTCACCGCTCTCATCGCCGTCCCGCTGCTGGGCGAACCGGTGAGCACAGGAATGCTTGTCGGAATTGCAGTCGCCGCCTGCGGCGTAACCCTGGTCACCCGTCAGCGCACTCCGACGAAGAACGCGATCCGGCCCTTGTGGAATTCACGCCGATACTGAGCGATACCAGCGCAGACGCCTGCGCCGTCGGGTTTGATCGTGTTGCGCGGTTGCCGTTGGACCGGCGGGCAGCTGGGCAGTAGCGCACATTGCGGACACGGCGAACGGACGGCGACGATCCCGTCGACCGTGGAGCGCCGCCTGTCCGCCGACATCGCATCGGCCGCGGTGGGCGCCACCGCATCGCGGTCGTCGTGGTGAACGATGGCGGATCGGGCAGCGACATGGTCGCGCCGCGGCGCTCACGTTGCTCGGCGTGGCAGCGATGGTGACTTCGGCCCTACTCGGGAATCGGCTGTCGTCCCGGTCCCTCGATCACGACGGCCTGAGCCGCGTGATCTCCGAATTGCCGTGATCTCGGCGAGGAGAGAGGGATGATGCGTGTCCATGAGCGGTCGGGCCTCGCTCTCGCGATGGTCTCGGCCGTCGGGTTCGGTCTCTCGGGTTCTTTGGGGAAGGCACTGACCGACGCGGGCTGGTCGGCCAGCGGTGCGGTGTTCGTCCGCCTCGGCGGAGGAGCCGTCGTCCTGCTCGGGATTCTGGCGTTCGTCCGCCCCGGCGTGGTGGCGGCGATCCGCGCCGACGGCGGGGCCCTCGCCGTGTACGGGC
Source organism: Pseudonocardia yunnanensis (assembly GCF_039534065.1). Classification (NCBI taxonomy): domain Bacteria; kingdom Bacillati; phylum Actinomycetota; class Actinomycetes; order Pseudonocardiales; family Pseudonocardiaceae; genus Pseudonocardia; species Pseudonocardia yunnanensis. The sequence goes on along the minus strand of NZ_BAAAUS010000046.1, from coordinate 13,538 downwards.
TGCTCGCCGCGGCCGGTGTGCAGGTGACCTTCTTCAACGCCCTTGTCTACCTGCCTGTGACGATCGCGCTGCTCCTGCAGTATCTCGGTTCGATTCTCGTGATCGCGTGGGTGTGGGTGGTGCGGCGGCAGCCACCGGGCCGCCGCACGGTGCTGGGCACGGCGGTGGCGCTGATCGGCCTGGTGCTGGTGGTGCAGGTCTGGAACGGCGCCGGGCTCCGTTGGGAAGGGATCGTGTGGGGTCTCGCCTCCGCCGTGTGCCAGGCGGCCTATTTCTTGGTGGCCGACCGTCCGGGGAGCCAGACCCCGCCGCTGGTGCTTGCCGGCGTCGGTATGACGATAGGCACGGTCGTGGTCGGCCTGCTCGGGGCCGCCGGGCTGCTCCGGGTGGTGATCGACACGTCCGTGACGGGCGTACTGCTGGGCGGCGTCGACGTCGGGTGGCCGGTCGCCGCAACGCTGCTCGTGGTCGTGTCCTCGGTGATCCCCTACATCGCGGGGGTGGCCGCGGTCGCTCGGATCGGTGCTACGCGCGGTTCCCTCGTGGGGTTGCTGGAAGTGGTGACGTCCGCCGTGGCGTCGTGGCTGTTGCTCGGCCAGGTACCAACCGCCGTGGAGGTCCTCGGTGGTGTACTGATCCTCACCGGAGTGGCACTCACCAACACCGCGCGGCCCGCAGGTTCGCCCGAGCCGGAGCCCGGCGCGCGCTGAGGAGGGCTCCTCAACGGTCAGCGCCCTTCGCCGCGGTGGCACTACAGCGATAACCCGCTTCCGGGTCAGAGGATGATCGCCACGTCGTTGGCGGGCCGGAGGGCCGTGAGGTCGAGCTCCACGCGCTTGTGGCGGATCATCAACCGGCCCCCGGCGACGACGAGGCGGTAGCGGTAGCGGCCGACGTAGTGCACGGCCTGCCGGTTGCGGTAGCGGAACACGGCGAACGCTGCGGTGACCAGGAGCTCGTCACCCTCCACCGCGCGCATCCGGATGTTGCTGACCAGGTGGCGGGTGTTGGAGTGGGGGTATTCGCGGTGGGCTTTGCGGCTCTTGAGCCGCTCCACCCGCGAGCGCAGCCGCAGCCCGTCGTCATCGATCAGCATCAGGTTGCTGTCCGGGTCGCCGTCGCGGTCGTCGGTGGCGGGCACGACGTAGCGCGCGTCGGGGGTGTAGAGGGCCGCCCACTCGTCGAGGGCCCAGTCGTCGAGCAGCTCCGCCTCCAGTACCAGGAGGTCCTCGACGTCGGCACGGGTTGTTTCGGCGAGCGACGCCACCGCGGGCGCCTCGTCGGGCGAGATCACGAGCGGGCTCATCGTGCACCCGCCGGGATCTCGCCGCGCTCGACCTGGACGCTCCATCGCCGCCAGAACGCTCTCATCTGTTCCTCGTCGGTCAGCACCGATCTGCGGTGCATTCCGCGGGAGACGTCGTTCCATTCCACGCCGCCGCTGGAGAAGCCCTGCTGGCACGACTCGAGGGCCTCGATGTCGTCCGGTGTCGCGAACCCTCCCGGTCCCAGGAAGGTGAGGAAGCTGTCGAGGCGGCGCCGGCGCAGTTCGGGGGTCTCGTTGATCGGGGCCAGCTGCCACGCCGTGATCTCGGTGCGGTCAGGGGCCGCCGGCATGAACGTCCGCACGGTGACCGCCATGATGTCGTTGACGATCAGGTTCGGATAGATGAGCAGATTCCGGTTGGTCTGTGTCATCCGGTGGGCGCGCTCCGCGCCGTAGCGCTGCGTCAGGTCGTTGCTGATCTGCTCGATCGTGCTCTTCGTGTCGTCTCCGAAGACCGGCTCCCAGCGGGCGATCGCACGTCCCCAGGGTGCCTCGGCCTCCATCACGGCGTGACCGTTGCCAAGGTCGCGGGAACGGCCGGCGTCGGTGAGCCGAGGCTCGCTGCCGAGCTCGGCGAGATACTTGAAGTAGGTGTCGTGCACGGGGACCGCGTGGTAGCCGTCGATGCTGTTCTCCACCAGCAGCTTCCAGTTGGCGTCCATGCCGTACTCGTGCGTGCCGGTGATGATCTCGACCCCGTCGACGGCCGCGTCGATGATCAGGTCGAGGTAGTCGGCGGCCTCACCGAGGTATGTGCGCAGATCGACGGCGTCGGGGTCGTAGCAGAGGAACAGAAATCCCCGGTAGCTCTCGAGCCGTGCGACGTGCGCCAGCCCGAGCGTGTCGAAGTCGAGGCCGCCGCTGTAGGCCTCCCGGTCCGGTACCCCGACCAGCTTCCCGTCCGTGTCGAAGGACCAGGCGTGGTAGAAGCACTGGAACACCTTCGAGTTGCCCCGCTCCCGCCGGCAGACCACCGCGCCTCGGTGCGTGCAGGTGTTGTGGAAAGCGTGGATCTCCCCGCTTCTCGCCGAGCGCACCACGAACACCGGCCGCCCACCCACGCTGCGCCGCACGTAGTCGCCCGGCTCGCGGATCTCCGACTCGTGCCCCAGGTAGAGCCAACAACGACCGAACACCCGCTCGCGCTCGGCGGACAGGACCGCGGGCGAGGTCATCGTGGAACGGTGTACCCGGAAACGGCCCCGGTCGAGGTCCTCCTCGATCAGCACCTTCGGCGCTGAGGCGTCGAACTCTGCGTCGGGATCACTGGTCATCGTCATGACAGACCCCGTCGAGCGAGCAAGCGAAACAGCCATCGCCGTTCATATCGCTATCTCCTATCTGAGAGTGCTCGCAGGATGGCTCTCCCCCAATGCGGTGACGTATCCCACATACCCGGGATCGGAGGGCGGCCCGGCCGGCAGGACTCCCAGCTCTCCTACAGCCGACCGGGAGGTCGAGCGCACGACGCTTGCTCACTGAGCAGGACCCACCGCACCGCATTACGCTCACGAGCAGATATCGCGCGAAAATCGGCGACAGGAACGCGTGCACTAGGACTCACAGAGAACGAGAGTTGTCCGTCAAACGATTCCAAGGGGTGATTCGGCATCTCTGCTCAGTCTAGTGTAATAGTCGACGCCGAGGCCTGCAAGCTTGGTCGGCTCTTCCCGGCGAAATTCGGGAATCAGACGCCAGTTCCCCGACACGAAGTCGCATATCTCCGACACAGGTGACGCGCGCCCCGTTCGGGGAAAACCACCTCAACGCACGTATCTCCATACTGCTACGTAATCGTCATCCGAAGGCAGGTCCGACATCCACGACTGCACCTCCCAGAGTCCACACACGGCAGTTGTCGCGTGACATGACGAACGCTTGCCACCGCTTCTACTCTTCAGGGACGGGTTGATGACGATCTACAACACGCTCGTGGGCGTCTGCGCCGGGTTGGTGCTCCTGACCGTCGCGGACGCTGTTCGCCGGTATCCGCACGTCGTGTTCCCCGGGCACTCGATCGCACTTCTGATCACCGGTGGACCGCTCACCGTGCTGAGTGTCGTAGGTGCTCTGACTTGGCCACTCACGGTCAAGCCGCCGATCAACATCGCGTTCTTCGAACCGTCGGTGATGCTGGGGTTTCTGGCCCTCGTCGGCGCCGCTTCCCTGCTGCATCGAGGCGACACCCCCTTCGAGCGCGCAACGATCGTACGCATCCGGCCGGCGCTGTGGATCGTCTTCACAATCGGCTTGATGCTGATCTCGATTGCTTCAGCGATATTCTCCTACAATCTCGTCGGCGATGCGCCGGCGGGTGAACCACTCACGAGCAGATTTCCCGGCTGGGAGAACCCCGCGTTCGGCGTGTCTTATCTTCTGGCGGCGGCCGGCTGTCTCGCCACACCGAGAAGCGAGCTGATTGCCGCCCGATTCGTCATGCGGTGGTCCTGGACACTGTCGGGGGCGTTCTTCCTGCTCTTCAGCATTCTCAACTACAGAACACATATCGGACTGCTGGAAAACTCCAACGGAGCACACTACCGCTGGTAGTCGACCACGTTGCGTGGTCGGTCGCCGGCCGCCGCGACACCGCCACGGCGGCTGTCGGGCCCGCTACATGCGCGGCACCAGTCGGTCTTCTTCGTCCTATGAAGCGAGCCGGTGAGCGAAGAACTGGAGGATCTCGTCGCGTGCCTTGCGGGTCGGCTGACCCTCCTCGTCGATGAGGCGCACCGTTACGACGTTGTGGGGAGTTTGAACCACTTCCCGGAAGAACTCCGGTATATCCGGATTGGCGGCACTGTCGGGAAGGACGCGTCCGTCGAAGCGATCACCAAGCGCTTCCCGATAGGCCGCAAATCGCTGCAATTTGCAGAAGCGATCACCTGCAAAGCGATAGGCCAGCACCGTAAGGTCTTCCCCGTCGAGGCGTTGTTTGACGATCCCCAGTTCTTCGGGAGCGATTTGCAGGCCCGCATCGTCGTCCAGCGGAAGCGCAGGCTGAGACAGAACGGGTGCAAGCATCGACGGTTCGAGCATCATGCTGAGCGCGAAGTTGCCCGAGAAGCACATGCCGATCGCACCCACACCGGGCCCGCCGCACTCCTCGTGGGCGAGCCTGGCCAGCGCTCGAAGCCACTGGGTCACCGGCGCCGACGCGCCGGCGCCGAAGGCGCGAAACTCGGCACTCGCGCAGACGCGCTTGAACGTGGCTTTGCCGACCTCGAGATCCACCGGTTCGCCATCGCGCCCGTAGAGGGAGGGCATGTAGACGGTGAAGCCCGCCTCTCGCACCCAGCGAGCAAAGCGCGCAACATGTGGGCTGATGCCGGGCACCTCCGGCATCACGATCACCGCCGGCCCGGTGCCCGACACATGGACCATCTTGGTCGTTTCGTTCAGCGTGATCTTGCGCGGTTGGAAATCTTCAAGCGGATCGTATTCGTCGAGGTTTCTCGTTGCCATGGGTTCAAATCCTCTATTTTTCGACATCCCGATCGGTCATGAAATCCTGACGATTTCGCTCGACGAAGTCTTTGAGCGTGATGGCGGGACGCCCGGTCAGCCGCTGGATGTCGTCCGTCACCAGGTGGGTGCTGTGCTGGCGCAGCGTGATGCTCTGTGCGGACAGGTGCGCGGCGGCCGTGAGGTTGGCCTGGCCTGCGGCCGAGGTGTTCGCGATCAGCTCGCGCCATTCCTCCGGGGCGATGGGCTGGTAGTGGACGGAACGGCCGGTGGCCTTACTGACCGTCTCGGCGATGGCGGCGTGACTGGCACGCTCTGCCGCGCCGACCGTGGTGGTGCGGTCGGCGACCAATCCTGGATCAGCCAGGAGTGCTGCGCCCATCGCGCCGACGTCCGACGCGGCGATCCAGGAGGGTTCGAAATCCCCAAAGGAATTTCGGATCTGGCCGAGCTCGCGGATCTGCTGCCCGTGCAGGGAGATCAGGTTCTCCATGAAGAAGGCCGCGACCCTCAGATGGGTGCCGTCGAATCCTGCCCACTCGAAGATCCGTTCGGCTACCCATTGGGCACGTCCCTGTGGGCTGGGACTGTCCGGGAAGGCCGCGTCCAAGGACAGATCAACGACTCGCTGCAGGCCCTGCTGACGCCCTGCGGCCGCAAAAAAACCGGCGGCTTCGGCGATTCCCGCACCAACGGGGTATGAGAAGTAGGCGGCCTCGACTCCGTCCAGCGCTGCGAGGATGCTGGCGTAGTCGGCGAAGTCGCCGATCACGACCTCGATTCCCATGCCACGCAATTCTTCGGATCGCTCGTCGAACCGACGAACAACGGCTCTGACGGGCAGCCCCCGACTGAGCAGTTCGGCGGCGACGTGGCGGCCGGTGCCGCCCACGCGCCCGGTCGCTCCGGTCACCAGAATCGGTGGTTTGGCAGCTGGCATCAAATACATCCTTTCCATTAGGAATCAGCCCGTTGAGTAGGGCTTTCTGAAAACTGGGCTGGATCACCTGCTCGGATGAGCTTCACATCGCCCCAGCCAGGACATCGGATGCGCGAGGCCTGCCGCAGCACGGGGCTTCACATGCTCGGTTGCCCATGCCGGTTGCGAGCACAGTGCCGCGGGGGCCGGCCCCCGGACCGAGCACCAACGCACGCCGGACGTTCGCGGCCGAGCCGAAACGGGTGGCGCGGGCCATCTGCAATACGGAGAGATCGCTGAACCCGAGCAACGATCGCGCAGACGTGATTCGTCGCCGAGTGATCAACCGGCCGATCAATGGCGCGAGCGGGCTCGCTTGCCCGGGAGCGAGTGAGGGAACGACCTGATCCGAACAAGGTCGACAGTCGACTTGTGCCGTCGACACATCGACATGACTCTGTTCGTATCTGCTCCGCGGTCTCGTAGAACACTCCCGGGCTACATCGGCAGCATTACTCGTATGAATCCACAACCGGAGGCGGGCGCGCCGTCGACATCTGCGTGATCGTCCCAGCTATCTGCACACATGCTAGCCGATGAACGGGCGAGGAACGCACATATCACGCCAGGAACGCCACGCATGTCGCCATCTCGCACGCACGGACCTTGATCATGTCTGACGTCTGCGCAACGGGTGTCCCCATTCGGTCTACTTGCGCAGCTGCCGTTCACGCATTTCGCCGGCACGACGTGCGGATAGAGCGTGCCGCCCGGTACCGGCCACCAGCACCGCGCCGACCTTCTCGCCTCCCACTGCGTCCGGTACGCAGACCGACCCCCGCAGGCGTCTGGCACCGGCCACCTGACGATGGAGCTGCTCGAGGAGGCGCGTTAACGTGATCAGCCGTACATGGGCTGACCGCAGGACGACACGACAAGAACAGAGGGTGCTCATGGTGGTCGTGCTGACCAGCGGGCTGGTCCGGGACGGCCGCAGCGAGGAGACGGCCGAAGCCGAGCTCGGCGTGGACGACGGGCGTATCACCGCAATGCCCGTACCCAGCCGGACCAGGCCGACCGACGACGACCGGTCCGCCGCCGACGCTCAGGTCCAGCCACTCGCCCGAGTGACCACCGTGCCCGACGTCGCGACCACGCACGAGCAGAGCGGTGCCCATGCACAGCGGTGAGCTCGGCCGTCAGGGCCTGTACGGCCGTCGCCGCGACTGTGACCAGCTAGAACGGATGCTCGCAGAGATCCGCATGGGTCGGAGCCAGGTTCTCGTGCTCCGAGGCGACGCCGGCATCGGCAAGACGGCACTTCTGGACCACATGGCCAGACATGCGTCGGGGTGTCGCGTCTCGCGGGTGACGGGCGTCGAATCGGAGATGGAGCTCGCGTTCGCCGGGCTCCATCAGTTGTGTGCGCCGTTCCTGGATCGCCTCGATCGGCTTCCCCCACCGCAACGTGACGCACTCAGCATGGTGTTCGGTCTCCTGGAGGGGAACGCACCCGACCGGTTCTTCATCGGGCTCGCCGTACTCAGCCTGCTGTCGGACGCCGCCGAGGAACGCCCGCTCGTCTGCCTCGTCGACGACGCCCAATGGCTCGATCAGGCTTCGGCGCAGACGCTCGCATTCGTCGCTCGCCGCCTGCTGGCGGAGTCGGTGGCCCTCGTCTTCGCGACGCGTGAGAGTGGCGACGACCAGGCGCTGCGGCAGTTGCCGGAACTGCGCGTCCGGGGCCTGAACGACGTCGATGCCCGCGCCGTGCTGCAGGCGGCGCTGCGCAGCCCGCTGGACCCGGCAGTGCTCAACGGGATCGTCGCCGAGGCGCGCGGAAACCCGCTGGCCTTGCTGGAGCTTCCCCGTGGGCGAACGCCTGCACAGCTGGCGTTCGGATTCGAGCTGCCGAGCGCGATGCCGCTGGCCAGCCGCGTGGAACAAGAGTTCCTTCGGCAGCTTCACCCCCTTCCGGTCGAAACCCGACGACTTCTTCTCCTCGCCGCGGTCGAGCCCCTCGGCGACGTGATCTTGTTGCGAGAGGCGGCCACACGACTCGGCCTCGCCTCGGACGCGGCGACGCCGGCCGAGGCCGCCGGATTGATCGACATCGGTTCACGGGTCCGGTTCCGCCATCCCTTGCTGCGGTCGGCGGTGTTCCGCGCCGCGGCCGTGGGTGAGCTGCAGGATGTGCACGCCGCGCTGGCCGCAGCCCCCGGCCTCGATCCCGATCGCCGGGCGTGGCACCGCGCGCAGGCGAGCCCCGGACCCGACGAGGAGATCGCGGCCGAGCTCGACCGATCGGCCGATCGTGCACGCGCCCGAGGCGGGCTCGCGGCCGCGGCAGCCTTTCGTGAACGGGCGGCGACGCTGACACCCGACCCGGCCCGTCGGGTGACGCGGGCACTCGCCGCAGCGCAGGCCAAACTCCAGGCCGGCGAGTTCGGTCCGGCGTCGGAACTCGTCCTCACGGCGGAGTTCGGGCCACTCGACGATCTCCTGCGCGCGAGGATCGCACTGCTGCGCGCCCAGATCGCGTTCGCGGCGGAACGCACCGACGAGGCGCCTCAGCTGCTGCTGTCGGCCGCAGCGCGCCTCGAAGGCCTCGATGTGGCACTCGCTCACGAGACCTACCTCGACGCCTTCTCGGCCGCGATCTTCGTGGGTCGTCTCACCGGCGATCCAGGGCTCCGGGAGATCGCCCGGGCGGTGCGGCAGGCCCCCGCACACCGGCACGACAAACGCGACTTGATCCTTGACGGCCTCGCCGCACTGTTCACCGAGGGGTACGCCGCGGCCGTCCCACTCCGACAACGCGCGGTCCAGGCCTTCCTCTCTGAGGACATCTCCGCTGACGACGAGCCTCGCCTGCTCTGGATCGCGGCGAGTGCCGCCGCCAACCTGTGGGACGACGAGGGCTGGAACGTGCTGTCCGCCCGGCACGTGCGCGTCACCCGGGACACCGGGGCACTAAGCGAGCTCCCCCTCGCGCTCAGCTCGCAGATCGTCGCCCTCCTCTTCGACGGCAAGCTGGCGACCGCCGCCGCTCTCATCGAGGAGATGCGCGCGGTTCGGGAGGCGACCGGAGGCACCATCGCGCCATACGGCGCAACCGTGTACGCCGCCTTGCGGGGGCGCGAAACCTCGGCCCGCGAGCTGATCGACGCCACGTTGAAGGAGGTCCTCCAGCGCGGTGAGGGCAATGGGGCGATGAACGCGCACTGGGCCTCGGCAGTCCTGCTCAACGGGCTGGGCCGCCATGAGGAAGCGCTGGCCTCAGCGCGTAGCGCCAGTGAGTACCCGCTGGAGTTCGTCCCGGCGAACTGGGGTCTGGTCGAGCTGATCGAAGCCGCCGTTCGCACCGGCGACAACCGGGTCGCGGCTGACGCCTTCGAACGTCTCTCGGAGACGACCGGCGCCGCCCGCACGGACTGGTCGCTCGGCGTGGAATCACGGTCACGTGCGCTGCTGGGTGCCGGCGACGCCGACGAGCTCTATCGCCAGGCGATCGACCACCTCGGCCGCACCCGGGTGAAGGTGGAGCTCGCCCGCACCCACCTGCTGTACGGGGAATGGCTCCGCCGCGAGGGGCGTCGAATCGACGCACGCAGGCACCTGCGCACCGCCCACAACCAGTTCACCTCGATGGGAGCCGAGGGATTCGGCGAGCGGGCTCGCCGCGAGCTGGCCGCCACCGGCGAAACGGCGCGGACACGTGCTCCCGACACTCGTGAGGAGCTCACAGCTCAGGAGACCGAGATCGCCCGGCTCGCCGCCCTCGGCAGGACGAACGCGCAGATCGGCGCGCAACTGTTCATCAGCCCGCGCACCGTCGAATGGCACCTGGGCAAAGTGTTCATGAAGCTCCGCGTCAGTTCGCGGAAGGAACTGTATGACGCGTTGCCGCAGGACGCGCGGGTATCGGTGCCCTGCTAGCCCGGGCACAGCCGGCCCACGAGCCGGGTTCATGGCTCGGTCACACCTCCGTCATTCAGCGGGCTTGGCCGCGAATCTCACGTTCGCCAGCTGCTCGGAGAGCTGCCAAAGCCGAACCGCGTCGTCGGGCTTGCGGGCGGACCGGTAGATCGGCAGCTCGGTCGGGCCACCGGTGAATTGGCCGAGGCCGTCGGGCCCGTAGAGGCGGCCTCCGGCGGCCTCCGGGCTGGTCGCCGCGTACAGAATCGGCTGCACGCCCGCCTGCACCTCCTGGACGAAGACACCCCACCGCGCAAGTCGGGCCATGATCGCCGTCTGCGGCGACGGGCGCCTGCGGCCCAGGTTGGGCCCTGAGGCGTAGAGGTTCGTCAGGGTCGTGCCGGGGTGCGCGACGTTGCTCGTGATCCCCCAGCCGTCGATCCTGCTGCGTCGGTCCAGCTCGAGCCCGAACAACAGGTTCGCCAGCTTCGAGGCGTTGTACGCGCGCACCGGCGAGTAACGCCGCTCGGCCTGCAGGTCGTCCCACTCCAATCGTCCGAATCGGGCGGCGCTGCTCGACACCGTGGTGACACGCGCTCGGCCGGCCTGCAGGAGCGGCAACAGCAGCGAGGTCAGCGCGACGTGCCCGATGTGGTTCGTACCGAACTGCAGCTCCAGACCGTCCGCCGTGGTCAGCCGCGTCGGCGGAGCCATCACCCCGGCGTTGTTGACGAGGATCTGGATCGGACGGCCGGCGTCGAGAAGGATCCGCGCGAGCGTGGCAACCGAGTCGAGGGACGCCAGGTCGAGATCGCGCAGCGTGACCACGGCATCGGACACGGCGCCGCGGATGCGCTCCACGGCAGCGGCGCCCTTACGGACGTTCCGCACCGGCAGAACGAGTTCGGCGCCGGCTTGCGCCAGGCGCTCGGCGAGGGCCAGCCCGACGCCGTCGCTGGCGCCGGTGACAACGGCCAGCTTCCCGGCGAGATCCGGGACGGACAGATCCGCTACTGCAGTTCGCATTGCTCACTTCCTGCTTCCAGTCATTTCGTGCCGGTGCCCGTGAATCAGGTGCATCTACTTCAGCCAGTCGGTGTGGTGGGTGGGGGCGATGCGGGCGCCGTTCCTGCTGCGAACTTCATGTCCTGCGATGCCCCTTCGCCGGTGATCTGCTGCATCCGAGCCGCCCCGCATCGCGGCGGCCACGAAACCAGGACAAGACAGCCCGACGATCTGTGACGACGTCCAACCGGATTCCGAGTCGCTCAGGCCCCATGGGGCGGCATCCGACGCGAAGCCCACCGTGGTGTCCCTGACGTCGGCGCCGGAGTCGGCGCGCAGCGTCTACCGGCGGAAAGGTGCCTCCTGAGGCATCGCTCCTCGCGTCGTCCGACGGACGCCTGCCGCGCGCACTCGATCTTGATTTCGCCGGTCAGCCTGTGGAGCCGGGTGCGGGTCGGCGATCGGATAGCGATCGGATAGGGCAGGAGCAGCTGTGGCACCTGGCTGCGCGCGACGCAGGCGGTGCCGCCCGAGGCCGGCGAGCTGACGGCGCAGCTCGACGCGCTGATCGCTGAGGCGACCAGCGCGCTGGACGAGCTCCGCGAGCTCACGCGCAGCATCCACCCGCCGATCCTCGCCGAAGGCGGGCTGCACCCGGCGCTCAAGACGCTCGCCCGCCCCGCTCGAGCTGACCGTGCGGGCCACGCGGCGGCCGCCCGAGCCGATCGAGATCGCCGCCCGCTACATGGTTGCCGAGGCCTCGAGCAACGCCCCTAGGCGGGTCGACCCGGTTGACCGAACCGACACCGTGGCCGGGCCGGGCGTGCCCAGGGCCTGCGGTAGGGGCACACCTGCAGGATCAGGCCTGCGGCGCGGTGAGCTGCGGGTACAGGACCGTGAGGTCTGCCGAGAGTCCGGCACGCGCGTTCTTGCTGAGGTCGTCCGCGAGCACCTCGTAGGCGCCCGTCTGCACGCCGTCCAGCGCGAGAGCGGCGACCACTGCCGGATCACTCTTCGGGGAGTCGATGCCCACGGTCAGGTCGGTGTCCATGTAGCCGACGTGCAGCGCGGTGACCTGAATGCCCTTCGGGGCGAGCTGCAGACGCACGGCGTCGGTCATCGCCCAACTCGCAGCCTTGGCCGCGGCATACGACTCGTGGGGCGCGACATGCACCCACGACAGCACCGACAGCACGTTGAGCATGCCGCCGCCCCCATTGGCCTCGATCACCGGCACGAAGGCGCGCGTCATCTGCAGCGTGCCGAAGAAGAGCGTCTCCATATCCAGACGGATCTTGTCGATGTCGCCGTCGAGCAGGTCCGTGTGCGTGTCGATGCCGGCGTTGTTGATCAGGAGGGTCGCGTCGCTCGCCGCGGCTGCTGCCGCCGCCACCGACTTCGGGTCGGTGATGTGGATCCGCAGTGGCACCACACCGGGTAGGTCGACCGCATGAGGGTCTCGCGCTCCCGCGTAGACCTTCGCTCCGCGTTTCACGAGCTCCGCGGCCAAGTGTCGGCCGAGCCCCCGGTTCGCACCGGTGACCACCGCAACCGAGTTCTGGATCTCCATGTCGTCACTCCCGCCTCAATGCAACCCTAGCCGCATAGCGGAATGGAAACCAAGCTCTCTTATCAGGATCAAGCAACTCAAGCTCGGGCTGGACAGATATAAATCATGCCGCCTCCACATACGATCAGGTTGTCGCGGGGAATCGTCACGAGTTTCCGCACCACTGACGGAAAGTCGATCAGCGACGCCTCCGGCCACGTGTCCAATCCAATCCCGCGAGCCGTAGAGGCCCTCCCCGAACGTGCGGCGGTGCGAGCGGACCGGCCCGGGCCATTGGCCCGGGCGTGGTTGGTAGTCGTACTTCTCGACCTCGATCCGTCCTGCTCACACCACGGGCGCTTCACGATCGTCGGTCATTCCGTGAGTGCGGCTTCGCCGCGCAGCCGGCGTCGGAGCAGTTCCTTGCGCACCTTGCCGTTGGTGTTGCGTGGCAGTGTTTCGACGAGCGCCAGGCGGGAGGGCAGGTACCACTGCGTCATGCCCTGGTCGCCGAGGTACTCACGCAGCTCATCCAGGGTGACCGGGGGCGACGTCGCCGGGACGATCACCGCGCAGGCCAGTTCGCCGCCGTCGTCGGCGGGGTAGCCGACCAGGGCGACGTCCGCGACGCCGGGATGGCCCAGCAGCGCGGACTCGACGTCGTTGACCGGGATCATGAACACCCCGCTGATCCGGTCGGCAGCGCGGCCCATCAATTGGATTCCGCCGCATCCGTCGGGCACGGCGAGGTCTCCGGTGTCGTACCAGCCGTCGTTCTGCTCGGCGATGATGACGACCTTGCCGGTGTCACGGCCCACGGTCGCCAGGCACACGCCGCCGCCGCGGACGAAGCCACGGCCGGGATTGTCGCGGGTGATCTCGGTGTCCGACCGCAGGTCGATCTCCACGCCCTTGCACCCGCGTCCGTCACTGTGTGCGGCCCACCCCGGCGGATCGTCCTCACGGGTCCGCGTGATGAGCCCGGTCTCGGTCATGCCCCACCCGGCCAGCAACGGCACCCCGAACACCCGTCGGGCCTGCGGGACCAGCGGTCGCGGGATGGTGGTGCCGGAGCAGACGAGCGCGTGAAGCGCGGGCAGGAGCTGCGGCTCGCCGTCCCGGGCCGCGATCACGTCCTGGATGAACGTCGGCGCCGCGAGCATGATCGTGGTGCCGGTCTCGGCGAGTACCGCTGCACCCCGCTCGCCGGACCAGGAGTCGAGCAGCACCCTGCACGCCCCGCTCCACAGCGACAGCAGAGTGCTGCGATACGCAAGGGTGTGCATCAGCGCATGAGGCGTGAAGATCACGTCCTGCTGGCCGACTCCCGGCTCACCCAGACAAGCCATACCGGC
>NZ_BAAAUS010000045.1:0-559 GCF_039534065.1 Pseudonocardia yunnanensis | reverse complement strand
AGCTTCTCGCGGTCGTAGTCGGAGTCGGTGCGCTCGATCTCGGCGCGGATCTGGTTGACCCGCCCCGCGATCTGGTCGGCGTCGCCGGCACCGTCGACGATGGTGGTCTCGTCCTTGGTGACCACGACCTTGCGGGCGCGGCCCAGCAGCGACAGGTCGGAGTTCTCCAGCTTCAGGCCGACCTTCTCTGAGATGACCTCGCCACCGGTGAGGATGGCCATGTCGGCCAGCATCGCCTCGCGGCGGTCACCGAAGCCCGGGGCCTTGACCGCCACCGAGCGGAACGTCCCCTTCAGCTTGTTCACCAGCAGCGTCGGCAGTGCTTCGCCGTCGACGTCCTCCGCGATCACGACGAGCGGCTTGCCCGTCTGCATCACCTGCTCCAGCACCGGCAGCAGGTCCTTCACCGACGAGATCTTCGACGCCGCGAACAGCAGGTACGGCTCGTCGAGGACAGCCTCCATCCGCTCGGGATCGGTGACGAAATGCGGTGCGAGGTAGCCCTTGTCGAAGCGCATGCCCTCGGTGAGCTCGAGCTCCAGACCGAAGGTCTGGGACT
>NZ_BAAAUS010000044.1:0-559 GCF_039534065.1 Pseudonocardia yunnanensis | reverse complement strand
AGCTTCTCGCGGTCGTAGTCGGAGTCGGTGCGCTCGATCTCGGCGCGGATCTGGTTGACCCGGCCCGCGATCTGGTCGGCGTCGCCGGCACCGTCGACGATGGTGGTCTCGTCCTTGGTGACCACGACCTTGCGGGCGCGGCCCAGCAGCGACAGGTCGGCGTTCTCCAGCTTCAGGCCGACCTTCTCCGAGATGACCTCGCCGCCGGTGAGGATGGCCATGTCGGCCAGCATCGCCTCGCGGCGGTCACCGAAGCCCGGGGCCTTGACGGCGACGGACTTGAAGGTGCCGCGGATCTTGTTGACGACCAGGGTGGCCAGGGCCTCGCCCTCGACGTCCTCGGCGATGATCGCGAGCGGCTTGCCGCCCTGCATGACCTTCTCCAGCAGCGGGAGCAGGTCCTTGACGGTGGAGATCTTGGAGCTGACCAGGAGGATGTAGGGGTCCTCGAGCTCCGCCTCCATGCGCTCGGCGTCGGTGACGAAGTAGGGCGAGATGTAGCCCTTGTCGAAGCGCATGCCCTCGGTGAGCTCGAGCTCCAGACCGAAGGTCTGGGACT
>NZ_BAAAUS010000043.1:154237-464715 GCF_039534065.1 Pseudonocardia yunnanensis | reverse complement strand
TCAGCCATGAGCCTTCTCCCCTACTCGTCGAACCGATACTCAGATGAGCTTCTGCGCGACCAGGAACGCCGCCACCTTCGCGCCGCCGTCGCCCTCGTCCTCGATCTTCTCCCCCGCGCTCTTGGGCGGCTTGGGCTGCGAGGAGACCACCGCGGACAACGCGGTGGCCAACCCCACCTCCGACGGGTCGATACCCGCATCCGCCAACGACAGGGTGGCCACCGGCTTCTTCTTCGCCGCCATGATCCCCTTGAACGACGGATACCGCGGCTCGTTGATCTTCTCGTTCACACTCACCACCGCCGGCAACTCCGCCGACAGGTGCGTCACCCCGTCGTCGGTCTCCCGCCGCACCGTCACCGTGGAACCGTCCACCGTGACCTCGCGGGCGTGGGTCAACGCCGGCAACCCCAACACATCGGCCACCATCGCCGGCACCGCCGCGCTGCGCCCGTCCGAGGCCTCGTTCCCCGCCACCACCAGATCGAACCCGCCCTCGACGGTGCCCAGCACCTTCGCCAGAGCCCGCGCGGTCTGCACCGCACACGACCCGTGCACCGCCTCATCCGACAAGTGCACCGCCTTGTCCGCACCCATCGACAACGCCTTACGGATCGCATCCGTCGCACGGTCCGGGCCCATCGTCACCACGGTCACCTCACCACCGTGGGACTCCTTCAACTGCAAAGCCGCCTCCACCGCACGCTCATTGATCTCATCGAGCACCGCATCGGTGGCATCCCGGTCCAACGTCCCGTCCGACGGGCTGAGCTTGCGTTCCGAATAGGTGTCCGGCACCTGCTTGACCAGCACGACGATGTTCATCAGACCTCTTCGACCTCCTGCCGGTGCGGACGAGCCGCGGTGGGCCACACGGGGGCGCTCACACTCGGCGCCCAATCTCCCCGACTCTGCCACCACTGACCACAGCTCGGCGCGGGGGCGGCCGGATCGGGCAATTGTTACCGGCGAGTATCGCGACGGCAAACGGACCACGGGTGAAACTTCTCACCGTGGCCGGTCAGCGGCCTGTGTGATCGCTCGGGTGATCGGGTATTAGTCCGAATGCCCATCATCGACCGCATCCGCACGTTCCTCGCGAGCCCACAGGGCCGACGCCTCACCGAACAGGGCCGCCGGATGGCAGCCGATCCCCGCAATCAGCAGCGGGCCAGGGGCCTGTTGGCGCGCCTGCGGCGCCGCTGACCGGCGCGCGCATTTCATTCGCCGGACGGGCGGTTGAAGGCAGATAGGGTCGGGCGCCGTCTACTCGCGGAGCCGCCCCATGTCCGTCCTGGTCCGAGCCCCCCAGACCCGGAGATCCGACACCATCCGGACGTGGGGCGCCACAGTCATGCTCGCCGTAGTCGCTGCCGCATGCGGCAACGTCGGCAACGGGGAGGTGGCGCTCGCACCGCGCGCCGCGCCGGGCCAGCCGTCGGGCACGATCATGCTGACGGCCGGCACAGACGTCGCCACCACCACACAACGAGTTCAGGACGCGATCACGAGCAACGGCGGTTCCGTGGTCACCGTCGTCGACTACGCCGCGGAGGCCCGGAAGGCCGGTGTCACGATCCCGGCCTCCACCCTCGTCATCGGCGGGTCGCCCGCGGGGCAGATGCCGCTGTTGCGCGTCGACCAGCGGGCAGGCGTCGACCTGCCGCAGCGATACCTCGTGCGCGAGACGGACGGCTGGGTGAGCCTCACCGTCAACAGCGCCGACTACGTCGCCGCCGTGTCGGGCATCGCAGCCGCCGGCCCGCGCGACGCGCTACGTGACGCCACGCTGCCCGTTCTGACCGAGACGGTGCCGGGTTCCTCCGCGCCGGTCGGCTCCCCGCTGATCGGCGTGACGCCCTCGGACTACCTCGTCACCGTCTACGGCAGCGCCGACGTCCCCACCACCGTCGAGCGACTACGCCGCAACGCCGACCGCGCGCCCACCCGCTCG
This sequence comes from Pseudonocardia yunnanensis, assembly GCF_039534065.1. Taxonomy (NCBI): domain Bacteria; kingdom Bacillati; phylum Actinomycetota; class Actinomycetes; order Pseudonocardiales; family Pseudonocardiaceae; genus Pseudonocardia; species Pseudonocardia yunnanensis. The sequence continues at coordinate 462,761 of NZ_BAAAUS010000043.1, read as the reverse complement.
ATCGCGGTGGCCGACCTCGCCGCAGGCTCAGCCGACTCCGGTCCTCCGATCCGTCCCACGTCGGTGGTGTTCGTGAGCAACCCAGGGGCCGAGGTTCCCCTTCTCACCGCCGCACCGTCGATCGGGCTGGACCTGCCGATGCGCTTCGTCGTGTGGCTCGACGCGGAGGAACTCACCCAGATCGGCTACCCCGACGTGCACAGGCTCGCGGTCCGGCACGGCATCTCGGCGACCGACCCGAACATCGAGCGGCTCGCCGCCGACTCCGACCGGCTCGCACGCCTTGCGGCCGGAATCATCGAGTAAGTAACGGGAGCAAGACCTTGATCGTGACCGGTTACGACGACCGGCAGGGCTGCGGCTACGTGCTCAGCACGGGGCCCGACGCAGCCGAGGGCTTGCCCGGCGGCAGACCCATCAGCCACAACGGGGTGACGGTGCTGGCCACCCCAGAGCTCGCCGCGCTGCTGCAGGACGCGCTGGACCACCGGCCGACGGCCACGTTGAGCTGGTCGGGACCACGCGTCTCTCTCACCCTCGACGACACGACGATCCTCGCCTGGCTCACGCACGACGTCGGGGGCGTCCTCACCGTCAAGGGAAGCCCCACCCCCCGCCCGCGGTCCCAGGGCTGACCGGGCCCCGGTGGGAAGCGCCTCACCCCGCTCCCCACCGGATCGGCCGGCGGTCAGCTGAACCTGGAATCGCTCAGATCGAGCGTGATCGGGGTCCAGGACAGGTCCGGGGTGCGGTCCTCGTTGCGAATGTGGATGCGCCGCTGCGTCGCGACCACGAATCCGTCGACCGTCTCTTCCTTGCGCACATAGTGGGCCGTCGGCGAGTAGCCGTTGACGACCGGCTGGTAGTCCATGCGTCGCAGGTGACCGGCGTCGTCGAAGTAGTAGAGCTGCGTGTCGTTGTGGGTGTCGATCGTGTCCGGGAAGGTCACGGAGAGTCCGCGCCACGCCTCGCCGTTCTCGACCCACGGCTCCACCTCGCGCGCCTCGACGCCGGGGTAGGTGAAGAGATACGGCTCCACGAGGTAGTGCCAGGTGGCATAGCTGCGGAAGTACGCCATCTGCGCGACGCTCCACGCAGTGTCGGGCGTGTACCCCTCGAAGTCGGCCCGAGGATTGACGAGTGACTCGATGAGGTCGCCATCCGGACCGGTGACGGTCACCCGGTCGGCCTTCTTGTCGAACTCCACCACGCGACCCGTCGACTCCTGGACGGCACGCAGGTACTGCTCGTGGACCCTCGCCTCCACGGCGTCCGTGCCCACGAAGTCGGCCTGCCCCTTGAACTCCCAGAACGGCCCGCCGTAGGTGATCCGCGACGAGAAGGACGACACCCCCTTCCACCGGTCGACCCCACCGCCGGCCTCCAGCACGTGCTTCAGTAACGCGTCCACCAGTTGCTCCTTAGTTAGGATTCAGCAGTCCTAAATTAGCACCACCGAGTGGCGGGTCAGTAGTATTGCGATGTGACGCACAGGAGCTACGACGACGCCTGTGGCGCCGCCCTCGCGATGGACGCGATCGGGGAGCGCTGGGCCCTGCTCGTGGTACGCGAGCTGGTCTTCGGACCGAAGCGGTTCGGAGACCTTCGAACGGGGCTGCCCAAGGCGAGCCAGAACGTGCTGAGCCAACGGCTCAAGGAACTCGAGGCGAGCGGCGTCGTGGAGCGCGTCGAGCTCGGGCCGCCCGCCAGTACGCACGCCTACCAGCTCACGGAACGCGGACACCAGTTGGAGCCGGTACTCCTGGCGCTCTCCCGCTGGGGAGCGCACATCCCCGCGAGCCCGGACACCGGGATGAGCACGGACGCCTTCATGCTCCTGCTGAAGGCGCTCTACTTCCCGCCCGCGGACGCCACCCCGACGATGGCGATCCGCCTGCTCGTGGGCGCGGACTCGTTCGATGCCCGGGTACAGCCGGGCTCAGTCGATATCAGACGCAGTGCCGCCGGAGACGTCGACGCCACTGTCCGAGCGCCCGTGCCGGTTCTGTTGGGCCTCATCTTCAGCGGCGCGACCCTCGCGTCGGGCGCGGAAGCCGGCGTCCTCGAAGCCACCGGCGACCTCGCCGCGGCACAGCAGTTCTTCACGCTCTTCCGCGTGCCGCAGACGTGACGGCAGCTAGTCCGTCACACGGATCGAGTCGATCGCCAGCACCGGCACCGTCGCGTTTCCGCCGACCTGCGTGTCGTACGACATCGACCCGCGCACGGTGACCTCCGCGGTGAACAGATCCCCGCTGACGACGCCGTCGAGAGCCTTCGCATCCCCACTGAGCATGGTGTTCGTCTTGTACTTCAGATAGGCGCGCTCCTCGCCGCCGTGCGCGACGCCGTCGACGTTGGCGCGGACGGTGGATTCGCCGGCGGCGGGGTCGATCTGGGTCACGTGCCCGTACACGACGATGCGATCACCCGCGTAGGCATCGGGGTCCTTCGCGATGGTCTGCCACTCCCGCGCGTCGACCGCGCGGTGGGGAGGCGGTGGCACCGACGCGCTGGTCGACGGCGGCGAGATCCGCACTCCGGTGGCGATGACCACGGCGAGCAGGAGCACACCCGCACCGACCACCCATGGCCACGTCGTTCGCCGCCCGGGTCGGCGCTGAAGGTTCGGCTGCTGTGGTGGCCCGCCCTGGGTCATGTGCCGCCCCCTTCGCCGCGCCCCGGCGCCGGGGGCTGCTCTTGCTCGATCGCGCCGGACGGCCGGTTGTTACTTCTCGGACGGATCCACGCTCGCTCGACGACGTCCGCACGCCATGCGCCGAACTGCGTGAGGGCACTTGTGGACCTCTTCGGTGCCGTCTGAGACGGTCCGCGCGTGAGATCTCACTCCGGTGCGCAGCCGATCAGCTCGTCCGTGGTCCTCCCGCGATGACCGACATCGGCGTTCAGGCGCTGCCACTCACCGGCGAGCGGACCGTGCCCGGCATCCCGGAGGAGAACTACTGGTTCCGACGGCACGAGGTGGTCTACCGGGCCCTGCGCGCCCGGTGCTCCGGTGGCGTCGTGCTCGAGGCCGGATGCGGGGAGGGCTACGGCGCCGATCTGCTGGCCGGGGGCGCCCCCACCGTCCTGGCCGTGGACTACGACTCGCTCACCGTCGCGCACGTGGCCCGGCGCTACCCGCGCGTCGCTGCCGCGCGCGCCAACCTCGTGGCGCTCCCGGTGCGTGACGAGGTCTGCGACGCGCTCGTGTCCCTGCAGGTGATCGAGCACCTCTGGGAGCAGGAGCGGTTCCTGCGCGAGTGCTTCCGCGTGGTGCGCCCGGGCGGCACGGTGGCGCTGTCCACTCCCAACCGGCTGACGTTCTCACCCGGGCGCGACACCCCGCTCAACCCGTTCCACACCCGTGAGCTGTCCGGGGCCGAGCTGACCGGACTGGTCCGCGACGCCGGGTTCGCCGACGTCGAGATCCTCGGGCTGCACCACGGGCCACGGCTGCGCGAGATCGAGGCGAGCCACGGCGGCTCGATCGTCGACGCGCAGGTGGAGGTCGCACTGTCGGGCGAGGGCTGGCCTGCGGCGCTGCTGCGCGACGTCACCTCCGTGACGTGCGCCGACTTCGAGCTCATCGCGGGCAACCCGGACGCGAGCCTGGATCTCGTCGCCCTCGCCGTGCGCCCGTGAGCGACCCGACCGGCACGTTCTGCCTGGTACTGCACAGCCACCTGCCGTGGCTCGCCCATCACGGGCGCTGGCCCGTCGGGGAGGAGTGGCTCTACCAGTCGTGGGCGCACGCCTACCTTCCGGTTCTCGACGTCGTCGAACGGCTCGCCGCCGAGGGCCACCGCGACCTGCTCACCCTCGGGGTCACACCCGTGCTCGCCGCACAGCTGGACGACCCGCACTGCCTGCGGGGCATGCACGAGTGGCTCGGTGGCTGGCTGCTGCGTGCCCACGGCGCCGCCCCGCGGCTGCCGGACCTGGCGACGTACGAGCATCGCGCCGCGACCGCCGCGCTGGGACTGTTCGAGTCCCGCTGGCGCCACGGGGCGGCGCCGGTCCTTCGCCGCCTCGCCGACGCGGGCGCGCTGGAGTTGCTCGGCGGGCCGGCGACACACCCGTTCGCTCCGATGCTGCTGCCCGAGGTCCGGACGTTCGCGCTCGAGACGGGACTCACCGACGCGACCATCCGGCTCGGCACGCGACCGGCGGGCATCTGGGCTCCCGAGTGCGGCTACGCGCCGGGCATGGAGCACGGGTACGCCTCGGCCGGTGTGCGGCGGTTCCTCGTCGACGGGCCCGCGCTGCACGGCGAGACCGCGCTCGCCCGCCCGGTCGGAAGCTCGGACGTGCTGGCGTTCGGCCGTGACCTGGAGGTCACCTACCGCGTCTGGTCGCCGCGCTCGGGCTATCCCGGCGACCGCGACTACCGCGACTTCCACACGTTCGACCACCCGTCCGGGCTGAAGCCCGCGCGCGTCACCGGGCGGTCGGTGCCGCCGGAGAAGAAGCATCCCTACCACCCCGAGCGCGCCGCGGCCGCCGTGGCGCGGGATGCCGCCGACTTCGTGTCGGTCGTCCGAGAACGGCTCGTCGGCGTGCGCGAACGGCTCGGGCGCCCCGGGCTGACCGTGGCCGCCTTCGACACGGAGCTCTTCGGGCACTGGTGGCACGAAGGACCGGCCTGGCTGGAGGCGGTGCTGCGCGCGCTGCCCGCCGCCGGCGTCCGCGTGACGACGCTGCGCGGGGCCGTTGCCGCGGGGCTGATCGGTGAACCCGTCGAGCTGCCGCCGTCGTCGTGGGGGTCGGGCAAGGACTGGCGGGTGTGGGCCGGGGAGCCGGTGGCGGACCTGGTGGCGCTCAACGAGCGCGTGCAGAAGGCGCTGCTCGGGGCGGTCGCGCCGGCGCGGACACGAGACCTCCTGCGCGACCGCCTCGCGCAGGAGGCCCTCCTCGCGCTGTCCAGCGATTGGGCCTTCATGGTCAGCAAGGACTCCGCCGCCGGCTACGCGCGAGAGCGCGCGTACGGACATGCCGACCGAGTGGAGGAACTGGCCGGCCGGCTGACGCCCGACCGCAGGGCAGAGGCGATCACCAAGATGGCGTCATGGCCGCCGGCCCCCTTCGGCCACATCGACGCCCGCGCTCTCTAGGGCGACATGGACACCTGCGGATCAGCGCTGCGTGTCAATGTCGCGGAAGAAGGCCCGGACGTCACCCGCAAACAGGGCCGGAGTTTCCAGCGCTGCGAAGTGGCCTCCTTGGTCGAACTCGGTCCAGTGGGTGATCCGGTAGACGCGCTCTGCCAGCGACCTGATCGACAGGGTGATGTCGTGCGGGAAGACGGCGACGCCCATCGGTGCCGGACAAGGCAGCGGGCCGAGTGGGCTCTCGCGATTCAGCCGCGCCGACGAACCGGCCGTGCCGGTGAGCCAGTAGAGCATGACGTTGGTGAGCAGGCGGTCGACCGGAACCGCCCCACTCGGATCGCCCCACTCGGCGAACACGTCGGCGAGCCAGGCCAGCTGCCCGACCGGTGAGTCGGTCAGCGCGTACGCCACCGACTGCGGACGGGTGGCGTTCAGCACGCGGACCCCGGGCTGGTGGGCGAGGTAGCGCCTGGTGCGCGCCAGCCGGTCGAGATCCGATTCGGACAGACCGTCCTCCTCACCCTGGGGCGGCGGTGGGGTCGGCAGGTAGTTCAGATGCACACCGACGACGTGGTCGGGTGCGACGGCGGCAAGGGCGCGGGAGATCGCCGACCCGAAGTCGCCGCCCTGGGCGCCGTAACGGTCGTAGCCCAGCCTGCGCATCAACTCGGCCCAGGCCCGGGCCACCCGCTGCACGTTCCAGCCCCGCTCCCGGGTGGGGCCGGAGAAGCCGAACCCGGGAATCGACGGGATCACGAGGTGGAAGTCGCGCGAGAGCGGTTCGACGACGTCGAGGAACTCGACGATCGATCCCGGCCAGCCGTGCGTGAGGACGAGCGGTAGTGCGTCCGGGTCGGCACACCGCACGTGCAGGAGGTGGATGCGCTGCCCGTCGATCTCCGTGACGAACTGCGGGTACCTGTTCAGCTCGGCCTCGTGCTCGCGCCAGTCGTAGGCCTTCTGCCAGTGCTCGGCGAGCTCCTGCACCCGGGTCAGCGGAATGCCGAGGTCCCACCCGGCGGCGGGCGGTTCGTCGGGCCAGCGGGTACGTGCCAACCGGTCGGCCAGGTCGTCGAGGGTGCTCTGGGGGATCTCGATGCGGTACGGGCTGAGCATGGGCGTCTCCTGATTGAATGTTGGCCACACCAACGTTGGCTCGGCCAACAGTAGTGGAGATTGTGGGCCGGGCCAACAGTTGTAGCCTCGTCGCGTGGACAACCCAGCGGACCGCCGGACTCCCACCCGCCTGCGCTCCAAGCCCACGTGGCTCATCACGCACCTCGCGACGCACGCGGGCAGGCTGCTGGGAGAGGCGTTCGACGCGGGCGAGTGGCGCCGTTACCACTACGCGCTTCTCGCCGCGCTCGAGGAGTTCGGCCCCGCCAGCCAGGCGGAGCTGGGACGGCGCTGCCGGATCGACCGCAGTTACGTCGTGGAGGCGGTCACCGAGCTCGCCGAGCAGAAGCTGGTGGTACGCGCCCACGATCCGGCCGACCGCCGGCGCAACATCATCACGATCACCGACGCCGGGATCGACCGCCTCCATCGCCTCGGCGCCACGCTGGACGGGGTGCAGGACGCACTGCTCGCGCCGCTCTCGCAGCACGAACGGGCCGAGCTGACCGACCTGCTGAGCCGCGTCCTCGACCACCACCTGGCCTCGCGACGGGACGGGGCGTCCTCGGGGCCGGGTCCCACCGCCGGATAGGTTCCGGGGGTGCGGGTGCTGATGTTGTCGTGGGAGTACCCGCCGGTGGTGGTCGGAGGCCTGGGCCGGCACGTGCACGCCCTCGCGACGGAACTGGCGGCAGCCGGCCACGATGTCGTCGTCCTGTCCCGGCAGCCGAGCGGCACCGACGCCGGCACGCACCCGACTGTCGACGAGGTCGTGGAGGGTGTGCGGGTCCTGCGCGTCGCCGAGGACCCGGCGCACCTCGAGTTCGAACGCGACATGGTGGCGTGGACGCTCGCGATGGGACATGCACTGCTGCGCACGGCACTCACCTCGATCACGGGATGGCGCCCGGACGTCGTCCACGCCCACGACTGGCTCGTGGCCCACCCCGCCATCGCACTGGCGGATGTGTTCGGCGTGCCGCTCGTGGCCACCATCCACGCCACCGAAGCGGGCCGGTACGCGGGATGGCTGTCCTCACCGCTGAGTCGTCAGGTGCACTCCACGGAATGGTGGCTCGCCAACCGGGCCGACACCGTGATCACGTGTTCGACGGCGATGCGCGACGAGGCCGCAGAGCTGTACGAACTCGATCCAGCCGGCATCGCCGTGCTGCACAACGGGATCGCACCGCGGCGCTGGCGCGCCGACGAGTCCCGTGTCGCTGCCGCCCGCCGGCGGTTCGCACCCGGCGGGGAACCATTACTCCTCTACTTCGGACGCTTGGAGTACGAGAAGGGCGTGCAGGACCTGATCGCGGCGCTGCCCAGGGTCCGCCGCGCGCATACGGGCACGAAGGCGCTGATCGCGGGCACCGGCACCGCCGCGGAGATGCTCGTGGGGACGGCACGGACGCACCGGGTGCGACGGAGCGTGGATTTTCTCGGGCATCTGCCGGACGAGGATCTGGTGGCTCTGCTGGCGGCCGTCGACGTGGTGGTGCTGCCGAGCCGCTACGAACCGTTCGGGATCGTGGCCCTGGAGACGGCGGCGGCCGGAGCGCCACTCGTGGCGTCGACGGCGGGTGGCCTGGGCGAGGTGGTGGTCGACGGGGAGACCGGGCTGTCGTTCACGCCGGGGGATGTCACGGCGCTCGCAAGCGCGGTCGGCGCCGTGCTCGACGACCCGGAGGCCGCGGCACGGCGCGCTGACACGGCACGGGCACGGCTCGCCGTCGACTTCGACTGGGCCCGTATCGCCGCAGGTACCGCTGCGGTGTACGCAGCAGCACCCGTAGAGAGACCGACCCAGTTGGGTCGGCCGAAGATTCCTACTGGCAACGTCTTCGGACGCAGCGCGCCCGCGGCGGCGATCAGGCCGCCTCGTCGTTCATGATCTCCAGAGCGGCGTCGGGGTACTCGGCGATGAGCTGCTGGATGAGGTCGTCGCGGTCCTCCGCCACGGCAGAGTTGACGGCCGCGGTGTACTCCTGGTCGAGAGCATTGAGGCGGCGGACGGTGTCGTCCTTCATGAGGCACCTGTTCCTGGGCTTCGGGGTTTCTCCGACGTCTATTCCAACGCAGGGAGGGCCGCATCCGTTACCATAGTTGCCGCAGCTCACATCGATTCAGATTTTGTTAACCCTTCTTGACGACCGCACTACTGGAACTTTGCGCGACACGCTCGTGTACAGCGGCCTCGGTCTTGCGCGCGATGTCGGCGAGAGCGGCGCGGCGGTCGGCGCCCGCCTCGTAGTCGGCCAGCCGGTTACGCACAACTCTCGCCGGGGCGCCAACTGCCACCGAGTACTCAGGGATGTCGCCACGCACCACGGCGTGCGCACCGAGCACGGAACCCCGCCCCACCCTCGTGCCACGCAGGACTGACACTTTCACCCCGACCCAGCAGTCGGGCCCGATGCGTACCGGCGTCTTGACGATGCCCTGGTCCTTGATCGGAACGTGTACGTCCTCCGTGCGATGGTCGAAGTCCGTGACGTACACCCAGTCCGCCACGATCGTGGATGCGCCGACCTCGACATCGAGATAGCAGTTGATGGTGTTGTCCTTGCCGAGAACGACCTTGTCGCCGATCCGCAGCGAGCCTTCGTGGCAGCGCAGCGAGTTGCCATCGCCTATGTGCACCCATCGGCCGATCTCAAGGCGCCCGTAACCAGGCCGCGCATGCAGCTCCACGCGTTTGCCGAGGAACACCATTCCGCGCAAGATCACGTGTGGGTTCGCCAACCGGAACCGCAGAAGTCTCCAGTACCGGACCAGGTACCAGGGCGTGTAAGCGCGGTTACGGATCACCCAGCGCAGCGAGGCGAGCGTGAGGAACCGGGCCTGCCGCGGGTCGCGCCTCGCGGCCCGCCCCCAGCGCTCGCGCATGGGCGCCCCCCACATGCTGGTCATGACCCGACGATAGGACCGGCGCGTTTCCCCTCCGCTGCCGCCCGGGTAGTCGCGGCGATGGCCACCGAGAGCTCGCGCACCGGCGGACCCGAGCCGCCGAGCGCCACCGAGGAGGACCGGGTCGTCTCGCGGCGGGTCGACAACCCCACGGCTGCCGGCCCGGAGGACGAGCGCGCGTATCGCGCCGCCGATCCCGGCGCCGACCCGGCCGCGCCCGACCGATCCAGCGGGGGTGGCGGGAGCACCACCGAGCGCGCCGAGCGCGACCTCGATTCGAGCGACGAGAGCGAACCGACCCGGTCGGAGTGAGGGTGCTTGCGCAGGCCTGCGTGATCGACCATCGTCCGCGGGGTGCCCCGGATCGCGGTCGTCGGCAGCGTCAACCTCGATCTCGTGGCCCGTGTGCCCCGGCTGCCCGCTCCCGGGGAGACACTGGCCGCGGGTGACCTGCGCCGGGTGCCGGGCGGGAAGGGCGCCAACCAGGCGCTCGCAGCTCGCCGCCTGGGCGCCGACGTGACGCTGGTGGCCGCGGTCGGCGACGACGCCGCCGGCGATGAGGCCCTCGCTCTGCTCCAGCACGACGGAGTCCAGCTCGACGGGCTGCGCCGGGAGCCCGGACACCCCACGGGCCATGCGCTGATCACCGTGGACGACGCCGGCGAGACCACGATCGTCGTCGCGGCGGGCGCGAACGCCACCCTCGACGTGAGCCCCGACGACGTCCGCGGCGCGGATGCAGTGCTCGCCGTGCTGGAGATCCCCGACAGCGCGGTGGCGGCTGCCGTGCAGCACGCGACCGGGCTCGTCGTGCTCAACGCCGCTCCCGCGCGGGCGCTCCCGTCCGAGTTGCTCCGCAGGATCGACCTCGTGGTCGTCAACACGGCCGAGTACGCCGCGATCGAGGGGCTCGACGCGGCCAGGGCCGTCGCTGTCACCGCCGGCGCCGAAGGTGCGGTGCTGCGCCGGGACGGCCGGGAGGTGGCCGCCGCGCAGCCCCCACCGGTGGACGTCGTCGACGGCACCGCGGCAGGTGACGCCTTCACAGCCGCGCTCACGGTGGCCATGCTGAACGGCGTGTCCGACGCCGACGCACTACGGAGGGCGTGCGCCGCCGGTGCGCTGGCCGTGACACGGGCCGGCGCCCAGCCGTCGCTGCCCACCGCCGCAGAACTGGCGGCCGTCCTGTGAGCGCGCCGACCCGGCCCACGCCGCTCATCATCGACACCGACCCAGGGGTGGACGACGCCGTCGCGATCATGCTGGCGCTGGCCTCGCCCGAGATCGAGCTGCGGGCCGTGACCACGGTGTTCGGCAACGTCCCGCAGCCCCGGACCACCGAGAACGCCGGGCGTCTGCTCGCCCTCTGCGACCGCTCCGACGTGCCGGTCGGCAGGGGTGCCCCCCGCCCGCTCGTGTACCCGCAGCGCCGGCGCGCCGAGGCTTGGCACGGGGGCGACGGGCTCGGCGGGCGGGCCGAGATGCTGCCCGCCCCGGCCGCCGAGCCGGACGCACGCGGCGCCGTCGGGTTGATGGCCGCCGTGCTGAGCGCGGCCGGCGATCCGGTGACGATCGCAGCGATCGGGCCGCTCACCAACATCGCGCTGCTGCTCGCGGTGCATCCCGATCTGGCGCCCCGGATCGGTCGCATCATCGTCATGGGCGGCGCGCTGGGAGAGGGCAACATCAGCGGCGTCGCCGAGTTCAACATCCACTCGGACCCGGAGGCAGCCCACCGGGTGCTCACCCAGCCCGACGTCCCGGTCACGATGGTGCCGCTCGACCTGACCCTGCGGTGTCCGGCGGGTCCGGCCTGGATCGAGACCCTGGCGTCCGGCGGCCCGCGGTGTGCCGCGCTGGCTGAGGCGATCACCCACTACCGCGCGGCGTACCTCGCCCGCTACGGCATCGACGCCGTCGCGGTGCACGACGCCGTGGCCGTGCTGGAGGCGGTGACGCCCGGCGTACTGGCGACCACGCCGATGCCGATCCAGGTGGCGTGCGACCTCGGCCCGGCCCGTGGGGCCACCGTGGCGTTCACGGACGTCGATGCCCCATCGGTGCACGTGGCCGTCGACACCGACGTCGACGCCCTGCCGGCCGAGATCCTGGCCCGCCTGCTCCGGCTGGGCTGAACGTCACGCCAGGCCGTTCTCGATGGCGTAGCGCACCAGCGCGGCACGGCTGCGCAACCGCAGCTTGCGCAAGACGTTCTGCACGTGGTTCTCCACCGTGCGCGGCGAGAGGACCAGCCGGGCGGCGATCTGGCGCGCGGTGAGGCCGTCGACCACCAGCCGCAGCACGTCTGCCTCCCGCTCGGTGAGCCGCCGCGTGCCCTCCAGCAGATCGGCCGGCCGACCGAACTCCTCCAGTACGACGTCGGCGAGCCCGGGGCTGAACACGGCGTGGCCGGTTGCGGTGCGCCGCAGGGCGTCGGCCAGTTCCTCCGCTCCGGCAGGCGCGACGAGATGGCTCGTGGCACCGGCCCGCACCGCGGCGAGCACGGTGGCATGGTCGGGAGCAGCGCTGAGGGTGAGCACCGGGGTCTGAGGGACCGCCGCAGCGACCGACCCGATCACCGCCAGCGCGGTTTGGCCGTCCGCGAGGTCGACCGCGACCACCCGCGGACGCAGCTCGAACACCACCTGCAGGGCGCCCCGGATGGCGACCGCGCGCAGCAGTTCGACGCCACAGCGAGCCAGCTCGCGCGCGGAATACGCGCCTACAGCGGGCTCACCGACGAGCACGGCGGTGATCGCGGGCCCCGGGCCCACCGTCGAGCCTGTCACCCGCCCCAGCGGCGCGCCCGCGAACATGTCGCGGATCCTCCCAAGGAGCTACGCCACACGGAATCCGTTCAGACATGATCACCCGTTCGCCACACGACAACCACACCAGGTGATCAGTCCCCGGCCAATCCTCGTTCAATGGCGTAACGCACGAGCTGAGCGCGGTTGTGCATCTGCAGCTTGCGCAGTGTGCTCTGCACATGGCTCTCGACCGTGCGGTGCGACAGCACGAGACGCTCGCCGATCTGCCGCGCCGTGAGGCCCTTCGCCACCAGTCGCAACACCTCGGTCTCCCGCTCGGTGAGCGCAGGAGCCGCAGGGCCGTCCGGCTCACCCGCCAGCCGCCGGTACTCCCCGAGAACCAGCCCGGCAAGCCCGGGGGTGAACACCGGGAATCCCTCTGCCGTGCGCCGCACCGCCGCGAGCAGCTCGTCCGCGCCGGCCGACTTCAGGAGGTATCCGGTGGCCCCGGCCTTCACCGCTTCCAGCACGTCGGTGTGCTCGCCGCTCGCCGAGAGCACGAGGATCCGGGTCTCGGGCAGCTTCTGCAGGATCCCCTCGATTGCCCGGACCCCTGACGTGCCGTCAAGGTTGAGGTCCATCAGCACCACGCATGGCCGGGCCGCGGCGGCGATCCGCACCGCGGCATCCGCGTCGGCCGCGGTGGCGACGACCGTCAGGCCGCGCTCGGTCAGGTCCCTGGCCACGCCCTCGCGCCAGATCGGGTGGTCGTCAACCACCATCACGGTGATCGCCTCGAGCTCCGTCATGCCGGCACCTCCCGCTTCGGGAACCTGATGGTCCAGTCCGTGCCCCGGCCCGGCCCGGTGTCGCAGGAGATCGTGCCACCCAGGTCGATCACCCGGCCGCGCATCGAGCGGGCCACACCGATCCGTCCCTCGGCCTCCGCCGCCTCCAGCCTGCCGTCGGGAATGCCCGGTCCCTCGTCGCGCACGCTGATCTCCACGCCGTCCCCGGTGTCATCGAGCAGCACCCACGCCGGTGCGTCGGGGCCGACGTGCACCGCGACGTTCGCGAGCGCGGCACCCGCCACCGCCACCAGCTCGTCGACGACGTGCGCGGCGAGCTCGACGGGCTGCGCCGGCGTCGACACGGAGACGTACTCGGAGCCGAGCATCCGCAGGGCGGCCGCGAGATCGCGGCGGCCGTTGGCGTCGACGGGCGCCGCGCCGGTGGTCAGCAACGTCCGCAGCGCGAACTCCTGCTTCCCGGCGAGCACGCCCAGCTCCCCGGCGGCCCCGCCCAGCTCGGCGCCGCGGCGCCGCACGAACCCCAGCACCTGCAGCACGCCGTCGTGCACCGCCCGGGCCAGCCGTTCACGCTCGGCCATCGCCGCCTCGGAGGCGATCGCGAGCCGGAGCCGTTCGGCGGAGTGGCGCAGCACCGTGGACGCGAAGCCGATCGCGACCCCGACGAGGACGAGCAGCTGAATGTCGCTCAGCTCGTCACGCCAGTGAGCCTGGAACGCCAGCAGCGCCGCCGACACGGCCACGGCACCCGCGAGGCCGCCGCGGATCCCGTAGGCCAGTGCGCAGGCGAGTACGGCGCACGACGTCCAGATCGAGCCCATCACGGGTGCGTCCCCGGCGAACTGCGCCGGCGTCTGCACGATCGGCGTCGTCGCCATGACGGCAACCGTGACGACGACGTCGGTGATCGCGACGCGGCCCGGCCGGCCCGTCGGCACTCCCGGCAGGCTGCCGCCGGCATAGGCGTGACCGCTGAGCACCGTCCAGGCCGCCATCACCACGAGCACCGCGACCGCACCAACGGGCGAGGCGAACTCGCGCAGTGTGTAGAGGACGACAGCCGACGCGCTCAGCAGCGCCAGCACCCGGTACACCAGCAGGCCGCGCCACAGCGGCACCAGCGGCCGTTCCATGTCGGCCTGCGGCGTCGTCACCGCTCCATCCTGGCCGACCGGGCCGCTGAGTGGATCAGTGGAACTACCGGGATCGGGTCCCTGTGACGAGCGCGTTGTAGAACCACCCGCGCGGCACGACGCGGGAGAGCACGTTCTGGTCCAGCCAGGACAGCCGCTGCCACGAGCGGTAGGCGAACATCGCCCAGCCCATCCCGAGCTTTCCCGGCGGCACGGCAGCCTCGAACGTGCGCACCGGCCAGCCGAGCATCGCCGCGGTGAACTCCTCCGTGACCACGCGTGCGTCGCCTGCCCCGGCCCGGCGCGCGGTCTCCTCCAGCTCCGCCGGGTCGAAGGTGTGGATGTCGACCACCGCTTCCAGCGCGGCCGCCCGCGACGACTCGTCGAGCTCCTCCTGCGGCCGCCGCCAGTCGGCGAGGACGGGAAGCCGGGTGATCGTCGTCGCGGCCTTCCAGGTGAGCGCCCCGAGCCGGCGGGCGTAGAAGTCGCCGACCGTGGTCGGCTCGCCCGCGAACACGAACCGGCCGCCCGGCTTCAGCACCCGCAGCACCTCGCGCAGCGCGAGCTCCACATCGGGGATGTGGTGGAGCACCGCATGCCCGACGACCAGGTCGAACGTCGCGTCCGGGTACGGGATCGTCTCGGCGTCGGCCACCCGCCCGTCGACGTCGAGGCCGAGACCCTCCGCGTTGCGCAGGGCGGTCTGCACCATGCCGGGCGACAGGTCGGTGACCGACCCACGCTTCGCCACACCCGCCTGCATGAGGTTGAGCAGGAAGAACCCGGTGCCGCAGCCCAGCTCCAGCGCATGCTCGTAGGGCCAGCCGCCCTCACCGGCCGCGAAACGGAATCGATCCGCGGCATAGGTGATGCAGCGCTCGTCGTACGAGATGGACCACTTCTCGTCGTACGAGCCCGCCTCCCAGTCGTGGTAGAGGACGTTGGCCAGCTTCCGGTCGTGCAGGGCGGCCGCCACCTCGTCAGCGGTGGCGTGCGGGTTGGGGGCCGGGTCCGTACTCATGGGTAGGGAGCATATGGGGGACGCCGTCAGCGCCCGCTGAACTTCGCCTTCCCCGGCCCGTTCTCCACGAACGACGTCATCCCGGTCTGCCGGTCCTCGGTGGCGAAGAGCGCAGCGAAGAACTCCGCCTCCAGGTCGAGGCCGGTGCGCAGGTCGACGTCGAGGCCACCGTCGATCGCCTTCTTGGCCGCCGCGAGTGCCATCGCCGGACCGTCGACGAACTGCTCGGCCCAGCTCCGGGCCGCCGAGTACACCTCATCGGCCGGCACGACCTGGTCGACCAGGCCGATGGCCAGCGCCTCCTGCGCGTCGACCATCCGGCCGGTGAAGATCAGCTCCTTGGCCCGCGACGGCCCGATCAGGCGGGCCATCCGCTGGGTGCCGCCGCCGCCCGGGATGACCCCCAGAAGGATCTCCGGCTGGCCGAGCTTCGCGTTGTCGCCGCAGACCCGCCGGTCGCAGCCCAGCGCGACCTCCATCCCGCCGCCGAGCGCGTAACCGGTGATCGCCGCGACCGTGGGCTTCGGGATCTCCGAGAGTGCCCCGAAACAGGCTGAGAGCCTGCGCGCGACCGGCGCCATGTCCGCCATGGACATGCCGGCCATCTCCTTGACGTCGGCACCCGCGGCGAACACCTTCTCCCCGCCGTAGACGACCACCGCCCGAACGTCGGCGCGGCGCGTGGCCTCCTCCGCGGACGCCTTCAGCTCCTCCTGCACCTGCCGGCTGAACGCGTTCATCGGCGGCCGGTCCAGCCGGATCGTCCCCACGCCGCCGTCGACCTCGAGCCTCACGAATTCAGTCACGGCCCGACCCTAGATGAGCCCGTGCCCGCCGCCGGTGCACGACGGACCGAGGGGGCAGCTACCGCAGCCAGGCCGTGTACCGGCCCCGGCGGCGCTGCACCGCGAGCGGGAGCCCGAAGGTCGTGCTCAGGTTCTCGTTCGTCAGCACGTCGTCGAGCAGCCCCGCGGCCACCACCCCGCCCTGGCGCAGCAGGAGGCCGTGGCTGTAGCCCACCGGGATCTCCTCGACGTGGTGGGTGACCAGCACCGACGCCGGAGCGTCCGGGTCGGCGGCCAGGGTGGCGAGCCGGGAGACGAGGTCCTCGCGGCCGCCGAGGTCGAGCCCCGCAGCGGGTTCGTCTAGCAGCAGCAGCTCGGGGTCGGTCATCAGCGCCCGCGCGATCAGGGTGCGCTTGCGCTCGCCCTCGGACAGGGTGCCGAACATCCGCTCGGCCAGCGGAAGCATGCCGAGCGCGTCGAGAAGCTGCTTCGCACGATCGGTGTCGCTGGTGTCGTACTGCTCACGCCAGCGGCCCAGAACGCCGTACCCGGCGCTCACCACGACGTCCTGCACCGTCTCGTCGCCCGGGACACGCATTCCCAGCGCCGCGGAGGTGAGACCGATCCGGGTGCGCAGCTCGAACACGTTCACCCGGCCGAGACGCTCGCCGAGTACGTGCACCGAGCCCTGGGTCGGGTGCAGCTCGGCCGCGGCCAGCTTCAGAAGGGTGGTTTTGCCGGCGCCGTTGGGTCCGAGCACCACCCAGCGCTCGTCCAGCTCGACGGCCCAGTCGACGTCATGCAGCAGCGTCGACTTCCCGCGTCGTACCGAGACACCCTCCATCCCGATGACGAGGTCACTGTTGTCGCTGACGCTGCGTGGGGTGCTGCCTACGGTGAGGAAGGACTCAGAGTGCGATTCCGGCGCTGCCACAGCCCTATCCTCGCCGATCGTGCCGGTCTTCCCTCTGGGTGCCCATGCCGACGCGGGCGGCGTCCGCTTCGCCGTGGCCTCCACCAGCGCGGACGCGGTCGAGGTGTGCCTCATCGACGGCACCGACGGGGCCCTCGGCGAGAAGCGCGTGGCGCTCACGGAACGCACCTTCGGCGTCTGGCACGGGTACCTCACAGGGGTGACGCCCGGGCAGCGCTACGGCTATCGGGTACACGGTCCGTACCGACCATGGGACGGCGTGCGCGCCAACCCGGCCAAGATCCTCGTCGACCCTTATGCCCGGCGGATCACCGGCCGCGTCACCGACCTGCACGCGGCGCGCGGCTGGGTCGACGACCCCATGACAGGCCTGCTCAACACCGTCGACTCGCTCGGGCACGTGCCCCTCTCGGTCGTCACCGAACCCGACGTCCTCGCGGCGGGGCCGCGGCCGGACGTGCCGTGGTCGGAGACCGTGATCACGGAGCTGCACGTCCGCGGCTACACGAAGCTGCACCCCGAGGTGCCGCCCGAGCACCGTGGCACCTATCTCGGGCTCGCCCACCCTGCCGTGGTCGAGCACCTGCGCGCTCTCGGCGTCACGGCCGTCGAACTGCTGCCCGTGGCATCGATCGCCGAGGAGCCGCCGCTACTGCAGAGCGGCCGCACGAACTACTGGGGCTACGCGACGCTCGGCTTCCTCGCCCCGCACGCCGGGTACGCGAGCGTCCCGGGCGCGGAGATCGAGGAGTTCCGCGCCATGGTCGCCGCGCTGCACGCGGCGGGTATCGAGGTGATCCTCGACTTCGTCCCCAACCACACCGCGGAGGGCGGCGTCGGCGGCACAACGCTCTCCTACCGCGGACTCGACGCGCCCGCGTACTACTCGCTGGGCGGCAACGGCCACGACGCCGACATCACGGGCACCGGCAACACGCTCGACTCCGGCTCGCCGACCGTGATCCGGCTCGTGTGCGACGCGATGCGGCACTGGGTCACCGTCTTCGGCGTCGACGGCTTCCGCATCGACCTCGCGAGTGTGCTCGGCCGGCCTCGGTCCGGGGCGTTCGACCCGAACGCGCCGCTGCTCACGGCGATCTCGGTCGATCCGGTGCTGTCCCGCGTCAAGCTCATCGCCGAGCCGTGGGACGCCACGGGTGAGGGTTACCGGGTGGGCGGGTTCGGCGTGGCCTGGTCGGAGTGGAACGGCCGTTACCGCGACGCCGTGCGCGACTTCTGGCGCGGCCACGGCGGTATCGGCGAGGTGGCCTCGCGGCTGACCGGCAGCTCGGACCTGTACCGGCTCTCGGGTCGCCGTCCGTGGGCGTCGGTGAACTTCGTGACCGCGCACGACGGCTTCACCCTGCGCGACCTGGTCTCCTACGAGCACAAGCACAACGAGGCCAACGGCGAGCACAACCGTGACGGCACCGACGACAACCGCTCGCAGAACTTCGGCGTGGAGGGCGAGACGACCTCACCGGTGCTCGTCTCGCGGCGGCTGGCGACGGCTCGCGCGATGCTCGCCACGCTGCTGCTCTCGACCGGCACCCCGATGTTGCTCGGCGGCGACGAGCTCTGGCGCACCCAGGGCGGCAACAACAACGCCTACTGCCTCGACGACGAGACGTCCTGGGTGGACTGGACGGACGACGAGGCCGCCGCGCTCACCGCGTTCACCGCTCGGGTGGCCGAGATCCGCCGCAGCTCCCCCGCCCTGCACCGCGACCGCTTCTACCGCGACGGCGAGGTGCTCTGGTGGCACCCGTCGGGACGGCGGATGGGCGGGCACGACTGGCACGACGGCAACCTGCACAGCCTCGGCCTGCTGCGGGCGGAGTGGTTGCTGCTCCTGCACGCCGGCGATCCCGCGCTGGCCGCGACGCTGCCCCGGGGCGGCCCGTTCACGCCGGTGCTGGACAGCACCCGGCCGGACGGCCACCCGGTGAGCACCCGCCCGCTGCCCGGCCGCACCACGATCACCCTCCCGCCTCGCTCACTGCTCCTCCTGCGCACCTCCTGAGGACGTACGCTCCCTCCGTGCCCCGTTATGACTTCCGCTGCCGTGAGTGCGGTTCCACATTCGAGGTCAGCCGCTCGATGACCGCCGCGAGCGATCCGGCTCCGTGCCCCGACGGGCACGAGGACACCGTCAAGCTGCTCACCACCGTGGCCGTCGGCGGGCTGAGCTCACGCTCCCCCGAACCCGCCCGGGTCGGTGGCGGTGGAGGCGGCTGCTGCGGCGGCGGTTGCTGCGGCTGAGCCGTCCCGGTAGCCCCCCCGCCCACCGGAATTGACCCGCGGGGCCTGCCGTCCGCCAGGCGTCGCGCGATGTCGGGTGGATGTTCGGCCCCGTTCACGTCGGTGCGCACTCGGGGCCAGTGACGATCTCTAGCGTTCGCGCGCGGTCCCGCGACGGCGACGCTGCGGTGGCCGGTTCCCACTGGCTACCTCACGCAGGAGAAGTGCACCGTCATGGGTCGTCGTTCGCGCATGTTCGCTGTGGGAGCCGCTGCGGCGGCACTGGCACTCGCGGCTCTGCTCCCGGCAGCCGGGAATGCCGTCGCCGAGCCGGGGGCAAGTTCGCCGCCCGCCGCCTCCGACGGTGACCTGGCCTCCGATCTCGCGGCGGTGGACCGCTCGACGGAGTGGCAGCTTCTGTCGACCGTGAAGCTCGGCTTCCCGACCTACCACCCCGAAGGACTCGTCGTCACGGCCGACCGGTTCTACCTGACATCCACGCAGATCATCGAACCCACGAAGACGTATCCCGCGCCCGTCGACGGGTTCGACCGCACGCCAGGCAAGGGGATCGGCCACCTGTTCGTCATCGACCGCGACGGGAAGCTCGTCAAGGACGTCATCCTCGGCGAGGGCGACGTCTACCACCCGGGCGGAATCGACCTGCACGGAGACGACCTCTGGATTCCCGTGGCGCAGTACCGGCCGGGCAGCACTGCCGAGATCGACCGTGTGGACGTCCGGACCCTCGAGGTCACCGCGGAGTTCACGGTCGACGACCACATCGGCGGGATCGTCTACGACGCCTCCACGGGGCACCTGGTCGGCAACAACTGGGGCTCGCGGAAGTTCTACGAGTGGACGCCGAGCGGCAAGCCCGTCACCACATGGAAGAACCCCGAGAACCTGGTGGACTTCCAGGACTGCCAGTACGTGCCGAAGGGAAAGATGGCCTGCGGAGGCATCACGAACCTGCCGCAGACGCCGAGCGCCGGGGGCACGAAGGCCACCTACGAGCTCGGCGGCATCGCGCTCCTCGACCTGCGCTCGCACGCCGTCGTCAACGAGTTCCCGTTCCAGCAATGGTCGGAGGCCGGCCACGTCATGACCCGAAACCCGCTGAAGCTCGCCGCGGACGGGGACGTGATCACGATGTGGGCGGCGCCGGACAACGGCGAGGAGACCGCCGGCACGCAGATCTACACCTGGCAGGCGAAGCTCGCGGCGAAGGGCTGAGCACGACCGTTCCTGGTCTCAGCAGGCGGGGATCGGCGTCGCCGTGAACACCGAGTCCGGGTCGTACTGCCGCTTCACCTGCCGCAGCCTCGGCAGGTTCGCTCCGTACGAGTGCTCGGTCTGCTCGCGCATGTCCGGCGCCAGCAGGTTGGGGTAGCCGCCCGGAAGGGCCTGCGGGGCCAACGCGCGGCTCAGCTCCTCGGCCCAGGCCACGTGCCGCTCGGCCCCGCCTGCCGTGTCCCACACCGGGATGATCTGCAGCATGAAGTGGTCGCAGCGCGTCCCGAACGCGGTGGCGTCCGGGGCCACTCGCGTCGCGGCCCCGCGCAGGTACTGCCACGACACGACCGACAGCGGCGAGGTCCGGTCACCACCAGCAGCAACCAGCGTGGCCACCGAGTCGGGACCCAACTCCGCCAACGATCGGGTGCGCATCGCGGACCGTGCCGGCACGGCGGCCCGGGCGTCGGCCGGCACGAACGTCTCCTGGAACTGCATCGGCCGCACCTGCTCGACGATCGGTGTGCCCAGGGCGGCCACCTTGGCCAGGAACCGCTCGCCGTCCGCCGGATCTCCGGACCAGACGGGCGTCAACGCCACCACCGGCCCTCCGTCAGGGCCCGGGACGATGCCCCCGACCATGCCGAGCTCGTCCGGCGCGGTCGCCACCAGCTCGGCGTGCCCGCGCAGCACCGCTTCCGCCTGCGCCCAGGGGAAGACGATCGGGCCGGAGACCACCGTGGGCACGGCGTGGAGCCGGATCCGCATCGACGTGACGACGCCGAAGTTGCCGCCTCCACCGCGGAGCGCCCAGAACAGATCCGCGTTGTGCGACTCGTCGACGTCCAGCACCGTGCCGTCGGCGAGGACGATCTCCGCTCCGAGCAGGTTGTCCAACGAGAGGCCGAACCGGGGGCTCAGCGGGCTGTACCCGCCCGCCATCGTCAACCCGGCCACCCCGACCACACTGACGGTGCCGAGCACCGCTACGAGCCCGTGCTCGGCGGCGGCCTGCGCGAGGTCGCCCGAGAGCGCCCCTCCGCCGATCGTGGCCACCCGCGCCCCGGCGTCGACCTCGACGGCCCGCAGCCCGCTCATGTCGAGCACCAACCCGTCGGGCCGCACGGCCCGTCCGAGCCAGTCGTGGCCGCCGCCGCGCACCGACAACGGCAGACCGTGCGATCGAGCCGCACGCACCGCAGCCCGTACGTCCTCGGTGCTCGCACCCCGCACAACCAGAGCCGGCCGGTGGTCGACGGCCTGGTTCCAGACCGCCCGCGCCCCGTCGTAACCGGCATCACCCGGCAGCAGAACCGAGCCCTCGATCCGTTCTCGCAGTTCCTCCGCGGCCCGCTTCGCGGACACGGCAGAATCCTCCGGAATGACACACCCCCACCAGAAACGAGCGATTCATGAACGCCGGCGCCGGCAATTCGGCTCGCTCGGACCCACTTCCGCCGCCCCGACCGTACACGAGTCGCACGACCCCTGAGCACGAAAACGTCCCGTTCCGAATACTCCCAGAATTCCCGAAAAACCCCGCCCGAACGAGCGGCACTTCCGTCCGATAGATCCAGACGAGAGTGCCGCTCGTCCCACACAGGACGGGCGGCCACGCACGCACCGCACCCCTCCGCCGCACGAACGGCGCGCTCGTCCACTAGATCCGATCGAAAGCGCCGCTCGTCCCACTCCGCCCTGGTAGGCGCCGCGCGCCCGCCCCGAACGAACGGCACTCCCGCCCGATAGACCCAGACGAAAGTGCCGCTCGTTCCACACGGGCCCGCGGAGACAACACGTGCAGGCCAGCGTGCTTGTGCACGAGCACGCCCCGCCCCCGCCTCCGGCGCCCCGCCCAACGAACGGGCCGCTCGCCCAATAGGTCCGAACGAAAGCGCCGCTCGTCCAGCCCCACCCTGGGAACCCCGCACCCCCGCCCCGTACGAACGGCACTCCCATCCAATAGATCCGGACGGAAGTGCCGTTGATTCCAGGCGGGACCGTGATCAGGCGGGCAGGCATGATCTTCCGCCCCCTCCGATGCGCGGCCGCCGAACCAACGGCGCGCTCGCCCAATAGGTCCGAACCAAAGCGCCGCTCGTCCAGCCCCACCCTGGGAACACCACACCCCAGCCCCGTACGAACGGCACTCCCATCCAATAGATCCGGACGAAAGTGCCGTTCGTTCGCGGCAGGGCCGGCGTCAGTGTGCGAGTACGACCTTGCCCAGTTCCGCGGGCGTGGCCAGGAGGGGGTGGGACGGCAGTACGCGGACCGTGTAGCCGGTGAGGCCGGCGTGCGGGAGCTTCACCACTGCTTCGAAGCGCTCGCCCATCCCGTCCGCGTCGCCGACGTGCTGCATCGCCACGGTCACCGCGTCGGCCAGGTCGTCGGTGTGGCCGACCCGTCCCACCACGGCCTCCACGATGACGTCCGACGGGGCGAGTCCGGCGAGCTCCACGGCGGCCCGCACCGTCATGGCCGCGCCGACCTCGGGGGTGTCCGGCAGCCCGGAGGCGTCCACGCCGGTGACACCGACGCGCGTCCACGCGGCGTTGAGCCGGGCCCGGTAGGCGGCCAGCTCCCTCGCGGGGCCGTAGTCGTCGGCCACGATCCGGGCGGCGGCGCGGCCGGCGGGGGCGTACCAGTCCTCCACGTACTCGCGCACCATGCGGGTGGCCTGGACCTGGGGGCGCAGCGTGGTGAGGGTGTGGCGCACCAGCTCCGTCCAGCGCACGGGTACACCGTCGGTGCGCTCGTAGAACGCCGGAGCCACCTGCGTGGCGAGCAGCTCGTAGAGCGCGTTGGCCTCGAGGTCGTCGCGCCGGACCGGGTCGTCGATCCCGTCGGCGGTGGGGATGGCCCACCCGTTGGCGCCGTCGTAGAGCTCGTCCCACCAGCCGTCGCGGATCGAGAGGTTGAGCCCCCCGTTCAGCGCCGACTTCATCCCCGACGTGCCGCACGCCTCCAGCGGGCGCAGCGGGTTGTTCAGCCACACGTCGCAGCCCCAGTAGAGGTAGCGGGCCATCGACATGTCGTAGTCGGGCAGGAACACGATGCGGTGCCGCACCGCAGGGTCGTCGGCGAAGCGGACGACCTCCTGGATGAGCGCCTTGCCACCGTCGTCGGCGGGGTGGCTCTTGCCTGCGACGACGAGCTGCACCGGGCGGTGCGGGTCGAGCAGCAGGTCACGCAGCCGATCCTTGTCGCGCAGCATCAGGGTGAGCCGCTTGTAGGTGGGGACGCGCCGGGCGAACCCGACGGTCAACACCTCCGGGTCGAAGACCTGGTCGGTCCAGCCCAGCTCGGGCGTCGACGCCCCGCGCTGCAGCCACGCCTCCCGGACGCGGCGCCGAACCTCGGAGACCAGCCGGGCACGCAACGCGCCGCGCAGCTCCCAGAGCGTCTCGTCGGACACCGGTTCGTGCGACGGCTGTCCGGCCATTGCACCGGGGCCGGGGTCGCCGAGCAGAGCCGTGACCTCCCTGGCCTCCCACGTGTGGCCGTGCACGCCGTTCGTGACGGAGCCGATCGGCACCTCGTCGGCGTCGAAGCCCTCCCAGAGCCCGCCGAACATGCTGCGCGAGACCCGCCCGTGCAGCTGCGAAACGCCGTTGGCGCGCTGGGCCAGCCGCAGCCCCATGTGCGCCATGTTGAACATGTTCGGGTTCTCCTCGGCGCCCAGCGCGAGGATCCGGTCCATCGGCACCCCGGGGAGCAGGGTGTCGGAGAAGTAGTGCTGCACCATGTCGACGGGGAACCGGTCGATGCCGGCGGGCACCGGGGTGTGGGTGGTGAAGACGGTGCCCGCGCGGACGGCGGCGACGGCCTCGTCGAAGGTGAGTGGCTGCGCACCGGCTTCCGAACGGGCCAGCAGCTCACGGATGCGCTCCAGCCCCAGGTAGCCGGCGTGTCCCTCGTTGGTGTGGAACACCTCGGGCTCGGCGTGGCCGGTGACCGCGCAGAACGCGCGCACGGCACGCACCCCGCCGACGCCGACGAGGATCTCCTGCCGGATGCGGTGATCCTGGTCGCCCCCGTAGAGCCGGTCGGTGACGCTGCGGTAGTCGGGCTCGTTCTCCTCGATGTCGGAGTCGAGCAGCAGGAGCGGCACGCGGCCGACGGCCGCCTGCCACACCCTGGACCGCAGGGTGCGCCCCGCCGGCATGGCCACGTCGATGAGCACGGGCTGCCCGTCGGCGTCCGTGAGCAGCTGCAGCGGGAGGCCCTGAGGGTCGAGCACCGGGTAGTGCTCGAGCTGCCAGCCGTCCAGCGACAAGGACTGCCGGAAGTACCCCGACCGGTACAGCAGCCCCACCCCGATCAGCGGAACGCCCAGGTCGGAGGCGGCCTTGAGGTGGTCGCCCGCGAGCACGCCGAGCCCACCGGAGTAGTTCGGCAGGACCTCGCTGACGCCGAACTCCATGGAGAAGTAGCCGACGGCCGCGGGCAGGCTGGGGTCGTCCTCGCGCTCGATCTGGTACCAGCGCGGCTCCTGGAGGTAGCTCTCCAGATCGTCGGCCAGTTCCCGGACCGTGACGACGGTGTCGGCGTCCTTGGCGAGCTCACCGAAGCGCGCCGAGGAGATCTCTCCCAGCAGCCGCACGGGGTCGTGTCCCGCCCGTTCCCAGGCGTCCGGGTCGAGGGCGGCGAAGAGGTCCTGCGTCGGTGCGTGCCAACTCCACCGCAGATTGGTCGCCAGGGCCTGTAGCGGTGCCAGCGGCGCTGGCAGCTGGGCGCGTACGGTGAATCGCCGGAGAGCTCTCACGGCGGGAACCATAGATGAATGGATTCCGTGATCGGTCAAGCGTTGTGAGGCCTTCCGCCGCGCGGCCCGCGGCGGGGGGCGACCGAGACGCCGCGCCGACGCGGCTTCGTCCGTACGGCGGACATCAGGTCACGATCACGTGAACGGCAGCGACCCGTTCTGACCTGGGCCATAACGGGTAGATAGGTTTGTGACTTCCGCGATGGGCGTGCAGCTGGGGGGTGAGCCGACGATGACGGGTCGGCTGGGAATTGATGACGTCAGCCCCTCGGTGAGCGGTGGCCGCCATCCCAGCAAGGCCGTGGTCGGCGAGGTGATCCCTATCGGCGCCACGGTGTGGCGGGAAGGTCATGACGCCGTCGCCGCCAACGTGGTCTGGAAGAAGGTGGGCAGTCGCGAACCCGCCCACCACGTCCGTATGACCCCCACGGGCACCGGCACCGATCGTTTCGCGGCGATCGTCACCGCGCCCGAGTCCGGCCTGTGGACCTTCCGCGTCGACGCCTGGAGCGACCCGTGGTCCACATGGCGCCACGCCGTCACCGTCAAGCTCGATGCCGGCCAGGGCCCCGACGAGCTGGCCAACGATCTCGAGGTCGGTGCCCGGCTGCTGCAGCGAGTGGGCCGTCGTCCCGGCGAGCGCAACCACCGCGACCTGCTCTTCGGCGCCGCCAACGCCCTGCGCGACACCGCGCTGCCTCTCCACGCCAGGGTCGCGCCCGCGCTGTTCCCGGCGGTCCAGACGATCATGACGGAGCGCCCGATCCGTGAGCTGATCACCCGGGGCCGTCCGCAGCAGATCTACGTCGACCGGGAGCGGGCGCTCTTCGGCTCCTGGTACGAGTTCTTCCCCCGCTCCACAGGTGGTCGCGACGAGACCGGCCGCGCCGTGCACGGCTCGTTCGTCACGGCGGCCAAGGAGCTCGACCGTGTCGCCGCGATGGGCTTCGACGTGGTCTACCTGCCGCCGATCCACCCGATCGGCACGGTGCACCGCAAGGGCCGCAACAACTCCGTGAACGCGGGGCCCGGCGACGTCGGCTCGCCGTGGGCCATCGGCTCGGCGGAGGGCGGGCACGACGCGATCGAGGCCGAGCTCGGCACGATCGACGACTTCGACGCATTCGTGGCGCGCACCCATGACCTCGGCATGGAGGTGGCGCTGGACTTCGCGCTCCAGTGCGCGCCCGACCACCCGTGGGTGGCCGAGCACCCGGAGTGGTTCACCGTCCGGCCCGACGGCACCATCGCGTACGCCGAGAACCCGCCGAAGAAGTACCAGGACATCTACCCGATCAACTTCGACAACGACCCGGCCGGGATCTACGCCGAGTCGCTGCGCGTCGTTCTGCACTGGGTCGAGCACGGCGTCCGGATCTTCCGTGTGGACAACCCCCACACCAAGCCGCCGAACTTCTGGCACTGGCTGATCTGGCAGGTGAAGTCCCGCTACCCGGACGTGCTCTTCCTCGCTGAGGCGTTCACGCGCCCGGCGCGCCTGTTCGGGCTGGCCCGCCTCGGGTTCACGCAGTCCTACAGCTACTTCACCTGGCGCACCACGAAGGCCGAGCTCACCGAGTTCGCGCTGATGCATGCGGAGCGGGCCGACGAGGCGAGGCCCAACCTCTTCGTCAACACCCCGGACATCCTCCACGAGTCACTCCAGACCGGTGGCCCCTCGATGTTCGCCATCCGGGCCACCCTCGCCGCCACGATGGCGCCGACGTGGGGCGTCTACTCCGGCTACGAGCTGTACGAGTGGGAGCCTGCCAAGCCGGGGAGCGAGGAGTACCTCAACTCGGAGAAGTACGAGCTGCGCCCCCGCGACTTCGAGGGGGCCGCGGCGAGCGGCAAGTCGCTGGAGCCCTACATCACGCGGCTCAACGAGATCCGGCGCGCGCACCCGGCGCTGCAGCAGCTGCGCGACATCCACTTCCACACCGTCGACAACGACGCGCTCATCGCCTACTCGAAGACCGAGCCGGCCACGGGCGACACCGTGCTCGTGGTGTGCACGCTCGACTCGAAGTTCGCGCAGGAGGGCACCACGTCGCTGGACATGCCGGCACTCGGCGTGGACTGGGACGACACCGTCACGGTGCACGACGAGGTGAGCGGCGAGTCCTACCAGTGGGGCCAGTTCAACTACGTCCGGCTGGACCCCCTGGCCCACGTCGCGCACATCTTCCGCGTGGAGCGGCCGACGGCGTAGGCCGCCGCCGGAATCCACTCAGCGTCTGTCGCGCGCCCGGAATATCCGGGCGCGCGACGGCGTCTTTTGCGCGCGTGTCGGGCCCGTCCGGGCGCTCAAGATCGTTTCAGTTGGGCCCTGTTCGGCCTGCTCGAAATCGGTAGCAGTTCGTCGGCGATCGGTTACCAGAACTTCACCTGCACAGCGCACCCGAAGACGAGCGCGGTCGTTGCCGCGCCCGGTGCAACAGTTACTCTCACCCCAGCTACCGAGCCACGTTCTGCGCGCGGGCCCTTCGCCCGGTAAGACTGGCCGGGTGCTCCTCCCGCCATCCGTCCCCGCCCGGTAGGAACGCGATACCCCTATGTCCATCGACACCTCGGCCGCTGCCGCCCAAATCCCCTCAGATGACCAGCTGATCGAGAACTCCTCCGACGAGTACGACCACGCTCGGACGCTCGACGTCGACCACGACTGGTTCAAGCGGGCCGTGTTCTACGAGGTGCTCGTCAGAGCGTTCTCCGACTCCAACCGCGACGGCACGGGAGACCTGCGCGGGCTCACCGAGAAGCTCGACTACCTGCAGTGGCTGGGTGTGGACTGCCTCTGGCTGCCGCCCTTCTACGACTCGCCGCTGCGCGACGGCGGCTACGACATCCGCGACTTCCGGGCGGTGCTTCCCGAGTTCGGCACGGTCGAGGACTTCGTCGTGCTGTTGGACGAGGCGCACAAGCGGGGCATCCGGGTGATCACGGACCTGGTCATGAACCACACGTCCGACACGCACCCGTGGTTCGAGGAGTCCCGGCGCAACCCCGAGGGCCCCTACGGCGACTACTACGTCTGGGCCGACGACGACTCCGGCTACGCCGACGCCCGGATCATCTTCGTCGACACCGAGACGTCGAACTGGACCTACGACCCGGTGCGCGGTCAGTTCTACTGGCACCGCTTCTTCTCCCACCAGCCCGACCTGAACTACGACAACCCGGCTGTCCAGGAAGCGATGCTCGAGGTGCTGCGGTTCTGGCTGGACCTCGGGATCGACGGCTTCCGGCTCGACGCGGTGCCGTACCTGTTCGAGCGGGAGGGCACCAACTGCGAGAACCTGACGGAGTCGCACGCCTTCCTCAAGCGCTGCCGGAAGGTGATGGACGACGAGTACCCGGGCCGGGTACTGCTCGCGGAGGCCAACCAGTGGCCGTCGGACGTGGTGGAGTACTACGGCGACACGGCGGTCGGCGGCGACGAGTGCCACATGGCATTCCATTTCCCGCTGATGCCACGCATCTTCATGGCGGTGCGCCGGGAGAACCGCTTCCCGATCTCGGAGATCCTGGCCCAGACGCCATCGATCCCGTCCGGGGCTCAGTGGGGCATCTTCCTGCGCAACCACGACGAGCTGACGCTCGAGATGGTCACCGACGAAGAGCGCGACTACATGTACGCGGAGTACGCCAAGGACCCGCGTATGAAGGCCAACATCGGGATCCGCCGCCGGCTGGCCCCGCTGCTGGAGAACGACCGCAACCAGCTTGAGCTGTTCACGGCGCTCCTGTTGTCCCTGCCCGGCTCACCTGTTCTGTACTACGGTGACGAGATCGGTATGGGAGACAACATCTGGCTCGGCGACCGCGACGCGGTGCGCAGCCCGATGCAGTGGACGCCCGATCGCAACGCCGGTTTCTCCACGTGCGACCCGGGGCGGATGTACCTGCCGATCATCATGGACCCGCTCTACGGCTACCAGGCCGTCAACGTCGAGGCGCAGGTCAACTCCACGACGTCGCTGTTGCACTGGAACCGGCACATGATCGAGGTCCGCAAGCGCCACCACGCGTTCGGCGTGGGCGAATACCAGGAGCTCGGCGGCACCAACCCATCGGTGCTCGCCTACGTGCGCAGCTACGGCGACGACGTCGTCCTGTGCGTGAACAACATGTCGAGGTTCCCGCAGCCCGTCGAGCTGGACCTGTCGCCGTGGCAGGGGTGCGCCCCCCACGAGCTCACCGGAGGAGTTCCGTTCCCGCGGATCGGTGAGCTGCCCTATCTGCTGACGCTGCCAGGGCACGGCTTCTACTGGTTCTCGATCACCCCTGCGGAGGAGTCTGCGTGAGTCTGGCCGAGGAGCTTCCGTCCCTGCTGCCCCAGTGGCTGCCTCAGCAGCGCTGGTTCGCCGCAAAGGGCCGACCGGTCCGGCAGGTGGCACTGACCAGCGTGACACCGCTCCTGACCGAGGAAGAACCACTCCTCGACCTCGTGCTGCTCGCCGTCGCCTTCGACGACGACTCCCCGGTGCAGCACTACCAGCTTCTCGTCGCCCGCCGTGAACACCTGCGAGGCGAGCTGGAGCACGCGTGCATCGGACAGGTCGGCAACTCCATGGCCTACGACGGGCTGTGGGATCCCACGGTCACCGAGTGGTTGCTCGAGGCGGTACGCAGCGGGCTCACCGTCGGTGACGTGCGGTTCGTCCCCGAGCCGGGCGCCAAGATCGCGGAGGGCGCGATCGGGCGTGTCATGGGCGTCGAGCAGTCCAACACGTCGGTGTCGTGGGGCGACCAGTCGATCCTCAAGCTGTTCCGCCGGATGGCTCCTGGCGTGAACCCGGACCTGGAGCTTCACCGCGCGTTGCGGTCGGTGGGCAGCCGGGAGGTCGCGGCCCTGCAGGGGGCGATCGAAGGCGTGCTGGACGGCGAGCCGGTCACGCTCGGCATGCTGCAGGACTTCGCCGCCAACTCGGCCGACGGCTGGTCGATGGCGCTCGCGAGCGTGCGTGACCTGCTGGCCGAGGGCGATCTGCGCGCCGACGAGGTCGGTGGCGATTTCGCGGCCGAGGCGTCACGGCTCGGAGAGACCGTTGCGGTGGTGCACGCCGAGCTGCGCCGGGCCCTCGGCACGAGTGAGCGTGACCCGCGGGCACTGGCGGCCACATGGCACGAGCGGCTCTCCACCGTGGTCGCGCAGGTGCCCACGCTGGAGCCGTACGTGCAGCCGATCCGGGAGGTCTACGACGCGGTCGCCACGTTGGAGGGATCGATCCCCACCCAGCGCGTGCACGGCGACCTGCACCTCGGCCAGACGCTGCGCACACCCTTCGGCTGGCTCGTGATCGACTTCGAGGGGGAGCCGGCCGCACCGCTCGCCGAGCGGGTGAAGCCCGACTCGGCGCTGCGTGACATCGCCGGGATGCTGCGCTCGTTCGACTACGCGGCCTTCCACCAGCTCTCGCAGTGGGAGCCTGCAGGCGACCTGACCAACCCGGACCACGACTCGCAGATGGCGTGGCGGGCCAAGGAGTGGGCCGAGCGCAACCGGTCGGCGTTCTGCGACGGCTACACGCTCCGGGCGGGCTCCGACCCCCGCGACCAGGGCGTGCTGCTGCGCGGTTACGAGCTGGACAAGGCCGTCTACGAGGTGCTCTACGAGATCCGCAGCCGCCCGTCGTGGGCTCAGATCCCGGTGGCCTCGATCGCCCGGCTCACCGCCGAGACCGTGTCCGAGCGCGGCGGCACCAGGAGCGTCGGCTGATCCGACCGGGCGCCTGCACGGAGATCACCTACGGGCTGCTGGTCGGTTCCGGCCGGGTACACCGGATGGTCGAGCCAGGGTCGGCAGCGAACGCTGCAGCACAATAGGGTGCGCGGGTGGATCGTGAGGAGAACCAGACCCGGACGATCAGCGCAGCGACGACGAACTCGACCTCGAAGAGTCCTGCCTCGAACGCCGCGTCGTCGACAACCAGCGCGATCGCCCACGCGTATCCGCCGGAACCCAAAACGGTGGACCGCGTGCTCGGTGGAGCGCACCACGACCCGCACTCCGTGCTCGGCGCACACCCGCACCCCGACGGCACTGTCATCCGCGTGCTGCGTCCGCACGCCGACGAGGTGGACGTGGTCCGCGAGGGCGGCGAGGGCTACCCCCTGGTCAAGGTGCACGAGGCCGGACTGTTCTCGGGCATCGTGCCGGGCCCGCCCGCCGACTACCGCCTCGCCGTGCGCTACGGCGAGCGTGTGGACATCGTCGACGACCCGTACCGCTGGCTGCCGACGCTCGGCGAGATCGACCTGCACCTGATCGGAGAGGGCCGCCACGAACGGCTGTGGGACGTGCTCGGCGCGCACGTGCGCAGCTACGACACCCCCGCAGGCCCGGTCACGGGCACGAGCTTCGCCGTCTGGGCGCCCACGGCGCAGGGCGTTCGCGTCACCGGCGACTTCGACGGCTGGTCGGGCTGGGCACACCCCATGCGTGTGCTGGGCAGCACTGGAGTGTGGGAGCTCTTCGTCCCCGGCATCGGCCCCGGCGTGCGTTACAAGTTCCGCATCCTCGGCAAGGACGGCCGGTGGCGCGACAAGGCCGACCCGATGGCGTTCCGCACCGAGATCCCGCCCGCCACGGCGTCGATCGTGGAGGAGTCGATCTTCGAGTGGGGCGACGAGGAGTGGATGACGGCGCGTGAGCTCCGCCAGCCGCACGTCGAGCCGATGAGCGTCTACGAGGTGCACCTGGGCTCGTGGCGCCAGGGCCTCACCTACCGCGAGATGGCCCACGAGCTGGTCGACTACCTCGACGAGACCGGCTTCACGCACATCGAGCTGCTGCCCGTGGCCGAGCACCCGTTCGGCGGGTCGTGGGGCTACCAGGTCACGTCGTACTACGCGCCGACCGCACGGTTCGGCGAACCCGACGACTTCCGGTACTTCGTCGATCACCTGCATCGCCACGGCTACGGCGTGATCGTCGACTGGGTACCTGCGCACTTCCCGCGGGACGAGTGGGCGCTGGCGAGGTTCGACGGCACGCCGCTCTACGAGCACGCCGACCCGCGGCGCGGCGAGCAGCCCGACTGGGGCACGCTCGTGTTCGACTTCGGGCGCATCGAGGTGCGCAACTTCCTCGTCGCGAACGCGCTCTACTGGCTCGAGGAGTTCCACGTGGACGGCCTGCGGGTCGACGCCGTGGCGAGCATGCTCTACCTCGACTACTCGCGCCCTGAGGGCCAGTGGCTGCCGAACGTGCACGGCGGCCGGGAGAACCTGGACGCCGTCGCGTTCCTGCAGGAGATGAACGCGACGGTGTACCGCAAGTACCCGGGGGTCGTCACGATCGCCGAGGAGTCCACGGCGTGGCCGGGCGTCTCCCGCCCCACCCACCTCGGTGGGCTGGGCTTCGGCTTCAAATGGAACATGGGCTGGATGCACGACACGCTCGACTACGTCGGGCGCGACCCGATCTACCGGGGCTACCACCACAACCAGATGACCTTCTCGCTCATGTACGCGTTCAGCGAGAACTTCGTACTGCCGCTCTCCCACGACGAGGTGGTGCACGGCAAGGGCTCGCTGTGGACGCGGATGCCCGGGGATGCCTGGAACAAGGCCGCCGGCCTGCGCGCCACGCTCGCCTACATGTGGGCCCACCCGGGCAAGCAGCTGCTGTTCCAGGGCGGCGAGTTCGGCCAGGAGCGGGAGTGGTCCGAGCAGCGCTCGCTCGACTGGGACCTGCTCGAGGACCCCCTGCACCAGGGCATCAAGACGCTCGTCGGCGACCTGAACCGCACCTACCGGGCCACCCCTGCCCTGTGGACGAAGGACACCACCCCCGAGGGCTTCTCCTGGATCGACGCCAACGACGCCTCGGGCAACGTCCTGAGCTTCCTGCGGCACGGGGTCGATGCCGACGGAAAGCCCACCGTGCTCGCCTGCGTGGCCAACTTCTCGGGCACCCCCACGCCGGACTACCGGGTGGGGCTGCCGTTCGCGGGCCGGTGGCGCGAGGTGCTCAACACCGACGCCCAGATCTACGGCGGCTCGGGGGTGGGCAACCTCGGCGCCGTGGAGGCCGAGCCGTCGGTGTGGCACGGCCGACCGGCGTCGGCGACGTTGCAGCTCCCGCCGTCAGGTGTGTTGTGGCTGGTTCCCGAGCCGTTCCAGGGCGCGGTGCGCAGAGGCAAAGCGGCGGCGCGGGCATCCGTCCCGGCTGCCGCACCCGTCGCGATCGCGGATGCCGTGCCTGCCGAGGAGGACGTGGTCGATCAGGCTCCAGCGGCCCCGGTCACCGACGATGCACCGGAGGTGGCGCCGCCCGTGCCCGAGGTCGAGGTGGAGGTTCGCGCCGACGTCGACGGGGAGCCGCAGGTGGAGGTCGAGCCCGTGGCCACCGCTTCCGAGCCCGCCGGGCCGTCGGATCTCGCCGAGCCGGCGGAGCCGAGCACGCCGACGAGCGGACGCAACGGCGTCGACCCGAGCAAAGCGACCCAGTAGCCGAGCAGGATCGCGCAGTAGAGCGACCGCGCCACGTCCGGCCAGAGGCCGTGGGGCGGCCACTCCGCGTTCCACGACACCGGAATCACGATCACCGCGAGCGCGACGGTCGCGGTGGCGGTCCGCCCGAGCGCGATCAGCACGAGCACGCCCGGCCACAGCAGCATCAGATAGTTGTGCCAGGAGATCGGGGAGACGAGCAGCCCGGCGGCGACCACCGCGAACGGTGCCGTGCCGGCCGGGTCGATGCGCTCGCGGTGGCGCCCGATCCAGGTCAGCGTGCCGATGAGGACGACCGCGCCGAGCAGCGTGCCCAGCACGGACGGCACCCCGAACCGCACGGCGAGCCCGGGCAGCGAGGCGTTGTCCACCGTGTCGGGCACGGGTTCCGTGACCGCGATGCGCAGCCATTCGAACCCACTCGACGGCCCGGCGACCAGCACTCCGAGCAGCGTGGCGACTGCGGCCGAGATCAGCCCGGCGCGCAACGGCACCCAGCGCCGCTGCACCGCGGGGAGCAGTAGCAGTGGCGCGAGCGACGGTTTGAGCGCCACGGTGATCCCGAAGAGCACGGCGGCGAGCACCGGCCGGCCCCGCCGTTCGGCGATCCAACCGGCCACGAGACCGGCGAGCAGCAACGGGTAGATCTGACCGAGCACGAGCGTGCCGTGCAACGGTGAGGAACAGAGCACGGCCAGCACGGCCAGCGTGGTGACACCACGCCCCAGGCGCAGCTCACGGGCCACCGCCAGCACCGCGGCCACGACGATGAGCAGCGTGAACACGACGAAGATCCGGTATGCCACTAGGGAGCTCAACCCGGCGAGGGGCGTGAGCAGCACCGTGAGCAGCGGCGGGTTCAGGTTCGTGAGCTTGGCACCGGTGTGATAAATGTCGGCGCCGTGGGTGGCCGCCACCGCGGAGTGCCAGAAGGTGTCGAAGTCGACGTGTAGCTCGCGCATGTCCGTGGACGGCAGCAACGTCACCAGCGCGTCGGGATGGCGGACGTAGAGCACGACCGTCGTGACGATCGACGCCACCACGAGCAGCCCGGCGATCCCCCACCGCACGGCCTCGGCCCTGCGCTCGGGGTGCTCCTTCATCAACGACACGGTGACTGACGCTATCCCGCGCGTCCGGATTCCGCGGAACCGCTCCCCCGCACCACTCGAATGACGATGATGATCGTCGTGCGCGTTCCGTCCCGGCGGCGACCGCCGGCAGCGGCCCTTCTCGCCGTCGCGGGCGTTCTCGTCGCGGGTTGCACGCAGGCGGTTCCGGGTCATGCCCGTCCCGCGCCACACCATCCGGCGGTGTCGGTTGCCGCCTCCCCTCGCAGCCCGTCGGCCACGGGCGATGTCGCCACCGATGCCACTGCCGCACTCCAGGAGATCTGGCGCAGCGTCTTCCCGGCTGCGTTCGGCCGGGCGTGGACCGACATCGCGAGGTTCGAGCCGGTCCACACGGCGGATGCCGCCGCACCTGCACCGCCGTGCGTCGACCGGGTGGCCGATCTCGTCGGCCAGGCGTTCTACTGCCCCGCCGCCGACGCCGTCGTCTGGGACGCCGACACCCTGGTGCCCGACCTGCAGCGCCGGTTCGGAAGCGCCGGAGTGACGGTCGCGCTGGCCCACGAGGTGGGGCATGCCGTGCAGACCCGCCTCGGGATCGACGAGGCGCAGTCCCGGGAACCGCGGCGATACCCGGCGATCCTGCTGGAGACGATGGCCGACTGCTACGCGGGTGTCGCTCTCGCACAGCCGGGTCTCCAGCCCGTCGGCGGGCTGGCCAGCGACGCCCCCGTAGCCGACGACGCGCTGCTCGCGCTCGTGGGCTTCCGCGACCCGCTCGGTGTCGAACCGGGCGACGACAGCGCGCACGGCAATGCGTTCGACCGGGTCTCCGCGTTCCAGGACGGCTTCCGCGACGGGGCCGCCCGCTGCGCGGCGATGACCACGGAGAACCGGGCGTTCACCCAGCGCCGGTTCGGTTCCGCAGCCGATCGGGCCCGGCGCGGTGACCTTCCGCTGCCGCTGCTGCTGGATGCCGTGCAGCAAGACGCCGTCGGATGGTTCGGCCCGCTGGCGCCGGGCTGGAACGTGCCGCCGCTTGGCGACGCGGGCTGCCCGGAGCACGGTCGGACGGCCCAGGGGCCGGTGCGGTTCTGCACGGTCGGCGGCGGGCTGTCGATCGACCGCGGGGCGTTCGCCGCCGTGCATCGGGAGGTGGGCGACTTCGCGGGCATCACGCTGGTGGCGAGCCGCTACGGCATCGCGTTGCTCGGTGCGCTCGGCCTGGCCACGGTGGGGCTGCCCGCCGGTGCGGCCGCGGTGTGCCTGACCGGTGCCTACACCGCTGCGCTCATGGAGCCGGGCCGCGGGTTCACGCTCTCCCCCGGCGACCTCGACGAAGCCGTACAGGTGCTTCTCACCCACGATTGGGCCGCCCGCGACTCCGAGGGCGGCGTGGATTCGGCCGAGCACGGGTTCGACCGCGTCGCGCGGTTCCGCGGCGGGTTGCTCGACGGCCCGGACTCCTGTCTCCCGCGCCGCTGAAGGCAAGGTCGACGCTTGACGCTGCGAGAGGCCGAGGGGAGGCTGCTGATGCGGATCTCGTCGCGACGGCGCTGCTGCGACGACCGCTCTACGGGCGAGTGCTACGACAGGGGCGACGCCGACCGGTGACGCGGGCCGTTCGCGCCCGTCCGCCGCACCCCCTCGTCCAGGGAGGTCCCCTGCTCATGCCCACGTCCACCGTGGCGTCGTTCGTCGCCGCATTGCCCAAGGTCGAGCTGCACCTGCACCTCGTCGGCTCCGCCTCGCTCGACACGGTGCTCGCTCTCGCGCGCAGGCACCCCGAAGGCGGGGTGCCCACCGAACTCGAGGCGCTGCGCCAGTTCTATGCATTCACCGACTTCCCGCACTTCCTCGACGTCTACCGCCGGGTGAACCTGCTGGTCACCGCCGACGACGTCGTGACGCTGGTGACCGGGCTCGCCGCCGACCTCGCCGCCCGCACCGTCCGGTATGCCGAGGTGCAGGTCACCCCGGTCCGCCATCGTCTGGCCGGCACGAGCTACGACGACCTCGCACAAGCCCTCACCGACGGCCGCGCCATCGCCCGGGAAGAGCACGGGGTGGAGATCGGCTGGATCTTCGACGCCGACGCCGTGCTGGGCCCGGCGGGCGCCGAGGAGACCGTCGACTTCGCCGTGGGCCACCGCCCGGACGGCACGATCGGGGTGGGCCTGGGCGGCTCGGAGCTGGGGATCAGCCGCGCCGACTTCGCGCCCGCGTTCCGCCGGGCCGTGGCCGACGGGCTCCACAGCCTGCCGCACGCCGGCGAGACGGTGGGGCCGGGCGAGGTCTGGGCCGCGATCACCGAACTGGGCGCCGAGCGAATCGGGCACGGCATCGCGGCGGCCCAGGATCCGCACCTGCTCGCCCACCTGGCCGAGCACGGCATCGCTCTCGAGGTGTGCCCGACGTCCAACCTGCGCACGGGTGCCGCCCCGTCGCTCGCCGAGCACCCGCTACCGGCGCTGGTCGCCGCCGGGGTGCCGGTCACACTGGCCACCGACGATCCCGGGATGTTCCACACGGACCTCGACGCGGAGTACCTGCTGTGCCACGAGGCGTTCGGCATGGGCATTCCGGAGCTGGCCGAGATCGCGAGGACCGGAGCACGTGTGGCGTTCTGCTCCGACGAGCTGCGCACCCGGATCCTCGCCGAGATCGACGTGGTGGCCGCCGCCTAGCGAGCCGCGCGCCGCGCCTGGTCCTCGCAGGGCCCGCCGGCTCTGCGAGGACTACAGCGAGTGCGCGTGCTCAGAAGAGCGCGCGGGCGAGGGCCCGGCGAGCCGCGGTGACCCGGGGGTCGTCCGGCGGGAACAGCTCGAAGAGCCCGATGAGGTGCTCGCGCACCCGGTCGCGCTCGTCACCCGAGGTGCGCGCGACCGTGCTCACCAGCCGCGCGAAGGCGTCCTCGACGCGGTCGGAGGCCGCTTCGGCGTCCGCCGCGGCGAGCTGCACGTCGATGTCGTCGGGTGCGGCATCGGCACGAGCGATGGCCGAGGGGTCGGCGGCCTCCGCGCGGGCCAGGAACCGCACCTGCGACAACGCCGCCGCGGCCTGCTCGTTGGCCGGCTCGACGGCGAGGATCTGCTGGTAGGCCTCCTCCGCCGCGGCGTAGTCGCCGCGTTCGAGTGCATCCTCGGCGGCGGTGAAACGGGGGTCCTCCGGCTCCTCGGCCGGTGCGCCGTTTCCGGCGGCCGCCCCCGCTTCCGCTTCGGCGATGGCCGGCATCCGGTCGCGCAGCGCGTCGAGCAGCGCCGAGATCCACTGGCGGACCTGAGGCTCCGGCAGCGCTCCGTTGAACGCATCCACCGGCTGGCCCCCGACGACGGCGACCACCATCGGGATGGACTGGACGCCGAACGCCTGGGCGATCCGTGGGTTGGCGTCGACGTCGACCTTGGCCAGGACCCAGGCGCCGTTGCCGGCCTCGGCGAGCCGCTCGAGCACGGGCGAGAGCTGCTTGCACGGGCCGCACCAGGTGGCCCAGAGGTCGACGACGACCGGCACCTGCAACGACCGCTCGAGGACGTCGGCCTGGAAGCTCTGCTCGGTGACGTCGATGACGAAGGGGCTTCCGTCTGCGCTTTCCGCACCCCCGGACGCCTGCGTCTGCTGCGAGCGGGCAGCGGCCTCCGAGCGGGCCTTCAGGGCGGACAGGTCGACCGCACCTGCCATGGCGGACGACAGCGCGGCCGTTCTGGCCGCCTGACGGGGATCGGGTCGGGACACAAGACTCATCCTGCCACCGGAGTCGGCGACCGTCCGCTTCGACCGGAGCTTCAGCCCGAGGACACCAGCGGGCGAAGCGCCATCGGGTTTGCGCGGAGGAATCCCTCGGCATCGATGATCGCGGTGACCAGTGGCGCAGCCAGCTCCACCAGCCTCTCGGCTGCGTCGCCGATGGCCGCCACGGGCGCGTCGGCGAGCTCGTCGGTGTGGGCCTCGACCTCGTCGCGGACCGCACGGCCGGTCGCGGTGAGCCCATCGGCGTCGAACAGCCCGCGCTCGGTGAGCCGGCCGACGGCCTCCGCCCACTCCTGTTCCGACCAGCCCCTGCGCTTGCGCAACCACTCTGACTCGATCTCGTGGTCGGCGGCGAAGAGAACGAGCGCCTCCGCCGGATCCAAGCCTGCCGTGAGCAACGCGGCCACGTGCCCGTCGCCGCGGTGCTCGCGCAAGACCGTCTGGGCCTGCCACAGCACGAGATGCGGCTCCTCCGGCCACTCCAGCGCGGCGTTGGCCGCCGCGAGAGCCCGGCCGGCCGTGGGGGCCGCGACCGCGGCTTCGCGGGCGATCGAGGCCGCCTCGGCCAGCCCCGGGGAACCGAGCAGCTCCGCGCCGACCAGCCGCCGCAGGGCCGCGTCCACCGTCTCCAGGCGAATGGCCTGGAAGCGCTCGGGCGGGGCCAACTCCCAGACGGCAGGAACGACCTTGGCCACCAGCCCAGGGTGGAAGTTGTAGAACAGCGCCGCCACGATCTCGGGTGGGGCTGCCCCGAGCGGAGAGGCCCGCAGCGCGAAGTAGCTCATCCAGTAGCCCGTGGTGCCCAGCGCCTCGCACGCCGCCTGGGGCTCGGGCGCGAAGTAGGTGATCGTGTGCACCGGCTCGAGCGCCCTCCACATCCGGCGCGACCGGTGATCAGGTTCTGCACTTACCCGCTCGGCCATCTCAGTCCTCACTGTTTCGATGATGCACTCGATTTCGCACGATCATTCACCGGTCCGGTCGTCGGTGGTCACCCTCTGGAGTCGGAAAAGGCGATCCGAGAGGTAACGGGAGAGCGCTGGTCACCGGACTGGCAGAACAACTCGGCCACCCCGGCAATCGTTGAGAAGGTACGAGTGATCAATGGTCGCTCCCCGCCGACAATCCCACCCGTCGCGGCACGCCGCCTCCCCTCGAAGGAACCCGCATGAGCACGAAGAACCCCGTTGCCGAACGCCTCCTCGACGACGCCCGCCGCAGGACCGCGAAGAGCGAGAGCCCGACGCTCGGCAAGGCGGCGCTGATCGTGGGCATCATCGCTCTGATCGTCAGCCCGGTGTCGATCCTCGGGTGGATCGGCGGCATCACCGCGCTCGGCCTTGGTGCCGCTGCCGTGCGTCGCCCCGTGTCCGCGAAGCAGGCGAAGATCGCGATGACGCTCGGCGCGGCGGCCATTCTGGTCGGCGTCTTCTTCTTCACCCTCGCCATTGCCATGCGCTGATCCGCCCTCGACCGGGTCGGCGGGCGGGCGCCCGTGCGCCGACCCGGTGGTCCGGCCTTTCGAGTGTCATTCCTTGTGGAGTGCCTCTTCGATCCGATCCACCTTTGCCTTCAACTGTCCGGAGTGGCCCGGCCGGATGTCGGCCTTCAACACGAGGCTCACGCGGGGAGCGTGGGCCTGCACCGCCTCGACGGCTCGCTTCACCACGTCCATGCCCTCGTCCCAGGTCTCGGACTCGATGGTGGTGAACATCGACGTGGTTTCGTTGGGCAGCCCGGATTCCCGCACCACCCGGACCGCCTCCGCGACGATCTCGCTCACGCTGTCGGTGCCGCTGTCGCCCCCGGCAGGGGCGATACTGAATGCGAAGAGCATGAACGACAGCCTGCCGTAGCGAATGGGCCGACCGCGACCCCGGCCGAGCACGTCACTGCTAGCGTCGCCGGTCATGGCCACCCGCGATCCGCTGCCGTTCGACCCGATCCTGCGGGCCGCGGAGATTTGGGACGAGCGAATCGGCCCCGCCCGCACCATGGCTGCTGTGACCAGCGTGATGCGGGTGCAACAGATCCTGCTCTCCGCCGTGGACGGGGCGCTGCGCCCGCACGGCCTCACCTTCGCCCGGTACGAAGCGCTGGTGCTGCTCACCTTCTCCCGTGTCGGCCGGCTGCCGATGCGGGTGATGGGCGAGCGGCTGCAGCTGCACCCCACGAGCGTGACCAACATCGTGGACCGGTTGCAGGCCGACGGGCTGGTGCGCCGCATCCCGCACCCGACCGACCGGCGGGCCACGCTCGTGGAGATCACCCAGGCGGGCTCCGCCCTGCAGGAGGACGCGACCAAGTCGGTGACCGAGATCGACTTCGGCCTCAGCGGCCTGAGCGCGGAGCAGGAGGCGCAGCTGACCGAGCTGCTGGCGAAGGTGCGCAGGGCAGCGGGCGACTTCGACTGACGCGCCACCGCCCTCGCGCGTCAGGTCGGCAGTGCCGCCGCCCGCGGGCGTCGCGTCACCCTCCGGGCCTCCGTCGGTGGCGCCGGCGCGCCCCGGGCCACGACCGCATCGTGCGGCCGTGGGTGGACCTGGTGGCCGCCCGGCGGCCGGGGCGACGGACACCCCGCCCTCCTGCCGCGTAGTAGCCGCTGACGGCCCCACCGGCCGATCCCGCGATCACGCAGACCGAGCACGTGGTGAGATCCATGGCCATCCCCTTCCGACGCTGTTGACGCGGGTTGCGGCAACAGCGT
The DNA here is from genome assembly GCF_039534065.1 of Pseudonocardia yunnanensis. Classification (NCBI taxonomy): domain Bacteria; kingdom Bacillati; phylum Actinomycetota; class Actinomycetes; order Pseudonocardiales; family Pseudonocardiaceae; genus Pseudonocardia; species Pseudonocardia yunnanensis. The sequence continues at coordinate 421,960 of NZ_BAAAUS010000043.1, read as the reverse complement.
TGACAGTAGGTGCCGACCCCGACAATCTGGACGGCGACGGAGAGATCAACGGCGAGGAGCTCACGTGCGAGGTCGTGTCCTGCTGGCTGCCAGTGTGCTCGCGGCCATCCTCGTCACGGCGACCACCACCGTCGTGTTGCTGCTGGTCGAACCCACTGCGTCCAAGGCCGAGGCGATCAAGACCGGCGGCCTCGCAGGCGGCGCCGTCGTCGCGCTGTACGCACTGTGGCTCAACGACCGCAGGCGCCGCACCGAGGAGGCGCGCCACCAGCTCGAGAGCGACAAGGCGGCCGACGAGCGCTTCGCGCGGTCGGTGGAGCTCCTGGGCAACGAGGCCGACCAGGTGCGCGTCGGCGCCCTGCACGCGCTGGCGTGGCTCGCCGACTCCAGCCCCCGCTACAAGCAGACGGTGCTCGACGTCCTGTGCGCGTACCTGCGCAGGCCCTTCTCACACCCCAGCTACACCCAGCAGGCGGACGATCCCGAGCAGGCCACCACCGACGAGGCACCCGACGCCGATCGGGAGCGCCAGGTGCGGCTCACCGCCCAACGGCTGATCACCGACCTGCTCCCGTGGGGGATGAACCACGACCCACGCGCTTACCACCTCGATCTCACCGGCGCGAGCCTGGAGTACCTCCGGCTGGAGGGCCGCAGGATCGGCCGGCTCACAGCACGGCGCACGCGGTTCTACGGCGTCACCCGGCTCGGCAGCCTTCAGGCGAGCAAGCCCGCACTGTTCTCCGGCGCCACCTTTCTGGGCCGCGTGGACATGCGCGACGCCCGGTTCGAGGGAGGGATCTCCTTCCAGCACGCCACCTTCTGCGGCGAGGTGGCCTTCAGTGGCGCGTCGGTCGGCACCTTCATCGACGTGGAGACCACCTCACCGGAGCGGCACACCGGCGCCATCGCCGTCGCGGAGGGCAGCCGGATTGCCGGCGACCCGGCCACATGGCCGCTCGCCGGCCTGCCGCCATCACCGGCACGGGCGGGTGCATGAGTCTGCGTGCCGCCAGGGCGGCGCGGGGCTGGTCCCAGGCCGACGCGGCCGGGGAGCTCGCAGCGCTGGGCCGCGCCACGGGCACACCCGTTGCGGCTGCGGCGAGCCTGAAGACCCTGCTCTCCCGGTGGGAGAACGGCCACGCCCTGCCCGAGCCGCATTACCGCACCCTCCTGGCCGAGCTGTACGACCGCACACCGGACGACCTCGGAATCGCGGTGGCACCCGCAGCCGATGCCACCACCACCGCGTCCGATCGGCTCCGGTCGGCGATCGCCGCGGCCGCTGCCGTCGACCACACCGGCCTCGAGCTGTGGTGGGAGCAGCTCGCCATCGCCGGCAGGCTCGACGACGAGCTGGGCGCAGCCGGAGCGGGCGAGCTGGTGCGAGCGCTCGTCGAGCAACTCGAGGAGACACTCATCCACACCCTGACTCCCGACCGGCGGGCCCAGGTCGCGGCCGTGCTGGCCGGGGCAGCCACGCTGGCCGGCGCCCAGGAGCTCGACCGCGCCCGCCCCGACGAGGCCTGGCGCCGGTATCACCGCGCCCGCACCGCGGCGCGGGAGGCCGGCGTCCCGGAGGCCGATGCCGTGGCCGGTCAGGCCGCTGTGCTGGTGGACGTGGGCGAGCCCGCCACCGCCGTCGAGCTGCTGGACCTCGCCGGTCCAGCCACCTGCGACCCCGCCCAGGTGCGCCTCGACGCCGCACGCGCCGTCGCCAGCGCCGCCGCGGGCGACGCCCCCGCCGCTCACGAGGCCATCACCGCAGCCGCACGCCGGCTGCAGCACACCCGGGTCGACATCGTCGCCCTGCCGGGCGGCCCCGTCCTCGAGCTGGCCGACCTGCACCGATGGCACGGGCGCGCCCTGGTCGCGCTCGGCGATGCGGAGGCGGTCGGACCGCTGGAGCGGGCACTCGCCTCCACTCCCCGATCAGCCCGCCACCGCGCCGCCGTCCACGCCGACCTCGCACTCGCGCTCGCGGCCCACCGGCCACACGACGCGGCCGAGCACGCGCGCCGGGCCAGGGAGCTCGCCCTTCGTATCGGCTCGGAGCAGGTCGGCGCCCGGCTCGCCGCGCTCCGCACCCGCTCGTGAACGCCCCGCCGCTGTCCTGCCAGGTCGCCCGGCGCGGCCGGCGGCCCGGTGGCGGCTCCCGAACCACCGACAACCACGAACGCCGGCACCGGCGACGCCATGATCACCGGTTGGGGACGCAGAGGCGGCCCCGGAACAGCTACCCGCGGCACCAAGATCACCAGTTTGGGACGCACTGCCGCGCCCAGCACGGCGATTGCCCCCCAAACGATGATCATGCCGACACGCCATCGCCCGCGCGAGTGAGGTGATCATCGGTCGGCACCACGTTGGCCGGCCCCCCGCCACCATCACCCCCGCACCGGTGGCCGTCCCCACCATGATCACCGGCGGGGACGCGCAGGAGCGGCCCAGCACGGCGCCTGGTCCGAGACACTGATCGCCACGGTGCGCCCTCCGTGACCGGGCACCATGATCAACGGTTCGGGGCGCGCAGCCGTGCCCAGCACGGCTACCGCCCCCGAAACGATGATCACGCCACCCCGAGCCGCCCTCGGCCGCAGGTGATCACCGGTCGGCACCCCCAGTGAGTCGGCCCGCTCGAGCTACCGCGCCCACACCGGCCCGCAGCCGACCCTCCCCGCCATGATCACCGATTCGGGACGCGCAGCCGTGCCCAGCACGGCCACCGCTCCCCGAACGATGATCACGCGACAGCACACCCGCCCGCCGGCTCGAGGTGGCACTGAACGTGCCCGTCGAGGCCCGCCCGCCGCAGCTACCGCCCCCACACCGGCGGCGTCCCCACCATGATCACCAGTTCGGGGCGCCCAGCCGCGCCCAACACGGCCAACGCTCCCCAAACAATGATCACGCCGCCCGCGACCAGGAGCCGCGTCCGCGGCGCCGACCCCGAAACGTCGATCACGGCTGCGGCTCGTTCCCCCCAAGTGCCGCCTCAACCGGCCCCACGCTGCCCGTCAGTTGGTCGGCGGCGCGGTAGGGGTCCAGGTCGCCGGCCAGCACCCGTCGGGCCAGCTCGCGGAGCCCGTGCACCCCGCGCAAGTCGCCGATGCGGGATCGCACCTGCTCCAGGGTGATGGCCTGGATCTCCGCCTCGGCCCGGGCGATCCGCCGGCCCTGGCGCTCGCCCACCTCGTCGAGCCAGTGTCGGTGGGCGTCGAGTGCCGCGACCAGGTCGTCCACGCCCTCGCCGCGGGTGGCCACGGTGCGTATCACCGGGCGGGTCCAGCCGCCCTCGGCAGGACGCTCCCCGAGGGAGAGCATGTGCCGCAGGTCGCGGATCGCCTGGTCGGCGCCGTCGCGGTCGGCCTTGTTCACCACGAAGACGTCGGCCACCTCCAGGATCCCGGCCTTGGCCGCCTGAATGCCGTCGCCCGTGCCGGGCGCCAGCAGCACCACCGTCGTGTCGGCGAGTGACACGACCTCCACCTCGGACTGTCCCACCCCGACGGTCTCCACGAGCACCACGTCGCAGCCGGCTGCGTCGAGCACGCGCAGGGCCTGGGGGGTGGCCCATGCCAGGCCGCCGAGGTGGCCGCGGGTGGCCATCGAGCGGATGAACACGCCGTCGTCGGTGGCGTGCTCCCCCATCCGCACCCGGTCACCCAGCAGCGCACCGCCGGAGAAGGGTGAGGTCGGGTCGACGGCGAGGACGCCGACCCGGCGGCCCTGCTCTCGCAACGCACGTACCAGCACCGACGTCGACGTCGACTTGCCGACTCCGGGAGGTCCGGTCAGGCCCACGACGTGGGCCCGGCCGCCGTACGGGGCGAGCGCGGCGGCCACTTCACGTAGTTGCCCGCCACCGGACGTCCCGACGCCGTCCTCCACCAGGGAGATCAGCCGCGCGACGGCCAGGTGTTCGCCGCGCCGGGCCCGATCGACCAGATCGGTGACCGCCGCCCGGCGTGCCATGCCGGTGGGGTCAGCTCGCCGCCGGCACGCGGACGATCAGAGCGTCGCCCTGGCCACCGCCGCCGCACAGCGCAGCCACCCCGGTGCCACCACCGCGGCGCTTGAGCTCGAGCGCGAGGTGCAGCGCGAGGCGGGCGCCCGACATGCCGATCGGGTGGCCGAGCGCGATGGCACCGCCGTTGACGTTGACCTTCTCCGGGTCGATGCCGAGCTTCTTCGTGGACACCACGCCGACCGCGGCGAACGCCTCGTTGATCTCCACCAGGTCGAGGTCGGCGGCGGTGATGCCCTCCTTGGCGCATGCAGCGGCGATCGCGTTGGCCGGCTGCTCGTGCAGGCTCGCGTCCGGCCCGGCGACCATGCCGTGGGCACCGATCTCCGCGATCCAGGCGAGCCCGAGCTCCTCGGCCTTGGCCTTGCTCATGACCACCACGGCGGCGGCACCGTCCGAGATGGGCGACGACGAGCCCGCGGTGATCGTGCCGTCCGAGGAGAAGGCGGGCCGCAGCTTGGACAGGCCCTCGGGGGTGGTGTCGGGACGGATGCCCTCGTCGGCGCTGATGACCACGGGGTCGCCCTTGCGCTGGGGCACCTCGACCGGGGTGATCTCCTCGGCGAAGGTGCCGTTGGCCGCGGCCTTGCCCGCGAGCTGGTGGGACCGGGCGGCGAACTCGTCCTGCTCCTCGCGCGTCAGCTCGTAGCGGGAGTTGAACTTCTCGGTGGACGCACCCATCGCGACCTGGTCGAACGCGCAGAACAGCCCGTCGTGGGCCATGTGGTCGATCATCGTGACGTCGCCGTACTTGAACCCGGAACGGGACTTCGGCAGCAGGTGCGGAGCCTGCGTCATCGACTCCTGACCGCCTGCCACCACGATGTCGAACTCACCCGCGCGGATGAGCTGGTCGGCCAGAGCGATGGCGTCGAGCCCGGACAGGCACACCTTGTTGATGGTGAGCGCCGGGACATCCATCGGGATGCCGGCGCCGGCGGCGGCCTGACGAGCCGGGATCTGACCGGCTCCTGCTGTGAGGACCTGCCCCATGATCACGTACTGGACCTGCTCGGGGGCGACACCGGCGCGTTCGAGGGCCGCCCTGATCGCGAACGAGCCGAGCTGGGCCCCGCTGAAGTCCTTCAGACTGCCCAGCAACTTCCCCATGGGGGTACGGGCACCTGCGACGATCACGGATCCGGACACGACTACCTCCAGCAGCTCCGACGGCGCGGGACAACGATACCCGCGCTACCACCGATGATCCCTGTCGGCGACTGTCCCCGATGGTGACTCCCCGCACAAACCGCACGTCACGGCCCCGCCGGGTTACATTCCCAACCCATGGGAGAGCACACGGTCGTCGCAGTGGACCACGTCGGGATCGCGGTAGCGGACCTGGACGAGGCCATCGCCTGGTACGCCGACACCTTCGGGCTGGTCGCCACGCACGTCGAGACCAACGAGGAGCAGGGGGTGCGCGAGGCCATGCTGTCCGCACCCGGGGACGCCGGGGCCGCGGTGCAGCTCCTCGCCCCGCTGCGTCCGGACTCGGCGATCGGCAAGTTCCTCGAGCGCAGCGGCCCGGGCATCCAACAGATGGCCTACCGCGTGGCGGACATCGACGCCACGTGCGCGGCCCTGCGTGAGAAGGGCATCCGCCTGCTCTACGACGAACCGCGCCGGGGCACGGCCGACTCACGGATCAACTTCGTACACCCGAAGGACGCAGGAGGCGTGCTCGTCGAGCTGGTGGAACCGGCGGCGGACACCACCCACTGAGTGGAAGTGGCGCTGGTCGCTCCCGTCGATCACCTGCGACGGCTACCATACTGCGCAGTAACTTTTGGGATACCACCCGGCGCGACTCGAGCCAATGGAGGCAGCCGTGCAGGAGATCCTCGACGCGATCCTCGCCGAGCAGCTCGACACCATCGGCCACCTCGAGGTGCCCGAGTTCTACCGCGGCATCACGGTGCACGCCGACGAGACCGAGATGTTCGCCGACATCCCGACGCGTGAGAAGGACCCACGCAAGAGCCTGCACCTGGACGAGGTACCGACTCCGGAGCCGGGCCCTGGCGAGGTGCTCGTGGCGGTGATGGCCAGCGCCATCAACTACAACACCGTCTGGACGTCGATCTTCGAGCCGATGCCGACGTTCGGCTTCCTGCAGCGCTACGGGCGGCTCTCGCCGCTCACCAAGCGCCACGACCTGCCGTATCACGTGGTGGGCTCCGACCTGGCGGGCGTGGTGCTGCGCGCAGGTGACGGCGTCAACCTGTGGAAGGCAGGCGACCGGGTGGTGGCGCACTGCCTGTCGGTGGAGCTGGAGAGCCCTGACGGGCACAACGACACGATGATGGACCCCCAGCAGCGCATCTGGGGCTTCGAGACGAACTTCGGTGGCCTGGCGGAGCTGGCGCTGGTCAAGTCCAACCAGCTCCTCCCGAAGCCACGCCACCTCACATGGGAGGAGGCGGCGAGCCCCGGCCTGGTCAACTCCACCGCCTACCGGCAGCTCGTCTCCCGCAACGGAGCCGACATGAAGCAGGGCGACACCGTCCTGATCTGGGGGGCTTCCGGCGGCCTCGGCTCGTACGCCACGCAGTTCACGCTGAACGGCGGCGGGATCCCGGTCTGCGTCGTCTCGTCCCCGGAGAAGGCGGCGATCTGCCGGAGGATGGGCGCGGAACTGATCATCGACCGCAGCGCGGAGGGGTACCGGTTCTGGAAGGACGAGCACGCCCAGGACGCCACGGAGTGGAAACGGTTCGGCGCGAAGATCCGTGAGCTGACCGGCGGCGACGACCCGGACATCGTCTTCGAACACCCCGGGCGCGAGACGTTCGGAGCGAGCGTCTACGTCGCCCGCCGCGGCGGCACGATCGTCACCTGCGCGTCCACCTCGGGGTACGAGCACACGTTCGACAACCGGTACCTGTGGATGAACCTCAAGCGGATCATTGGCTCGCACTTCGCCAACTACCGCGAGTCGTTCGAAGCCAACCGATTGATCGACAAAGGGCTCATTCACCCCACGCTCTCGAAGGTCTACCCCCTGGCCGAAACCGGTCAGGCTGCGCTGGACGTCCACACCAACAGCCATCAGGGCAAGGTCGGGGTGCTGGCGCTCGCCCCATCCGAAGGGCTCGGGGTGACCGACCAGGAGAAGCGGGCGAAACACCTCGACGCGATCAATCGCTTCCGCGGGGTGTGATCTCCTCACCATTCGCCCGGTGGAGTGAGGCGGTTCACCACAATGCCCGCGCATCGCCCTGCCGCGGAACCTCCCCGGTACGGTGACCAACATGCCCGGAGACCCTGTTCCGCCCTCTACCGAAGCCGGCTTCGAGGTCGTCCGCAGGGGTTACGACCAGGGCCAGGTCGACACCCACCTGCGCACTCTTGACGCGCACGTCAGCATCCTCGTCGCGGACCGAAACGCCGCGCTCGAGCAGGCGGGCCAGCTCGCTCGCGAGCTCGATGAATCCCGGGTGCGCGCGGAGAAACTGCGGGCACAGGTGCGCACGCTCGTGAGCCCGGGCCAGAACGTACAGGGCATGAGCGAGCGGATGCGCGCGATGCTCCGGCTGGCCCAGGACGAGGTCACCGAGATGCTCAGCGGGGCCGCCAGCGAGGTCACCCGGCGCCTCACGGATTCCGAGGCCCGAGCCAAGCAGATCGTCGCCACAGCGAAGGCCGAGGCCGAGTCGGGCCTCGACGCGGCCCGGACCGAAGCCGAGACGACGCTGACCGCCGCCAGGACCGAAGCCGAAGCGACCCTGAGCAGCGCCAGATCCGAAGCCGAAGCGACCCTGACCAGCGCCAGGAACGAAGCCGAGACGACCCTGGCCAGCGCCAGGAACGAAGCCGACGCGACGCTGACCGCCGCCAGAGCCGAAGCCGAAGCGACGCTGACCAGCGCCAGGAACGAAGCCGACGCGACGCTGACCGCCGCCAGGACCGAATCCGAATCGACGCTGACCGCGGCCAGGTCCGAATCCGAGTCGACGCTGAGCAGCGCGAGAGTCGAGGCAGAGGCCACCGTCAGCAACGCCAGGGCCAACGCCGAGGCCACCGTGCACACCGCGAAGGCCGAGGCCGACGCGGCACTGAGTGCGGCCAGGGCCGAGTCGGAGCGGCTGGCCGCGGAACTCGCCATCGCACGAGCCGAGTTCGAGTCCGAGCGCAGGACGTCGCTGGAGCAGCTGGCGGCGCACCAGCGCGAGGTGGAGCAGGCGCTCGCCGCCGAGCGGGAGTCGGCCGAGCAGGAGCTGGCACGCGCCTGGGCCGAGTCGGAGACACGGCGCACGACGGCCGAGGAGGACTTCACCCTGGCCCTCGACCAGCGACGCGCAGAGGCGCTCGCCACGATCGCCGCCGAGCGGAGGGAAGCCCACCGCCAGGCCGAGGAGCTGCGCGAGCTGGCCGCGCAACGCTTCCGCGAGGAGGAGCTCAGGGCCAAGGAGATGGGTCGCGCCGTCGTCGGCGATGCCGAACAGCGCCTCGAAGAGCTCATCGAGCTGCGCAAGCGGATCAGCGATCAACTGAGCGACGCGCGTGTGCTGCTCGATCGCACTCTCGAGAGGATGACCGCCACCCCGGAACGAGCCCCCGTCGGACCCGACGGCCGTGTGGTGCCCAGCCAGCGTGAGTCCGTCGCGGGCCGGGCCCTCACCGATGCGGAGGCCGGTCCCGTCGGCGACAGCGGCGACGCCGATGGGACCGACACCCTGGCGAACGGCCGTCCGCGCCCCCGCCCGCGCCCTCAGGCGGCAGCCGGCCACCGCTGAGCGGCAGGCGCCGGGGCCGGAGCCGTCACGGCCACATCCGGTTCATCGGGCACTCGGCGCACCTGGGCTGGTCGAGCATCGACCGGAGGTCCTGCTCGTGGAGCCAGTTCGCATGCCGGGCGGCGGCGATCCTCTTCCAGGCCCCGGAACGGGCCGTGATGTCCCCGCGGCCGATGATCAGCGCGATCCCCAGCAGCACGGCGATACCGGCCACCGCCACCATGGTCAACAATGTTTCGTTGCCCATCACGTGCCCCCTTCTTCCGAGGGGCGGCCCCCGGTGCTTGCCCACTGCGGGAGGCGTGGAAGCCGCATGTTCAGATTGCGGCCGGGATCCTGATTGCGCAAGACGTCAACGATTTCTGGCACAGATCTACCTGGACAGCTCATCCGGCACGTGACAATTCGCTGGGAATCGCGCGCCAGAACACCGGAACGGCCTAGCCGACGGGGCTGATTTCACCGCCTTCGCCAGCGATGAAAACTGTGGCGAAGCACGTCTGATCGCGGCACCGCAGATTGTCCTACAGAATTCGAGGAAGTCGGCGAACCGAATCCGAGGTTCACTCTCCCGGGTGAATTACAGTATTAGCAGGAATCCATGGGAACAGCTGCCCACTCCTGGCACGCGGACGCGTCGCGGAACGCAGCGAAGCGTGATCGGCGCGCCGCAAACGGTTGGATCCGAGCACGATTGCCCGAACGCCCCCAGCGCGCCACGTAGCCCGGGACCTGTGAGCGCGGCAACCCGGGTGTGAACGCCTCGACGACGACCCGCTCGGGCGCGGCCGCCCTGGTCGGTGCCAGGGTTGTTGCGGGCCGGAGACCGTCCAGCCGTCCGGGTCCGTCCCCGGCCATGCCGCTCGACGACCCCTTTCGGCCGAACGGGGCTGCTGCGCGGCGAACAACAGTTCCACGCGGACCCGTCACGGCTGCCGGAATAGTTGCGTTCAAGACATGGTTCCGGCTGGACGGGGATTCCTCGACCCTGTCCCGGCGCTCAGCGCCACTTCCGCCGGCCCGGGCCACGGCGATCCCGCGCCGACCAGCAGGCCGCGTGCCAGTGCCTGCGTTCCTCCACCGACCCGAACTCCGCAGCAGGCCACGCCACGACATGCGGCGTCCCACCCGGAATCGTGTGATCGCAGCCGGGGCAGCGGTATGTCTTCGCCGACGAAGAACCCGGCACACTGCGCACGAACCATTCACCGTCCGCCGCACTTTCGACACGTGTGTGCGTCGCCGACCGCAGCGGAACGTGATCGGCGCGCCGCGGACGGTTGGATCTGGGCACGGTTGTCCGAACGGCCTCAGCGCGCCGCGTAGTCCCGGAATCCGTGACTCGTCTTGCGGCCCAGCCTGCCCGCTGTGACCAGGTGCTCGAGCAACGGCGCCGGCGCGAGACCGGAGAGGCGGAACTCCTGGTAGAGCGAGCGCTGGATGGCCAGCGAGACGTCGAGCCCCACCACGTCGAGTAGCTCGAACGGCCCCATCGGCAGCGCGCAGCCGGTCTTCATGGCCGCGTCGATGTCGTCGGCGGTGGCGTAGTGGGCCTCGAGCATCTTCACCGCGTCGTTGAGGTACGGGAACAGCAGAGCGTTGACGATGAACCCGGCCCGGTCGCCACAGGACACCGGCACCTTCCCCAACCGCTCGCACAGCACCCGCGCCGAGGCCGCCACCTCCGGGTCGGTGGTGATCGTCGAGACCACCTCGACGAGCTTCATCTGCGGCGCCGGGTTGAAGAAGTGCAACCCGACGACGTCCTGCGGCCGGCTGGTGGCCCCCGCGCACTCCACCACCGGCAGCGACGAGGTGGTGGTGGCGAGGATCGCGCCCGGCTTGCAGATCTCGTCGAGTGCCCCGAACACCGCGCGCTTGACGTCGAGCTCCTCGGCGATGGCCTCCACGACCAGATCGACGTCGGCGAGGTCCTCCAGGTGGATGGTGCCGGTGATCCGGGCCAGTGTGGCGTCGCGGTCGTCCTCGGTGATCCGGCCACGCACGACGGCCTTGTCCAGCGACTTGCGGATGCCGCCCACGCTGCCGTCCACCTTGGACTGCGAGCGCCCACGCACGATCACGTCGAACCCGGCCCTGGCAAACACCTCGACGATGCCCGTGGCCATGGTTCCGGTGCCGACCACGCCGACACGTTGCACGTCGCGCACGGCGGTGTCGGGGGCCACCGTGCCGGACGGGGTGAGCGCGTCGGGCACGACCTCCGAGCTGTGCGGCTTGGCGTAGGTGTAGAAGCCGCGGCCGGTCTTGCGGCCCAGCAGGCCTGCGGTGCTCATCTGCCGGAGCACCGGGGCGGGCGCGTGCATCAGGTTGCGCGACTCCCGGTACATCGTGTCGAGGATCTCGTAGCTCGTGTCGACCCCGATCAGGTCGAGCAGGGCCAGCGGGCCCATCGGGTAGCCGCAGCCGTACCGCATGGCGGCGTCGAGGTCCTCACGGCTCGCGTAGTGGGCCTCGTACATCCGGGCGGCGTGGTTCAGGTAGCCGAACAGCAGCGCGTTGGCGATGAACCCGGCGCGGTCGCCGATGACGACCGGCACCTTGTCGAGCGTGGCGGCGAACGCCTTCACGTCGTCCACGACGTCGTGCTCGGTGACGACCGTGCGCACCAGCTCCACGAGCTTCTGCACCGGGGCCGGGTTGAAGAAGTGCATCCCGATGACCTTGCCGGGACGCCCGGTGCGCACCGCGAGCTCGGTGATCGAGAGCGACGAGGTGTTGGACGCGAGGATCGCGTCGGGGCGGCACACCCGGTCCAGCTCGGCGAACAGCGCAGCCTTGAGGTGGATGTGCTCCGGCACCGCCTCGATCACGAGGTCGGCGTCGCCGAGGTCGGACAACGTGATGGTGGTGGTGATCCGGCCGAGGAGCGCGTCGGCGTCCTCCTGGGTGAGCTTGCCGCGTCCGACGGCCCGCCCGGTGGATGTCTTCAGGTGCTCGCGGCCGCGCTGGACCGCTTCGTCGTCGATCTCGACGGCGATCACGCGGAGGCCGTTGCGCGCGAACACCTCGACGATGCCCGCACCCATCGTGCCCAGACCGACGACGCCGACCGTCCGGAACTCGCGTGCCACCCGTCCACCTCCCGTTTCCGCGGACAATTACCGGATCCTCGCACTCCAGAGCCCTACGCGGGCTCCGCTGTGACCTCACCGACCCCAGCGGGCTACCGGCCGTGCCGCAGCCGGACGACCCCTAACAGCGCCTTCATCCCGCGCGAGGTACGGCGGAAACTCGTGACCGGTATCGGCAGGGGGAACCGCTGGCGCGCGACCGCCTGCGGACGGGTGAACTCGCGCAGCCCGTCGGCCCCGTGGATGCGGCCGAAGCCGGAGTCGCCCACGCCACCGAACGGCAGGCTCGGCACGCCCGCGAACGAGATCACCCCGTTGATCGCCACCATCCCGCACCGCAACTGCGCCGCGATCTCCTCGCCGCTGTTCTTCGAGAACACGGTGGCGCCCAGGCCGTAGCCGGTGGCGTTGGCCCGGCGCACGGCCTCGGCCACGTCCGGCACCCGGTTGACGACCAGCAGCGGCCCGAACGTCTCCTCGGTGACGGCGGTGCTGTCCTCGGGGACGTCGACGATCACGACCGGCTCGATGAACTGCTGCTGCACCGACTCGGGCCCGCCGACCACGGCGCGCCCGCCGCGACCGAGCGCGTCCTCCACGTGCCGGCGCACCACCTCGACCTGGGCGGGCAAGGTCATCGGCCCGTAGTCGCCGGTCGACCCCGACCGCAGGGTCCGCGCGGTGCCCACCACCTTTGCGATGAACTCGTCGGCGACCGCGTCGAGCACGTAGACCCGCTCCACGCCCACGCAGGTCTGACCCGCGTTGGACATGCCACCCCAGACAGCGGCGTCGGCGGCTGCGCGCAGATCGGCGTCGGCGTCGACGATCATCGGATCCTTGCCGCCGCACTCGATGAGCACGGGAGTGAGCCTCTCGGCGCACGTGGCCATCACACGCTTGGCGGTGGCGGTGGAACCGGTGAACGAGATCTTGCCGATTCCCGGGGCCCGGCAGAGGGCCGCGCCGGTCTCTCCGAAGCCCGTGACGACCTGGAACAGCGCGCGTCCGTCGACGATCTCGGCCAGGGAGTCGGCCAGGGCGACCCCGACACCGGGCGTCAGCTCGCTGGGCTTGAAGACCACCGCGTTGCCCGCCGCGAGGGCATAGGCGATGGAGCCCATCGGGGTGAACACCGGGTAGTTCCAGGGGCCGATCACGCCGACCACCCCGATCGGCAGGTAGGTCACGCTCGCGGCCTGGTTGCTCATCAGCACCCCGGGCAAGACCATGCGCCGCCCCAGCACCCTCTCGGCGTGCTTCGCTGCCCAGTCCAGGTGGTCGATCGCGAGCACCAGTTCCAGCCGGGCGTCGTCGATCGGCTTGCCCGTCTCCTCGGTGACGATGCGGGCGAGGTCGTCGATGCGGCGCACGAGCGCCTTGCGCCACTCACCGAGCCTGCGGCGGCGTTCGGCGAAGCCCAGGGCCGCCCACCACTGCGCAGCGTCCTCCGCCCGCGCCACGGCAGCCGTCACGGCATCGGCGTCGTGCACGGGATGCGTACCCACCACATCGCCGGTCCGCGGGTCGAGCGACTCGAACGTGGTCGGAGTGCCGCTGACGCCGGGGAGAGGCGTGTCGGTGGCGGTCATTACTCCAGAGTAGGGGTACGACCGCACGCCGCACAGGGCGCAGCCGGGCGCCGCGGCGGTCACGCGATTAACCGCGCACGGGTGACGGACCGTCGCACGGTACGCCGAATGCTCCCTCGTGAAAGAGCAGTGGCGACAACACGTCGTCTGCCGAACGGCCCCGCCTCTTCAACTCTCTGTAACGTCATCGATACTCTGAGCGACGGTTGAGTGCCCGACCATTCCGACCCGCCGCGGAGCTCCCCCATGCCTCAGCCCTACCCACCCCAGCAGCACTACTACCCGCCCCAGCAGCTCTACTACCCGCCGCGGTACGCCCCGCCGCCTCCGAAGAACGGTCCCGGCCTCGCCGCCGCGATCATCGCCCCCATCGGGATCCTCTTCGGACTCGTGCCGCTCACCGGGTTCATCGCCGTCATCTGCGGCCTCGTCGCCGTTCCCCTCGCCCTCGTCGGCTGGTCGCGCTACCGCTACCGGCGCGCCTCGAACGGCAGGACCACCGTGTTCGGTCTGATCGTCGGCATCGGCGCGCTCGCCCTCGGGATCTGGGGCATCGCCATCGTGTTCGGAGCCACCAACCAGCTGTTCGAGCGCCTGTCCGGACCGGCACCCGTCATCGGAGCATCCGCCAACCGGGTCGACGGCTCGACCGCGCGGCTCGGGCAGGCGGTCACGTTCGACGACGGCACCAAGGTCCTCGTCGCCACCCCTGTCACGTTCAAGCCGTCGACCTACGCGGCCGGACACATCCGCGACCGCGCCATCAAGGTCGACATCACCGTCACCAACGGCACCGACAAGCCGATCGACGCAGCCCTCATCACCGTCAACGGCAGACACGGCGGGCAGCAGGCCACACAGATCTTCGACAGCCAACGGGGCCTCGGCATGCAGCCCGCGGGAACGGTGCTGCCCGGGAAGTCGATCACCTTCCCCGCCGCGTTCTCGATCGGGCGGGATCCTGCCGAGGTGCAGATCGAGGTACGGCCCGTGATCATGGGCGACCCGGCGATCTTCACCGGCACCATCTAGACGGATGATGGCGACAATTTCGCCCCGCGCTCAGAACAGGCGCAGGTCGGTGCTCTCGATCCCGCGGAGCGCGTCGTAGTCGACCGTGACGCACCGGATTCCGCGGTCCTCGGCGAGCGTGCGCGCCTGTGGCTTGATCTGCTGAGCCGCGAACACACCTGCCACCGGCGCGAGCAGCGGATCGCGGTTCATGAGCTCCAGGTACCGGGTGAGCTGCTCGACGCCGTCGATCTCGCCGCGGCGCTTGATCTCCACGGCGACGCTGCGGCCGTCCGCATCTCGGCACAGCAGGTCGACCGGACCGATCGCGGTCATGTACTCGCGCCGCACGAGCGTGAAGCCCTCACCCAACGTGCCGGGGTGCGCGGCCAGCAACTCCTGCAGGTGCGCCTCGACACCGTCCTTGACCAGCCCGGGATCGACGCCCAGCTCGTGCTCGGTGTCGTGCAGCACCTCGTCGATGGTGATCACGAGCGACTCGTCGGCCTTGTTGCGCACGGTCCACACGCCGGGCTGCTCCTCGAGCCAGCACGGCGGGCTCATCCAGTTGAGCGGCTTGTAGGCGCGGTCATCGGCGTGGATGCTCACCGACCCGTCCGCCTTGACCAGCAGCAGGCGCGGCGCCATCGGCAGATGCGCGGTGAGCCGACCTACGTAGTCGACCTGGCAGCGGGCGATGACGAGACGCACTCCGGCGACCCTAGTGCGCCTACAAGACGCGGCCCTCGCAGGACCCCTCAACCCTGCGAGGGCCGGCCGAATGTGGGCGACAACTGGCTCACGGCCCGTCGACGGCGGGGCGAACCCGTCCGTCGGCGCGGGCTAGCCGGTCGATCGCCGTCTGGCGTGAACACATGGCGAGCAGCATCACGACCGCGACCTTGACGTCACCGCCGGCCGCATCCAGCGCGGCGGCGGCGGTGTCGGCATTCGCGCCGGTCGCGGCGGCGACGATTCGGCGGGCCCGGTCGACGAGCTTGGCGTTGGTAGGCCTGACGTCGATCATGAGGTTCCCGAACACCTTGCCGCCCTGCACCATCGCGGCGGTCGAGAGCATGTTGCACACCAGCTTCTGCGCGGTGCCTGCCTTGAGCCGGGTGGAACCGGTGAGCACCTCGGGGCCCGTGGCGAGCTCGATCGCGACGTCCGCGTGGCTGCTGACCAGCGCACCGATGTTGCAAGCCACCGACACCGTCGACGCCCCGACGGACGCCGCGTGGTCGAGTCCGCCCAGAACGTAGGGCGTACGGCCGCTCGCCGTGAGGCCGACGACGACGTCGGCGGCACGGAGGTCGATGCCGCGCAGGTCCTCGACGCCCAGCAAGGGATCGTCCTCGGCGCCCTCGACAGCCGTGCCGACCGCCTGCCGGCCTCCGGCGATGAGCCCGACGACATCGCCGGGTCCGGTGCCGAAGGTCGGTGGGCACTCCACGGCGTCGAGCAGCCCGAGCCGGCCACTCGTGCCTGCACCCAGGTAGATCAGCCGTCCGCCGCGCGCCCTGGCCGCGACGATCAGCTCGACGGCCTTCACGATCTGCGGCAGGGCTGCGGTAACGGCAGCGGGGGCCTTGTGGTCCTCGGCGTTCATCAGCGCCAGCAGGTCGGCGACCGGCATCCGGTCGAGGTCTGCGCTCTCGGGGAGCGCGGACTCGGTCGTGAGTGACTGCAGGTCCATCAACATCCGTTCGTGTCGGGTCGGGGGCGATCGCGCCGGCGGGGGGAGACCGCCTCGTACGTGCTTTCGAGTGCGGCGCGCGCTCCGGGGGTGCGCCGCGCGACGCCGACGAACAGGGTGTCGACCACCAGCAGCTGGCTCGTCCGGCTGCCCATGGCCGCGGAACGGAAGCCGAGCTCGCGGCCCGCGGTGAGGAGCGTGTGGTCCGCGGCGCGGGCCAGCACGGATCGCGAGGCACCCGTGACGGCCACGGTCACCACGCCGGCGGCCCGAGCCACCTGGACGGGACGCACGACGCCCGCCGTGCCGCCGGAGTGCGAGATACCGATGGCGACGTCGCCCGGGCGGAGCAGGGCTGCGCTGACCATTGCTGCGTCGTGCTCGGGATGGGCGATGCACAGCAACCCGATCCGGCCCAGCTTCGCCGCAAGGTCCTGCGCGACCAGCCCGGAGGCCCCGATCCCGTAGGCGTCGATCCGCCTGGCGCCTGCCATCGCCGCGACGACCGCCTCCAGCGTGTCGCCGTCGACGAGCTCGGCAGTGCCTGTGAGCTGCTCGCTCTCGAACGCGGCGAGTTTGCGCAGCACCGTCGGCATCGGGTCGTCGTCGGCGACGTCGGAGTCCAACGGCAGCGCGGCGCCCGTGCCTCCGCCGACCGCGGCCAGGGCCAGCCGCAGCGCCGGGTAGCCCGGATAGCCGAGACGGCGCGCGATGCGGGCGACGGTCGCGGTGCTCGTCGACGTCTGCCCGGCCAGCTCGGTGATCGTGAGCCGGGCCGCTGCAGTGGGGTCGGCGTCCAGCACGGCGGCGACCCTGGCCTCGGCGGGCGACAGCTCCGGGAGCACGGCGCGGATCCGGGCGGCGAGGCTGCTCATGCGGCCTCCGCGATCTCGAGCACTCGGGGCAGCCGATCGGGTCGCGGCCGCCAGGGGAACCCCGCCCGGCCCGGGAGCACCGCACCGAGCACGCTCGGGTGCCGGGCGCCGGTGCAGCTCGCCACGGTGGCGGGGATGTCGTGCACCGTGCAGAAGCCCAGCAATGCGAACGCGTAGGCCTCCTTCCACGCCGCCGGAAGCCCCAGCTCGTCCGAGCTGCGGACCGGGACGCCGGGCAGCTCGGCCGCGAGCGCACGCATCAGCGTGGGGTTGCGGGTGCCACCCCCCGCAGCGATCACCTCGGTGCCACCGACGGAGCGGACGGCATCGCCGACGGTGCGGGCGGTCAGGGCGGTGAGCGTGGCGGCCAGGTCGTCGTCGGCGACGGCGGGGAGCCCGGCAAGCGCCGCGTCGAGGTAGTCGCGGTGGAAGAGCTCCTTGCCCGTGGTCTTCGGCGCGCGCCGCGCGTAGTAGGGCTCGGCGAGCAGGCGATCGAGCAGTCCGGCGTCCACCCGTCCCCTCGCGGCCATGGCCCCGTCGACGTCGCAGGTGAGCCGTCCGTCCGTGCGCTCGGACACGGCGATGTCGAGCAGTGCGTTCGCCGGACCGGTGTCGAACGCGATGGCGTCGGCGCCGGGCGGGACGACCGTGACGTTCGCGATGCCGCCGAGGTTGAGCGCGACCGGAGCGCCGGGGCGGCCGCGCAGCCACATCACGTCGACGGCGCTGACCAGCGGAGCGCCCTGGCCGCCCGCGGCGACGTCGCGGCTGCGGAGGTCGGCCACCACGGCGCAACCCGTGCGCTCTGCGATCCAGGCGGGCTGGCCGATCTGCAGCGTGCCGCGCACGGCAGTGCCCTCGACCCAGTGGAAGACGGTCTGCCCGTGCGCGACGACGAGCTCCGCGCGCCCGGCGCACAGCCGGTCGTTCGCGGTGGCTGCGGCCTCGGCGAAGGCCTGGCCGATGCCGGTGTCGAGCCGGCAGACGTCCTCGATCGTGGTGACGGCCGGGGGCAGTACCGCGGCGATCCGCACACGCAGCTCGTCGGGGTAGGGCACGCCGAGCCCGCCGAGCGGACGCAGCACGATCCGGTCGCCGTCGAGGTCGAGATCGGCCGCCGCGGCGTCGATCCCGTCGAACGACGTCCCGGACATCAACCCGATCACCCTCACGCGGACTCCCCCAACGGCCTGCGGTGGTCGTCTCCGCGCAGCGTGGCGAGGGCGACGGCACTCACCACGCAGGTGGCCATCACGTAGTACGCCGGAATGTCCACATCGGACGTTCCGGCGATCAACGCCGTGATGATCAGGCCTGCCGAGCCCGAGAAGACCGCGTTCGACAACGAGTACGCGAGGCCGAGGCCCGTGTAGCGGACCCCGGTGGGGAACATCTCCGACAACATCGCAGGCCCGGGCCCCGCGATCAGGCCGACGGCTCCGCCTGCCACCAGGACCGCGAGTCCCTGCAGGAGCGGGCCGCTGCTCTTGTTCTGCAGCACATTGAGCAGCGGCAGTGCCAGTACGACGATCAGCACGGTTCCGGCGAGCATCACCGGGCGGCGGCCGATCCGATCACTGAGCAGGCCTGCCGGCAGGATCGTCGCCGCGAACCCGGCGTTGGCCACCACCGTGGCCACCAGCGCCTGCTGGAACGACGCTCCCAGCGACGACTGCAGGTACGCCGGCATCACGACGAGGAAGGTGTAACCCGCCGCCGACCAGCCCATGAGCCGCGCGGCCCCCACCGCGATCGCCCGGGTCGTCTGCCACGCACCCGGCCGGGCAGGCGCCTCGCCCGTGACGGCCACCGCTCGCCGGAACGAGGGCGTCTCCTCCAGCCGCAGGCGGAGCCAGAGCGCCACCAGCCCCAGCGGCAGCGCGAGCAGGAACGGGATCCGCCAGCCCCACGCCGTGAGCTGGTCGGCGCTGAGCACGGCACCCAGGATCGCCGCGAGCCCTGCCCCGGCGAGCAGGCCGAGCGCCACCGTGAACGACTGCCAGGACCCGTAGAGCCCGCGCCGGCCGGTGGGGGCGAACTCCGTCATCACCGAGACCGCGCCGCCGAACTCGCCACCCGCCGAGAGGCCCTGCAGCACCCGGACCAGCGTGAGCAGCCACGGCGCCGCTGCCCCGATCGTGGCGTACGTGGGCAGCACGCCGATGAGGAAGGTGGCCCCGGTCATCAGCAGCAGGACCAGCACCAGGGTGGGCTTGCGGCCGATCCGGTCGCCGACCCTGCCGAACAACGCCGCGCCGATCGGACGGAAGAAGAAGGCCAGAGCGAACGAGGCGTAGGTCTTGACCAGGCTCTCCAGCCCGGCGCTCCCGTCCGGGCTGAAGAAGTTGGCGGCGATGATCGTGGCGAAGAAGCCGTAGACGCCGAACTCGTACCACTCGATGAAGTTGCCCACCGTGCCCGCGACGACGGCACGACGGGGACTGCCGGTCCCGCGCGCCGTGGTCGTCTCCATGACAACGATGCTCACGACCGCCCGGACGCTCTGTCAATAATTGACAAGGGAGCGTTGCGCCACAGGGCCGGCCCATCGATCTCGTAACGATCACCGAGGAGCGTTGCGCTCCGCGAGGGCAGCGCCCGCGGCGGCCAGGGCCGTGCGCAGCTCGGGTGGGTCGAGCGCCTCCACCTCCCCGCCCAGGCCCGTGAGCTGCGACGCGGCCACCACGATCTCCTCGACGTCGAGCTCGACCTCGCGCCAGCCCTCGGCGTCCGGCGGGCCGGCACGTGCGATCGCCTGCACCGCCGCGTCCGTGTCGGTCACGTGCGACAGCATCTTCAGCCCGCGCGGTCCCAGCCGCAGCCGCACCGTGACGCGCAGCATCTGGCTCGCGAACCGGTTCGTCGAGTCCGCCCACCACGTCGCGAGGTCGAACCCGTCCGGTCGGGTGAAGCCCTCGCCGGTGGGCTCCGCGGCCACGATCCGGTCGACCCGGTAGGTCAACACGGCGTCACCCCGCGCTGAATCGACGCGCGCTCCGCTGACGCTCCGCGCGGCCAAGTACCACGTCCCCGCCTTCACAACCACGCCGAGCGGCTCGATCGTCCGGTCGACCACATCGGTTCGTCGGCGGTACGAGATGCGCAGCCGCTGCTGCCCCCACACCGCCTCGGCGACGGCGGCCAGCTGGGTCACCTGATGCGGTGTGTGGAACCAGCCCGGCGCATCGAGATGGAACCGCTCGGCCACGGTGCGGGCGTGCTCCCGCATCTCCGCCGGCAGGGTGGCGAGCAGCTTGGCCTGCGCGCCGGCCAGAGCGGCACTCATCCCCAGCTCGGCGAGTACCTGCGGGGCGCCGACAGCGAAGAGCGCAGCCGCCTCCTGGGCCGTCAGCCCGTCGAGCCGCGTGCGCCAGCCGTCCACGAGCCGGATGCCCCCACCCCGGCCCTGCTCGGTGAAGAGCGGCACACCTGCCGCGGAGAGCGCGGCGACGTCGCGATAGATCGTCCGTTCCGAGACCTCCAGTTCGCGCGCCAGCTCCCCTGCCGTGGCCTCGCGCAGGCGCTGAAGGGTGAACAGCAGGGTGACCAGGCGGGACGCGCGCACCCCGGGATCGTGCCCGATCCCGGCACCCTGCACCGTGTCCCCGTGGAGATGCTCAGCAGCCGCCAGGTTTACGCCAACAGCTGGATGACGGTCCGTGAGGACGCCGTGCGCCGCCCGGACGGAACCAACGGCATCTACGGAGTGATCGACAAGCCCACATACGCCCTGGTCATCCCCCGCGACGGCGACCGTCTACAGATGGTGGAGCAGTTCCGCTACCCGGTGGGCCGGCGCCGCTGGGAGTTCCCCGCCGGCACGGCCCCCGACCGTGCCGAGATCGACCCCGCCGAGCTCGCCGTGCAGGAACTGCGCGAGGAGACCGGGCTCGTCGCCGGCCGGATGGATCTGATCGGCAGACTCGAGGTGGCGCCCGGGATGTCGAGCCAGACCGGCACGGTCTGGCTCGCGACCGATCTCACCGAGGGCCCCGCTCAGCGCGAGCACACCGAGCAGGACATGCGCACCGCGTGGTTCACCGCCGAGGAGTTCGAGGCGATGGCCCGCTCGGGCGAGATTCCCGACTCGCAGAGCCTCGCCGCCTACCTGCTCCTGCAGCTGCACGATCGGGGCTTGAACGGAGCCGAATCACCTCGTCGGTAGTCCGAGGGCCAAACCTGTCGCCCCCGGTTTCCACTCCCATGTCGACGCCGTCCGATACGCGCTGAGCTCGGCGAGCGGGGACCGTTGCCGCACGGGCATGCGGCGGCTAGCGTGCAGTTAGTCATAAATTTTTACTAACTTCGAGCTGCGCACCGTGGAGGACCAGATGGCATCGTCGACAAGCACACCGTTGGACGAACTGGAGCGGGAGTGGCACGCACCGGGCCGGACCGCGATCGACCTGGCGTCGGTCGACGTCAACCAGGTGCTCGCCGATCACTACGAGACCGACCCCCCCGGCTTCGTCTACACCGCATCGATGTTGTGGGACATGGAGCAGCGCAAGGCCGCCGCTCCCGATATCTACCTCCCGAACGTGGTCAAGCCAGGCAGCCTGGAAACCTTCGGCCTGCCGACAACGGGCCCAGCGGTCGATTTCGTCCGCGTCACCGAGCAGCGACTGTGGCTCGACCCCGCGACGTACGGGACGATCATCGAATACGTTCACCTCGACGAGGAACAGCGGCGCGCGTTCTTCATCGGCGCCGCCTCATTCGACACCCCGGACGGCCGCACCGTGAGGGCGGGCACCGGTCAGCCACTCTTCCACGTCGAGCACTCGGTCGCGGGCACCGAGCAGCGGCCGCTGAACAACTGGCGCATCGTCCACCTCACCGACAAGGTCGACCCGGTGATGACCGCACAATTCGCGGAGCTGTCGCGCCAGACCTACCTGCGCGAGTTCATCGAGGTGCACCTGACCCGCGAACTGGGCATCACGCTGCGCCGCAAGTAGCTCCTGCCGCACCGGGCGAGTTCGAGGCGACGGCTCGCACCGACGAGATGACCGACGCGCAGAGCCTCGCCACCTACCTGCTCCTGCAGCCGCACGACCGGCGCCGACGACGGGCACGGCAAGATCGCCCGCAACGACACCCGACGACGGGAAAGGCACCGGTGCATGGACCTTCGTGAGACCGACGAGCAACGGCTGCTGCGGTCCTCCGTGGCTGCGATGGCGGCGAGATACGGGCACGACTACCTGATGGAGAAGGCGCGCACCGGCGCCAAGACCACCGAGCTGTGGGCCGACGCCGCCGCGGCCGGCTACCTCGGCGTGGCCGTGCCGGCCGAGTACGGCGGCGGCGGTGCGGGGATGGTCGAGCTCACGATCGTCGCCGAGGAGATCGCCGCGGCGGGCTGCCCGTTGCTGCTGATCGTGGTATCGCCCGCGATCGCCGCCTCGGTGATCGCTCGGTCCGGCACCGTCGACCAGAAGGAACGGTGGCTCCCCCGTTTCGCCGACGGTTCCGTGCGGATGTCGTTCGCGATCACCGAGCCGGACGCGGGATCGAACTCCCACCGGATCAGCACCACCGCCCGGCGCGACGCCGACCGCGGCGGATGGCGGCTGAGCGGCACCAAGTACTACATCTCCGGCGTGGACGAGACGGACGCGACGCTCGTGGTGGCCCGCCTCGAGGACACGGCCACCGGGACGCTGCGACCTGCGATGTTCGTCGTGCCCACCGACACGCCGGGGATGACCTACCAGCCGATCGAGATGGCGATCCACAGCCCCGAGAAGCAGTTCACGGTCTACTTCGACGACGCCTTCGTGCCCGACGACGCTCTCGTAGGCGGGGAGGAGGCCGGGCTGGCGGCGTTGTTCGCCGGACTCAACCCGGAGCGGATCACCGTGGCCGCGTACATCAACGGACTCGCGCGTTACGCCCTGCGCAAGGGCGCCGCCTACGCCAGGGAGCGCACCGTGTGGCAGGCGCCGATCGGCAGCCACCAGGCGATCGCCCACCCGCTGGCCAAGGCACACGTCGAGGTCGAGCTCGCCCGCCTCGCCACCACCCGCGCGGCCTGGCTCTACGACGAGGGCGACCAGGCGGCCGCGGGCGAGGCGGCGAACATGGCGAAGTACGCCGCCGCCGAGGCCGCCATCAACGCCGTCGATGCGGCTGTGCAGGCACACGGCGGCAACGGCATGTCGGTCGAGTACGGCGTCGGCACCCTGATCGGCGCGGTGCGCGCGGCACGGATCGCCCCGGTGAGCCGGGAGATGATCCTCAACTACATCGCCCAGCACTCACTCGGATTGCCGAAGTCGTACTAGGCCTGACCAATCATTACCGCGACACCAAGATCACCGCGAGATCGGGCCATGCGCCCTCCGGAGGGCGCAACCACAGATCTCGGAATGATCACGGGCCGGCTGGATCGCCACCGGACCCAGGGTCCGATCGCGATGATCGCCGCGAGATCCGCCGATCCGCCCGCCACGGGGCGAAAACCCGGACCTGGGAACGATCAACGCGCCTAAGATCACCGCGAGATCCGCCGACCCGCCCCCACAAGGGCGACAACCCGGCACTCGCAACGATCATGACGCGGCCCCGCCGGCCAGCGGACCAGGTATCCCGGCGCGGCGATCGCCGCGAGATCCGCCCTCCGCCGGGCGGAGACTTGATGCTCGAGGTTCTCGGATTCGAGTTCGTGGTAAATGGTTTCGAGCAGCGCTTTCCTTGGAATCCCGCTACCGCCCCGCTAAGCGGGCGGGCGTCGAATCGTGGAGCGCCGTTCTAGGGGTATCACCGTTGCATCCGTGCCAGCGGGTTCGTCATCCGGACTCGTAATCGTGCCGCAGTCGAGACAGATTCTCCCGATTGCCGACAACTCGACGTCGTGAAGAGCACTCCACCTGTGCGGCGGGCAGCACCGGACAGGGAAGTTGATGACATTGTTCACCGCTGGCGTGGTGCCAACCGTCGGCGAGCGGCTGTCCCGAACCCGCGTTTCCGGCAGCGCTCTCTTCGGGGCGCAAGTCGTGCCCGACCCGAACCCTGAGTGCCCCTTATGGGCACAACGCTTGATTCCACGGCCGGAAAGTAGCTCGACGCACAATGCAACCGAAACGTGGCGTGAATCATATCATTAAAATTTCCTTAAACGGTCGGAAGCCGCATACCTCTGCTAACGCGGATTTTCCACAACTGTGCGTAACCGCGCGGACGGAAAATTGGTCCGTCCGGGCTAGTAGAACCGAGCAACCAGTGTGGATGATCCTATTTGTCCGTATTCGCCGATGGTTCCACTGCGTCATCGTTCCGCTACCCAGCGTTGATCCACAGTATTTGTACAGCGCACCGACGTTGAGTTGTGACGTCGACCTCTTCACGATCCGGCGTAGGGGCGGCCGGCCGTGGCTGCGCGCACGGCAGGCATCACCACCTCGGTGAAGGCCTCCAGGTTCGCGGCGCTCTCGGCGGGCGTGAGGTCACCGAAGGCGAGGGTCACCTCGAAGTAGTTGACGTCCGCGCGCTCGACCTGCTCCAGCAGGAGATCGCGGACGGTCTCCGGCGAGCCGACGAGGGCCGCGCCGCGGCGAAGCCCCGCGTCGGTGTCGAACTGGGCATCCACACGGTGGTCGTCGTGGTCGTGCCACAGCTTCGTGAGCTCGCGGACGAAGACGTCGTTGGCCTTGCGATAGCGGTCCAGAGCCCCGGCATCGGTGTCGTCGATGTAGACGGTTGCGGCCATCCCGACCCGCGGCGTCCCGCCATGCGGCCGTGGGCCGGACTCCCAGGCACGCCAGTACGTGTCCGCGGCGGAGGTGAAGGAGCCCCCGTTCCACCGGCCGACGAAGTTGATGCCGCTCCGGCCGGCCCACTCCGCGCTGTTGGTGTTACTGGAGGCGTACCAGAGCGGTGGGTGCGGCTGTTGTACGGGACGCACCGACAACTCGACGTCGTAGTCGCGCAGACGCTCGCCTCGATGGACCATGCGCCCGGTCGCCAGAGCGGTGGTGACGACGTCGAGCGTCTCGGTGAAGAGCGCCCTGGAGTCCTCGTCGGAGACACCGAAGTAGGCGAGCTCGTAGGGGCTGACCCCACGGCCGACGCCGAGATCGAGCCGACCCGCGCAGAGCTGGTCGAGGACGGCGATCTCCTCGGCCAGGCGCAGCGGGTCGTAGGTCGGCAGCACGTTCACCAGCGCCCCGATGCGCATCCGGGAGGTTCGCTGGCTCAGTGCGGCGAGGAAGAGGTTCGGTGACGGGCACACCGACAGGGGCGTGCCGTGGTGCTCGGTGACGTGGTAGTGGTCGATTCCCGCCGCCTCGGCCGCCACGGCGAGGTCCAGCCGGCTCGCGAGTACCGCACCCGGCGTGGAGTCTCCGAGATCGAACGAGTCGAAGATGCCGAAGGCGAAGCCCACCCTGTTACCTCCTGGTTGTCCCGGCCCTCATCTTGCGCGATCTTCTCCCGGACCGCCCGCGAAAGATTCCATAAGCGCTGTTACATTAGCGCTGTGACATCTCCCGGAGATCCGGCCGACCCGACGCTGGAGAGCGCGATCCGGCCACTCAAGGACCTGCTGTCGGAGATGGACGCCGACATCGGGCGCCTGTACACGGAGCACGGGGTCGCGGGGGTGCGCCCGCGGTTCAGCATGGCGTTGATCCGCTTGCGCCACCGCGGTCCGATGACGGTCAAGGAGCTCGCCGAGCAGATCGACGTCACGCACTCGGCGATGAGCCAGACCGTCACCGCGATGCGCCGTGAAGGACTCGTCGACACCTCGACCGGCTCGGACGCCCGCACGCGCACGGTGTCGCTCACCGAACGGGGCCGCGCGCTGGTGCCGTTCCTCGAGGACGAATGGCGCGCGACCGAACGCGCATGGGTGGAGCTGGAGGCCGAGATCCCCTACCCCCTGACCCGCGTGGTCGACGACATCGTCGCCGCGCTGCGACAACGCTCGTTCCTCGAGCGCCTCAGGCAGCAGCTCGACCACCCATCAGCTCCCGGCGACGATCGGGAGCCCCGGGCGTGAGACTGATCGACAGCGTCCTCGACACCCGCCCGCTGCGATCACATCCGGCCTTCCGCCGCATCTGGGCCGGCACCATGGCACAGAGCTTCGGCGGTCAGGTCGCCGTGGTCGCGGTGCTGTACCAGGTGTGGGAGCTCACGCAGAGCGCTGTGTGGGTCGGTGCGATCGGGGTCGCCACCGCCGTCCCGACCATCGTCTTCGGACTCCTCGGCGGCGTCCTCGCCGACGCGATGGACCGGCGCAGGCTCGTCGCCGTCACCAGCATCGGCGCGGCCGTCGCGGCGGTACTGCTCGCCGTCCAGGCGGGTCTCGGTGCGCACTCCCTGCCACTGGTCCTGATCCTGGTGGCGACACAGACGGCGTGCGGAGCGCTGGGGTCCTCGGCCCGGCGCACATTCGTGGCCCGGCTGCTCCCACCCGGCCAGGTCCCCGCCGGCATCGCGCTGAACCACGTCAGCTTCCAGATCGCGATGCTGGTGGGGCCCGCCGTCGCCGGTCTGGTACTCGCCCACGCAGGACTGACGTGGGCCTACGCCGTGGACGCCGCAGCCATCACGCTCGCCCTGTACGGGGTGGCCCGGCTGCCGAGCATGCGGCCCACCGGGGGAACCACGACCGTCGGCCTGCGGGCGAGCCGGGACGGATGGCGCTTCATCCTGCGGCGCCCGGCCCTGAGCGGCTCCATCGCCACCGACCTGGCGGCAACCGTGCTCGCCATGCCCATCGCGCTCTTCCCGGTGCTCAACGAGGAACGGTTCGGCGGGGATCCACAGACACTCGGCCTCTTCCTCTCGGCGATCGCGGTCGGTGGGATCACCGCCGGCCTGACCTCGGGCATCCTGGCGCGCATCCCCCGGGCCGGACTCGTCCAGCTCACGGCCGCGGGTGTCTGGGGCGTAGCCCTGGCCGGCTTCGGCCTCGCGGACACACTGCTCCCGACCCTCGCCTGCCTCGCCGTCGCCGGAGCAGCCGACACGATCTCCGTCATCTCCCGCGGGTCCCTGGTTCAGCTGGAGACACCGGACCACTACCTCGGTCGCATCGTCTCCGTCGAGAACGTCGTCGGCGTCGGCGGGCCGGGCATCGGCAACGCCAGGGCGGGTGCGGTCGCCGGCCTCACGTCGGCCGGAGTCGCCGCGGTCACCGGCGGTCTCGCCTGCGCCCTCGTCGTGGCCGTACTGGCCGCCACCAACCCCACGCTGCGGCGCTGGAGGCGTCCGGAGGCCGCCGACGATGCACCGACGGTCCGAGCGGACGCATAGCACCACATGCTCGCCGCCCTTCCGCAGGGGCAGCGTTGACATGGCGGAAATATCGGCCTTATGGTCATACCAATAGCTTGAACTCGAAGCGGAGGTCTGCTGCATGGCCGGGGACGCGATCGTCGACGACACGTTGGCGGCGAAGTTCGCCACCGAGAAGGATTCCCCCTACACGCGGTGGGTCGCCAACGAGGGCCTGGAGATCATCGCCGCCCACTACGTGCCCGACCTGCGCACCGTGGATCTCAAACCCTGGGACCGTCGCGGTGGGCGCGGGGTGTTCATCAACCACGAGGCCACCCGCACCTCCAACGACTGCTACGTCTGCGAGATCCCCGCAGGCGCCGCCCTGGCCCCCCAGCGGCAACTGTTCGAGGAGATGATCCTCGTCCTGGACGGGCACGGCTCCACCAAGGTCTGGAACGACAACGGCGCCGAAGTCACCTTCGAATGGCAGCCCGGATCGCTGTTCGCGATCCCGCTCAACGCCAACCACCAGCACTTCAACGGCTCCGGGCAGAAGGCCGCCCGGTTCGTCGCCTCCACCAACATGCCCCCGGTCATCAACCTCTACGACGACGTCGAGTTCGTCTTCGGCACCGCCAAGGACTTCCCGAAACGCTTCAACGGCGAGCCCGACTACTTCGCCCCCAAGGGCGAGCAGAAAGGCCTGTTGCTCGACACCAACTTCGTGGCAGACGCGGTCAACCTGCCCCTGGTCCACGCCGCCGAACGCGGCGCAGGCGGTGGGCACATCCGCTTCAACATGGCGCGCGGATCGATGAACAGCCACATCTCGCAGTTCCCCGTCGGCACGTACAAGAAGGGCCACCGCCACGGCCCCGGCGCCCACGTGATCATCCTGTCCGGCACCGGTTACAGCCTCATGTGGCCCGAGGGCGAAGAGCCCCGACGCTACGAATGGGGCCCCGGCGCGCTGATCGTCCCACCGAACATGTGGTACCACCAGCACTTCAACACCGGCGAGGAGCCCAGCCGCTACCTCGCGTTCAAGCACGAAGGCGTCTCCATCCGCAACGCCCAGGGCGTGCCCAAGGCGTGGATCAGCCAGCGCCTGGGCGGCGACCAGATCGACTACGCCGACGAGTCACCCGTGGTCCGCGAACTGTTCCGCGAAGCCCTGGCCAAGTACGGCATCGAACCGAACATGGACGCGGTCTACGAGGCCGAACTTCCCACGCTCGCCCCGAAGCCCTAGGCACCGGGGTACGGGCATCCCGTGCGGCCCGCCTGCTCCCCAGGCGGGCCGCACGGCCACGCTCGCGACACGACGAGGAGTACGCGCGTGACGGACGCCGCCCCGCACGGCCACGGCCACGGCCACGGCCACGGCCACGAGTCGGACACGGTCTACTCGTCCTTCTACGCGCCGGGCGACGACCACGTGCACGACGACGAGCCGCTCAGCCCGCTCGAGGACAACCCGATCTGGCAGCAGGACAACGTCACCCTGCGCAGCGTCGGGATGGACATCGGCTCCTCCGGCACCCAGGTCGTCTTCTCCACGCTGCACCTGCGCCGCATCAGCGAGGAGCTGACCAGCCGCTACATCGTCGTGCGCAGGCAGACCGACTACCGCTCGCCGGTCGAGCTGACCCCTTACGCGAGCGCCGAGCGCATCGACGCCGAGGCACTCGGCTCGATCATCGATCGCGCCTACAACACCGCACGGGTGGACCCCGAGAACATCGACACCGGCGTCGTGATCCTCACCGGCGAGGCCCTGCGCCGCAGCAACGCCGAGGCGATCGCGGGCGTGCTGGCCGAGCGCGGCGGTGAACTGGTGACGGCGACCGCGGGCCACAACATGGAGGCCATGCTGGCCGCCTACGGCTCGGGCGCCGCGCAGACCTCGTACGACACGGGCACCCGCATTCTCAACATCGACATCGGCGGCGGCACCACCAAGCTCGCGGTGCTCGACCGCGGGCAGGTCGTGCGCACCGCGGCCGTCCACATCGGCGGCCGGCTCCAGGTCGTGGACGCCGACGACCGCGTCGTGCGGCTCGACCCCGCGGGCCGCGACCACGCCGCACGCGCCGGGTACGACTGGGCGCTCGGCGATGTCGCGCGCGCCGACGAGATCGAGAAGGTCGCCGAGACCATGGCGGACGCACTCATCACGGCTGTCGCCGCCGGGGCCGCGTTGCCCGCCGAGATCGAGCGGCTGTACCTGACCGAACCGATCGGCGAGCTCGGCCCGATCGACGGCGTGATGTTCTCCGGCGGGGTCGCCGAGTACGTGTACGACCGCGAGACCAGGCGGTTCGGCGATCTCGGTCTCCCACTGGGCCGAGCCCTGCGCCGCCGGATCGACTCGGGCGAGCTGCCGTTCCCGTTGCTGCCCGCCGGGGAGTGCATCCGCGCCACCGCGCTGGGTGCATCCGAGTACAGCGTGCAGCTCAGCGGGAACACCGGCTTCATCACCGACCCCGACTCGCTGCTGCCCCGCCGCAACCTGCAGGTGGTGAAGCCCGCCTACCAGCTCGGCGAGACGGTCGACTCGGACGCCGTCGCCGACGCGGTCCGGCGTCATCTGGTCGCTCTCGACGTCCCGGAGACCGCCGACGTGGCACTGGCCATGGGGTGGAGCGGGCTGCCCAGCTACCAGCGGGTCGTGGCGCTCGCGCGGGGGATCCGCGACGGGCTCGCCCACCGCACCGCACTCGGGCGGCCCGTGTACGTGATGCTCGACGGGGACGTGGCCATGACACTCGGCCGGCTGCTCACCGACGAACTCGGCGTCGCGGGCGACATCCTGGTCGTCGACGGGCTCAGCCTGCGGGACTTCGACTACATCGACATCGGCCGGGTGCGCTTTCCGTCGAATACCGTGCCGGTCACCATCAAGTCCCTGATATTCAGCGAGGACCCCCGGCGGCCTGGCCGCACCGGTTGATCAACCGAGCGGGCGGTTTGCACTTTTCTGCCCGTCTCGCCCTTTTCAATCCTTTCGCCGCGGCCGCGATCGACCCGTCAGGCATTGTCCTCCCGGCGCCGTCCGCGCGGGTCTCACGTGCAGCCGCCGAATCAGCGTAAAACGTGGTGATCCCCAAGGCGTCCTTCCGGCCCATTGACCCGCGTTGAGGGCTATTGATATAACTGTTAGGCCAATGGAGGCCCGGGTTGTGTCGGAGCCGCAGAACCTTGGCCGTACCACCAGAAGCAGTGGATGTTCCGGCCGTGGGTCAGGACCGCTTCGAATCCGTCCTGGGCCCATTCCGTCGGCCCGGTTTGTTCACATTGCTCAGGGCCTCCGCCCACCGGGTGGGGCCGGGCTCGCTGCACGGGTGGATACAGCGCCGCTACGGCACTGTCGGATGAGCGACGGCCGGGGCCGATGAGTGCGGACTCGGGCCGGGATCTGTGAGGGCGGTATGAGCGACACGAAGGGCAGGGTCTTCCTGCGCGGCATCACGTCCGAGACGTACGGGCTCAAGGAGTTCCGGCGCCGCCAGCTCGACGCGCCACGGGTACGGGACGACTCGGTCGTGGTCGACGACGCGAAGGTCGCACACTCCGGCGACTCGCAGGAGTCCCGCACATGGTGGCGGATCGGACCGGGCGACGATCCTTTCCTCACGCAGAGCCTCCAGGTGCACTTCGTCGAACTGCCCCCGCGCACCTCGAACCACGGCCACGGGCACCAGAACGAGGCGGCCTTCTTCATCCTGGAGGGCGCCGGCTACGAAATCCATGACGACCAGCGCTACGACTGGGAGAAGGACGACCTGGTCATCGTCCACACGGACTCGATTCACCGGCACTTCAACCCGTACGACGAGACCGCGCGCTGCCTGATCTTCAAGGCCAAGTCGATGTGGATGTACCTCGGCCTGCTCCAGCAGGGCCGCAGCGGCCCGGTCGACGACGAGGAGCGCTTCGGCCCGCGCATGGACTGGTCGCAGCTGTGGACCCCGGACGTGGAGAAGCGCCGCAAGGTCGTGAAGTCGGCCGACACGCAGTGGGAGTCGACCCCGCTCGGCAAGGTGCGGGTGATGTCCCGGCCCGGCGACGACGTGCGGACCTTCAGTGTCGACGCCTACGTGCTGGAGATCCCCGCGGGCAGCCGCTCCGGCGAGCGCTGGCACATGGCGGACGAGGTGCTCTACGTCCGCTCCGGCTCCGGGTACAGCCTCCACTGGGAGGTTGCGGCCGAGCTCTCCGAGAAGTACTACGCCCGCATCGCGAACGAGCCCACGCGGCACGAGTTCAAGCCCGGCGACACGCTCTACGTCCCGCAGAACACGGTGGCCCAGCACTTCGCCGCCGACGGGGAACCGCTGACCTTCGTGTCCGCCCAGAACCGGCTCTTCAAGCAGCTCGGTTACAACAGCACCGTGTTCCTGGAGAACGCGCCCGAGTACGACGGACCAGCCGGCGCCCGTTCCTGACCCCCTTCTCTGACAAAGGAGACGAGATGCCGGAACAAAGCCGTTCCGCCGCGGCGGTGTGGTCCGATGCGGAGTTCGCGCAGGCCTGGCTGGGCG
The DNA here is from genome assembly GCF_039534065.1 of Pseudonocardia yunnanensis. Classification (NCBI taxonomy): domain Bacteria; kingdom Bacillati; phylum Actinomycetota; class Actinomycetes; order Pseudonocardiales; family Pseudonocardiaceae; genus Pseudonocardia; species Pseudonocardia yunnanensis. Next base: position 390,145 of record NZ_BAAAUS010000043.1, on the reverse strand, counting down.
CCGACCCGCAGGGCCCGCAGGACCTGCTCGAACTGCCACGGCACATGGCGGCCCGACTGGTGGCCGAGGAAACCCCGCAACCGCGGCTGATCGTGGACGTGGCCAGCGGAGCGGGCAAGTTCCTGTCCGTCCTGCTCGACGCCTTCCCCGACGCGCACGGCGTCTGGACGGACGTCTCGGACACGATGCTGGAACGCGCCCGGACGGATCTCGCCCGCTTCGGTGACCGCGTCGACTTCACGGTGGGCGACATGACAGCGCTACGCGCGGCCGGCGTACCTGACCAGGTCGACGTGCTCGTCACCTCGCGGGCCAGCCACCACCTGGCAGGCGAGGAGCTCCGAGGCTTCTACCGGGAGGCCGGCAGCCTGCTGGCCCCGGGCGGCTGGCTGGTCAACCTCGACCACATCGGCCCGGAGGACGAGATGTGGGACAAGCGCTACCGCGCGGTGCGCAAGAAGTTCTCCGCACCCCGTGCGGCCACCCCCTCCCACCACCACAACTACCCACTACCCAGCGAAGCTGATCATCTCGACGGCTACCGAGCCGCGGGCGTGAGCGACGTGGACGTCGCCTGGAAGGCGTTCTACAGCTGCCTGTTCATCGGCCGCGCCCCCCGGAGCCCACAGAGCTGAACCGGCCCCCACCCCACCACCTGGGTGGCCGTCGCGTCGGATCGCATGCCGGTGCTTGAGGAATGTCGATTCCTCCCCATCGATCTCGCATTCCGGTTCCGCCGCACATTTCACACGGAGCGTCGCCGAGTTCATGAGCGCGCCGAGTTCAACGACGCACCCCGCACGCAAGGATCCCGATGACACCCGAAACGGACGTCCGCCCCGGAACGGGCAGGGAGTGGCTTCCCGCTGCCCTGCGCGGCCGCCACATGCAGAGGTGGCTGCACGTCAGCCTGCCGTTGCTGATCGCCTTCTCGGTGGCGCAGCTCAGCAAGTCCTCGATCGGCGTCATCGTCGCCGACCGGGCGTTCAGCCATCAGTTCGGTCTCGACGTTCATCCCGGTTCCGTCGGCTGGCTGACCAGCCTGTTCCTCTACGCCTACGGAATCGCGCTCTTCGCCTGGGGATTCATCCTCAAAAGGCTCGGCCCACGCACATCGATGTTGATCGGCACCGGGATCTGGGTGGTGGCGCTCGCGCTCCCGCCGTTCGTCAACAGCCTGGGCGAGCTGTACGGCACGCGCATCCTGCTCGCGGTGGGCGAGGCGTGCTTCTACCCGGTGGCACACACCCTCACCGCCCGCTGGTTCCCGATGAACGAACGGGCGCGGGCGAACGCGTCCTGGCTCTCGGGCATCTTCGTCGGCTCGGCACTGGGCAGCGTCCTCACGACGACGATGCTCACGGCGTTCAGCTGGCGCGCCACCTTCCTCACGCAGGCGCTGATCGCCGCCGTGTTCGCGTTCTGCGTCGTGCTGGCCCTGCTCCAGGACCAGCCCGAGAAGGCGCACGGCGTGAGCGCGGAAGAGGTCAACCACATCGTCGAAGGCCGGTTCGAGTCGACGACGGTGGTACCGAAACGGGGACCCGAGTCGCCGTTCCGCAACTACCGCTACTGGCTGACGATGCTAATGTACGTCGGCACCAACGCCCCTTTCTACGGGCTGGTGACGTGGGCGCCGCTCTACCTGCAGCAGGAGCGCCACGTCGAGCTCAGTGACATCGGCATCGTGCTGACCGTGGCGAACGTCCTGTCGATCGTCGTCATGGTGCTGGTGGGACGCGCATCGGACCGGACGGTCAGACGCGCCGGCTGGGCCGCATGGGGTTTCGTCATCGAAGGCGTCGGCATCGCGGGCACGGTGCTGTTCTCCAACGCGGGCGTCGACAGCTTCTTCATCTTCCTCGGGCTCGCCGGCAACGCCTGGTGCGTGGTCACCAACTGGTCCCTGCTGCACAGCCTGATGCCGACGCACCAGTCCGAGTACTCCTCCAGCGTGTTCGCCTCGATCACCAACCTCGTGGGTGCGGCGCTGCCGGCGCTGGTGGGCATCCTGCTGGCCGCTACCGGCTCCTACACCGCCGGATTCGGGCTGATGTTCGTCACCGTGCTGATATCCCTGGGCTGCTGTCTCGTGCTGCGCCCACAGGGCTACTGACCTCCTCCGCAGAGCCCGTCCTCCACCGGCGGACGGCAACCGATCAGCCACAATCCGGAGGGACCGAATGCACGACCTGCACCTGCCCCCGCTACCTCGCATCCCCGCCCGCCTCACGCCGGCGCTTCTCCTGATCGCACTACTGACCGCATGCGCAGGGCCCGCGGCCACCACCACCACGGCGGTGGCTCCCGCCCAACAGCCCGCGCAGCTCCTGGCCGAGGCGCGGCAGGAAGGCTCGGTGCTCTGGTACACGACGTTCGCCGACGACGACGTCAACGACGTGATCGCCGCGTTCGAGAAGAACTACCCAGGGGTCAAGGTCGATGCGCTGCGCCTGTCCGCCGACAAGCTGCCGACCCGACTGGTCACCGAGCAGCGCGGCGGCAAGTTCAACGCCGACGTCATCACGGCCGACTCCGAACCCGTCTACCAGCTCATCCAGGTGGGCACGCTTGCTCCTTACCGGGTGCCCGAGACCCCGACGTTGCCCGAGCAGCTGCAGAGCCTCCCGGACGGCTACCGCAACGTCGTCTACGTCAACACGAGTGCCATCGCCTACAACCCGCAGGCTCTCGCGGCCGGGCACCTCTCCGTGCCGCGTTCGATCGAGGATCTGACGAGCCCCGCCTGGAGAGGCCGCTTCTCGATCGACCCGAACGCGATCAACTGGTACGAGGGCCTCATCTCCGCGATGGGCCACGACAAGGCTCTCGCGCTGGTGAAGGCGCTGGGGAACAACGACCCGCGGCTGGCGGAGAGCCACACTCAGTCGCTCACCGACGTGCAGGCGGGTGAGCCCGTCGCCGCGATCAACGCCTACGGCTACAAGGCGGCGTCGCTCGCGAAGGAGACCCCCGAGCGGATGGCGTTCAGCAACACCGACCCGCTGCCCTCGGCGGGCGTGCTGGCGGAACTGGCGAAGAACGCGCCGCATCCGGCCGCCGCCAAGCTGTTCATCGACTGGATCATGTCGAACGACGGGCAGCAGGAGGTCGTGGACGTCTCCAACCACGTCTCCCTCAGCGAGTCCGCGCAGAACGACACGAGCGTGTGGAACCCCTCGAACTGGACGCCTGCCTGGTCCACGCCCGTGATCAGCGCCGACACCTACGACCACCTGCTCGAGGAGTACCAGGAGGCTCTGCACGCCGTCTGACAGGCCACGCCACCCCGGTTACTCCTCACCTGCAAGGACGGCAAATGCAATGAGCCTGACCATCGGGTCGCGCACCGCGCAGCCCCGCACCACGCGTGTATCCCGCGGCCCGAAGAACCGCGTTCGAAGCGTCCTGTCCTGGTTCGGCGACCCGCGACACATCCTGCTGGCCGTGGTCGCGGTCGTGGTGGCCTACCTGGCCGTCGTACCGGCGCTGACCATGGCGATCGCGAGCCTGCAGTCCTCCTTCCTGTCCACCGGGCCGGTCGAATGGACCCTGCGCAACTACAGCGAGACCCTCGGCAGCGCCTCCTTCTGGAGGCTGGTGGGCAACTCCTTCGCCTACGCCGGGGCCACCGCCGCGCTGTGCACCGTGCTGGGGTTCGGCCTGGCCTACCTCGTGGCACGCACCAACACACCGGCGAAGTTCTTCGCGCAGATCGCGGCCATGATCCCGCTGATCATCCCGGGCATCCTCAACACCGTCGCCTGGGCGCTGCTGTTCGCCCCGCAGACCGGGGCTCTCAACGTGCTGCTGCGCGCCGTGCACCTGCCCGCGTTCAACATCTACTCGCTCGCCGGCATGGTCCTCGTTCAGTCGATGCACGTGACGCCGGTCGCCTTCCTGATGGGCGCCGCCGCGTTCTCCAACATGGACTCGTCGCTGGAGGAGGCGGCACAGGCGTCCGGAGCCCCTCCGCTGCGGGTGTTCCGCATGATCACCCTGCGGATGATCCGGCCGGCGATCCTGTCGGCCGCGCTGCTGATGTTCGTGCAGACGATCTCCACGTTCGAGGTGCCGCAGCTCATCGGCGTGCCCGGGCACACGTTCGTCTTCGTCAGCCGGATCTACTCCGCCCTGCAGACCTTCCCCACCGACTACGGCACCGTGGGCGTCACCGGGATCTTCATCCTCGCCGTCTCCAGCGGCGGCCTGTGGCTCTCCCGGCGACTGTCCGGCTCGGGCGCCGCCGCGCAGACCATCACCGGCAAGGGCTTCCGGCCCACCGTCACCGACCTGGGTCGCTGGCGATGGCTCGGGCTCGCGGTGTTCGTCGTGTTCTTCGTCGTCGCGGTGGCACTGCCGCTGCTGATGCTGGTGTGGTCGTCGCTGCTGCCCGGCTACGAGCCGCCGTCGATCTCGGCCCTGCACCACCTGACGCTCGCCGACTACCAGCAGGTGCTGCACACCCCGGCGCTGACGTCCTCGGTGCGCAACAGCCTCATCACGGCCGTGCTGGCCGGTGCGATCGTCACCGTGCTGAGCGCCCTGGTCGCCTACATCACCGTCAAGACCCGGGCCCGCGGCCGCGGACTGCTCGACGGACTGGCCACCGTGCCGCTGGCCGTGCCGAGCGTGGTGATGGGCGTGGGCATCCTGTACTGGTACCTGACGGCGCCTCTGCCGTTCCATCTGTACGGCACGCTGACGATTCTCGTGATCGCGTTCGTCACGATCGGCCTGCCCTACGGCATGCGCTACATCGTGCCGGGAATGGCGCAGATCAAGGACGAACTGGAGGAGGCGGCCGCCGCCAGCGGAGCGTCCTGGCTGCGCACCTTCCGCCAGATCTACGTGCCGCTGCTGGCCCCGTCGCTGCTGGCGGCGTTCCTCTACACGGTGATCGTCGCGTTCCGGGAGATCTCGGCGGCGATCTTCCTCTACACGCAGGACACCCAGGTGGTGTCGGTGACGATCTACCAGGAGTGGTCCAACGGCAGCTATCCCATCGTGGCTGCACTGGGCGTCTGCATCGTCGTCTTCCTCGCCCTGATCGTCGTCCTGGTTCGCCTTCTCGGCAGGAGAACCGGGCTCAACCGCCAGTCGAGCTGAGCACGCGAAGGAGCGTCCCGTGATCGAGATCCGTGGACTGGTCAAACGTTTCGAGGGGCGGGCGGTCACCCGCAATGCGGTCGACGGCGTCGACCTGGAGGTACCGGACGGCAAGCTGGTGACCCTGCTGGGGCCGAGCGGCTGCGGCAAGACCACCACGCTGCGGCTGATCGCCGGCCTGGAGCGGCCGGACGCCGGAGAGATCCGGATCGGCGGGCGCGTGGTGTGCGCTCCCGCGGAGGGCGTGTTCGTCGGGGTGCACCAGCGCCCGATCGGCGTGGTCTTCCAGTCGTACGCGATCTGGCCCCACATGACGGCCGTGCAGAACGTCATGTTCCCGCTGCGCTCGGGCCAGAAGCGCCTGCCGAAGGCGGAGGCACGCGAGCGCGCGATGGCTGCCCTGGAGATGGTCGGCCTCGCCGACCTCGCCGACCGGCCCGCACCTGCGCTCTCCGGCGGGCAGCAGCAACGCATCTCGCTCGCCCGGGCGCTGACCCGCGAGCCCGAGGTGCTGCTGCTGGACGAGCCGCTGAGCAACCTCGACGCCGGCCTGCGCGACCGCGTCCGCGACGAGATCCGCGCGGTGCAGCAGCGCCTGGGCATCACCACCGTGTTCGTCACCCACGACCAGGACGAGGCGCTCGCCGTGTCCGACGAGGTCGTCGTCATGGACAAGGGCCGGATCGTCGAACGCGGCCCCGCCCAGGAGATCTACGCCTGGCCGCGCGAGGAGTTCACCGCCCGGTTCATGGGCATCTCCAACAGCCTGCCCGGCACGGTGATCTCCCGGACGGACGACCGTGCCGAGATCGAACTCGGCCACGGCCGTCTGATCTGCCTGGCGGCAGGCCAGTTCCCACCCGGCACGGAGGTGAACGTCTTCGTCCGCCCGGAGTGCCTCGTGCTGTCCCGCAAGAACTCCGCAGGGCAGGGCTGGCAGGGAACGGTGGAGTTCAGCATCTACCGCGGTGACTGCTGGGACTACCACGTCCGCGTGGGTGACACCGTGCTCCGTTCCCGGATGTACCGGGAGAAGAAGGGCCTCGGCCACGGCGAACCGGTCTGGGTGGTGCCGGAACAGGAATCGGCGATAGCAATCCCCGCAACGGCCTGACACGGCACACACCTTCCGGTCCCGGCACAGACGGCCGGCGCTGTGTGCAGCAGCGGGAAGGTGTGTGCCAAGCCCGTCAGCCCAGGTCAGCCCAGGTGCAGGGGGAGGCGGGCCAGGCGGCGCATGCCGGGTGCCTGTACCCACTCGTGCTCGGACGAGGTCGGCGCCAAATTCGGGAACCTCTCGACTACGGCGCGCAGCGCCACCTCACCCTCCTGCCGCGCGAGGGCGGCGCCGAGGCAGTAGTGGAAGCCGTGCCCGAAGCCCACGTGGCCCTCGCCCCGCCCTGCCGGACGACGGGTGACGTCGAGCCGCTCGGGGTCGGTGTACTCGCGCGGGTCGTGGTTGGCGGACACGAGAACCGCCTGCACCGGGTCGCCCGCCCGGATCGTTACCCCGCCCATCTCGAGGTCCTGCGTGGCGTAGCGGATCCGCGTGACCTGCACCGGGCTGCACCAGCGCATCAGCTCGTGCACCGCGCCCGGCCACAGCGACGGGTCCGAGCGGAGCAGGGCGAGCTGGTCGGGGTGCTCGAGCAGGGCCACCAAGCCGTTGCCGAGCAGGTGTGCCGTGGTCTCGTGGCCGGCCATCACGAGCGTGAGCACCATGGTCACGAGCTCGTCCTCGCTGAGCCGGTCGCCCTCCTCGTCGCGCACGTGGACGAGCGCGGTGAGCAGGTCGTCGGCGGGTTCGGCACGGCGGCGCGCGATCAGGTCCTGCACGTGAGTGACCATGTCCCGCACGGCGACACCCACGACGTCGGGCCTCATCGTCGTCAGCGCCGCACCCCACTCCCGCCACGACGGCCGGTCGGCCTCGGGCACGCCCACCAGCTCGCAGATCACGGTGATCGGCAGCGGATATGCGAAGTCGGCCATGAAGTCCACCGGTTCCACGAACTTGTCCAGCAGCCGCGCGGTGATTTCCTCGACGCGCGGGCGCAGGTCGTTCACGCGCCGCACGGTGAACGCGCGCGACACCAGCTTGCGCAGGCGCGTGTGCCTCTCACCGTCGGAGTCGAGGATGGTGTCCTTGAGGAAGCGGGCGTACTCCGGCGGGATGCCCACCATCTCGAACATCTTGTCGCGAACGCTGTCGACCTTGACGCCCGGCACCGACGTCGCGTTGTTGACGAAGCGGGGGTCGCCCAGCACCGTCCGCACGTCCTCCTGGCGTGTGACGTACCAGGCGGGGCTGCCGTCCGGGGTACGTCCCCGCAGCACCGGCGCCTCTTCCCGCAGCCGGTTGTAGCCGCCGTACGGATCCGCGATCAGCGCTGGGTCCATGATGTTCGGCTCGACAGATGCGGTCATCGTTGACTCCGTTTCCCAGCACCACCCCGCCCGGGTCACCGGACGCGGCGGCGCACCTCGTGATCGATGTCCTCGATCAGTGATCGATAGAGCTCCGCGACGACGGGGGCCAGCCGCTCCAGCTCGACGGCCGGCGGGTCGGGCACCTCGATCGTTGCGGCGATTGCTCGCTCGAGGAGATCGGTGCGGGTCTCGACGTCGAGATCGGGAGTACCCCCCGGCATCCCGCCCACGAAGAAGAACCCGGCGCCGATCGCCGAGAGCATGTACAGCAGCGCCTCGGGCCTGAGATCGGACCGCAGGCACCCGGCAGCGTGGAGCAGCCGCAGGTGCTCGGTGAGCACCTCTTGGCGGCGTCCGACGAGTGCACCGAGGGTGTCCGCCGCCTCGTGCGCCAGCCGACCGAGCACCTCGGCGTCGCCCAGGTACAGCGCGCGTGCCAGTGGATCCTCACTGAGCACCCGGTAGAGCGAGCTCACCAACCGGGAGGGCAACAGCTGCTCCGGGTCGGCAGCCATCCGCTCGGCCGTCGACGCGACGACCTGGTGCTGCGCTCGGAGCAGCACGGTGAGGAAGAGCGCCTCCTTGTTGTGGAAATGCAGGTAGACCGTGCCTTTGCCGATCCCGGCATGCCGCGCGACATCGTCGATCGTGACCCGTTGGTATCCCCACCGCACCAACAGGTCTGCCGCGGTGTCGAGCACCCGCTCCATGCGGGGGCTCGCGAAATCCGGATCGGCCACCCTCACCTCCTACTCGTGACGCTATGACCGTCTGACGCGGTGACCAGATCTGCCGATCCGGTCAAGCGGTCACGCTACGCCCGCCGCGAATCGGCGACAAGCCCGTTTCGCGGGAATTGTCACGACCCTGACGCGACGCGCGGTCCGGACTACGGTTGGCGCATGGCCGACTACGAGCACCTGCTGGTCAAGCAGGACGGGGACACGGTCCGGATCACGATGAACCGGCCGGAGCGGCGCAACACCCTCACCGAGACGCATCTGCGGGAGCTGCTCCACGCGTTCGAGAGCGCCGCTGCGTCCGACGCCACGGGAATCGTGCTCGGGGCCGAGGGCAAGGCCTTCTCTGCAGGACACGACTTCGGCGACGTCGCAGCGCGCAACCTGGCAGGCGTCCGCGAACTCCTGCAGCTGTGCACGAAGCTCATGCGCACGATCGAGTCGGTGCCGCAGGTCGTCATCGCGCGGGTGCAGGCGATCGCGACGGCTGCAGGCTGCCAACTCGTGGCGTCCTGCGACCTGGCCGTGGCCGCGGAGTCGGCGGCGTTCGCCCTTCCCGGCGGCAAGGCCGGCTGGTTCTGCCACACCCCGGCAGTGCCGGTGGCCCGCAGCGTCGGACGCAAGAGGCTGATGGAGATGGCCCTCACCGGCGACGCGATCGACGCCGCCACCGCCGCCGAGTGGGGACTCGTGAACTACGCGGTGCCCGACGCCGAGCTCGACACCCGCGTCGACGACCTGCTCGCGCGGGCCACCCGGGGCAGCCGATTCGGCAAGGGCGTGGGCAAGCAGACGCTCTACGCCCAGCTGGACCGGCCCGAGGCCGACGCCTACGCGATCGCCGTGGAGGTCATGGCGGCGCTGTCGCAGAGCCCGGGTGCACGGGAGGGCATGGCGTCGTTCCTGGAGAAGCGCGCGCCCGTCTGGACGGACTGACGTACCGGCCGCCGAACGCGCACGTGGTCACGGTCGCGGCTGATCCACTGCGCGTTGATCATGCGGCCGGCTGCCGCTCACGAGCCGGCGCAGCAGCGCGTCCACCGGACCGGGACGGCCGGTGCGGTCCATCCACGCCGCCACGGCCAGGGCCACGAGCCAGACGGCGGCGGCGACCGCCAGCGCCCCGATGCTGTCGACCCGATCCCCCACAGCCAGCAGGTCGTGGTGCAGCACCACCGCGACGAGCACCGAGTTGAACAGGTAGAAGGTCAGCGACCGCTGGCCCACTGCGACGACGGCGCGCGTGATCGGGCCCCGCCGCTCGTCGAGGCGAAGTGCGAGCAGACCGAACGCCGCCGCGTAGCCCGCCCCGCCGAGCACACCGGTGAGCACCTGCAGCGCGAGCAGGGCGCCGGTGGACACGATGTCAGGGCGGACGGCGTCGATCGCGATCAGGGCTGCGGGCAGCGCGCCGAGCACCGACGTGGCGATCCCGCCGACCGCGATGCGGATCAGGAGTGGGCGATGACGGGACGGGTCGTCGAGCAACCCGCTGCGACCGGCGCGGAAGCCCAGCACCACGAGCAGGAGCAGCGGGTAGGCCACAGCGATGAAGATCGGAGTGAACGGAACGCCGGCCAGCCGCATCGACCAGTCCGCGGCCGTGATGTACCCCGGCACCGCGTACCCCGCGACGTCGGGGGCCGCCGCCAGGGAGACCATCGCCGCCGTCACGGTGACGACGTAGCAGGGCACGAGCACCGCGATCGTGCGCGCGACGGCGCGGTCGGACCGGAACAGCAGCCAGCCGAGCACGAGCCCGGCCAGCCCGTAGGAGGCGAGGATCTCCCCGGGGAACACCAGCAACGCGTGCACCGAGCCGAAGGCGACGAGCAGCAGGCTGCGGCGACGCAACAGCCTGCGGATCTCGGAATCCGCCGCGCCGGACCGACGCCGCCGGGCCACCATCCAGGCCAGCCCGTAGCCGTACAGGACCGCGAACATCGGGAACGCCCGGTTGTCCAGCACGAGCACCACCACGAACCGCGCCACGGTGTCGGCGACCGAGGTGCCCTCCGGAAGCCGGCCCCCGAACGCGACCCCCGCGTACACCCCGGCATAGGCCATCGCGATCAGCAGGAGCATCACCCCACGCGCCAGGTCGGGGGCGAGCTTGCGCTCCGACTGCGGAGTGCCCCCGTACCCCGCGCTCGCAACCGGTCCAGACGCGGTCATCCCACTCGCTCCTTCTGTGGTGCGGATTCCGTCTTCCGCGGTGCCGGCTTCTCCCCCTTGGCCGCAGCCGCGGCCGCGAGCGCCGAGCTCTCCGCCTGGCCGGACAGGTAGCCGAGGAGCCCGCCGCCGCGCCCCTTGGTCGCGGCAGTGCCCGGGTAACGCAGCCGGGCGAAGGTCTCGGGCAGGTGGGTCTCGAGGCGCCGGGCCGCCACGGCACCGCACAACCAGGCCGCCACCAGGCCGTTCACGATCGCCACGGCGAGGGCCGTGAGGACGAGCCACGCCGGCTGGTCCTGTCCGCCGACGACCAGCGGTACGGCCACCGCGACCGTGGGCCCGACAAGCGTCAGAATCGACCAGAGCGCCACATTGATGGAGAAGTTGTTCTCACCGGCGTCTGTTGCGTTGACCCGCCGGTGCGGGTCGACACCGGGCGTCACTCCGACGACGGACATCACGACCGCGATGCCGCTGCCGACCCCGAGGGTCGCCAGGAGGCCGGCGACGACCGGCACCGCGAAGTCCCACACCCCGGTCAGCGCCATCATCAGAAACGACAGACCGAACGCGGGCAGGCCGAGCGCCACCACCAGCCCGATCTGCCGGCCGCGGATGTCTGCTCGGACCGCCCGGGGACTCTGCGCCGCGACGAGCTGCCAGAGTGCGGTGCCGTCCTGGCCGAACAGGTTCGCCCCGCTGAGCCCCACCATCAGCGCGACGGCGATGCCGGCCAGACCGGCTAGCTGCGGGATCCCGGCGATCACACCGTAGATCGCGACGAAGATCCCGAACCAGATCGACGAGCGGACCTCCAGGCTGCGCCACGGATCCCGCCACCAGGTGCGCAGCTCCTTGCCCACCACGGCACCGAGCGGGGTGCCGGGAAGCACCCGGCCGCGGGTGAGCACCCGGCTCCCCCACGGCCGCCCCCGGCGCCGGACGGTGCGGTTGCCCACGTACGGCGTCAGCAGTGCGACGGCCGCGGCCACCACCAGCGCCGTCACCAGCGCGAGCGCACCGATCAGCCCCGCCGCCGACGCGTAGTCGCCGGAGACCGCGGCGTCGACGGCGAGCAAGGGCCAGCTGCTGGGGAACAGGCTCAGCACCCCCGAAACCCCCGACCCACCGAAGCCCTCGCGCAGGAACACCGGCACAGCGCTGATCACGGGCGAGACGATCAGCCACCCGACGAACATCGACGAGAGCATCAGCCCGTACTGGATCGCCGCGATCTCGACGCCCATCCGGGTGCGCATCGCCGCGCCGAGCAGCGCGTACACCACCCGGGAGAGCGCCACGACGAAGACGAGCAGCAGCACGCCCCCCACCGCGGCGGTCACGACGGCCACGGCGATCGACACGACGGCCGGCCAGGCCGTCACGACCGCGTACCCGACCAGCGCGAGGATCGCCGCGCCGGTGACGGCGGCGCCGACGCCGACGAACACCGATGCGAGCAGTCCCAGCCCGAGCCACTGCCGGGGAAGCGGCAGGAGCGTGAAGTACTCGGGCCGCAGGACGGCCGCCCCCGAGGTCAGGATCGGTCCGACCAGCCAGCCGACCAGCCAGGCGGCCAGCACGAACAGCAGGACGTCCGACCGGGCCGCGGGCGCCGCGACCAGCACGGCCAGCCAGGTGGCGAGCGCGGCGGCAACGCCCAGGACGAGGCCGAGCACCCGTTTCCAGCTGAGCGAGTGCCGCTGGATCGTGAGCTTGAGCCGGATCAGCTCGCCAACCACGCCAGCTCCCCCTCCCCGATCTCGCGCTCCCCGACGAGCCGGACGAAGGTGTCCTCCAGCGTCGAGGTCCCCCGCACCTCCGCGAGCGTTCCGGCGGCCAGCACCCGCCCTGCCGCGATGATGGCCACGCGGTCGCAGAGGTCCTCCACCAGCGACATCACGTGCGACGAGATCACCACCGACCCCCCGGCGGCGACGAAACGGCGCAGGATGCCCCGCAGCACGCGGGCCGAGACCGGGTCGACCGCCTCGAAGGGCTCGTCGAGCACCAGCACCTTCGGCGCGTGCAGAAGCGCGGTGGCCAGCCCGATCTTCTTTCGCATGCCGGTCGAGTACTCGATGACCAGCACACCGCGGTCCTCGACCTCGTCGAGCTCGAGGATGCGCATCAGCTCCGCCGACCTGGCCCGCACCACGTCGGCGGACATGCCACGCAGCAGCCCCCAGTAGGTGAGCAGCTCGCCGCCGGTGAGCCGCTCGGGGAGCGCGAGGCCGTCGGGCAGCACGCCGAGCAGTGCCTTCGCCCGGGTCGGATCCGTCCAGACGTCGATGCCGTGGACGGCGGCCGTGCCGGAGTCCGGGCGCAGCAGGCCGACGGTCATGGCGAGCGAGGTGGTCTTGCCCGCACCGTTCGGCCCGACGAGCCCGGTCAGCGAGCCGACCGGCACCGACAGGCTCACATGGTCGGCGGCCGGCTTCCCGGAGAAGACCTTGGTGAGCCCCTCCATCTGGAGGGCAGTCGGGGAGTCGATCGGCATGGGCGCAACGCTGCCCGTCCGCCGTGCCGCGATCTGCGGCCGATCGGCCAGTGCCGCTGACCGATCGACCACGATTCGGCCGGAAAACCACATCTATCGGGCATACGTCCCTTCCGTACAGTTCGTCTCATGGTCGACACCGCCCGGCCCCCCGCGCCCCCGGTGGACCGCTGGATGCTGCCCGGCGAGCTGGCCCGCGCGGCCGACCCGGATCACCGCTCCATCAGCGGCTCGGCCCGGCGCACGCCCCGCGATTGGGGCGTCGATCTCGTGATGTGCCTGGTGGCCGTGGTCGTCGGCGCCTCCGAGCACACGCTCGTGATGTTGCCCGACATGTTCGGCCTGCCCACCTGGCTCCGAATCGTCGATCCGCTCCTCGGCGGAGTGGCCTGTCTCGCGCTGTGGTGGCGGCGGCGGTTCCCGGTGGCCACCGGGATCCTGGCCGCCGTCGCAGCGTCGATGTCCAACACGGCGACCGGCGCCGTGTTCCTGCTGCTGTTCTCCCTCGCCCTGCACCGGGGCTGGAAGTACGCGGTGCCGATCAGCTTCGGCATGGTGGTGCTCGGCCTGCCGTACATGACGACGTACTTCCCGCCCGTGTTCGGCCCGCCCGCCCCGTGGATCATCGTGATCCTGCTGGGCACGGCGCTGGTGATCACCGCTGGGCTCGGCGTCCGCGCCCGGCGCCAGCTCGTGCTGGCCCTGCGACTGCGCGCCGACGCCGAGCGGCGCGAGCACGCGAGGCAACTGGAGGAGAGCCGCCACGCCGAGCGGCAGCGGATCGCCAGGGAGATGCACGACGTGCTCGCGCACCGGATCTCCCTGCTGTCGGTGCACGCGGGCGCCCTCGAGTACCGCACCGCCATGGCGGAGGCCGGCACAGCGCCGCCACCGACAGCCGCCGAGGTGCACAGTGCGGTGAGCGTCGTGCGGTCCAACGCGAACCAGGCGCTCGAAGAGCTCCGCGAGGTGCTCCACCTGCTGCGTCACGAAGACGCGACAGCCGACGTCGAACGGGAGGAGATCCGGGCCGCCCCGCAACCCACGACGGACCGCCTTCCCGCGCTGGTGGACGAGGCGCGGCGCAGCGGCCAGCAGGTGCACGCGGACCTCGCCGACGACCTCACCGCGCTGCGTCCGCAGCTCCAGCGCACCGTCTACCGGATGGTGCAGGAGGGCCTCACGAACGCCCGCAAGCACGCCCCCGGCGCCGCGGTCGATGTGCTGGTCAGGGGTGAACCGGGCGGTGAGGTCGTGGTGGAGGTCGGCAACCCGGTGCCCGTCGGGGTCACGACGAGCGAGATCCCAGGAGCTGGATCAGGGCTGACGGGGCTCGCCGAGCGGGTCGCCCTGCACGGTGGAGAGCTCACCCGCGATATCGCGGACGGGCAGTTCCGGTTGCGCGCGAGCATGCCGTGGCCGCGATGAGCGAAGACGGCCGGATCCGCGTGCTCGTCGTCGACGACGACCCCCTCGTCCGCAGCGGGCTCACGATGATGCTGGGCGGCGCGGGCGACATCGAGGTCGTGGGCGGGGCAGCGGACGGCGCGGACGTGGTCGACGCCGTGGGCCGGCTCGCCCCGCACGTCGTGCTGATGGACGTGCGCATGCCGGTGCTCGACGGCATCACCGCCACCACGGCGCTGGGGCGCCGGACCGGCTCCGCAGTCGGCGGTCCCGCCGTGGTGATGCTGACGACGTTCGACGCGGACGAGACCGTGCTCGCCGCACTGCGCGCGGGCGCCGCGGGCTTCCTGCTCAAGCACACGCCGCCCGCCCAGATCGTCGACGCCGTGCGCCGCGCGGCTGCGGGCGACCCCGTGCTCTCGCCCAGCGTCACCCGCAGCGTGATCGCGATGGCGGCAGGCCGACCCGGCCCGGACACGTCCGGCGACTCCGACGCCGTCGCTCGCATGAACCTTCTGACCGACCGCGAGCGCGAGGTCGCCCACGCGGTTTCCGAAGGGCTGAGCAACGCCGAGATCGCCGAGCGGCTGCACCTGTCGACGTCGAGCATCAAGGCGACGATCTCCAGCGCCCTGACCAGGCTCGACCTGACCAACCGCATCCAGCTCGCGATCCTCGCCCACGAATCCCGCCGCCGCTGAACCCACCAGGGCGCGCACATGCCACCGAGAGAACGGGGCTCACTTCTTGACCAGCAGCGGGTCGCACGCATCGGTGCCCATGAGGTTGCCACCCCGCTGACTGTTGAGGATGTAGAAGCCACCTGCATCCCGATTCGTGACCAGCATGGTCTGCTCACTCATGTTGTTCTTCGCCACGTTGTCCACGGCAAGCTTGAACAGGTTCGCGTTCAGATCATTGCGGCGGAGTACACGATACTTGACGCCCTGGATCGTCACCCGGGATGCGTCCCACTTCGTCGGGTCCGTCGTGATACTAGCGTCGGCCTTCTTGAGCTCGGCTTGCACCACCGGCTGCATTCCGGCGATGTGAATGTGCAACTGTTTTTGCTGCCGAGCTGCAACCGAGTTGATACCCAGCCCGATGTTGGCGTGATTAACGACCTTGGTGGGCCCACTGAGAGCGTGCTCCCACGCGCT
The DNA here is from genome assembly GCF_039534065.1 of Pseudonocardia yunnanensis. Lineage (NCBI taxonomy): Bacteria > Bacillati > Actinomycetota > Actinomycetes > Pseudonocardiales > Pseudonocardiaceae > Pseudonocardia > Pseudonocardia yunnanensis. The sequence continues at coordinate 374,627 of NZ_BAAAUS010000043.1, read as the reverse complement.
CTTCCAGTAGTTCCATTCCTGCGGCTGCCAGATCAGCGGGCACTCGATGCCCTGCCTGCGAGCGGTAGGTACGAGCAGGTTGTTATTGGTTGTCGGACCCGTCGTCCGGGCGCCTTTCACCAGCGCGTAGTCCTTCGCTGTGAACAGGCATTTTTTGGTTCCAGCGGCACATTCCTTGGCTGACACCCACAGGTAATCGGTGTCGTTCAGACCGCCGCAGTCGGCAAGCAGGGACTGTGCCCAGGCGTTCTCGGCCGGACCTCCGGCGAGGAGAGCGCCTGCCCCGGCAGCGCCGGACAGAGCGATGAAACGACGTCTGGTCAGCCTCTCGGCCTCGTCCTCGGACATGGAAAACCTCGGGTGGTCAGGTAGAGCCGATACCCCCAACCGCCCGATGGATCAACCCGCCGCAATGACGCCAGGCCGGCTGCTCAATTCTCCATCGCGCTGTACCGGCGATCGGTTCCGTGACCTCTGCCGCGCTGCAATCCATCTTTTCGATCTCCCCGGATCCTGTCGATCCGCTCAGGAGTCGCGCTCCGCAAAGGCTGATGACTTCGAGCAGGAGTCACAGCGTATTCATGCCCTCGATTGTTCGTCAAGCCGGCCGATCTTCAGTCCGACGCGATCTCGGAATCAGCTCGCTAAAACCCGATCCCGACGGACGAGCGGCGCGTCCGTACCGACCTATCGGACGGGCGTGCCGCTCGGCCGCGCAGGGAGGCCGGTTTACCCCCGTTCCAGCACTGCCTTCAGGAACTCCTTCGTGCGCGGCTGCTCCGGGTCGGTGAACAACTGCGCGGGTGGCGCGTCCTCGATCACCTTTCCACCGTCGAACATCATCACGCGGTGGGAGAAGTCGCGCGCGAACCCCATCTCGTGCGTGACGCAGAGGATGGTGATGTCGGTGGTGGTGCCGATGTCGCGCAGCAGGGCGAGCACGCCGGCGACCAGCTCGGGGTCCAGCGCCGAGGTCACCTCGTCCAGCAGCAGGACGTCCGGCCGCATCGCGAGCGCCCGCGCGATGGCCACCCGCTGCTGCTGCCCTCCGGAGAGCCGCGACGGGTGCTCGTCGATCTTCTCCCGGAGACCGACGAGGTCGAGCAGCTCCTCGGCACGGGCGTTCGCCTCGTCCTTGGACAGGCCCAGCACTCGGGTGGGCGCCTCGATGAGGTTGCCGCGCACCGTCATGTTCGGGAAGAGGTTGAACTGCTGGAACACCATGCCGATGTGCTTGCGCACCTCACGGCTGTGCTTCTCGTCGGCAGGGACGAGCTTGCCGCCCTTCTCCATGTGCGAGAGGTAGCGTCCTCCGACGGTGATCGTTCCGTCGTTCACCGACTCCAAGCTCATGAGCAGCCGCAGGATCGTCGTCTTGCCCGAACCCGACGGCCCGATCAGCGTGACGTGCTCGCCGGGGGCGACCGTGAAGCTCAGGTCGGAGAGCACCACGTTGTCGCCGAACCGCTTCTCCACGCGGTCGAAGACGATCATCGGCTCAGATGGTTCCGACACGGCGTTCCAATCTCCGTACCAGCAGGGAGGCAGGGTAGCTCAGCAGCAGGAAGAGCAGCCCCGCGATCGTGTACGGCTCCACGTAGCGGAAGTAGGTGTCGCCCGCTTCCTGCGCCCGGCCGACGACGTCGAGCAGTCCGATCGCGGTGAGCAGCGGCACCTCCTTGAACATCGAGATGACGTAGTTGCCCAGAGCCGGCACGACCCGCGGGATCGCCTGCGGCAGCACCACGCCGGTCCAGACCCGCGACCGGGGCAGGCTGAGGGCTGTGGCCGCCTCCCACTGCCCACGCGGTACCGCCTCGATGCCTGCGCGGTAGACCTCCGACGTGTAGCAGGCGTAGTGCACCCCGAGCGCGATCACGCCGACCGTCAGCGCGCTGAGCACGATGCCGAACTGCGGCAGCACGAAGAACAGGAAGAAGATCTGCACGAGCAGCGGTGTGCTGCGCACGAACTCGACGAACCCGCGCACGGCCACCGCGAGCGGCTTTGGGCCGCGTTGCAGCACCGCGAGCAGCAATCCCAGGATCATCGCGACGATCGAGCCGAGCACCGTCGCCAGCAGCGTGAGGCCCAGCCCTTCGAGCAGCGCGGGCAGGATCGAGAACGCGTAGTTCCAGTCCCAGACCTGCTGCGGCATCAGACCGCCCCCCTGACGGCGGCCCGTCTGGCCCGCTGCGAGGGGCCCCGCCCGAGCCGGGCCGCGGCCTTGCGTTCCAGCAAACGCATCACCGCGGTGATGATCAGTGACAGCACGAGGTAGACGAGAAGCAAGAGCAGAAAGATCTCCAGCACCTGCGGGTTGAATCGCGGCACGAGGATCTGCGTGGCCTGCCGGGTGATCTCGCTGATGAACACGAACGACAGCAGCGACGTGCTCTTGAGCAACTGAATGAAAAGGTTGTTGAACGGCGGGATCATCTCCACCACGGCCTGCGGCAGGATCACCCGGAACATTCGTTGTGCGGGAGAGAGACTGAGCGCGAGCGCACCCTCGTACTGAGCCCGGGGCACCGACTGGATCGCCCCGCGCACGATCTCGGCGCCGTACGCGCCGTGATTGAGACCGAGCACGAGCACGCCGCCCCAGATGGGCACGATCTCGAAACCGACGAGCACGGGGAGTGCGAAGAAGATCCAGAACAGCTGCACGACCTCGGAGGTGCCGCGCAGCCCTTCCACGTAGATCCGGCTGATCACCCGCACCGATCGCCTCGGCGACAGGAGAGCGAGTCCGGCAGCGAAGGAGAGCACGATCGTCAGGGCGATCCCGCCGACGGTGGCGATCACCGTCTCCGGCAGGCCCTGGGCGATGACGGACAGAAAGGTTCCTACGTTGTCCACGGGCGGCTCAGGCCGCGCAGAGCTGCTGGGTGGTCAGCCCGGCAGGCGGGAGGTTGGCCTCGGAGAACCCGAACGGCGAGGCGATCTGCACCCAGCGCCCGCTCGCATGCAGGTTCTGCAGCTCGGTGTTGAACGCCTCCCGCAGGTCGTTGTCGGCCTGCCGGAACACGAACCCCCCCGCGGAGACGACCTCCTGGCCGTTCTCGGTGGGCTGGAAGCCCGGGGTGACCTCAACAGCCGCCTGCGGATTCTTGCCCGCGAGCCACTTCAGCGAGATGTCGGTGAGCGCCGCGGCGTAGACCCGGCCCGCGGTGACGGCCTGCAGCAGCGCGTTCTGGTCGTCGAAGGGGCTGATGTTGGCGGCCGGGACGCCCGCGGCCTCGGCGTACCCCTGCTCCACTGCAGCGCCGAGCACGGCGAGCTTCAGGTTCTTCTGCGCGATGTTCTGGAACGTCGTGACCTGCTCCGGGTTGCCCCGCGGTACGAGGAAGGCGGTGAGCGCCGTGTAGTCCGGGTTCGAGAAGGCGGCCTGCTGACAGCGCTCGGGGGTGATGTTCATGCCGGCGCAGACCATGTCGTACCGGCGGGCGTTGAGCGCCGGGATCAGCGAACCGAAGTCCACCTGCTCGGCCTCCACGTTGCCGATGCCGATCGCTTGCAACACCGCGCGGGCCATCTCGGGAGATTCGCCCGTGACCTGGCCGTCCGTTCCTGTGAAACCGTAGGGCTCCTCACCGGCGATGCCGATGCGGATCGAACCGCTGTTGCGCGCGTTCTCCAGCACGCTGCCGCCACCGGCGTTCGTACTGGTGCAGGCGGATAGTGCCGCTGTTCCGCCGAGTGCCACCGCACCTGCTGCGGCGGTGCGACGGAAGAAATCGCGCCTGCTCCAGGGTCGCTGCGTCATGGTGGTTCCTTTCCGGATCGAGCGGGCCGGTCGCCTTCATTGGCGCCCGGTCATCAACCGAACGTAGGTGACCACCCCCGAACGCACTGGGCACAGTGGCGCACTCATTCGACTCGTTACGCGAAAGCAATACGAACTCTTGGCGGCAGGGAACATCGATCCGAGCGAGCCGGACGTGCTCCTGTGCGCGAGGATCGCCGCATGTTGCGCATCGCCGGGCTCCCCGTCTGGGTCGGCCCATCCGACGTCATCACCGGAGCCAGGGCGGTGATGGGGTGGACCGAGGAAGCCGTCGAGGTCGTCGCGTCACTGCCCGAGCGGGCGTCCGCCCTGCTCGACGATGCCGAGGCCCTCGTCGCCCGGATCGCCGCGGTGGCCGACCGGGTGGAGGGGATCGTCGACCGGGCGGACGTGCTGGTCGGCTCGGTCGACGAGGTACTCGTGAACGTGCGCACGGCCGTCGCCAGGGTGGACACGGTGCTCACCGACGCCGATCACCTCGTCCGTCGGGTCGACCCGCTGCTCGTCGAGGTGCGCACCGCGGCGGATGGCGCCGCCGAACTCGTCACGCGGGCCGCAGGTGTCGCCGACGACGCCGCCGGGCTCGTCGCCCGGGCGAGCACGGTGGCCGACGGCGCCGCGGAGCTCGTGGCGGGGGCGGGCGCCGTGGCCGACAGCGCGGGCGTGGTGATCGAGAAGGCCACCGCGGTCGCCGACCGCGCCGGCACGGTCGTCGAGCAGGCGTCCGGCGCTGCGGACGGGGCAACCGAGCTGCTCGCCGTCTACCAGCCGATCGCGCAGCAGGTGGCGCCGCTCGCCCGGCGCTTCGTCGACGAGTTCTCCGAGGAGGAGGTGCACGCCGCGATCCGGCTGATCGACCAGCTCCCGCAGCTCACGGAGCACATGGAGAACGACATCATGCCGATCCTCACCACGCTCGACCGCGTCGGCCCGGACGTCCACGAGCTGCTCGAACAGCTCAAGGAGATGCGCCAGGCGATCCAGGGCATCCCCGGCCTCGCGTTCTTCCGGCGGCGCGGCGAACGCGAGGACGAGGAGAACGGCCGCTGACGCGCCTACGCGGGCACGTTCTCCGGGAAGTGGCAGGCCACCTGCTGACCGGGCGCCAGCTCCACGAGCGGCGGCTCGGTGGTGCCGCAGATCTCCTGCGCCTTCCAGCAGCGGGTGTGGAACCGGCACGCCGGTGGCGGGTTCAACGGACTGGGCACGTCGCCCTTGAGCAGGATCCGCTCCCGCTTGTCCCGCCGCTGCGTCTCGGGCACCGGCACCGCTGAGAGCAGCGCGACGGTGTACGGATGCATCGGGCGGGTGTAGACGGCGGCGCTCTCCCCGATCTCCACGATCTTGCCGAGATACATCACGGCCACGCGGTCCGACACGTGCCGCACGACGGAGAGGTCGTGCGCGATGAAGACGTAGGTCAGGCCGAGCTCGTCCTGCAGATCCTCCAGCAGGTTCACCACCTGCGCCTGGATCGACACGTCCAGGGCCGACACGGGCTCGTCGGCGACGATGAGGCTCGGTCGCAGCGCCAACGTCCTGGCGATGCCGATGCGCTGGCGCTGGCCGCCGGAGAACTCGTGGGGGTAGCGGTTGTAGTGCTCGGGGCTCAGCCCGACCAGCGACAGCAGCTCCTGCACGGCCTTGCGGATTCCGCCGGGCGGCTCCACACCCTGGATCCGGAACGGCGCCCCGACGATCGTGCCCACGGTGTGCCGCGGGTTCAGCGACGAGTAGGGGTCCTGGAAGATCATCTGGATCTCCCGGCGCAGCGGGCGCATCGCCCCCTGCGGGAGGTGGCTGATGTCGCGCCCCTCGAAGACGATCGTGCCGCCGGTCGGCTCGATCAACCGGGTGAGCAGCCGGCCCGTCGTGGTCTTGCCGCAGCCCGACTCGCCGACCAGCGACAGCGTCTCGCCGCGGAACACCTCGAAGTCCAGGCCGTCCACGGCCTGCACCGCGCCGACCTGGCGCTGCAGCAGGCCCCGGCGCACCGGGAAGTGCTTCTGCAACCCGGACACGCGCAGGAGCGTCTCCCGTTCGGCCGGGGTCGCCTCCGTGGCGTGCGCCGGCCCCGCGGCCGGTTCGGTGATCATCGGTTCGGTACCCGTCCGGTCGGTCGTCACAGCTTCGGCCTGATCTCGTCGTCGAAGATCTGCCGCCTGCGCTCGTCGGGCAGGTGGCAGGCCACCCGGTGTCCGTTCGTGCCCACCTCGTGCAGCTCCGGGCGCACGGTCGTGGCCAGTCCGCCGGTGAGCTCGTCATAGGCGCACCGGGGGTGGAACGCGCAGCCGGCGGGCACGTTGATCAGGCTCGGCGGGCTACCGGGGATCGGCATCAGCCGCTCGGTGCGCTCCCGGTCCCACCGGGGCAGCGAACCGAGGAGCCCCCACGTGTAGGGGTGCTCCGGTGTCGTGAAGACGTCCGCCGCCGTGCCGGTCTCGATCGCGCGCCCGCCGTACATCACCAGGATGTCGTCGGCCAGTTCGGCGACCACGCCCAGGTCGTGCGTAATGATGATCACCGCGGAGTTGAACTCGGCCTGCAGGTCGCGGATGAGGTCGAGGATCTGGGCCTGCACCGTGACGTCGAGAGCGGTGGTCGGCTCGTCGGCGATGAGCAGCTCCGGGTTGCACGACAGCGCCATCGCGATCATCGCGCGCTGGCGCATCCCGCCGGAGAAGTGGTGCGGGTAGTCGTCGAAGCGCCGCGCCGCCTGCGGGATGCCGACCCGGTCCAGCAGCTCCACGGCTCGGGCCCGGGCGTCCCGCTTGCTCACGTCGTGGTGCAGCCGGTACGCCTCGACGATCTGCTGGCCGACGGAGTAGTAGGGATGCATCGCCGACAGTGGGTCCTGGAAGATCATCGCCATCGTGCGGCCGCGCAGCTTGCGCACCTGCTCCCGTCCGGCGGAGACGAGCTCCTGGCCGCCCAGCCAGATCTCGCCGGAGATCTTCGCGGCGCCGGCCTTGTGCAAGCCCATGATCGACAGGCTGGTCACGCTCTTGCCGGAGCCGGACTCGCCGACGATGCCCAGCCGCTTGCCCCGCTCGAGGCTGAACGACAGCCCGTCCACGGCCTTGACCACGCCGTCGTCGGTGGGGAAGTGCACCCGCAGGTCGCGCACGTCCAGGAATGCACGCGCCCCGTCGACGCTCTCCGGTGGCATCGGTGGCAGTCCGTCTGCCAGCACGTTCTCGGTCACTCCGCCTCCGCGGGTACAGCTGCGTCGAGGGTCACGAATACCGCACCCGTGGGTCGACGACGGCGTAGCACAGGTCCACCACCAGGTTGGCGAGAATGATGAAGATGCTCCCGATCATCACGACACCGAGCACCTTCGGCAGGTCGTTGTTGACCACGGCGTCCACCGAGTACTTGCCGATCCCGGGTAGTGAGTAGGTGCTCTCGGTGAGGATCGCGCCGCCCAGGAGCAGCCCGAGGTCGAGCCCGAAGATCGTCAGGATCGGGGTGAGGGCCGACCGCAGGCCGTGCTTGACCACGACCGTCCGCTCCGGGAGGCCCTTCGCGCGGGCGGTGCGGATGAAGTCCTCACCCATCGTGTCGAGCATCCCGGCCCTGGTCAGCCGCGCGTACCCGGCGGCGTAGAGGAACGCCAGCGTGATCCACGGCAGGAGCAGGTCGTAGCCCCACTCCAGCGGGTTCTCCTCGATCGGCACGTAGCTGCCACCGGGCGCGGTGATGCCGAGGGCGTAGCTGAAGACCGCCAGGGACAGCAGCCCCGTGAAGAAGATCGGCAGCGACACCCCGGCGAGCGCGACGCCCATCGCGGCCCTGTCGAAGATGCTGCCGGGCCGCAGCGCCGACACCACACCGGTCGCGACACCGGCGGCCACCCAGATGAGTGCGGCACCCGCGGCGAGCGACAGCGTCACGGGTAGCCGGTCGAGCAGGTCGGGCAGCACCGGGTTCTGGGTCAGGAAGGAGTACCCGAAGCACGGCGCCGGGCAGTGCACGGTGGTCGGACCGGTGCTGTAGTCGGCACCCGCCACCAGCCCCTTGAGGAACCGGCCGTACTGCACCCAGATCGAGTCGGTGAACCCGAGCTTCACCGCGATCTCGTGGATCGCCGCCGCGTCGGCGGTCTTGCCGACGTAGCGCGACGCGAGATCCTCGGGAGTGGCACCGGCGATCCGTGGCACCAGGAAGAAGATCGCGAACACGGCGGCCGTGACGATCAGCAGCAGGATCACCGCCGCGACCAGCCGCCGCACGATGTAGATGGCCATCACTTACGGCTGGGTGGCCGGTGGCCCACACCGGTCAGGTGCGGACCACCGGCACACCACGTGCCTTCACCTACCTCAGGTCGTTACGCCGGGGAGCACCTATTTGCGGGTGGTGCCCAGCGCCAGGTAGTCGTACATCTGGTAGCCGTCGGTGATGAACACGTTGGTCAGGTTCTTCGGCCGGTAGAGCAGACCCTTGGCCCAGATGCCCGGCACGATGTACGCGTCGTCCATGACCTTCTTGTCGATGTCGACCCACATGCTCTCGCGCGCAGCGGTGTCGGTGGTGGTCACCGCCTTGTCGAGCATCGCGTCGACCTCGGGGTCCTTGACACCGAAGTTGCTGTTGCCGCCGGTAGCGCGGATCACCCGGCTGTCGGTGATCTGCGCGAGGAAGCCGTAGCCGTCGGGCCAGTCGGCGGCCCAGCCGTAGACGATCAGGCCGAGGTTGTTGGCCTTCGCGAAGTCCGGCTTGCCCGCGTAGAGCTTGCCGTAGTCGGTCAGCGGGTAGGGCTTGATCTCCAGGTTGATGCCGACCTTCGCGAGCGACTGCTGCAGCGCCTCGGCCGTGGCCTTCTCCTTCGGCCGCTCCGCCCGGTAGGAGACGCCCGTGGTGAAGCCGTTCGGCTGGCCACACTGGGCGAGCTCGTCCTTGGCCTTCGCCACGTCACCCGCGTTGCCCGGGGTGGGGTAGGGGTCGAACTGCTGGGCACCGGCGATCACCGGAGGGAGCAGGTTGCTCGCGATGTCGCCACCGGTGGAGCCGCCGTACGCGCGCTGGTAGCCGGTCTTGTCGGTCGCGTACTCGACCGCCTTGCGGCAGTGGATGTTGTCGAGCGGCGCGACGTCGGGGTTCAGCGCGGTGTACCAGAGCCGGGCGTTCAGAGCCGAGTCGGTGTTCGCCTTGAGCGTCTGGTCGGCAAGGATCTTGCCCTGAGCCGACGGCCCGACACCCGTGCCCTCGATCGCGACGTCGAGGTCACCGGACTGCAGCCGGTTGTCGATGTCGTCGGCGTTGACGTTGAGCGAGACCTCGATGCGGTCCGGCAACGGCTTGCGGTTCGGATCGGTCGCCTGGTCCCAGTTCGGGTTGCGCACCAGCGAGAAGCTCTTGCCGAGCTCGTTGGTATCGAACATGTACGGGCCGGTGGAGACCACGTGCTCCTTGTACTTCGACCCGGTGTCCTTCGCGACGGGCACCGGCGCGGTGCTCGGCATCTGGGCGAAGTAGTCGAACCCGCTGAACGGCTGCTTCAGGTGGAAGACGATCGTCCGGTCGTCGGGGGTGTCGATCGCCTTCAGCCCGAGCTTGTTCGGGTCCGAGTCCGCATACGGGCTGGTGTAGCCCTGCAGGTCGAGGTAGTCGTTGAAGTAGGTCGGGCCGTTGGGGAAGGTCGTCTTGTCCAGCGTCCGCTCGACCGCGTACTTCACGTCCTTGCTGGTGACCGGCGTGCCGTCCTCGAACTTCACACCCTGCCGCAGCGTGTAGGTCCACGTCTTCGAGTCGTCGCTGGGCTTGCCGAGCGACTCCGCGAGGTCGGGCACGAGCGTGGCGCCCTCCTTGCCCGGCGCGGACTTGAACATCACCAGCGAGCGGACGTACAGGCGGGCGAAGTTCCAGGAGTACGAGTAGTACGTGTCGCCCGGGTCCAGCGAGTCCCAGTCACCGCCGTTCGCGTACCGGATCGTGCCGCCCGTGACGTCCGAGACGTTGTGGACGCCGCCGGCGTCGTTCCCAGCACCGCTCGACGAGCTCCCGCCCGAGCTACCGCCTCCGCAGGCCGCCAGGGCCAGGGCCGCGACCGCGATGACCGCGGCAGCCGCCACTCTCCTATTTCTCACGCTTTCCGCCTACTTCTCGTCGGGGAGGTCCCGGTGGTGCCGGGAAATGGGATGAATTACCGCGACCGCGGATCGAGCGCGTCGCGGAGGCCGTCGCCGAACAGGTTGAAGGCGAGCACCGTCACGAAGATGGCAAGCCCGGGGAAAATCATGAAGTTCGGAGCGATCTGGAACCAGTGCGTCGCGTCCGACAACATTCCGCCCCAGCTCGGCGTTGGCGGCCTGATACCGACCCCGAGAAAGGACAGGGCGGCCTCGAACAGGATGTTCGTGGGAATGAGCAGCGTCGCATAGACGAGAATCGGCGCCACCAGGTTGGGCATCATTTCGGTGAACAGGATCCGCGGGCTGCGAGCGCCCAGGCTGCGCGCGGCGTCGACGAACTCACGCTCGCGCAGCGACAGCGCCTGACCCCTGATGATGCGGCCGATGTAGGGCCAACTGGAGAAGCCGATGATCGCCACGATGAGCGCGATCCGCAGGGCGTCACCCTCCAGGCCGAAGGCGTGGTCCGGGATGATCCCGGCCAGGGCGAGCGCGAACAACAGGATCGGGAACGCCAGGAACACGTCCATGGTCCGGCTGATCAGCGTGTCGACCCAGCCGCCGAAGTAGCCCGCCACCACGCCGAGCACGGCGCCGATCAGCACCGCGAGCAGGGTGGCGAGGAATGCGATGAGCAGGGAGATCCGCGAGCCGTAGACGACCCGGCTGAAGATGTCCCGCCCGTTCACGGGCTCGACGCCGAAGAGGAAGTCGTGACTGATCCCGCCGAGGGGCCCGTTGGCCACCTGCAGGTCGGGATCGATCTTCTCGTAGTGGAAGTCGAGTGGCGGGTGCCCGAGTAATGCAACGATGAGCGGCGCGAAGATCGCGACGAGTATCAGCAGCACAATTACGGCCGCCCCACCCAGCGCGACCTTGTCGCGGCGTAGTCGCCGCCATGCGATCGCACCGAGCGACCGTCCCTGAATCGTTGTTCCCATGCCCACCGTGACGGCCTCGGGCTCAGCGTGGACCGCCGAGCCGGGTACGTCGCTGGGGGCCGTCATCGGCGCACCGGCATGCATCCACCTCACGTTGCTGCTCCGGGTGCTCCGATTCGGGGTCGGGCACCCGGGTTGATGCACACTATCGGGTGATCAGCAACAGATTAACGCCGCGCTCGGTAACGATTCCGTAAGTCAGTCGGGGCAAATCGGACAATTAACCGATCAAGGCGTCACTCGGGCAGCTGATGAACTTTCCGGATCAGTGTCACGATCTCGTCCATCATGTCGGTGAGCCGGTAGTCCTTGGGCGTGAACACCGCAGCGACGCCGCGCTCCCGCAGCACCGCTGCGTCCTCGGGCGGAATGATGCCGCCGACCACCACCGGCACGTCGTCGGCACCGGCCGCGCGCAGTCCCTCGACCACCGCCGGCACCACCTCCAGGTGCGAGCCGGACAGCACCGACAGCCCGACGACGTGCACGTCCTCCTGCACGGCAGCCGCCACGATCTGGGCAGGCGTGAGCCGGATGCCTTGGTAGACCACCTCGAAGCCGACGTCGCGCGCACGCACGGCCACCTGTTCGGCGCCGTTGGAATGGCCGTCGAGCCCGGGCTTGCCCACGAGCATCCGCAACCGGGAGCCGAGCGCCTCCCCCGCCGCCCGCACGCGCTCGCGCACGGCGGTGATCTCGGCGGACGCCTCACCGCCCGCCATCGCGCCCGACACCCCGGTGGGTGCCCGGAACTCACCGAAGACCTCACGCAGGACGCCGGCCCACTCCCCCGTGGTCACCCCCGCCTTGGCGCAGGCGATCGAGACGTCCATCAGGTTGGTGTCGGTCTTGGCCGCATCCCGCAGCACGGCCAGCGCGCTCTCGACGGCGCCTGCGTCGCGGCCCGCCCGCCAGGCCCGGATCGCCTCCACGGCGGCGGCCTCCGTGGCCGGGTCGACCGTCTCGATCGCGGCGGCACCGGCCGCCTGCAGTGGGCTGGGCTCGGTGGTGTCGAACCGGTTCACACCGACGACGACGTCCTCGCCCGACTCCATCCGACGCCGTCGTTCGGCCAGCGAGCTCACCAACCGGCCCTTCATGTAGCCGGACTCCACGGCGGCGACGGCCCCGCCCATCTCCTGCACCCGCTCGATCTCGGCACGGGCGCCGTCGACGAGCTCGGCGACCTTCGCCTCGACCACGTGGCTGCCGTCGAAGAGGTCCTCGTACTCCAGCAGGTCGGTCTCGTAGGCGAGCACCTGCTGCATGCGCAGCGCCCACTGCTGGTCCCACGGCCGGGGCAGCCCCAGCGCCTCGTTCCAGGCCGGGAGCTGGATCGCGCGCGCCCGGGCCCCGCGGGACAGGGTGACGGCGAGCATCTCCAGCACGATCCGCTGGACGTTGTTCTCCGGCTGGGCCTCGGTGAGCCCCAGCGAGTTGACCTGCACGCCGTAGCGCAGACGCCGCTGCTTGGGATCCTGGACGCCGTAGCGCTCCTGTGTGATCTCGTCCCAGAGCTGGGCGAGCGCCCGCATCTTGCACATCTCCTCGACGAACCGCAGACCCGCGTTGACGAAGAAGGAGATGCGTGCGACCACGTCGCCGAACTTCTCCTGCGGAACCTGACCGGAGTCGCGCACGGCGTCGAGCACCGCGATCGCCGTGGAGAGCGCGTAGGCGAGCTCCTGGGGCGGGGTGGCCCCGGCCTCCTGCAGATGGTAGCTGCAGATGTTGATCGGGTTCCACTTCGGGATGTTGGCGACCGACCAGGCGATCATGTCGGTGATCAGGCGCATGCTCGGCGCAGGCGGGAACACGTACGTTCCGCGCGAGAGGTACTCCTTGACGATGTCGTTCTGCGTGGTGCCGGCGAGCGTCGCCCTGTCCGCCCCGTGCTCCTCGGCCACCGCCACGTAGAGCGCGAGCAGCCACATGGCCGGCGCGTTGATCGTCATCGAGGTGTTGGCCTCGCCCATCGGGATGTCGCGGAACAACGCGCGCATGTCCCCGATGTGGCTCACCGGCACGCCCACCTTGCCGACCTCGCCCCTGGCCAGCTCGTCGTCGGGGTCGTAGCCGGTCTGCGTCGGCAGGTCGAACGCCACCGACAGGCCCGTCTGGCCCTTGGCCAGGTTGCGCCGGTAGAGCTCGTTGGACCGCTCGGCGGAGGAGTGGCCCGCGTAGGTCCTGATCACCCAGGGACGGTCGCGCTCACGGTCGGTCGGGTAAGGCACCGGACACCTCCGCGTCGTGGATCCGGCCTGCGGACCCACCAAGCCTACTGGCGCGTAGCTTTTCAAGCGGGCTGGACGGAGCGGCATCACACCCGATAGTCGGGTCGTATCGATCCAGCTCTGCGGGGCGCGCTCGCGGCGTCAGAGGCGCACAATGTCCGGCATGGTCGACGGTGCACCGGTCGTCGCCCTCATCGGCGCCCTGCTGATGATGGTCGTGCTCCTTCTCGCTCTCCGCTGGACGTTCGGCACGGGACGCAACCAGCCGGCCCCACACATCCCCGACCCCGACGACCCCACCGGCGACGGGCTGCTCGAGGAGATCACCCGCGTCCCTACGGAGTCCGCCGCCCAGGTGCTCCGGTCCCGCCTCGGCGGGGCCGGTATCCGCGCCACCATCGGACGGACGAGCGGGGGCTACCGGCTGCTGGTGTTCCACTCCGACGCGGTCGACGCGCGCGTCGTGCTGAGCCGGGGCGCGCTGGACTGACCGACCTAGACGCGGTGGTACCGCGCGTCGAAGAAGCAGAAGACGCCGTAGGCGGCGAGCCCGATCGCGATCACGGCCAACAGGTACGGCCCGAACGGCTGGGCGGCGAGCGTCTTGAGTGCGACGTCCAGCCCGGATGCCTCCTCGGGCCGGAACCGGACCGCCGCGATCACCACGAGCAGCCCGATGAGCACGATCGTGATCCCCTTGGCGACCGAGCCGACCTGCCCGGTGCGCTCCACGGTCGCCCGCTGGGCACGGTTCGCCGGCACGCTCATGTCCTCGAGGAACTTCTTCCGGCCTCCCTCGACGACCTTGACCACGCCGACCACGCCGATCCCGATCCCGACCGCGCCGACGATGAGCTGCCCGCCGGGCAGCCCGAGCACCCCCGCGGTGGCCCCCTGTCCGCCACCGCCGCCACCGCCGCTTCCCGCTGCCGTCATCGCAGCCAGCGCCGCCAGTACCGCGAAGACCAGCGCGTTGCCGGCGCTCGTCACTCGCTCGCGCAGCCTCTTCGTACGGTCGGACTCGTAGGCGAAGCCCCAGATCGCCTGCTCGAGCCGCCACAGCACCACGGCAACGAATCCGATGACCACCACCCACAGCAGCACCTGACCGAACGGCTGCTGCGCGAGGTCCTGGAAGGCGCCGGTCTGGTCGGCCCGCTCCCCGCGGTTGCCGAACGCCACCTGCAGGGCCAGCACCGCGATCAGGATGTGGGTGACGCCGTAGGCGCCGATGCCCAGCCGTGCGCCGATCTTCACAGCCCGGCTGTTCGCGGCCTGCCGGGCGGACCGGCTCGTCGACTCGGCGGCACTCGTCATGGTTGATCCTCTCCGTGGGACCGGCGCACCGTCGCACGGCCCGCTATCGCATGCGGTTCACCGGCTACCCGTTTCCTGGAGCAGCGACGCGCGGGCGGCGGACTCCGCCCGGCGCTTGCGCACCATCCGGACGACCACCACGGCGAGCACCGCGGCAACCGCCACTCCCGTCACGCTCGGCCCGACGAGATGAGCCGCGTGTCGCAGCGCCGCCGAAGCCGCGCTGCCCAGCCCCACGTAGACCACGCCCCACAACACGGCTCCCAGCGCCGTGTAGACCGCGAACCGGCGCACGGGCATGCGCAGCGTCCCGGCCAGCACGGGCACCAGCGAGTGCGCCACCGCGAGGAACCGTGAGCCGGCGATCGCGCGCCCGGTACCGCCCCGCAGCACCGCCTCGGCGCGCACCCAGTTGTGCTCCCCGATCCATCGGCCGGCCCGGCTCACCCTGATCCGCGGACCGAACTGCCTGCCGAGCAGATATCCACCGCTCTGCCCGACCATGCTCGCGCCCGCGGCGACGGCGGCCAGCGCCGCGTACTCACCGGCGCTGCCTACGGTGGTGGCCGCAGCGAGCAGGACCACCTCGCCGGGCGTGACCAGCCCGATCAGCACCGACGTCTCCATGACGAGCATCAGGCCGACGACGCCGTAGAGCTGCCAAGCAGGCAGTGCGTCGATCATTGCGAAGAAGGAACCGAGCCAGTCATTGATCACCATCACAGCCTGGTGCGGCAGGCCCGCCCGACCCATCCGGGCAGCGCCCTGAACCGGGGTGGGGATGACCCCCGGTTCCACCCTGGGTGGGCTACCGGTTCGGTTCGCCTTCGACGCGCTGGATGTCGGCACCGAGTCCGCGCAGGTTCTCGACGAACCGCGGGTAGCCACGGTCGATGTGCTCGACGTCCCACACCTCGGTCTGCCCGTCGGCACACAGTGCGGCGAGCACGAGACCCGCTCCGGCCCGGATGTCGCTGGCCCACACCGGCGCGCTCGAGAGCCGGTCGACGCCGCGCACCACGGCGTGGTGGCCGTCGGTGCGTGCGTCCGCGCCGAGCCGCACCATCTCGTCGACGAACCGGAACCGGGCCTCGAACACGTTCTCCGTGATCATCGAGGTGCCCTCGGCGACAGCGGACAGCGCGATCGCCATCGGCTGGAGGTCGGTGGCGAATCCCGGAAAGGGCAGCGTCACGAAGTCGACGGCCGTGGGGCGCTGGTCCATCCGGACGGTGAACTCCTCGTTGCCGACCACGGTGTCGGCGCCTGCGGTGCGCAGCTTGTCGAGGACCAGGTCGATGTGGTGGGGGTCCACGCCGCGCACCGTCACCTCGCCGCGAGTCATCGCCGCGGCGAACGCCCAGGTGGCGCCCACGATGCGGTCGCCGATCACGCGGTGTTCGGCGGGCTGCAGACCGGTGACGCCGAGCACGCTGAGCGTGGAGGTGCCGACGCCGTCGATCTTGGCGCCCATCTGCTGGAGCATCGTGCACAGGTCGACGATCTCCGGCTCGCGGGCCGCGTTGTCGATCACCGTGGTGCCGTCGGCGAGCACGGCGGCCATCAGGATGTTCTCGGTGGCGCCGACACTGGGAAAGTCGAGCCAGATCTGCGCGCCGCGCAGCTCGTCGGCCTGGGCGACCACGCGCCCGTGCTCGATCTCGGTGGTGGCGCCGAGCTTGCGCAGGCCGGCCTGATGCATGTCGAGCGGGCGGGAGCCGATGGCGTCACCACCGGGGAGCGGCACGATCGCCCGGCGGCACCGGGCGACGAGCGGACCGAGTACGCACACCGACGCCCGCAGCTTCGACACGGACCGGTAGTCGGCCTGCGCGCCCGGCTCCGCCGGAACGTCGATGGTGACCGTGTCCCCCTTGACGGTGACGGTGCAGCCGAGGCTGCGCAGCACGTCGGCCATGAGCGGGACATCGAGGATCTCCGGACAGTTGCGGAGTGTCGTGGTGCCCTCCGCCAGCAGCGCCGCCGCCATCAGCTTCAGCACGCTGTTCTTCGCTCCGACCACGTCGACGGCGCCGGCGAGCCGGGCGCCCCCGTTGACCGCGAAATGCTCTGCCACGAACGCCGACGCTATCCGGTGGCCCCGAGCGCTACGCGGTCGGCCGTACCAGGTGCTCGACGGCCACCATCGCCCGGTCCACCACGGCGGACAGCTCGTCACGGGTGGCGCCGTCACGGGCCTGCAGCGACATCCCGAACTGCACGGTGCTCACATACGCTGCCAACGCGTCGATGTCCGCGCCGGGCGGCACGTCCCCGGAGGCCTGGCCCCTGGCGAGCCGGTCACGCACCGCCGCCGTGGCCGACCGCCGCTGCTCGGTGAGGAAGTCGCGGATCCCTGCTGTGCTGGGCGTGTACGTGGTTGCGGCCAGCACGATCATGCAGCCGGTCGGCTTGTCGGGGTCGGTGTAGGCGAGCACGTTGGCCCGCAGGAGTGCTTCGACGCCGGCCGCCGCGGTGGGCTCGTCGCACATCGCCCGGAGCGTCGGCTCGCCCTCCTGCTCCTCGTAGAGCGCCACGGCCTCGCGGAACAGGGCCTCCTTGCTCCCGAACGCCGCGTACAAGCTCGGTGGGCGGATCCCCATCGCAGCGGTCAGCTCGCCGATGGACGTGCCGTCGTAGCCGTGCTCCCAGAACACCTCCATCGCGCGGTGGAGCGCCTCGGCCCGGTCGAAGCCGCGGGGACGTCCTCGCTCCGTCATCGGCACCCTTTCTGTAGCGATCCCTCAAAATACCTCTTGACCAGCCCCGCCCGCACGCGTCAGACTTCTTTAGCAATCACTACAGAATGGAGACGTTGATGAGCGACCTCAGAGGCCGGGTGGCGCTGGTGACCGGCGGCAGCCGCGGTATCGGTGCCGCGATCGCATTGCGGCTGGCCCGCGACGGCGCCGACGTAGCACTCACCTACGTGAACGCGCAGGAGCGCGCCACGGCGGTGGTGCGCGAGATCGAGAGCCTGGGTCGACGCGGCGTCGCGATCCGCGCGGACAGCGCCGATCCCACGGCCGTCACGGCCGCCGTCGACGCGACCGTCGAGCGACTCGGGCGCCTCGACGTTCTCGTCAACAACGCGGGGATCTTCCCCTTCGGCCCGTTCGAGAAGGTCGACGCCGAGGAGCTCGACCGAACCATTGCCGTGCACATCCGGGCGGCCTTCGTCGCCGCGCAGGCGGCATCCCCGTACCTCGGCCGGGGTGGGCGGATCATCAACATCGGCAGCAACCTGGCCGAGTTCGTGGGCCGGCCCGGCATCACGCTCTATGCGATGACCAAATCGGCGCTCACCGGCCTCACCCGTGGGCTCGCCCGTGAGCTCGGCCCCCGCGGGATCACCGTCAACACCGTGCACCCCGGCTCGACCGACACCGACATGAACCCGGCCGACGCACCCCATGCCGAGGCCCAGCGGGCGCAGACCGCGCTCGGCCGGTTCCAGTCCGCCGACGACGTCGCGGCCACCGTCGCCCACCTGGCAGGCGAGGACGGGCGCACGATCACGGGCGCGGCCCTGCTCGTCGACTCCGGGGCCAACGCATGACGGCCGCATGACGGCGCAGCGCTGCAGCGGCGCCCAGTGTCGCGGAAACGGGGTTCCTTGCCCGGATCCGGTGACCCAGGTGGATGCATCGCAAGGCGGAGGAGGCGCCGATACCGCTGTTGTATCGGCGCCGACGACAACGCCGCGAGGCGCCGCCTGGGCGCCGGAGACGGGTAAGACGACCCCGTTTCCTCGACACTAAGCTGCGTTCATGGCGGTGCACCTGACCAGGATCTACACGAAGACCGGCGACGACGGCACCACCGCGCTCGGCGACTTCAGCCGTGTGCGCAAGACCGACGTGCGGCTCGCGGCCTATGCCGACACCGACGAGTGCAACGCCGCTATCGGTGTCGCCGTCACGGTCGGCGGGCTCACCGACGAGCTGTTGGTTCCCCTGAGCCAGGTGCAGAACGACCTGTTCGACGTGGGCGCCGATCTGTGCGCCCCGATCGTCGAAAACCCGAAGTATCCGCCGCTGCGCATCACCGAGGACTACATCGCCCGGCTGGAGGGCTGGTGCGACGAGTTCAACGAGGGGCTGCCGAAGCTCGACTCGTTCATCCTTCCGGGCGGCACCCCGGGAGCGGCGTATCTGCACGTCGCCCGGACGGTCGCCCGGCGGGCCGAACGCTCGGTCTGGGCCCTGCTCGAGGTCGACGCCGAGCACACCAACCCGCTCACGGCGAAGTACCTCAACCGGCTCTCGGACCTGCTGTTCATCCTCGGCCGGGCGGCCAACCCGGATGGTGACGTGCTGTGGCAGCCCGGTGGCCCGCAGGGCGGCTCAGGAGATAACCGGTAACCGGGGCGCACGGCACCCGTGGGGCCTACGAGGCTTGTCGGTAGCCCGTGCGGCCGGGCGGTGTGGCTTCGAGCCACGACAGGAAGCCCGTGAGGACGCCCTGGGCCATCGCGATTTCCAGTTCAGTGCCGCGCACACGGCAACGCAGCACGGACGCGGACGGCGGGAGAAGGTAGACCTCGGTGCTCGACGGGGTGCGCCGGTCCACGATCTCCAGGTCCGTGCGGTCGACGAACACCGTGGGGCCGGGGCGGAAGGACGTCAGGCGGAACCAGGCGAGCTGGTTGCCCTGGTAACGCCCGACACCGAAGTGCCATCCGGCTCCGTCGCCGGACCCGGCCCAGGAACCGGCAGCGGGGCGGCGGCGTAGGAACACGTCCACGCCGCCGCCCCGCATGAGTCGTACACGCCGAACAGCCAGGTACGTGAGGCCGAGGCAGGCGATGAGCAGCAGGATGCCGACGCCCAGTGCCATCGCCCCCAACGCGGCTCCTGCTACTCAGCCGCGCCGGCGGCTTTCAGCCGCACGTTTGCCCGTGCCGCGGCGGCCGCACCGTCTGGCTCGGACGTGTTCGCCCGGTCCAGCGCGGCGCGGGCCCGCGCTACGTCGATCTCCTCGGCCCGCTCGGCGAACTCGGCCAGCACCGTGACGCTCTCCGGTGTGATCGAGAGGAAGCCGCCGTGCACCGCGAGCGTGGTGGAACTGCCGTCCGTGCCGTCGATGCGCACGATGCCGGCCTCCTCCAGCTGCGCCAGCGTGGGCTCGTGCCCGGGCAGGACGCCGATCTCGCCGACGGTGGTGCGGGCGAGCACGAAGTTGGCGTCACCCGACCAGATCCGGCGCTCGACGGCGACCAGCTCGACTCTCATCTCGGCCAATGCGTACTCCTCGCTCGTGCTGGAGCCACCGATCAGCCCTCGAGCTTCTTGCGGTTCTTGTCGAGGTCCTCGAGGCCGCCGCAGAGGAAGAACGCCTGCTCCGGGACGTCGTCGAACTCTCCCTTGGCGATCTTGTCGAAGGCCTCGATGGTCTCCTTGAGCGGCACCGTGGAGCCCGGCTGGCCGGTGAACTGCTCGGCGACCAGCAGGTTCTGCGAGAGGAACCGCTCGATGCGCCGGGCGCGGCCCACGAGCTGGCGGTCCTCCTCGGAGAGCTCGTCGATACCGAGGATCGCGATGATGTCCTGCAGGTCGGAGTACTTCTGCAGGATCCGCTTCACCTCGTTGGCGACCCGGAAGTGCTCCTCGCCGATGTACTGCGGGTCGAGGATCCGGGACGTCGACGTCAGGGGGTCCACGGCCGGGTAGATCCCCTTCTGGGAGATCGGCCGGGAGAGCTCCGTGGTGGCGTCGAGGTGCGCGAACGTGGTGGCAGGCGCCGGGTCGGTGTAGTCGTCGGCGGGCACGTAGATCGCCTGCATCGACGTGATCGACCGACCACGGGTGGAGGTGATGCGCTCCTGCAGCTCGCCCATCTCGTCGGCCAGTGTGGGCTGGTAGCCCACCGCGGACGGCATGCGGCCGAGCAGCGTGGACACCTCGGAGCCCGCCTGCGTGAACCGGAAGATGTTGTCGATGAAGAGCAGCACGTCCTGGTCCTGCTCGTCGCGGAAGTACTCCGCCATGGTGAGCGCAGACAGGGCCACCCGCATACGCGTGCCCGGAGGTTCGTCCATCTGCCCGAAGACCAGGGCGGTGTCGTTGATGACGCCGGACTCGGTCATCTCCGTGATGAGGTCGTTGCCCTCACGGGTGCGCTCGCCGACGCCGGCGAACACCGAGGTGCCACCGAAGTTCTTGGCGACACGGGTGATCATCTCCTGGATGAGCACCGTCTTGCCCACGCCCGCGCCGCCGAACAGGCCGATCTTGCCGCCCTGCACGTACGGGGTGAGCAGGTCGATCACCTTGATGCCGGTCTCCAGCATCTCGGTGCGGCCCTCGAGCTTGTCGAAGGAGGGCGCCGGACGGTGGATGCCCCACAGGTCGCCGGTGATCTTCAGGTCGGGCTCGTCCAGGCACTCACCGAGCGCGTTGAACACGTGCCCCTTGACCTGGTCGCCGACCGGCACCGAGATCGGACGGCCGAGGTCGGTGACCTCCTGGCCGCGGACCAGGCCGTCGGTGGGCTGCATGGAGATGGCACGCACCAGGTTGTCGCCGAGGTGCTGGGCGATCTCCAGGGTCAGCGTCCGGTCGAGCTCACCGATCTTCACGTCGACCGTGAGCGCGGTGTAGAGCTCCGGTACCTCGTTGCGCGGGAACTCGACGTCGACGACCGGGCCGGTGACCCGCACGACCCGCCCGGTCCTGCCCTGGGTCGACGCGGATGGGGTGCCGGTATCAGCGGTGGCGGTCATCAGTTCTCACTTCCTGCGCTGACGAGAGCGTCGGCGCCACCGACGATCTCACTGATCTCCTGGGTGATCTGAGCCTGACGAGCCTGGTTGGCCTCCAGCGTCAGGGTACGGATCAGTTCGTTCGCGTTGTCCGTGGCAGCCTTCATGGCCCGCTGGCGGGCCGCCGACTCCGAGGCCGCCGACTCGAGCAGCGCCGCGAACAGCCGGGCCCCGACGTACTTGGGCAGCAGCGCATCGAACAGGGTGTCGGCGTCGGGTTCGAACTCGTACAGCGAGCGGACCTCGGTCGCGGCCTGCACCGCGGTGTCCTCCGCCGTGCGGCCGATGGTCTCGCCCTCGACGAGCCGCTCGGTCTCGCTACCGGCGTACTCGACCTCCATCGGCGCCATCCGCCGCGCCTGCGGCGTCTGCGTGACCATGTTCTTGAACTGCGTGTACACGAGGTGCAGCTCGTCGACCGCCTGCACGTCAGCGGCGGCGTTCTCCGCGTCGGCACCGTCGGTGCTCTCCGCGGCCTGGTCGGCGCCACCGTTGCCGGCGCCGGCCATGAACGCCGCGACGAGCGTGCGGGCCACCTCTGCCGCATCCGCGTAGCGCGGCTGCTCGGAGAACCCGGTCCAGGAGGCCTCGACCTCGCGGCGGCGGAACCGGAAGTAGTTCACGCCCTTGCGGCCGATGACGTAGAGCACCGGCTCCTTGCCCTGCTCACGCAGCAGCGACTGAAGCTGCTCCGCCTCCTTGAGCACGTTGGCGTTGTAGCCGCCGGCCTGGCCGCGGTCGCTGGTGACCACCAGGACCGCGGCGCGCTTGGCGTTCTCCCGCTCGACGAGAAGCGGGTGGTCGAGCGCCGAGTTGTTGGCCAGCTCGGTGAGCACCGCCGTCATCTGCTCGGCGTACGGCTTGGCCTCTTCCACTCTGGCGCGTGCCTTGGCGATGCGAGAGGTCGCGATCAGCTCCATGGCACGAGTGATCTTCTTGATGGACTGCGTCGACCGGATCCGCCGCCGCAGCACGCGAATCTGTGCCGCCATTGTCGTTCTCCGCCTACTCTGAGGAGCTGCCGGACGGAGCGGGCTTGTTGACCTTGACCTTCTCGCGGTCGACCTCGTCCTCGTCGAGCGCCTCGGCCTCGGCTTCCTTCGGCGCCACCGAGGAACCGTCCGACGCCGTGAAGTTCTTCTTGAACTCCTTCACGACCTCGGTGATGCGCTCGGCGAGCTCGTCGGACAGCTTTCCGGTGTCACGAATCTCGCCGAGAATACCCTCGTGGTTGCGCCGCACGTGGTCGAGGAACTCCTGCTCGAAGCGGCGGATGTCGCCCACCGGCACCGAGTCGAGGTGTCCGCGCGTGCCGAGGAAGATCGAGAGGACCTGCTCGTCCACCGGCTGCGGCTGGTACTGCGGCTGCTTGAGCAGCTCCACGAGGCGGGCACCACGGCCCAGCGCCGCTGCGGACGCCGCGTCCAGGTCGGAGCCGAAGGCCGCGAACGCCTCCAGCTCGCGGTACTGCGACAGGTCGAGCCGCAGCGAGCCCGACACCTGGCGCATCGCGCGGACCTGCGCCGAACCACCGACGCGGGAGACCGAGATACCGACGTTGATCGCCGGCCGGACGCCCTGGTTGAACAGGTCGGACTCCAGGAACACCTGGCCGTCGGTGATCGAGATGACGTTGGTGGGGATGTAGGCCGACACGTCGTTGGCCTTGGTCTCGATGATCGGCAGGCCGGTCATCGATCCGGCGCCCAGGTCGTCGGAGAGCTTCGCGCAACGCTCCAGCAGGCGGGAGTGCAAGTAGAAGACGTCACCGGGGTAGGCCTCACGGCCCGGCGGGCGGCGCAGCAGCAGCGAGATCGCGCGGTAGGCCTCGGCCTGCTTGGAGAGGTCGTCGAAGACGATCAGGACGTGCTTGCCCTGGTACATCCAGTGCTGCCCGAGCGCGGACCCGGTGTAGGGAGCGATCCACTTGTAGCCGGCCGGGTCGTTGGCCGGGGACGCGACGATCGTCGTGTACTCCAGCGCGCCCGCGTCCTCCAGCGACTGCCGGATGCCGGCGATCGTGGAGCCCTTCTGCCCGACCGCGACGTAGATGCAGCGCACCTGCTGCTTCGGGTCGCCGGTGGCCCAGTTCTGCTTCTGGTTGATGATCGTGTCGACACAGACCGCCGTCTTGCCGGTCTTGCGGTCGCCGATGATGAGCTGGCGCTGGCCGCGGCCGATCGGCGTCATGGCGTCGATCGCCTTGATGCCGGTCTGCAGCGGCTCGCTGACGCTCTGCCGCTCCATCACCGATGCGGCCTGCAGCTCGAGCACACGCTGCGACTCGGCCTCGATGTCACCGAGCCCATCGAGGGGGTTGCCCAGCGAGTCGACGACGCGGCCGAGGAAGTTGTCGCCGACCGGCACGGAGAGGATGTTGCCGGTGCGCTTGACCGGCTGGCCCTCCTCGATGTGGGCGTAGTCGCCCAGGATCACCGCGCCGATCTCGTGGACGTCGAGGTTCAGGGCGACACCGAGCACACCACCGTGGAACTCGAGGAGCTCGTTCGTCATCGCCGAGGCCAGGCCCTCGACGTGGGCGATGCCGTCGCCGGCGTCGGAGACGTGCCCCACCTCTTCGCGGGACGTCTCCGTCTCCAGCGAGGAGACGTAGCTGGAGATCGCACTCCGGATCTCCTCGGAGGAGATCGTCAGCTCTGTCATGGCTGTCGTCTGTTCCTTCATCTCGGTCGGTTAAACAGTCTCTGGGCCGGCGGTCAGCTCGGCAGTGCGCGGCGGGCGGCGGCCAGCTTGCCCGCGACGCTGCCGTCGATGACCTCGCCGCCGACCTGCACGACCAGTCCGCCCAGCAGGCTCTCGTCCAGCTCGATCTGCAGGGAGATCGGCCGCCCGTAGAGCCGGCTCAACGAGTCGGTGAGCTTCTGCTCCTGTTGGCTGCTGAGCGCGATCGGCGCGGTGACCCGCGCGACCGACCGGTCGCGGCGGGCCGCCGCCAGCTCCGCCAGCTCTTCGGCCACCACATCGAGGTGCCTGCTACGCGGCAGACGCACGGTCTGGCGCAGCAGCGCCGCAGCGACCGGGGAGACCCGGTTGCCGAGCACCTGCTCCAGCAGGCGGAGGCGTCCCTCGGCAGGCGTGCTCTCTTCGGAGAGCAGCGAGTTCAGCTGCGGCTCGCGGTCGAGGATCCGGCCGAACCGGAACAGCTCGTCCTCGACGTTGTCGAGTGTGCTGTCCTTCTCGGCCACGGCGAGCGTGGCCTGGCGGGCGAGCGCCTCCGCCGCCTCGACCAGGTCGGACGACTGCGACCAGCGAGAGGTCACGAGCCCCTTGACGAAGTCGAGCGTCGGCGTTCCCAGCTTCCCGCCGAGCACCTGCCCGACGAGCCCGATCCGGGCCTGCTCAGGCGTGGACGGGTCGGCGAGGATGCGCCGCAGCGACCGCTCGGTGGCGATGAGCCGGGCGAACGCGAACAGCTCGTCGCCCATCGTGTTCAACGCGCGGGCGTCGGCGGTGTCCACGTAGGCGTTGAGCCGCTGCATCGCCGCGGCCAGCGACTCCCGGCTGGCCGCCGCCAGGACGGCAGCCATCAGCTCGCCCCGCCCGCCGAAGTGGTCTCACGCTGCTCGGCGAGGCCGTCGACCTCGGCGAGGAACGCGTCGATCGTGGCCGAGCGACGCGCGTCGTCAGCGAGGGACGCACCGATGATGCGCTGCGCCAACTGCACGGACAGGCCGCCGATCTCCCCACGGAGCTGGCGTACGACCTGATCCCGCTGCGCGGCGATCTGCTCGTCGGCCCGCTGACGGATGCGCGTGGCCTCTTCCTCGGCCTGCGCCCGCAGCTCGGCCTTGATCTGCTGGCCCTCGGCGCGTGCGTCGTCGCGGATCCGGGCGGCCTCGGCCCGCAGCCCGGCGAGCTGCTCCTCGTACTGCCGCTTGAGCTCGTCGGCCTGCTGCTGGACCTCCTCGGCCCGCTTCAGCCCGCCCTCGATCTTGTCCTTGCGCTCGGCGTAGACCTGTTCGAACTGCGGGAATGCGTACTTCCGCAGGAGCCAGTAGAGCAGGAAGAACGCGATCAGGCCGACGATGATCTCGACCGGATGGGGAGCGAGCGGGCTCGGCCCCTCCGCAGCGATCACATATGTCATGAGATGTGTCTCCTCGCCTTGTGGGCGCTCGACGTGTGACTAGAACGCGAACGCGAGCACGAGGCCCAGGATGGCGAGCGCCTCGGAGAGGGCGAAGCCGATGAACGCGATGCCCTGCAGCTGGCCGCGGGCCTCCGGCTGGCGGGCGACACCGTTGATGAACGCGGAGAAGACGATGCCGACGCCGATACCCGGGCCGATGGCGGAGAGGCCGTACCCGATGACGTTCAGGTTGCCGGTGATCATTGAACTTTTCCTTCCGTCCGGTCCGCGGTACGTCCCGCGGACCCGTCAGTTCGTGGGAGCGGGGCGACCTAGTGGTCGTCGGCGAGTACCGCGCCGAGGTACGAGGCCGTCAGGATCGTGAAGATGTAGGCCTGCACGACCTGGATGAAGGCCTCGAAGAACGTGAACACGATGCCGAGCCCGAAGGCGGCCGGGGAGAGGACCTGGAGAAAGATCGACTGGGAGTGCAGCAGCATGTACTCACCGCCGAGGATGAACACCAGCAGCAACAGGTGGCCGGCGAACATGTTGCCGAAGAGTCGCAGCGACAGCGTGACGGGCCGCAGCAGGATGTTCGAGAGGAACTCGATCGGCGTGAGGATGATGCGCACCCACCACGGCACATCCGGCGGCCACGTCGACACCCGCATGTAGCCGACGAAACCGTGCTTGCGAAGTCCGACGTAGTTGTAGAGCAGCCAGACCACGCCGGCGAGCGCGTACGGCATGCCGGGGTGCGAGAACGTGGGGAACTGAATGAACGGCACGATCCCGAACAGGTTGTTCACCAGAATGAAGGCGAACAGCGTGGTGAGGAACGGGACGAACTTCAGGAACTCCGGCCCGATGTTGTCGCGCGCGATGCTGTTCCGCACGATGCCGTGGAAGGACTCGCCGAGGAACTGCCGTTTGCTCGGGACGAGCTGGGTTCCTCCCCGCACCGTCCAGAGGAAGAACCCCAACACGATGATCGCGGCGAGAACGAGCTCCAGCACCGGCTTGGTGACGGATCCGAAGACCGGCGGTAGCTGGAAGTCGGCGACACCCGGTGCCTCGAAACCCGGATTGGGGCCTGGAGGTGGTGGGGCGGTGGCCAGGATGGTCACCCAATGCTCCTTCCGGTTCCGTCGACCGGGTGGCCCGGGTCGGCAGAATCGTGACGATCAGGACTTAACGTACCTGATGTAGATCAAGTACATCGAGGCCGCCCCGCCGAACAGCAGTCCGATCGGCGTGAACGCTCGAGTACCCAACAGTGCGTCCAACCCCCACCCGATCCCCCCGAACAGGAAGAATCCGGACAGCAGGTAGGACAGAGCGGTCCAAGCATCACCCGGGGGCGGCGGTTGCTTGCCGCCTCCGCGCGACTGGCCTGGCTCCATCGCAGAGGACCATATCAGGAGAGTTAGCGCTGGTTTACCAGGGATGACCTCGGCGGACGGCCCCCTGTCGCGTCGACGCCCGCTCCGGTGTCCCGGAAGCGACGCCGACGTGGCTCTATCGCGTGTAGAAGCTTAACGGGGAGTGACCGGCACCTCAGAGAGATTCCGGTCACACTCCGCTGTCACTCGATCCGGTGACGCTCAGAGATCCACGGCCGGGATGCGTGTGCGCACGAACCCGACGACCTCGCCGATGATCCACGCCGCGGTCACGGCCAGCATCGTGAACGCGAAAGCCTGGTTGTCGAACAGCTCGGTGCCCCGGAACAACAACAGGAACACCAACAGGAATCCGACCTTGCCGGTGAAGGCGGTCATGGCGCCGATCATGACCCCGGCCGGCGCCGCCCTGGCCGTCCTCGACATCACGAAGGTGCCGAGCCAGCCCAGGCCACCTGCGACAACCGAGCCGACCACCGCACCGATCGCCCCCGACGTTCCGCGCATCAGCGTGGCCACGACGATCGACGCCACGGCGACGATCACCGCCAGGATCACGGCATTGCGCTGCATCGCGGCCGCCAGCTTCAACACGGACGCGACGTGTGGAGCGTCCTTCACCGGTGGGTCGGGATCGGTCATCTGGCCCTCACTCTCGGAATCGCGGTGGCGAGCACGGCCACGACCAGGCCGATCCCCACCGCCCACAACACGATGAACGGGTCGTCGATCAGCGCCAGCGCCACCGCTCCGAACGCCAGCACTCCCGCCCACAGGTAGATCAGGAGCACAGCTCGCCGCTGGCTGTGGCCGATCTCGAGCAGCCGGTGATGCAGGTGCATCTTGTCGGGCGAGAACGGGCTCATGCCCTTGCGCGTGCGCCGGACCACCGCCATGAGCAGGTCCAACAGCGGGACGAACACCACCGCCGCGAGCACGAAGAGCGGCGCGAACAACGCCAGCACATCGCTCCCGTCGGCGCCGATGATCGAGATCTTCCCGGAGGCGCTCGTGGTGGCGGCGGCGAGCAGCAGGCCGATGAGCATCGACCCCGAGTCGCCCATGAAGATCCGGGCCGGATTGAAGTTGTGGGGCAGGAAACCGAGGCACGCGCCGGCGAGCACGGCCGCGATGAGAGCGGGCGAGTACGCGGACGGGTCGTTGCCCACCCGCTGCACCAGCCCGATCGCGAACAGGCCCGTGGCCGCGGCGGCGATCAGGCCGATGCCCGACGCAAGCCCGTCGAGACCGTCGACGAAGTTCATCGCGTTCACCAGCGCCACCGTGACCAGCACGGTCAGGACCACGCCCTGCTCCTGGCCGAGGATCAGCAGCGACCCGGAGATGCCCGTGCCACCGCCACCCCACGGGACGTAGAACACCGTCCACTGCACGCCGAAGATCACCAGGATGCCGGCCGCGGTGGTCTGACCGGCGAACTTCGTGAGCGCGTCGAGCTCGTAGCGGTCGTCGAGGGCACCGACGGCGGCCAGCAGCACGGCGGCGCCGAAGACGCCGACCATCTCGTAGGCGTTGTTGTCGAACGCGAGCCGCAGCGCGGGCAGCTGATAGGCCATCCCGACGCCGGCGAGCACACCGCCGAGCATCGCCAGCCCACCCCAGCGCGGGGTGGGCGTGACGTGGACGTCTCGCCCCCGCGGCCACGCAACGGCGCCCAAGCGCAGCGCGAGCACCCGAACCGGGCCGACGAGCAGGAACGTGACCACGGCCGCCGTCAGCCCCGTGAGGAGGTACTCCCGGATCGGCAGGACGAACGTGGGGACCACGACGGTCTTCTCGGGAAGTCGGCGGGGATCAGGGCCGCGGGTACGCGGGAGCCCGCGCCACCAGGGTGCTGACCGCCTCGGCCACGTCGGCCAGTTCGGCGTCGCCCGCCGAGGTGCCGTGCTCGGCCCGCACGGCGCGGCCCAGCAGGGCGCCGATCTCCGCCATGTCGGATTCGACCATCCCCTGTGTGGTGACGCTCGGCGAGCCCACCCGCAGACCCGACGGCTTCAGCGGCGGGGCCGGGTCGTAGGGGATGGCGTTCTTGTTGAGCGTGATCCGTGCAGCGTCGCAACGGGTCTCGGCCTGGTCGCCCGTGACACCGATGGGCCGCAGGTCGACCAGTGCCAGGTGGGTGTCGGTGCCGCCGGAGACGGCGCGCATGCCCTCCGCCTCGAGGCTCTTGGCCAGGGCCTGCGCGTTGGCGATCACCTGCGCGGCGTACGCCTGGTACTCCGGCTGCGCGGCCTCCTTCATGGCCACGGCCTTCGCGGCGATGGCGTGCATGAGCGGACCGCCCTGGGAGAACGGGAAGACGGCCTTGTCGATCGCCTTCGCGTGCTCGGCGCGAGCGAGGATCATGCCGCCGCGGGGGCCGCGCAGCACCTTGTGCGTGGTGGCCGTGACCACGTCGGCGAACGGAACCGGGGACGGGATCGCCTTACCGGCCACCAGGCCGATGAAGTGGGCGGCGTCGACCATGAGCTTCGCGCCCACCTCGTCGGCGATCTCCCGGAAGGCGGCGAAGTCGATCAGCCGCGGGTACGCCGTGGCGCCCGCGATGATCATCTTCGGCTGGTGCTCGCGGGCCAGGTCGCGCACCTGGTCGTAGTCGATCAGCTCCGAGTCCTCGCGCACCGTGTAGGACACGGCGTTGAACCACTTGCCGGAGAAGCTGACCTTGCTGCCGTGGGTGAGGTGGCCACCCTGCTTGAGGTCCATCGCGAGCACGGTGTCGCCGGGCTGCGTGAAGGCCGCGTACACCGCGAAGTTCGCCGATGCGCCGGAGTGCGGCTGCAGGTTGACGTGGTCGGCACCGAACAGCTCGCGGGTGCGGGCGTTGCCGATCTCCTCCGCGCGGTCGACGACCTCGCAGCCGCCGTAGTAGCGCCGGCCGGGGTACCCCTCGGCGTACTTGTTGGAGAGCGTCGAGCCCAGGGCGGCGAGCACGGCGGGGCTCGTGAGGTTCTCGCTCGCGATGAGCTGCAGCCCGCCGCGCAACCGGCTCAGCTCGTCGAGCACCACTCCCGCGATTTCGGGGTCCTGGTGCTGCAGCGCGTCGAAGTCCGGGCCCCAGAACGGGGTGCTCTGCTCGGTCACGGTAGCCAACGGTACCCGTTCCTACCTGGGACTCAGGCTGCGGCCCGCACGTCTGCGCGCCACCACGCGACGGTGGTGGCGATGCCGTCGTCGAACGGTGTCGGAGTGAGACCGAACGTGTTCTGCGCCGCGCTCGAGTCGACCACGAACGGCGAGGCGAACTGGTAGCGCACCTCGGGAAGCTCCCGCAGGAAGGGAACGGCCAGCCCGCCGAGCCGGACCGCCACCCGCGGCAGCACCTGCACACCGGGATCGGGGACGCCCGCGATCCGCGCCATGCGCGCCGACACCTCGCGCAGCGACGCCGGGTGATCGGTCGGGACGTGCCACGGCCTGCCCCAGGCTCGCTCGTCGCCTGCCAGTGTCACCATGGTGCGAGCGATGTCGCCGACGTAGGTCCAGGAGTGCGGAGCGTCCACCTCACCCTGCATGACCCGGGGTTTCCGCCCGGCCAGGAGCCGGGGGACGAACTGCTCCCCCAGGTGGCCGGTCGCGCGGACGCCGGGACCGTAGAAGTCGGACGCCCGCGCTTCCGTCACACGGACTCGCCCTGCCTCGTGTGCCGCCAGCGCGTCGATCCACATCCGATTGCGGATGTCTCCCTTCGTGCCAGGGGCCGAGCGCAGCGGGGTGTCCTCGGACATGGGGGCGTCGACCGGGCCGTAGCCGTACAGGTTCGCCATCGTCACGAGCACGGCGCCGGATCGTTCCGCGGCAGTCAGGAGCGCGGCAGCGAGTGGGGGCCAGTCGGTCGACCAGCGGTGGTACGGCGGGTTCGCGCAGTTGTAGAGGGCCGTCGCGCCGCCGGCGATCGCTGTGAGCCGCTCGGCGTCGGTCGCGTCGGCGGCCACTCTTTCGATCGCGGGATGCTCCGGTCCGGAGCCGCCGCGGCTGACCAGGCGGACGCTGTGCCCCTCGCTGACGAGGCGGAGCGCGACCGCGCTCCCGATCGTGCCCGCGCCGACGATGACGTGCTGAGCCATGGGATCCTCCGAAATGTGAGCACTGCTCTCTGTCCGGTCGAGTGTTCACCACGAGGGGATCATTGGTCAAGAGCGGCGCTCTCTCTTGTTGCCGACGCTCTCTCGTCATGTCAAACTCGGCCGATGACCGCAGCCGGTACCCGCGCCCGCGTGCGCGCCGAACTGACCCGCGAGATCGTCGACGTCGCCCGTCGGCACCTCGCCTCCGATGGCGCCGCCGCACTCTCTCTACGGGCCGTCGCCCGCGAGCTCGGCATGGCCTCGTCCGCGGTCTACCGGTACTTCCCCAGCCGAGACGAACTGCTCACCGCCCTGATCGTCGACGCCTACGACGCGCTCGGCGCCGACGCCGAGGAGGCCGAGCGCCTCGTACCCCGCGCCGACCTCCGTGCACGCTTCCGGTCCGTCTGCACCGCCACGCGGGAGTGGGCGCGGGTCCATCCGCACGAGTACGCCCTGATCTACGGCTCGCCGGTCCCGGGATACGCTGCCCCCGAATCGACGATCGGGCCTGCCGCCCGGGTCGGCGAGGCGCTGAGCCGGGTGATCGCCGATGGCATCGAAGCCGGCACCGTCGATCCCGCTGCCGACGCGACGGGCGCCGACTCGGCCGTCGAACCCGGCCTCGTCGAACGCCTCGGGCTGTCCACCGAGGAGCCGAACCCGTCGATCGCCGCCCGCGCGCTCCTCGCCTGGACGACGCTGTTCGGGTTGATCAGCTTCGAGCTGTTCGGGCACACCAACAACGTGGTGATCGACCATGAGCGCTACTTCGACGACGCCGTGGAGCGGCTGGCCACGATGGTCGGCCTCCCCCAGGAGGAGGTCCGGCCGGCGGCTACACCGTGATGACCTCGCGGCCGAGCACCTCGGCCACAGCGGCCGTGCTGACAGCGCCCTCGCGCAGCACCCGCGGGTCGTCGCCCGTGAGGTCGACCACGGTGGAGGCGATGGGCTCACCGGAGGGCCCGCCGTCGAGGTAGACCGCGACGGAGTCACCCAGCTGGGTCTGCGCCTCGTCTGCCGAGGCCGCGGGCGGCGAGCCCGAGACGTTCGCGCTGGACACAGCCATGGGGCCGACATCGCGCAGCAGTTCGAGCGCCACGGGGTGCAACGGCATCCGCAGCATCACGGTGCCCTTGGTGGATCCGAGGTCCCAGTCGAGCGACGGTGCGTGCGGGAGCACGATCGACAGCCCGCCCGGCCAGAACGCCTCGATCAGGTCACGCGCCGTCTTCGGCACCCCGAGCACCAGCCCGTCGATGGTGGACCAGGAGCCGAGTAGCACCGGCACGGGCATGTCAGGACCGCGCCTCTTCGCCGCGAGCAGCGAGCGCACGGCGGCGCTGCTGAACGCGTCGCAGCCGATCCCGTAGACGGTGTCGGTGGGGAGCACGACCAGCCGACCGGCTCGGACGGTGCGGGCCGCGGCGGCGAGTCCCTCGACGCGGGCGTCCGGGTCGCTGCAGTCGTAGGTGGTTGCCACGACCGGAGCCTACGAGGCGCCGGCGCCGCGGCGACGCGCGGTGGCGAAACGGGGACGGCCGGCGAGATCGTGGTGCTCCTCGACGTCGGTGAGCACCCGGCGGCGGCGCAGCAGCGCGGGCACGATCTCGCCGTGGGTGTCGTCGTGCTCGATGGCGAGGCAGCCGCCGTAGCGCAGCAGCCCGGCCGATCCGGCGATGACCGCGCGAATGATCTCCAGGCCATCTGGTCCGCCGTACACGGCGTCCGGTGGGTCCCAGCCGGCCACCTCGGGCGGCAGCGGCGTGCCGTCGGGGACGTAGGGCGGGTTGCACAACACCAGGTCGACGTGCGACTCGAGCTCGACGAGGAGGTCGGTCCAGCGCACGTCGGCCGCGTGGAGCGTGACCGGGGTGCCACCGCCGTTGACGTGGGCGGAGATGTTGCGCTGCGCCCATGTCAGCGCGACGGAATCGGCCTCGACGGCGTGCACCACGGCGTCCGGACGGCACGCGGCCACACCGAGCGCGAGCGCGGCCGACCCCGTGCACAGGTCCACCACCAGCGGAGACGGGATACCGGCGATCGCGTGCAGACCCCATTCGAGCAGCAGCTCGGTCTCGGGGCGTGGGGTGAACACTCCGGGCCCGACCGCAACGGTGACCGGACCTAGCACGGCCGTGCCGAGCAGGTGCTGAAGCGGTTCGCGGGCGGCACGCCGCTCCACGAGCTGCCGCAGCTCCTCCACCACCGGTGGGTCCACGAGCGGCTGGAGGAGCAACCGGCCCCGGTCGACGCCGACGACATGGGCGGCGAGAAGCTCGGCATCGACGCGCGGCGAGTCGATCCCCGCAGCGGCGAGCGTGCGTTCGGCCTCCAGAATCGCCAGCCGCAACGGCTGCCTGGTCACGCCGCGCCCCCTCCCCCCGGTTGCGGGTGGGCCGTGGTGGACCGCGACCTCACGCGCCCACCGCCTCCGCGCGCTCGGCCGCAGCGAGCGCGGCCAGGAGATCGTCGAGATCGCCGTCGAGGACGGCGGCGAGATTGTGGGCCTTGTAGCCGACGCGGTGGTCGGAGATCCGGCTCTCCGGGTAGTTGTAGGTGCGGATCCGCTCGGACCGGTCGACGGTGCGCACCTGCGACCGACGATCCGCCGAGGCCTGGGCCGCGGCCTCCGCCTCGGCCAGCGCCTGCAGCCGCGACCGCAGCACCTCCATCGCCCGCGCCCGGTTCTGGAGCTGCGACCGCTCGTTCTGGCAGCTCACGACGATGCCGGTGGGCAGATGCGTGATCCGCACGGCCGAGTCGGTGGTGTTGACGCTCTGTCCGCCGTGGCCCGAGGACCGGAACACGTCGATGCGCAGGTCGTTCTCGTCGACCTCGACGGCGGCGTCGTCGCCGGTGTCCGGGTACACGAGCACGCCGGCCGCGGAGGTGTGCACACGGCCCTGCGACTCGGTGACCGGCACGCGCTGCACGCGGTGGACGCCGCCCTCGAACTTCAGCGCCGACCAGACCCCGTCGGCCTCCGGTGCGCGGGACCGGACCGAGAGCGTGATGTCCTTGTATCCGCCCAGGTCGGACGGCACGGCGTCGAGGATCTCGGTGGCCCAGCCGCGGCGCTCGGCGTAGCGCAGGTACATCCGCACGAGGTCGCCCGCGAACAGCGCCGACTCCTCGCCACCTTCGCCGGACTTCACCTCGAGCACGATGTCGTCGCCGTTGTGGGGATCGCGCGGCACGAGCAGCTCTGCCAGGCGCCGCTCCAGACCCGGGATCCGGGCGGCCAGCGTGTCGGCCTCGGCGGCGAAGCTCTGGTCCTCGGCGGCGAGCTCACGCGCCGCGGCCTCGTCCTCGCGGACCGAGGCCAGCTCACGGGCGACCGCGACGATCGGGCCGATCTGCGAGTAGCGACGGCCGAGCTTGCGCGCCGTGGCGGCGTCGGCGTGGACGTCGGGGTCGGCGAGCCGCAGCTCCAGCTCAGCGTGCTCCGCAAGCACTGCTTCCACTGCTGGTGTACTCATCGCCCCTCCCGTCCGTCTCGCGATCTCCCCTGCTGCTGCGAACATGCGGACGGCGCCCACCATGAGAGGTGGGCGCCGTCGACGACGCTAGGACTTCTTGCCGGCGCGCTTGCCGTAGCGGGCCTCGAAGCGGGCCACGCGACCACCGGAGTCGAGGATCCGCTGCTTGCCGGTGTAGAAGGGGTGGCAAGCGGAGCAGGTCTCGACGGACATGGTGCCGCTGGTCTTGGTGCTGCGCGTGGTGAACTGGTTGCCGCAGCCGCAGGTGACCTGCGTCTCGACGTACTCGGGGTGAATGCCGGAGCGCACGTTGGTTCCTCTCGATATGGCGCCGGGTCCCCGCGAATCGCGGGGTGAACCGGAACCGGAGCGTGACAGTTCATTCAACCACCCGGGCCGCCTGCGGATTCCCGCGGGCGGTCCGGGTGGTCGGGTGTATCAGTCGTCGGTGCCGGGGGTGCTCTTCGCCACCTGCATCAGGAACTCGATGTTGGTGCGCGTCTTACGGAGCTGGGTGAGCAGCAGGTCGATGGCCTGCTGGTCGTCCAGCGCCGCGAGCACC
The DNA here is from genome assembly GCF_039534065.1 of Pseudonocardia yunnanensis. Lineage (NCBI taxonomy): Bacteria > Bacillati > Actinomycetota > Actinomycetes > Pseudonocardiales > Pseudonocardiaceae > Pseudonocardia > Pseudonocardia yunnanensis. The sequence continues at coordinate 339,811 of NZ_BAAAUS010000043.1, read as the reverse complement.
CGGCGGAGCTTGACCATGACGGCGTGCTCGTCGGGCGAGAGCAGCAGCTCGTCCTTACGCGTGCCGGAGTCACCGACGTCGATGGCCGGGAACACGCGCTTGTCGGCGATCTTGCGGTCGAGCTTGAGCTCGGCGTTGCCGGTGCCCTTGAACTCCTCGAAGATCACCGTGTCCATCGTGGACCCGGTCTCGACGAGCGCCGTGGCGAAGATCGTCAGCGAGCCGCCGTCCTCGATGTTGCGCGCCGCGCCGAGGAACCGCTTCGGCGGGTAGAGCGCCGTGGAGTCGACACCACCGGAGAGGATCCGGCCCGACGCGGGCGCCGCCAGGTTGTAGGCCCGGCCGAGGCGCGTGATGTTGTCGAGGAGCACGACCACGTCGTGACCCATCTCGACCAGGCGCTTCGCCCGCTCGATCGACAGCTCCGCGACCGTGGTGTGGTCGGTCGGCGGCCGGTCGAACGTGGACGCGATGACCTCGCCCTTCACCGACCGCTGCATGTCGGTGACCTCCTCCGGCCGCTCGTCCACGAGGACGACCATGAGGTGGCACTCCGGGTTGTTGGTGGTGATCGCGTTGGCGATGTTCTGCATGATCGTGGTCTTGCCCGCCTTCGGCGGGGACACGATCAGCGCACGCTGGCCCTTGCCGACCGGCATCACCAGGTCGATCACGCGCGTGGTGAGCTTGTGCGGCTCGGTCTCCAGGCGCAGCCGCTCGTTCGGGTAGAGCGGGGTGAGCTTGGTGAACTCCGGCCGGTTCCGGGCGCTCTCCGGGTCCTGGCCGTTGATCGAGTCGACGCGCACCAGCGGGTTGAACTTCTGCCGCGACTGCTCGCCCTCGCGGGGCTCGCGCACAGCGCCCGTGATCGCGTCACCGCGGCGCAGGCCGTACTTGCGGACCATCGACAGCGACACGTAGACGTCCGTGGGGCCGGACAGGTAGCCGGTGGTGCGCACGAACGCGTAGTTGTCGAGGATGTCGACGATGCCGGCGACGGGTAGCAACACGTCGCCGTCGCGCACCTCGGTGTCGACATTGCCCTGACCACCCTGGCCACTACCGGGGCGCTCCCGGTCGCGGCCCCGGCGGCGGTCCCGGAACCGGCGGCCACGCCGGCCACGGCCGTCGCCGTCGTCCTCGTCCTCGTCGGGCCGGTTGTCGCGCGGACCGCGGTTGTCGGAGCGGTTGTCCGAACGGTTGTCGGGACGGCCCCCCGACCGGTTGCCGTCCGGGCGGTTGTCCGAGCGGTCATTGCGGTCGTTGCGGCTCTCGCCACGATCGTTGCGGTTCTCGCCCCGGTCGTTGCGCTCGGCCCGGTCGTTGCGGTTCTCGCCGCGGTCGGGGCGCGTGTCGCCGCGGTTGTCCCCGCGCTCGTCGCGGCCTTCGCGGGTGCGGTTGTACTGACGCTCCTCGACCTGGCTCTCGCCGGTGGTGGTGGAGGAGGAGTCGGCCGCGGTCTCGCCGCTCTGCTCGCCACCGCGGTTGCGGCGGCTCTGCCGGCTGCGGCGGCTGCCCGTGTCGCTCTCGGCGTCGGCCGCGGGGGCCTCGGCCGGGGCGGTGCTCGGGGCGGGCGTGCTGTCGATCGCAGGCGCGGCGCCGTTGGTCGCCTCGGCCACGGGTGCCGCGTCGACGGCCGGGGCGGTCACCACGGGGCCGCCGTTCGCGACCGGGCTGCCGTTGGCAGCCGGCGCCTCCACAGCGGTGGTGACGTCGGGCGCTCCAGCCGGGCGCGACGCGGTGCGACGACGCCGGGTGGGCGGGGCGGCGGCCGGGGTGACCTCGGCCTGCGCAGCTCCGTTGGTGCTGGCAGCGTCGGCGACCGTGGGAGCGTCCGTGCCGGCAGCGGCGGGCACGGAGTTGTCGGGCAGCGAGAGCTGCGCGGCGGCCGGCTTGCGGGCGGGCGCGCCGCCCTGCTTCTCCTTGATGGCGGCGATCAGGTCGCCCTTGCGCATGCCGGCCGTGTCGGGGATGTTGAGCTCCCCGGCGAGCTGGCGGAGCTCCGCCAGCACCATGCCGGTCAGTCCACCGCGCTTACGCGGTGCAGGGGCTGTCTCGGTGCTGACGAGATCGGTCTCGCTCACTGATGTCCTTCCTGACCAAAATCCACTGGTCAGCGGGATTCACACACTCGCCCGGACGGTGCGCCGGACGACATGTCGGTCAACGGATCGCGGGAGCGCGGCCGCCCCGACAGGCAGGGGCGGCGATCGGCGCGACGGTCGCGACTGAAGGCCGCCCGGGTCGAAATCAGAAGTGATCCAACGGATACGAAGATTCCGGCTCGAGTGGCCACACGGATGACGCGTGGATCGCCGTTGCGGTGCCGAGAGTAGACGTTCACCCCTCGGTGCGGCAACAACCCCCCTGCTCGACGCGCCGGACGGCAGCCGTGGGAATGGGACTACCCGATCTCGACCGTGGCCCCGACGTCATCGACAGGCAGTGCGACGGCCCTGAACCCGTGCAGGTCCAGGCCCTCGGGCAGAGTCCCGTCGGCCGTCAGTGCCAGCACGGACGGCCCGGCGCCGGAGATCGCGGCGGGGACTCCCCGCTCGCGCAGCGCGTCCACCAGACGGGACGACTCCGGGTAAGCCGGACGCCGGTAGTTCTGGTGCAGACGATCCTCGGTGGCCGGCAGCAGCAGGTCAGGCCGTTGGGTGAACGCCAGAACGGCGAGCGCGGTGCGGCTGCCGGTGAAGGCCGCGTCCCGCAGCGGTACGTGCTCGGGCAGAAGCCCTCGCGTGGCGCTGGTGGACGATTCTCTTCCCGCGATGAGTGCAACCGGGTGGATCCCCGGATGCGTCTCGAGTCTTACAGCGTGAAACCGCTCGGCAATATTCCCGGCAGCTTCCCAAGCGACGACGAAGCCGCCGTAGAGGCTGGCCGCCGCGTTGTCGGCGTGGCCCTCCATCCCGGCCGTGACCTGCAGCACCGTCTCGCGCTCCAGCTCCAGGTCACGCCCGGCGAGCACGACGGCCGCAGCGGCACCCGCGACCGCGGCCGCCGCCGAACTACCCAGCCCGCGGGAATGGGGAATCGAATTGCGGCACCGCATTCGCAGGCCGGGCGGGGCGTCCCCGACGATGTTCCACGTGGCACGCATGGCACGCACCACGAGGTGCGCCTCGTCGCAGGGGACCTGACCGGCCCCCTCCCCCTCGATCTCGACGTCGATGCCGCCGGACGTGACCGACACCTCGACGTCGTCGTGGAGCCCGAGCGCGAGGCCGAACGAGTCGAACCCGGGCCCGAGGTTCGCCGAGGAGCCGGGCACGCGGATTCGGACCTCGCCGGGCCTGCCCATCAGCGCAACCTCGGCGGCGCGGCACCCGCAGCAGCCGAAAAAGTCATGAATGTCACTTTTCCGGCACGGGCACCGACGCTCATCGCAGTTCCAGCGCGTCGGCCACGGCACCCGGGTCGATGGGCACCACGGTGGGCTCGGGCGCCGCGAGCAGCGCCGTGTCGGGATCCTTCAGACCGTGGCCGGTGACGGTGCACACCACGAGCGACCCGCGCGGCAGCGTGCCGTTGCCCACCGACTGCAGGAGTCCGGCCACGCTCGCCGCGGATGCCGGCTCCACGAACACGGCTTCCTGCGCAGCCAGCAGGCGGTACGCCGCGAGGATCTCGTCGTCGGAGACCGCAGCGAACTGCCCGCCCGACTCGTCACGGGCTGTGACGGCTGCCGCCCAGGACGCCGGTGCGCCGATCCGGATGGCTGTGGCGATCGTCTCCGGATGCCGGACCGGGGCGCCGTGCACGAGCGGAGCGGCGCCTTCCGCCTGGTAGCCGAACATCCGGGGCGCCGCACCGATCAGGCCGTCGGCGCGGTAGGCGCGGTAGCCCGCCCAGTAGGCGGTGATGTTGCCGGCGTTGCCGACGGGCAGGCAGTGCACGTCGGGGGCGCGGCCCAGCTCGTCGCAGATCTCGTAGGCGGCGCTCGCCTGCCCCGCGATCCGGGTGGGGTTCACCGAGTTGACCAGCGCGGCCACGGGGTAGTCGGCCGCCGTCTTGCGGGCGAGCTCGAGGCAGTCGTCGAAGTTGCCGTCGATCTGCAGGATGCGGGCGCCGTGCGCCACGGCCTGGGCCAGCTTGCCGAGCGCGATCTTGCCCTGCGGCACGAGAACCGCGCAGGTCAGACCGGCCCTCGCGGCGTAGGCGGCGGCCGATGCCGACGTGTTGCCCGTGGACGCGCACAGCACGCTCTTCTTGCCCTGGGCCAGCGCGTCGGTGACCGCCACCGTCATCCCGCGGTCCTTGAAGGAACCCGTCGGGTTGGCACCGTCGACCTTGAGGAAGACCTCGCAGCCGGTGCGCCGGGACAGGTGCGGAGCCGGCAGCAGCGGCGTGCCGCCCTCACCGAGCGTGACCACAGTCCAGCCGGGCTCGACGGGCATCCGCTCCCGGAAGGCCTCGATCACGCCGGGCCACCGGGTCGCTTTCGTCACAGAGCTCACCCGGCAACACCCTTCCGGCCCAGGTCCTCGACCCGGAGCACGCTGTCGACGGCCCGCACGGCGTCCAGGCCGGCAAGCACTTCCACCGTGGCGGCGAGGGCCGCCTCGGGCGCTGCGTGCGTGACGACGACGAGGCGCGCCGCCGCTCCACCGTTGCCGCCGCCGGTCTGCCGGACGGCAGCGATGCTCACGCCGCGATGGGCGAACTCGCCGGAGATCGCCGCGAGCACACCGGCGCGGTCGTCGACGTCGAGGCTGACGTGGTAGCGCGTGCGCACGCTCCCCATCGCGCGAACGGGCAGGCTGGCGTAGGCGGACTCGCGGGGAGCACGCCCGCCGCCCACACGGTTGCGCGCCACCGCCACGATGTCGCCTAGCACGGCGCTGGCCGTGGGCGCGCCACCGGCCCCCTGCCCGTAGAACATCATCTGGCCCGCCGCCTCTGCCTCGACGAACACCGCGTTGAACGCGCCGTCGACGGACGCCAGCGGGTGGGCGGCGGGGATCATCGCCGGGTACACGCGCGCGGAGACCGACTCGGGGATGTCGCCGTCGGGCGGGGTGCGTTCGCAGATCGCCACCAGCTTGATCACGCATCCCATCCCCGCCGCGGCGGTGATGTCGGACGCCGTGACCGAGCGGATCCCCTCGCAGTGCACGTCATTGGCCGTGACGCGGGTGTGGAACGCGAGCGAGGCGAGGATCGCGGCCTTGGACGCGGCGTCGTAGCCGTCGACGTCGGCGCTCGGGTCGGCCTCGGCGTAACCGAGCCGCGTGGCCTCCTCCAGCGCCTCGGAGAAGCTCGACCCGGAGGCCGTCATCGCGGAGAGGATGAAGTTGGTGGTGCCGTTGACGATCCCGGCGACGCGCGTGATCCGGTCGCCTGCCAGCGACTCACGCAGCGAGCGCAGCAGCGGGATCGCCGCGGCAACAGCGGCCTCGTAGTAGAGGTCCACCCCGGACGCGTCGGCCGCCTCGGCCAGCGCGGGGCCGTCGTCGGCGAGGAGGGCCTTGTTGGCCGTCACCACCGACTTGCCGGCCTTGAGCGCCTCCAGCAGCAGTGTGCGAGCGGGTTCGATGCCGCCGATCACCTCGACGACGACGTCGACGTCGTCGCGCGTGACCAGGCGCGCGGCGTCGTCGGTGAGGAGATCGCCCAGGTCGGCGTGCTTGTGGGGGCGACGAACGGCCACACCGGCCAGCTCGACCGGCGCCCCGGCACGGGCCGCGAGCTCGTCGGCATGCTCCCGCAACAGCCGCACCACCTCACGGCCGACGGTGCCGCAGCCCAGCATCGCGACGCGGATCGGTGTCACAGCGCTTTTCCTGTCACAGCCCTCTTCCCGTCACACGCTTGTCGGTCGTGCCATTGTCCCCGCCGTCACAGCTTTCTCGTCATCACGGCGTTGCGGTCGTCACAAGCCCGAATCATCGCGGGTGACGGACCGTGGACGAAGTCCGGGTGGGCGGCCTCACCCGGAGACCTCGAGCCGGAACTGGTCCTCGATTGTCTCCCGGCGGAGCAGGACGCGTGCCTGCCCGTCCCGCACCGCGACGACCGCGGGCCGCGGCAGCCGGTTGTAGGAGCTCGCCATCGAGTAGCAGTACGCCCCGGTCGCGGCCACCGCGAGCAGGTCGCCGGGCGCGACGTCGGCGGGCAGCCAGCAGTCGCGCACCACGATGTCGCCGCTCTCGCAGTGCTTGCCGACCACCCGGGACAGGGCCGCCTCGCCGCTGCCGTCGAGCCGGGAGGACCGCGACACGAGCCGGCAGTCGTACACGGCGTCGTAGAGGGCGGTGCGGATGTTGTCGCTCATCCCGCCGTCGACGCTCACGTAGCGACGCGAGGCGTGGCCGTCGAGCGGCACGTCCTTGAGGGTGCCCACCTCGTAGAGCGTGACGGTGCCGGGCCCTGCGATGCTGCGCCCCGGCTCGACCGCGATCTCCGGGACATCCAGCTCGGCCTCGTGGCACTCGTGCTTGACGATCGAGCGCAGCTCGTCGGCCAGCTGCGTCACGTTCAGCGGCTCCTCGGAGGCGCGGTAGGCGATGCCGAAGCCACCGCCGAGGTCGAGCGTGGTGACCGACTCGAGCGCCTCGTCGCCGTGCTCCTTGTGCAGCTGCGCGTGGAAGCGCACCACGCGGTGGGCGGCGACCCGGAAACCCTCGGTGTCGAAGATCTGGCTCCCGATGTGGCTGTGCAGCCCGACGAGCCGCAGCCCCGTGGACCCGATCACGCGCCGCGCAGCCTCAGCGGCGTCGCTCCCCTCACCACCGGCGATGGAGAACCCGAACTTCTGGTCCTCGTGCGCCGTGGCGATGAACTCGTGGGTGTGGGCCTCGACCCCGACAGTCACCCGGATCATCACCGGCGTGACGACGCCACGGTCGCGCGAGATGGCGTCCAGGCGGGCGATCTCGTGGAACGAGTCGAGCACCACGCGCCCGACCCCGGCCTCGACGGCGGCGACGAGTTCGTCCAAGGACTTGTTGTTGCCGTGCATCGCGATCCGCTCGGCGGGGAAACCGGCGCGCAGCGCGACGGCGAGCTCGCCGCCGCTGGCCACGTCCAGGCTGAGCCCCTCCTCGGCCACCCAGCGGGCCACCTCGGTGCACAGGAACGCCTTGGCCGCATAGTGCACGGCATCCGCGCCGAAGGCATGGGCGAACTCGGCGGCCCGGGACCGGAAGTCGTCCTCGTCCACGACGAAGAGCGGGGTGCCGTAGGTCTCGGCCAGCTCACGCACGTCGACCCCGGCGATCCGGAGCGCGCCGTCGTCACCGCGAGCGGCGTTGCGCGGCCACACCACGGGGGCCAGCTCGTCGAGCCCTGCGGCGTCGAGCGGCCGGGAACCGGCGGTCTCGGGGGGCGCCTGGATGCCGGCGTGCAGGGGCCCGGCCGGGTGCGCCCTCACATCCGCTCCGGTGCGGAAACACCCAGCAGCGAGAGGCCGTTGGCGAACACCTGGCGGGCTGCGACGCACAGCGCGAGCCGGTTGCGGTGCAGGTCGGAGATCTCCTCGTCGCCCATCGGTAGCACGCGGCAGGCGTCGTAGAACTTGTGGTACGCGCTCGCCAGCTGCTCCAGGTAGCGCGCCACCCGGTGCGGCTCGCGCAGCTCGGCGGCCGATGCGACCACGGCCGGGAACTCGCCGATCGTGCGGATCAGGTCGCCCTCGCGGGGGTGGTCGAGCAGGCCGAAGTCTGGCTGCTCGGGCACGGTGACGCCGAGGTCGGCCGCGTTGCGCGCCAGCGACGCGAGCCGGGCGTGCGCGTACTGCACGTAGAAGACCGGGTTGTCGTTGCTGCGGCGAACGATCAGGTCCAGGTCGATGTCGAGGGTGGAGTCGACCGACGACCGGATCAGCGTGTAGCGCGCCGCGTCGACACCGACGGCGTCGACCAGGTCGTCCATGCTCACGGCGGTGCCGGCCCGCTTGCTCATCCGCACCGGCTGACCGTCGCGGAACAGGTTGACCATCTGGCCGATCAGGACCTCGACGGTGTTCGGGTCGTCGCCGAACGCGGCCGCGGCCGCCCGCAGCCGCGCGATGTAGCCGTGGTGGTCGGCGCCGAGCATGTAGATGCACAGGTCGAAGCCACGCTTGCGCTTGTCCAGGTAGTAGGCGAGGTCGCCCGCGATGTAGGCGGGCCGGCCGTCGCTCTTGATGACCGGACGGTCCTTGTCGTCGCCCTGGTCCGTGGAGCGCAGCCACCACGCACCGTCGGAGAAGTAGAGGTTGCCCGAGTCCTTGAGCCGCTGCACCGCGGCGCCGACCGCGCCCGAGTCGTGCAGGGACTTCTCGTGGAACCACACGTCGAAGTCGGTGCCGAACGCGTGCAGAGCCCGCTTGATCTCGTCGAACATGAGGTTGACGCCGATCCGACGGAACTCCTCGCGACGCTGCGCGTCGGGCAGGTCGAGCACTCCGGGCTCGGCGGTGGTGATCTGGGCGGCGATCTCGCCGATGTAGGCGCCGCCGTACCCGTTCTCCGGGGTGGGCTCACCCTTCGCCGCGGCGATCAGCGAGTCGACGAAGCGGTCGATCTGGCCGCCGGCGTCGTTGAAGTAGTACTCCCGGGTGACCTTGCCGCCCCGGGCGGCGAGCACCCGGCCGAGCGCGTCGCCGACGGCGGCCCAGCGGGTGTGGCCGAGGTGCAGCGGCCCGGTGGGGTTGGCGGAGACGAACTCCAGGTTGATGTTCCGATCGGAGAGCTCGTCGCCGGTGCCGTAGGCGTCGCCCGCCTGCAGGACGTCGCCGACGATCGCGCCCTGTGCGTCGGCGGCGAGCCGGAGGTTGATGAAGCCGGGCCCGGCGATCTCCGCGCTCTCGATGCCGTCGCGGGCGGCGAGGGCGTCGGCGAGCCAGCCGGCCAGTTCGCGCGGCGGGACGCCGGCCTTCTTCGCGGTACGCAGGGCCACGTTGGTGGCGTAGTCGCCGTGCTCGGGGTTGCGCGGACGCTCGACGCCGACGTCGTCGGGCAGCGCCGCGAGGTCCAGACCGCGGTCCTTGAGTACCTCGGACGCGGTCGAGCGGACCAGGTCGGCGAGCAGGGCGGGATTCACCCGACCCAGTCTAGGAGGTGGCGCTCGCCACTTACTCCCGCCTCACTCCTACACTTGCCCTCCGGCAAGGGCCGTCCGGGTGACGCCCGCGCCTCCTTTCCCAGCCCCGATGTTCTGGACGGATCATGGTCAGCGGCAACAAGAGCAAGGCGTCTCGTAGCTCGCGCACGCGCACGCCCGTCGTCAGCCACAAGTCCACCCCGTGGGGGCTGATCGCGGCCGTTCTCGTGGTGGTCCTGTTCGCAGGTGGGGTGTTCGGCTACGCCTTCCTGCGCAACCAGCAGAACCAGGCGAAGACCGAAGCACTCGCCCCGTTCACGCCCACAGCGGAGAACCAGGACCCGTCGAAGCAGATCCCCGGGGTGGTGGTGCAGGGGTACCCCGGCGGCCAGCACGTCGGCCGCGACACCCAGGTCGCGTACACCCACAGCCCGCCCTTCGGCGGCGCGCACGACGCCGTGTGGGCCGCGTGCAACGGCGCCGTCTACCCGGAGGCGGTGCGCACCGAGAACCTCGTGCACTCCCTCGAGCACGGCGCGGTCTGGATCGCGTACAACCCCGACCAGGTCACGGGCGACGCGCTCGAGACCCTCCGGAGCAAGGTCGACGGTGAGCCCTACACGTTGATGTCGCCCTACCCGGGGCTCGACCAGCCGATCTCGGTGCAGTCGTGGGGCCACCAGCTCAAGCTGTCGGACGCCGCCGACCCGCGGATCGACCAGTTCATCGCCGCGCTGCGCCTGAACCAGTACACGTACCCCGAGCCGGGCGCGAGCTGCAACGAGGTCGGAGTGAGCGGCGGCTTCTCCCAGGACAGCCCGCCTCCGTTCGTCCCCGCCCCCGCCCCCGGCACGCCGGGCTCGCAGGCTGAGACCACACCGGGAGCGGGCGTCGCCCCCGACGGCGGTTCATGATGGTTCGGGTGAGCACCCCGACCGCTCCGACCGCCGGCACCATGGACGCCCCGCCACCTGCGGACCCGCCTCCGCATGAGGGCCGGTGGGTGCGTCCGCTGCTCATCGTCGCCGCCGCGGTGGCCCTGCTCCTGCTCGGGGCGGCGGGCGGCCTGCTCGCCGGCCTCCCCGGCTCGGCCCCCACTCCGGCCACACCCACCGCCGACTCCGTCGACGTCGGGTTCGCGCAGGACATGACCGTGCACCACCAGCAGGCCGTCGAGATGGCGGCCTGGGAGCGCGACCACACCACCGACCCCGCGCTGTTCCAGCTCGCGTCCGACATCGAGGCCACCCAGACCTCCCAGATCGGCCGGATGCAGGGCTGGCTGGAGCTGTGGGGCGCCGGGGCACTGCCGGTCGGCGGCCACATGGCCTGGATGACCGGCCCCGCAGACCACTCCCACATGGGCACCGCGATGCCCGCAGGCGGCGTCGCCACGATGCCGGGCATGGCGAGCACCGAGGAGTTGGCCGGATTGCGCGCGGCCACCGGCCACCAGCTCGACGTGATGTTCCTGCAGCTGATGCTGCGTCACCACGAGGGAGGCGCCACGATGCTGCAGTACGGCGCCCAGCACGCCTCGATGCCGCAGGTGCGCAACCTCGCCGCACAGATGCTCAGCTCCCAGACCACCGAGGCCGGCTACCTGCGTCAGCTCCTCGCCGAGCGAGGTGGGCAGCCGCTGCCGAGCTAGCCCAGGGCGTGCGCTAGGGTTTGCAACGTTGAACGGGCCCCCGTAGCTCAGGGGATAGAGCACCGCCCTCCGGAGGCGGGAGCGCAGGTTCGAATCCTGCCGGGGGCACCATCCGGATCATCACAAGATCGGCCCCTCACCAGCACGAACAAGGTGAGGGGCCGATCTTGTCGTGTCCGACCAAGTCCGGCCTGCACCGACCGTTGGCGACCATCCACGGCCAATACACGCCCAAGTTCCGCTACTTGCCCGTCCCCGTGGCCGAGTGCCCGGCCGACCCGACGACGCACTTCGTCCTCCGCTCGTTCACCGTCGGTTGGTTCGGACACCTGACTTCCACGGGCTACGGCACGACGCACGATCTGGTGGCCGCGGGCGCCGCGTGATGTGGCAGCTCGATCTGCTCCACGTCGATCGGTGGGATGGTCCGGCCCCGTGCGGCGTTGCCGCGTCGAGCTGGTCGACCTACAGTGTGTCTCGTGGACGATGACGCTGTATTCGAACCGATGACAAACCACGAAGACCGTCCGGCAAACATTCTCAGCTCGACGCAGAAGACCCTCGCCTTGCTGGAAACCCTGGCCTCGCTGGACCGGCCGTATGGCGTGAGCGAACTCGCGCGCGTCGTAGGAAGCTCGCGCGGGACCGTCCACAAGCAGCTGGCCACGCTGGTCGCGTCCGGCTGGGTGGAGCAGGACGGGCAGGGCCGGTACGGACTGAGCCTGCTCGCGGTCCGGGTAGGCAATACCGCGCTCCAGCACGCCGGGCTCGGCCAGAAGATCCAGAACGTCCTCGAAGGGCTCGTGGCGGTGACCGGGGAAACCGCGACGATCGCGGCGGTGCACCGGGACAGCGGCCTGATCATCCAGCGGGCGGAAAGCGATCAGGTACTGAACGCCGATATCCGCGTCGGCACCCGGATTCCACTCAAGGTCGGCGCGTCCAACCACGTGCTGCTGGCGTTCGCCGTCACCGAGGAACAGCGGCACGATCTGCGGCGCCGCGGCATCGAATTGCCGTCGGAGGAATACCTGGCGGGAATCGCGGAATCCGGCGTCGCGTTCACCCGTCGCGAATTCGTCGACGGGATTGACGCGGTGTCGATCCCGCTGCAGCACCAACTCGATTTCAAGACCACCGCACTGACCCTGGCTGGCCCGTCCGGCCGGATCGACCCGGTCAGCGCGGAACGGGCGCTGCGCGCCGCCCGCGAACGCATCCTGGACCTGGCTGCCGGCCGGGTGCAGAAGCTGCGTGATGCCTCCGGCGATTAGTAGATGCCCAGGCCGGCCGGCCACACAGCCGGTCGGTGACCGCACACGGTGCCGCCCGTCGGCGCCGCCGTAACGAGGTTGCCCTGCCTGGAAGAAAAGAGGCGATGAAGAACCGTCGGGTGCTCACCCGGGCCGTTCGCCGGGAACTTTCTGACTGAGGCTGTGACGGCGTTGCGGGTCGTGCGTCCTTTTTGGGACGCGGGTGGTCGAGCGGTTTGCGCTGATTCTCGAGTCACATCCCGAAAGCACCCGTTTCTGGCGGCGAAGGCCCAGCGCTTCGGGCACCTGCTTCGCCGATGCGGGTTGAGTTCCACTCCTACCGAATCGAAAGTAAGGCGACCATGACCGAACTTGCGCACTTTCCGATGCTGATCGGCGGGCAGCCGGCTGAGGCTGCTTCCGGCGTCACCTTCCAGAGCGAGAACCCCTACACCCGGCAGCCGTGGGCGGACGTCCCGGACGGATCAGCCGAGGATGTCGACGCGGCCGTCGCCGCGGCCCGGGCTGCGCTGGACGGCGAGTGGGGCCGCATGACGGGGTTTGCCCGGGCGGCCTGCCTGCGCCGCCTCGGTGACCTCGTCACCGAGGACGCCGACAGGCTTGCCCGGCTGGAGGTGCAGGATTCAGGCAAGCTCTACCGCGAGATGCTCGGTCAGCTCCGGGCGATCGGCGGCTGGTACCACTACTTCGCCGGTGTCGCGCAGGGACTGGAGGGTCGGCAGATCCCCTCTCCGAACCCCGATTACCTCGTCTACACGCGGCGTGAGCCGGTCGGCGTGGTCGCGGCGATCACGCCCTGGAACTCGCCGTTGCTGCTGATGACCTGGAAGCTTGCGCCCGCGCTGGCCGCGGGCTGCACGGTCGTGGTCAAGCCGTCCGAGCACTCCCCCGTGTCGACGCTCGGTTTTGCCGAGCTGATCGGCCAGGCCGGCTTCCCCGCTGGGGTGGTCAACGTCGTCACCGGCCTGTCCCGGAAAGTCGGCGAGCACTTGGTCGCCCACGAGGGAGTCGACAAGGTCGCGTTCACCGGGTCGACCGCCACCGGCCGGGCGGTCGCCCGTGCCGCCGCCGACCGGCTCATCCCGGCCACGTTGGAGCTCGGTGGCAAGTCGCCGCAGATCGTATTCCCGGACGCGGACCTGGACGCCGCCGCCAACGGCCTCGTCGCGGGCGTCTTCGCGGCCACCGGGCAGAGCTGCATGGCCGGTTCCCGGCTGATCTGCCACGTCGACGTGCACGACGAGCTGGTCCGGCGGGTGGCCGAGCGGGCCGCCGCGATCCGGCTCGGCGACCCGTTCGACGAGCACACCGAGATGGGTCCGGTCGCCAACCGGCCGCAGTTCGAGAAGGTGGTCGGATACCTGGAGGTCGCTCGGGAAGAGGGCGCCACGGTTGCCTATGGCGGTGCCACAGATGACCGGCTCGGTGGCTACTTCGTCTCGCCGACGGTGTTGTCCGTGACGCCCGCCAGCACCGTGTTCCGCGAAGAGATCTTCGGCCCGGTCCTGTCCGCGGTGACCTTCACCGACGAGGACGAGGCGATCAAGCTGGCCAATGACACTCCGTACGGCCTCGCCGGAGCGGTCTGGACCAAGGACGTGCACCGTGGTCACCGGGTCGCGGCCCGGGTGCGGGCCGGTTCGGTGTGGATCAACGCCTACCGGGTCGTGGCGCCCAACGTGCCGTTCGGTGGGTACCAGCAGTCCGGAATCGGGCGCGAGAACGGTGCCGAGGCCGTTGACGCCTATCTGGAGACCAAGGCTGTCTGGGTGGAACTGACCGGCGGCACGCGGGACCCCTTCATCTTGGGCTGAACGGGAACGGCTCGATCACCGAGGCTCGTGGTCAGTGCAGCGTTCCCGGGCTTCCGATCCGGCACGAGGCGGGGCTTGCTCGGTGGCCGGACCCGGAACGACTTCGTCAGCGGCAAGCTGGTGGTACCGGAGAGCGACATGCACAGCGGCCGAGGCCGTTCATACATGGACGGACGGCCACGCCGCCGATGCGTTGTGAATTTTGTCTGAATCCGTTGATCGCAAGGAGATCATCCCATGACCTCGTCAGAAGAGTTCGACTACGTCGTCGTCGGTGCGGGGGCAGCCGGTTGTGTGGTCGCGGCCAGGCTTACCGAGGACCCGGCCGTGCGGGTGCTGCTGTTGGAAGCCGGCGGGCCGGACGACGATCCGATCATGTCGGTGCCCACCGGCGCGTTGAGCACCTGGCGGGGGTCGGCTGACTGGTGCGATTCCACGGTGCCGCAGCCACAGCTGGGTGGGCGTCGAATCGACATCTCGGCCGGCCGCGTGCTCGGCGGCGGAGGCACGATCAACTACACGGCCTGGTGTCGCGGGCACCGTGCCGACTACGACGGGTGGGCAGCGCGCGGCATGGAGGGCTGGGCGTGGGACGACGTTTTGCCCTATTTCCGCCGCACTGAGGACAACGAGCTGGGCGCTTCGGCGCTGCACGGAACCGGTGGCCCGATCGCCGTGACCACACCGAAGGACGTTGATCCGCTGTCGCTGGCGTTCATCACAGCCGGGGTCGAGCACGGTCTGCCGCTGAATCGTGACTTCAACGGCGCCGAACTGGACGGCGTGGGCCTGCTCTACAGCAACGTGCGCGACGGCGAGCGAAGTAGCGGGGCCCGGGAGTATCTGCGCCCCGCGTTGGCGCGGCCGAACCTGACGCTCTACACCGGCTTCCTGGTCGAGCGAGTGGTCCTGGAAAATGGTGCGGCACGGGGTATCACCGGGCAGGACAGCCAGGGGCGGGACGTCAGCTACCGGGCAGGCACCGTGGTGCTCTCCGCCGGAGCCATCCGCACGCCGCAGCTGCTCATGCTGTCCGGAGTCGGTCCCGCTGACCACCTGCGCGAGCAGGGCATCGAGGTCGCGCTCGATCTGCCCGGCGTGGGCGGCAACTTTCAGGACCACCCGATGAACATGGCCTCTTGGCCGCTGAGGCGGGGCACCACCCTGCTGGAGCACCTCGAATCGGACGAGGCCAAAGAGCTTTACGCGCGGGAGCGCCGCGGTCCGCTGGCGGCGCTGGTGCAGGCCGCGGCATTCATCCGTTGCACGGAGGACGCGCCCGCACCCGACATCCTGGCGACCCCGATGCTGTTCGACATGACCGGCGGCCAGGACCCTGGTGTGACATGCCTGGTCACCCTGCTGAACCCGCAGAGCCGCGGCACCGTTCGGCTGGCATCGGCGGACCCGCGGGCAGCGCCGCTTCTGGATCCGTGCTACCTGGAGACCGCGCGCGATCGCCGGACCATGGTGGCCGGGACACGCCATGTGCTGGAAATCTTCGCCAGCCCGACTCTCGGAGCCTCGGTGGGCCCGCTGGGGGTGCCCGCCGCGACCGACGACGCCGCCCTGCTCGACTCCGCGCGTGAGCTGATCGCCTCGATGAACCACCCAGTGGGCACCTGCCGAGCGGGACGGGACGCGGACTCCGTCGTCGATCCCACCCTTCGGGTGCACGGGGTGGCGAACCTGCACGTCATCGATTCGTCCGTGATGCCGGATCTGCCCCGCGCCTTCACTCACGCCCCGTCGGTGATGATCGGCGAACGTGGCTTCGAACTGCTGCGTGAAGCACGGACAGGGGATCCGGGCATAACTACGAGGATTGAACGCTCAGCTTGATCTTTGACCTCCGGGGAGGCGGGCGACGCGCGAGCCCAATATTGCGGTCGGTCATGCGGGCGGGATGCTCTGCTCGTACTGGAAGACGTTTCGAGGGTCGTACTTCGCCTTGATCTTGCGCAGCCGGTCGAAGTTGGCACCCCAGTATGCGGTCGCCCAGTCCTGCATTCCGACGTTCGGGACGTTGACGTAGGCGCCGTTCACGTAGGGCCGCAGCGCCTGGCTGAATTCGGCGATCCATGCCTGGGCCTGCGGGGTCAGGTTGTCGCCACTGCCCGGTACGCCGCGGGTGCCCCAGCCGACGCCCGGCTCGGAGTAGAAGAGCGCGTCGCGGTGGGGGAACGACGTGTCGCCGCGGGGACTCTGCCTGACCGCTCCGCCGAAGGCCTGGGTGAAGAAGTTGCTGTCGTCGGTGGGCGCGTCCCTCATGAACGAGGCGATGATGCTGATCGCCCCGTCCGGGAACGGTTCTTGGGTGAACTGCGAGAAGAACTTCCAGTTCGCGGGTTCGTTCTCGGTCGGGATCTGAAATCCCGAATACACGTCGCCCCAGTTGCCGACCTGCACCGTGACCTTGGGGTTGCCGACCGCGAGGACCGGGGCCAGCATCGAATTCGCCTCGGCCGGTGTCCCCTCCGCGAGCACCGCGAACAACAGGATCTGGTTCCGGTGGATCTCGAGCTGGGTGCCCAGGCGGTTGTCGGCCACCGGCGCTGTGCGCTGCCAGGTGTCGAAGACCCCGTGCAGGTCGCCGATGCCGTCCCACGTCGCCTGCAGATAGGCGACGCTCTGGAGCGGAGTCACCTTGTAGGTGAGTGATGTGACGATGCCGAAGTTGCCGTTGCCCGCCCCGCGCAGCGCCCACAGCAGGTCGGAATTTTGCTCCAGGCCCGCCTTGATCACGCCGGCGCAGTCGGCGCCATCCGCCACGACGACCTCGGCGCCGACGAGGCTGTCGCAGGCCATACCGAGGTACCGGGTGAGGAAGCCGAATCCGCCGCCGAGCGTCGCACCGGCCAGGCCCACACTGCCCTCCGTGCCGGTCGTCACGCCGAGGTTCTTCTCGGCGAGCGTGGTCACCGCTTCCAGCTGGTTGAGCCCGGCGCCGACCGTCACCGTACGAGCGAGGGTGTCGATGTGCACCGACTTCAGCTCGCTGACATCGATCACGATGCCGTTGTCCACGTTCGACCAGCCCTCGAGGCTGTGGCCGCCGCTGCGCACCCGCAGCGCGACGTCGTGCTGCCGTGCCCAGGTGAGGGCGTTCACCACGTCCTGGGTGTTCTGGACGTAGACGATGACCAGTGGGTAGTGGACGAACAGTTCGTCCCAGCCGAGGCTCGCGGCGGCGTAGTCGGGGTCGTTGCGACGGACGATGCGGCCGGTCAGCTCCGCCGGTGAGCACGTCGTCACGGCCTCGGACTCCCTGCTCACGTCGCTCGCGCCCGGAGCGTCGGAGGCCGCGACACCCGAAACGACGACCGCACCGGCCCCGACAACCGCGCCCGCGCCGGCAACCGCGGTCGCCTTGAGCATTCCGCGACGCGAAAAGCCGTTCATGGTCCGTGTCCTCTCGTCCACCTGCAAGCGCGAATCTTTCCAACAGCGATTCAGGCGAATCGGAAAGTAGCAAGGGCGACCATGGTGGGACGTCCCGACACGCACGCAACCACAGCCGAAGCACCTGACGAGGTAGACCTAGCCGATTGATCCGATCGACCGTCCGAGCGAGCCCTTCCGCCTCGATTTCCGTCTCATTCCGCAGATCATGGGCATTCAGCCGGGAGCGACTGGGCCGGCCGAACTGCCGGGCGCACGGGCCGGGGGGCTCTACCCGACTGACGGAGCTCGTTGGGGGACTTCCGGCCCGCCCAGCGGGTACAACACACAGACGCGCCGTAATGGGAGACTGCGAATCAGTACAGGCCATGCCGATCGGTCGAGCCGGAGGGACACGCCGATGGCCACCAGAGACGATGGCCGCCAGGAAGGCACAGAGCCCGCTACCGCTCCGGCCAACCCGTCCGACCGGCCCGCGGTGAGTAAATGGCGTGCGCTCGCCGGCGCGGTACTGCTCGACCTCGCCGTGAGTCCGTTGTTCGCCTGGGACGTCTTCACCGGGGCCCTGCGTCGGGATCTCGGGGTCGGCGATGCCCAGTTGGCCAGCGTCTTCTCCGTCGGCTTGGCCGCCTTCATGGTCGGGGTCCTGGTCGGCGGGCGGGTCGCCGACTCGGTCTCGCCCCGGCGCCTGGCCCTGGTCACCGGCGGCGGCACCGTGCTCGGCCTTCTGGGCAGCGCCGCCGCGGCATCGCTACCGACACTGGTTCTTGCCTTCGGTATCCTGCTCGGCGGCTCGACCGGGCTCGGGTACGCCACCGCCGTCCGCGTCGCCGGCACTGTGCAATCCGGACGCGGCCTGGCGCTCGGCCTCGTGGTCAGCGCCTACGCGGTCGGCACGGCCGTCCTCGCCCCGGTGGCCGCAGTGTTGCTCATCGCGGTGGGACGCTTCTGGACCTTCGTCGTGCTGGCCGGGGTGCTCGGCGGCGTCCTCATCGCCGCGGCTGCTCTCGTCCCCGGACGTGCGGCCGGCCCGCGTCGATCGCGGCGCCGGACCCGCAGGACCCGCCCGAGCAGGCCCATCGTCGCCCTATGGCTGACGTTCGCGCTGAGCAGCGCACCTGCTCTCGCCGCCTTCGCACAGGCCGGGAACCTGGCTGGGACACCGAGTGCAGTCGCACTCGCGGTGACGCTGCTCAACGTCGGCAACTTCGTCGGTCGACTCGTCGCCGGGCCCCTGTCGGATTCAGTGGGACGGTCCACAGCGCTGCACGGCAACTCCGCCCTGCTTCTTCTCGCGTGTCTCCCCCTGGCCGTGGGCGTGAGTGGGCCGATCGCGCTCGGCGCCCTGTTCCTGCTGGGAACCCAGTACGGCGCGCTTTCCACGCTCATCCCGGCTGCCACCGCGGATGTCGTCCCCAGCGAACGGTTCGGGAGCACCTACGGCGTGGTCTTCACCGGATGGGGCATCGCAGGCCTCCTGGCTCCCGTCGCCGCAGCGACGCTCGCCGCTCAGATCGGATACGACGGCGTGTACCTGGCGTTCCTCGTCATCGCCGTTCTGGCCTGGGCGTGCGTGGCAACCTACGCGAGGCTCGTCCATGGCACAGGCCGACACCCTGCCCACCCGGGGGATCGGACGACATGACGGTTGGTACACGGGCTCGGACCGCCTGCCCGGTCGTGCCTGGGCACCAGCTCGACCATGTCGGGCGGGCGAGGCGGACATGGCTACACCGTCGGTTCCGGGACGAGCCGAGCGAGCAGGGCGCGCACTCTCGCGTCGATCTCGTCGCGGATGGGGCGAACCTCGTCGGCGCTCTTACCGGCGGGGTCCGGGACCTGCCAGTCGAGATAACGCTTGCCGGGGAAGACCGGGCAGGCGTCGCCGCAGCCCATCGTGATCACGACGTCGGAGGCCTGGACGGCGTCAGTGGTGAGGAGCTTGGGCTGCTCGCGGGACAGATCGATGCCGATCTCGGCCATGACCTGACGAACGGCCGGGTTGATGGTGTCGGCGGGTGCCGAGCCGGCGGAGCGGACGATGACGCGGCCGCCGGCGTGGTGATCGAGGAGGGCGGCGGCCATCTGGGAGCGGCCGGCGTTGTGCACGCAGACGAACAGCACCTCGGGAGTCATGAGCGCTCCTTCCAGCGGCGGCGGGCGGCGAGGGAGACGTAGACGAGCGCGACCAGCACCGGGACCTCGATCAGCGGGCCGACGACTCCGGCGAGGGCCTGTCCGGACGTGACGCCGAAGGTGGCGATCGCGACCGCGATGGCGAGTTCGAAGTTGTTGCCGGCCGCGGTGAAGGCGAGCGTGGTGGTGCGTTCGTAGCCCAGCCCGACGAGGCGTCCGAGGGCGAAGGAGCCGGCCCACATGATCGCGAAGTAGGCCAGCAGCGGCAGGGCGATCCGGGCCACGTCCCCGGGCCGGGTGGTGATGGCGTCGCCTTGCAAGGCGAAGAGGATCACGATCGTGAACAGCAGCCCGTAGAGGGCGAGCGGGCCGACCCGGGGCAGGAAGCGGGCTTCGTACCAAGCCCGTCCGCGGGTGCGTTCGCCGAGGCGGCGGGACAGGTAGCCGGCGGCCAGCGGGACGCCGAGGAAGACCAGCACGGAGCCGGCGATGTGCCAGGGCGACACTGCGAGATCGGTCTGCGGGAGCCCGAGCCAGCCGGGGAGTCCGTCGAGGTAGAACCAGCCCAGAGCGGCGAAGGCGATCACCTGGAACACGGAGTTCAGCGCGACCAGCACGGCCGCTGCTTCGCGGTCGCCGCAGGCGAGGTCGTTCCAGATGATCACCATGGCGATGCAGCGGGCAAGCCCGACGATGATCAGCCCGGTGCGGTACTCGGGCAGGTCCGGCAGCAGCAGCCAGGCCAGCGCGAACATCACCGCCGGGCCGATGATCCAGTTGAGCAGGAGCGAGGTGACCAGGAGCCGTCGGTCGCCGGTGACGGTGTCGAGCCGGTCGTAGCGCACCTTGGCCAGCACCGGGTACATCATCACGAGCAGCCCGAGGGCGATGGGCAACGACACCCCAGCCACCGAGACGGAATCGAGCGCCGGTCCGAGCCCGGGGATCTCCCGTCCGGCGAGCAGGCCGACCGCCATCGCAGCCAGGATCCAGACGGGCAGGAACCGGTCCAGAGTGGAGAGTTTCGCGACGACGGGTGCCGAGCCGGTCTGCACGCTCACTGACCGACCGCCGCCTCGGTCGGGACGAGAACCGCGGAGAGCCGGCCGAGCGCCTCGGGGTGGACCCGGTAGTAGACCCACGTCCCCCGTCGCTCGCCGGAGATCAGCCCGGCTTCCCGCAGCACCTTGAGGTGGTGGCTGATCGTCGGGCCGGACAGGTCGAACACGTCGGTCAGCTCACACACGCACGCCTCCCCACCGGCATGTGACGCGATGAGGGAGAGCAGGCGCAGGCGGACCGGGTCGCCCATCGCCTTGAACAGCCGCGCCAGCTCCGTCGACTGCTCGGCCGAGAGCGGCTCGCGAACCAGCGGGGAACAGCACCCCACCACCTCAGCCAGCTCGACGAGCGTCCGCTCCTGTTTCGACATGCTTCTACCTTGACAGCCGTCGAGATAGCGCACAACCTCTGTCTCGACAGACGTCGAAACAAGAAGGGGTCGTCATCATGTCCCGAGTTCAGCTCGCCCTGCGGGTGTCGGACCTCGAAGGGTCCATCGCGTTCTACCGGTCACTCTTCGGCGTCGAGCCGGCCAAGCGCCGTCCCGGCTACGCGAACTTCGCGATCGCCGAACCGCCGCTGAAGCTCGTGCTCATCGAAGGCGAGCCGGACCAGCCGACCGTGATGGACCACCTGGGCGTGGAGGTCGAGACCACTGACGAGGTCCGCGAAGCCACCGGCCGGCTGTCCGACCTGGGGCTGTTCACCCAGGTCGAGGACGACACCACCTGCTGCTACGCGCTGCAGGACAAGGTGTGGGTCCATGGCCCTGGCAAGGAACCCTGGGAGGTCTACACGGTCAAGGCAGACGCACCCGACGCCACATCGATCCACCCCGTGGGCGTGTCCGCGGCGGCAGCGTGCGAGTG
This sequence comes from Pseudonocardia yunnanensis, assembly GCF_039534065.1. Classification (NCBI taxonomy): domain Bacteria; kingdom Bacillati; phylum Actinomycetota; class Actinomycetes; order Pseudonocardiales; family Pseudonocardiaceae; genus Pseudonocardia; species Pseudonocardia yunnanensis. Next base: position 318,573 of record NZ_BAAAUS010000043.1, on the reverse strand, counting down.
CGGGACCCCGAGCCAGGACAACGCCGGCGAGGGGCAGGCCGTCGAGGGCACCGCTTGCTGCTCGCCCGTGAACGCCTGACGCACCCTGCCGGGGGCACCATCCGGATCACCCCGAGATCAGTCCCTCACCTGAGTCAACGGGTGAGGGGCCGATCTTGTTGTGTCCGGCCAACTACGGCTATTACGGAACCAGCTGACTGACAGCCACATGGCCTCGCGCCGAGAAACTTCAACCGCGCAGGTCACATTCATGGCCGGCGCCCATTGCGCGGGGTCACAGCCGACTTGTCCGGCAATGGGCCGGAGGTGTGCAGGAGCGGCCGACTGGTGACGACGGTCGGGCCCCCGCAACTCCAGCAGGCCGGCTCGGGATCGAGGTCGCGGCCCTCAATTTCGCACGTGAGGCAGTGGTACGCCGACAACCTCTGCTCGCTCGACGCGTAGTCGCGAACGGGCACCACAACCGTCGGCACGGGCACGTTGCACATGATTCTGATTGCGTCGGTGTGATGGGTGGTTCCGCTCACGCCTGGCCCCATGGAACCGATGAGCTGCACCTCTCCCTGCTCCCAATGCATCGTCCCGAGACGGTCCCCGTCGACGCCGGTGACCAGAATTGGCTGGGTCAGTCCGTGACGCAACGCGAGCTGGGCCGCCACGCCGACCACGGCCTGTGACGGCCTCGGCTCGGCGTACCCATAGATGATCTGCTGCAGCCGCACCTGGCGTTCCGAGTGATAGCCGATCGGGGCGAGCACAATCGGCACCTGCGTGGCGCCTAGTAGGTCGCCGGTGACACCCCCGGTGGAGAACCGGCGAAACGGTCCGCCGCCGGCCGCGCCGAGGACCACCATGCCGGCGTCGAGTTCGGAAGCCAGCCCGAGGATCCCCTGAGCCGGTGAGCTCGCGGTGCGGGTGATGTACACGGCATTCACCTCGTCCCCGAGGAACGCTTTGGCCTCGTCGAGCCCCTCCGCCGCGGACCTCCACAGGGAATCTGCATATTCCGCAGTCCTCGCTGCAGTGTTCGGGCGGCCTCCCACCTCCGGGATGATCGTGCAGACGGTCAGCAACACGTCCGCGGAGGAGAACAGGCGCGCCGCAGCGAGCGCCGCCCTGCCACCGTTGTCCGGTGAGTACGCAACCACATAATTCATGCTGTTGTGGCTTGCCGGCCCCTGGGAGCCGGTCACGTAGCACGAGGTGTCATTACCTACTTCCATGAGCCGTTTCTCCATGCACAGTAGGAACCTATGGGATTGTTGCAAGTTGATTGACCACTTGGCTCGATATGTAATATCGAGGCAAAGCTGCCGACGACAGCCGAAAGACGCCAACCAACGTCGCAATGATGTCCGGTGTGACACATCGCACCCTACCCGCATGCCGCGACCGAGGGCGGATCATCCATGCTTGCCGACGGAATACCTACAGGTCCCATGACAATCGACCCAGCCCAGCACATAAGGGCACGTAAGGGATCGACCGGTCGATTTATTCAATTCATTGATCATGCGGTCGACGGTGACGCAGGCGACGGGGCCTCACATTCGACGGGCAGCGCGAGCGATGGTCTCCCACACGTCGAGGTCCTCGACAAGGTCGGCATGCCGGCCGACCTGCACCTGCGGGCCGTACCGGAAGATCAGCCCTGTCGCGCCGGACTCGAACCAGGCCGTGAGTCGCTGGGCGATCCGAGTGTGCGAGCCGACGAGGAACACCTGGTCGACGAACTCGTCCGGCACAGCGGCCAACGCCTCGTCGTACCGGCCCGCTCCCGTCAGCTCGATCAACCGATCACAGAGTCCGGCGAAGCCCAGCGCCTCGGTCTGGAGGCGCATCTGCTCGGCCCACTCCACCACGTACGGCCTGAACCGGTCGAGCCCCGACCGGACGTCGTCGCTGACCACCAGGTCGACGAGCGCCCAGATGTCGAAGTCCTCGCGGCGCTTGCCGGGGGCGCGCTCGAAGCCGGCCGCCAGCAACGGCTCGAACGTCGGCATCATCCCCGGTGCGAATCCCCAGGGGAACCAGCCGTCGGCGATCTCGGCGGTCAGTGCGATCATCTGCGGTCCGACGGCGGCCAGCACGACGGGCGGCTCGGGCCCGCGCTCCAGAGCGCTGACCCACGGCCGCACGCCCAGCGCCCCCTCCCCGGCGTACGGGATGCTGATCTCCGTGCTCTGGCAGTGGACGGTGTCACCCAGCCTGGCCCGGGTCGGCTCGGCGAACAGCTCGGTGGTTTCGATCGCTTCACCGTCCGCTGCGTAGGACCCAGCGGTGCGGAACACCTGACGCAGCACGTCGACGTAGTCACGCATCCGGCGAACTGGCCTGCCCCACGGCCGGCCGTGCCAGCCCTCGCAGGAGCTGGGGAAACCGCCGCCCACGCCGGCGATCACCCGACCGCCTCCAGCCATCGCGTCGATGGTGCCCAGCGCCTGGGCGAGCACGGTGGGCGGCCGCGCGGTCACGGTGGCGATGTGCGTGCCGAGGACAAGCCGCTCCGTGACCGCCGCCAGATAGCCGAGCGGGGTGAGCCCGTCGTTGCCAACGCCCTCGGCAGTGAACACCGCGTCGAACCCGAACCGCTCGCACCGGCGGATGCGCTCGAGCGGGATCGTGAATCGGCGGTCCTGCCAGGGCACCTCGGTGGCGAGTTTCATCGTGGGCCTCCGTGATCGGCTACCGGCCCACGATGCCGGGTCGACGCGCAACGGCACATCCGTCGTTCGGCAGAGGCCCGCCCGCGGGCCGGATGCTCACGTAAGTTGATCCGCTACAGAGCATCCGTGGCTCGGCCCAACCATCCGAGTGGGGACATGGACGTAGACGGACAGAGTGCACATCGCGGTATCTCAGGCACGAGCGCGCTCCTCGATGCGATCACCGAGTTCCGGACGACCTCGTCGGCGCGGGCACTGGTGGAGCAGGCCCCGGAGGCGATCGCCCGCCTGGGGTTCGACCGGGTGCTGGTGTCCCGGATCGACAACGGCATCTGGGTGCCGGAGTCGATGTTCGTCCGGCGCGATCCGCAGTGGGCGGCAGCGATCCTCCAGGCCGGCCGGGACCAGCCCACGACCCTGGAGTCGGTGGTGGAGACCGACGTGGTCGACTCGGGCAGAACCTTCGTCGTCGACGAGGTCCAGACCAACCCGAGGGTCTGCCGGCCGATCGCCGCGATGTCCCGGTCGGAGAACTACGGCGTCGCCCCGATCACCGTCGAGCGCACGGTGATCGGCATGGTGCACGTCGACTGCTACCTCCAGGGGCGGCCGGTGCACCGCGAGAAGTGCGTCACGCTAGCGGTGGCAGCGGAGAGTCTGGCCGCGCAGTTGAGCCGGCTGCTGCTGCTCGAGCAGCTGCAGGCGGTTCGGTGCACCGTCGGACGATCATGGTCGACGACGCCCACCGTCGTCGCGTCGAACGCCTCGGGCCCCGGGATGAGTGCGCACCCCGAGCTCACCCGTCGCGAAGTGGACGTCATACGCCTGATGGCCGCTGGGGAGACGAACTACCAGATCGCCCGGAGACTGATGATCACCGTTGGCACGGTGAAGACGCATGTTTCGAGCATCTTGCACAAGCTCAACGCCGCGAACCGCGCCCAGGCAGTGTCGCGCTGGTTGAGCGCCCAACCCGCCTGATCATCGGCTCTCCTGCTAGAGACCGATCGCCGGTCCGGCATTACCCCGGAGGTCATCGACCCATCCGCGCTGCCCGGCGATGCTGCTCACATGGACACCCGGGAGACGGTCGACGAACTGCTCCGCCGCGTTGCGGCCGGCGACCCCGAGAAGATCGCGGAGCTCTACGCCGACGACGTGGACTGGATGCTCGACTGGCCCGATGACGACTATTCGCAGACCGTGCCCTGGATCCGGCACCGCTCCACCCGGGCAGGGGTGGCCGACCACTTCCGTCTCATCGCCGAGCACCACGTTCCGGACGAGAGCTCCGCGACGGTCGGCGCGGTGCTCGTCGACGGGACCGACGCAATGGTGCTGGGCAAATTCCACAACACCGCGAAGCCGACCGGCCGCCGCTACGTCGCTGCCTTCGCTCTACATCTGACGGTCGAGCACGGGCTGATCACGCGTCACCACGTCTACGAGGACAGCCTCGCCGTCGCCAGGGCGTTCGCCACCGATGATCACTACGCACGGGCGTAACCGCTTTTCCGTCGCCGTTTCGTTTCGTCCGGGGTTCCAGTAGTAATGGCAGAAAGACCAACAGATTTGACACTGACAGCTCAACCCTCAGCGAGAATGTTGAGCGCGAGGTCGCCGAGCCTCGAATAGGCGTCGACCGGCGATAGAGCACTCCCGGGACTGTTACTGTCGGAGCGCGCCGGAGGAAGCAAGTCCACCGGCTCCACATGCGCTCATCGGTATACGATCCCCGAGAGGTACTCACCGCATGGAATGCCACGTTTTCACCAACCCTCAGCAGGGGTCGACCCACAAAGATCTCGTCGCGACCGCGAAGACTGCTGAGGATTGTGGACTCGCCGGTTTCTTCCGCTCTGATCATTATCGGGCGGTGGGAGACATCGCCGGGTTGCTGCCTGGATCCAGCGACGCCTGGGTGACGCTGGGAGCACTGGCCGGAGAAACGCGGCACATCCGGCTCGGCACCCTGGTGACCGCCGCGACGTTCCGGTACCCGGGCCCACTGGCCATCACCGTCGCCCAGGTCGACCAGATGAGCGACGGGCGCGTGGACTTCGGCTTCGGTGCTGCGTGGTACGAGCCCGAGCATCGCGCCTACGGCATCCCGTACCCCGACGTCGGCGAACGCTTCGACCGGTTCGAGGAACAGCTCGCGGTGATCACCGGCCTGTGGGAGACCCCCGAGGGCGAGACGTTCAGTTACCAGGGCAAGTTCTACGAGTTGATCGACTCGCCTGCGTTACCCAAGCCGGTGCAGAGTCCGCGGCCACCGATCATCATCGGCGGACGCGGACCGCAGAAGACTCCCCGGCTGGCCGCGCAATACGCCGACGAGTTCAACTTCGACTTCCCCGCACTCGAGGTGATACCACCGCAGACTGCCCGCCTGAATGCCGCGTGCGAGAAGATCGACCGCGATCCCTCGACCTTGCGTCGATCCGCGCTCCTGCTGCTGGTCTGCGGCCGCGATGACGCCGAAATCACCCGCCGCTGCGACGCCGGAGCCAACCCGTCCTACTTGTCCTACATGCTGGAACACGGACTGGTCGGCTCTCCCGGGCAAGTGGTCGACCGCATAGGGAAATTCGCGGAAGCCGGGCTCACCCGCATCTACCTCCAGACGCCGCAACAGTACGACGTGGATCACTGGGAGTTCTTCGCCGACCAGGTCCTGCCACAGCTGACGTGACCAATTCCCGCGAAATACCTCGCCGGCGCCGACCTACCTGCTGACCGCACGGCGCTGGCCACGAGGGCCGCGCCTCGGTGCGGCGGTGGCTGTTCGCGGCTCGCCCGCCGACAGCGGGCGACCAAAGGCAAAGGCAGGGAGTTGGCACCCCCCGCCACTCTCAACGTATAGCGCACTGGGGGTCTTGCGGCAAGACCCGGGTCGTGCCGCAGAATCTCCGGCCGAAGCCAGGACCTGCGGATATCAGGGATTCGGGAAGTACGGGTGCGCACCGAACCGCTCGGAGCAACTGACGAGAACAAGGTGTGTCGAATGGGGGGCTTCATGGTTGACGTGATCGTTGCCGGCGGTGGACCGACCGGATTGATGCTGGCCGGCGAGTTGCGGCTGCACGGTGTGGACGTTGTCGTGCTGGAGAAGGAGCCGGAGCCGACCAAGCATGTCCGCGCGCTCGGCCTGCACGTGCGCAGCATCGAGGTGATGGATCAGCGCGGGCTGCTGGAGCGGTTCCTCGCGCAGGGCCGGCAGTTCCCGGTCGGTGGTTTCTTCGCCGGCATCGACAAGCCGTCGCCTGACCGGCTGGACACCGCACACGGGTACGTCCTCGGCATCCCGCAGCCCATCACCGAGCGCCTGCTGACCGAGCGCGCCACCGAACTCGGCGCCGAGATCCGGCGTGGCTGCGAGGTGGTCGGGCTGAGCCAGGACGACCACGGGGTGACCGCTGATCTGGCCGACGGAACGCGGCTGCGCTCCCGCTACCTCGTCGGCTGTGACGGCGGCCGCAGCACGGTGCGCGGACTGCTCGGCGTCGGCTTCCCCGGCGAGCCCTCCAAGGTGGAGACGCTGCTGGGCGAGATGGAGGTGGCCGTTCCGCCCGAGGACGTGGCCGCTGTGGTGACCGAGGTCCGCAAGACCCACAAGCGGTTCGGCCTCGGGACCTCCGGGGATGGGGTGTATCGCGTCGTCGTGCCCGCCGAGGGGGTGGCCGACGACCGCTCGGTCCCGCCGACCCTCGAGGAGTTCAAGCGACAGCTGCGGGTGTTCGCCGGCACCGACTTCGGCGTGCACTCGCCGCGCTGGCTCTCCCGCTTCGGCGACGCCACCCGGCAGGCCGAGCGCTACCGGACCGGCCGCGTGCTGCTGGCCGGCGACGCGGCGCACACCCATCCGCCGACCGGCGGCCAGGGCCTCAACCTCGGCATCCAGGACGCGTTCAACCTCGGATGGAAACTGGCCGCCGAGGTCGACGGGTGGGCGCCGGAGGGGCTGCTGGACAGCTATCACACCGAGCGGCACCCAGTGGCCGCCGACGTGTTGAACAACACCCGCGCGCAGATGGAGCTGCTGTCCCCCGAGCCGGGTCCGCAGGCGGTCCGCAGGCTCTTGTCGGAACTGATGGACTTCGAGGAGGTGAACCGCTATCTGATCGAGAAGCTCACGGCGATCGGGGTCCGCTACGACTTCGGCGAGGGACACGAACTGCTCGGCAGGCGGATGCGGGACGTCGGGCTGAAGCGGGGGCGCCTCTACGAGCTGACGCACGGCGGCCGCGGACTGCTGCTCGACCAGACCGGGCGGCTCTCGGTGGCGGGCTGGGCAGATCGGGTCGATCACGTCGTCGACGTCAGCGAGGAACTGGACGTGCCCGCGGCGCTGCTGCGGCCGGACGGCCACGTGGCGTGGGTCGGTGAAGACCAGCGGGATCTGCTCGACCAGCTGCCCAGGTGGTTCGGCGCCCCCGTCAGCTGAGCACTGTCACGCGAGCCCGCCGACGAACACCCCTTTCGCGCGCAGAGCCTCGATGCCCGTGACCCGGGTGGGATCGCTCTCCGACAGGTCGACGCCCTCCAGCGCGGGCATGTCACGGAGGGGGCCGACGTCGGCCAGGGGGTTGCCGCCGATCGAGAGCTCCTTGACGGCTGGGCATCCGGCCAGCGTGGCCGCGTCGCGGATGCGGTTGCCGGACACGTCCAATGTGGTGAGGGCCGGCAGTGCCTGAAGCGCGCTCGGATCGGCGATGAGGTTGCGCCCCAGCCGCAGCCTGTCCAATCGGGACAGCCCCGCGAGCGGGGTGACGTCGGCGACCTGGTTGTCGCTGACGTCGAGTTCGGTGAGGTTGGCCAGCGACGCCAGCGGCCTGAGATCGGTGACGGCGTTTCCCGACAGCCCGAGAAAGCGGAGCTGAGTCAGTCCGGCGAGCGGGGCGATGTCCGTCACCTCGTTGCCGGACAGGCCCAGCTCCTGCAGCGAGGTAAGGCCGGCCAGTGGGCTCAGGTCGCGAACGGCGTTGTTCGTCAGTGTCAGGGCGGTCAGCTGCGGCGCCTGCACCAGGGCGGACAGCTCCCCGACGTTGTTGCCCGACAGGTCCAGGTCCACCAGGTTCGGCAGGTGGTCGAGCCCGTCCAGGACCGCTATCCGCCCGCCCTGTGCAAGGTCGCCGTTGCACGTCAGGTGGAAGACGCTGTTCAGCTCCCGCTCCGACACGCGATCGCCGCTCATGCCGTCGACCGCTCCGCGGACGCAGGCGGCGAGGGCCGGGTCGGGGAACAGGTCCGCGAGCTCCAGGCGGCTGCCCAACTGCGAGTACCCGGCCCAGCCGGCACCCGTCCCCACCAGCAGGATCGCGCCCACGAGGCTCCACCGGGCCGCTCGCCTGCCAGAGGTGGACGCCACCGCGGGCGCTTCGGGCTGGGGGCCGTTCGCGCGGGCCGGCAGAGACCACCAGCGGGTGACGACGACCACCAGCACCAATGCGGCCACGCCGACGACCGCCGCTGCCACGATGGGGACGCGCTGGACGTTTCCGCCGCGATACGCCAGGGGCTGGACGGCGAGTCCGAGCAGCGCGATCGCGTACAGCAGTGCGGTGACGACCGTGATCGCCGCGGCTATCACGCCGAGCAACCGGTCCCGGAGCAGAGCAGCCAGCCCGGCCACGACCAGCACACCGCCGACCACCACCAGCCCGAGGGGAGCCAGCACCGTCGCCGCGTTGGTGGCCACCTGGGTCAGTGGGAAGTCCAGGCTGAACAGGTGCAGCGCGTCGGTGCTGACCGTGGTCGCGACGCCTACGCCAACGATGACGATGCCTGCGACGACGATCGCGGCGCCGAGCGCACGGGTCCTCCGGACGAGCGCCGCGAGGGCGGCCAGCAGCGGGCAGCAGGCCATGGCGACCACGAGTGCTCTGCTCGACAGGTCGTACGGGGCGAGCGCCACGGCCACCGCTACGCCGGCGATGCCCACGACCGATGACACGACGATCAGACTGCGCGGAACCGCGGACCTCCAGGCATCGGACCATCGCCCGGCGGGCGCGGGGTGCGCCAGGACCCTGGCGGAAAGATCACGCTCCGTCAAATGCGCGCCGCGCAGGCCGACGACGACGATGGGACGGCACGGTGGGTCAGGTCGCCTTCCGGAAAATGTCGGTGACCCGGTGCCCCACTGCGGTGCCGAAGCGCTCCTCGTCCTCCAGCAGTTCGAGACGGCGGGCGAGGGCACTCTTGTTCACGTCCACTGCGGACTCGATCAGCGTGGCGTAGGTCTGCACGGCAGCGCGGCCGCGGAGCCAGCCCGTGGTCCACACCCCGGCCGCGATCACGGCGGACGGCCACCAGAAGGCGGCGACGACGAGGTAGCCCACCGCCCAGCCGGCGTGCAGCGCGGCGGCGTCGAACACCGACCGCGCCGCCCTCAGCTCGCTTCTCGTCGAGTCGTCGACGACGAGCCAGAGCCGCGGCCACCACGACTCGAGGTCGGCGCCGTACTGGTGGTACACGCGGGCCTCGACAGCCGCGAGCTGATCGCCCATCCAGGTGGAGCGGGAGGGCCGGGACAAGGAGATCGCGTTACGACGGGCCGCGCTGCGGTGTAACTGCTCGACATCGCCCTCCTGATCCGCTGTCCACGCGGCGGCGTCAGCCGAGTCCCATCGCCTCCGGCGCCGTTCCACGAGCCGATCGCTCACGAGCCGCGCCGGGCGTCCCCACGCGCCCAGCCACAGCCGTTGGATCAGGCCCGACAGCGCACGGACGATGAGCCCGACACCGCTGCACACCAGGAGCAACACCCCCAGGAGAAGAACCTGGGACGCCACGGGGAGCGCGCCCACCGCCCGGAACCAGGTGTCCACCGCGGTGGCGAGCCGACGGCCGTCCAGCGCCGACGACTGGCCCAGCGCGGCAGCAACGCCGGCGACCGCGACCAGCAGGAGGCTGGGCAACAGCAGCAGCGAGATCCACTTCTCGGCGAGCCGTTTGCCCAGCTCCCCGAAGAAGGACGTCATGCGCGACCCGGGCGCAGGGGTTCGTCGAGCACCCAGCAGCGCTCGTCCGGGACGGGTCCTCCCGGTTGCCGCCGCACGGCGCGGTCGCACGCCTCCCAGGGGCAGGCGTACACCTCGCCGGTCGGCCGCCCGCGGAGCCCGGGCACCGACTGGTAGCCGCCTCTCAGTGCATCGGCCGGGATCCCGAGGCGCGGCAGCAGGTCCGCGACGGGCGAACCCGCCCGCACATCGGCGAGGACGGCGGCGAGCTCGTCGGAGAGACCCTGCCGACCGGCCGCTGCCCGTAGCTGAGGCAACGTCCTGCAGAAGGCCGCGAGGTGATCGTCCGCATTCATCCGGATCATCCTGGCAGCATCTGCCCTGTGGATCACGAGGACGTGAGCGCTCGCGACGACCTCATGCGGCGCGCGGCCGCCCGGGTCGACGCCTCGGCGGCCGGTGACGCCACGGCGGTGACCGACCCCGAGGCACTCGCGGACGTTGACCGGCTGCTGGACCTCATCGGGATTCCGGGCAGTCCCGACATGCACCTGCAGTACCTCGCCGGAATGGTGCACTGGAACCGCTGGTCGGCGATGGGCGAGGCAGGCCGCTCGTCGGGTGAGATCGCCGAGCTGTTGCTGACGCCGCTGTACTTCGTGGACCGGTCGCTGCTTCCCGCCCAGCTGGCCGAGCAGATCGACATCCGTCGGAGCCCGGAGACGGGCGAGGCCGGGCGCTACTTCGACTGCGGTTTCGCGCTCGCCTCGCTCGCGGCCGGGCTCGACCGACCCGTGTTCTACGACCCGGCGGTGCAGAGCCTGGACGCCGCGGTTGCAGGGAGCCCCCGCGATGACCCGCAGCGGTTTGCCTACCTGTCGCTGCTGGGCGAGGTCCTGTACCGCCGCCACGAGGCCGGCGGCGACAGCGGCGATCTGGAGCACGCGGTCGAGGCCTCGCGAGAGGCATGCCGCCTCTTCCCTGCGACCGGTCCGGACCTCGTGCCGCAGCTGCTCCTGCTGGGGCGGGGCCTGGTGCTGACGGCGGAGCGGAACGAGGATCCGGCTCTCCTGCTGGAGGCGGTGCACGTGCTCCGACGGGCTCTCCGCGACGCCGAACCCACCGACCGCGATGAGGCGCTGAACCTCGCTGTCGGCCTCCTTTCCGTGGGCGCCGGGCGCCCGCACACCGATCGCGCCGTGGATTCCCGCTTCGCCGCCGAGGTGGCAGAAACGGCCCGCGGGTCTCTGCTCGCCAGCACGCCTGACGATCCCCTCCACCTGGCGCGGACGGCCCACCTGGGGCTGGCTCTCGCCCTCGGCGGCGACCCCACGGCGACCGGCGAGGCCGTCCGGCTCCTCTGCGACGCCATCCGCGGACTGCCCCCGGCCGAGCACGCGCGCCAGGCCTCGCTCTCGGCGCTGCGCGACACGCTGCTCCTCGACGCCGTCGCCCCGCTCGACGACGAGGAGTTCGACCTGGCCTCCGCCGTGGCGGAGGATGCGGCGGCCGCGTCGGGCCCGGATGATCCCGACCACTACATGTGTCTCGCGGTCCGCGCCGCCGCGCTCCTCCGTCAGTGGGCGAGAGGCAGTGACGACGGGGTCCGAGCCCGCCTCGTCGAGGCGACCGGAGAGATGGCGGCGGCGGCTCCGTCGGCGGCGGAGGGAACTCGAATCCTGGACGGCATGGCTCTGTTCGAGCCCCCGGACCCCGGCGAGCCTGGACCGGACGACACCGAGCACCCCTTGGACCGGGCCGAGAACCGGGTGATGCTCGACCGCGCGATGACCACGTTGCGCGGGTCGATCGCGGCCGAACCGGTCAACCGGGCCCTGCTGCCGATGTGGCTGGCCGATCTGGCCCGCATGCTCCGGCAGCGCTGCGGTTGGAAACCCGAGCCCGGCTTCGTCGACGAGGCCATCGACGTCCATCGCCGTCTGCTCACGTTGATCGAGCCCTCTTCCGACCGCCACGACCGCTGCGTCGACCTGGCGTCCCTGCTCAGGATGCGCTCCTCGATCACCGGCGAGCAGAAGCCGCTGACCGAGGCGGTGGACATCCTGCAGGACGTACTGCACGTACCCGGGCTCGACCGGTCCGCCCACGCACAGGCCCGCTTCCAGTACAGCGCGGTCATGGTGGACCTTGCCGTCATGACGCCGGAGGCCGACACGATGGAGCGTGCAGAGGCGGCCGTTCAGGTTGTACTCGCGAGCGGCGAGCCCGCGGAGGCGATGGCGCGCGCGTGGCACAACCTCGCCGTCGTGAGGCGACTGCGCCACGAACGCACCGGCGCCGGCCTGTCCGACGCGATCGACGCCGCGCGCCGCGCGGTCACCGCCGGGGAGGAGACGCCCGAGGGCCAGGGCGAACGGCTGGCCCAGCTGGCCCAGCTGCTCGCTCTCGACGAGCAGTTCGACGAGGCGCTTCCCCTCGCCCGACGGGCCCTCGCGGAGTACCCGGCCGACCACGCACGCATGGTCACCGCGCTGGGCGAGATCCTGGGTATGCACCACATCCGCTTCGGCCGCGACTCCGAGCTGGACGAGTCGATCGCCACCCTGCGCGCCGCCGTGCGCGCGGCCGACTCCCCGGTCTCGCGGGGCACGCGCCTCATGAATCTGGCCGCCGCGTTGCGGGCCCGGTACTCCCGTTCCGCCGACCTCGACACGTTGGAGGCGGCGATCGCGACGGCCCGAGAGGCGCTGCTCGTGCTCCCTGCCGATCATCGGGCCGGGCTGCAGATGCGTGGCAATCTCGTCGTGCAGCTCATCGAGCACTACAGCCGCACTCGCGAGGTGACGAGTCTCGACGAGGCGATCGAGACCGGTCGCACGGTCGTCGCGGCCACGCCGCCCGACCACCCCGGGCTCGGGATCCGGCTGACGAATCTCGCCATGGCGTTCGGCCGCGAGTTCGAGCGCAGCGGCGAGCGATCGGCCCTCGTCGAGGCCATCGCCCTGGAGCGCCGGGCCATCGAGCTCGCTCCACCCGGCCACCCGCACCGGGGCATGCGGCTGAGCAACCTTGCCGCATCGCTCTTCAAGCTCAGTGCGGTCTCCGGGAGCCGGCGTGCGGGACGAGACGCGGTTCTGGCCGCACGTGAGGCCGTCACCTGCACTCCCGACGACCATCCCGGACGCGGAATTCGGCTCGTCAACCTGGCCGTCGCCCTGGTATCGACCGGTAGACCGAGCAGACGACGGCTGCGGGAGGCGGCCGGAGTTGCGCAGACCGCAGCACGCCTGCCCACGACCCCGCCATCGGTCCGGCTCGGCGCGTGCCGCGTCTGGGGTCGGGTCGCCGCCGCGCTGTCGCACTGGGACAGCGCCGCCGCGGCCTTCACGGAGGGCGTCCACCTTCTCCCCCGCGTAGCACCCCGGAACCTCACGCGCGCCGACGCCGAGCACCAGCTCGCCAGGATCGACGGCGTGCATGTCAACGCGGCGGCCTGTGCGGTGCAGGCGGGCGACGCGGCCGGGGCGCTGACCGCCCTCGAGCAGGGACGTGGCGTGCTGTTGACCTACGCCCTCGAGTCACGCACGGAGCTCACGGACTTGCACGCCACCGCACCCGAACTGGCAGCCGAGGTACAGCAGCTCATCCAGGAGCTGGACGCGGTGGGCGAACCGCTGCCGACCGAGGAGGACCCGGCCGTCGTGCTCGACACCCGGCACGCACTGTCGGGGCGGTGGGACGCCACGCTGCGGCGGGTCCGCGCGGTCCCGGGCTTCGAACGGTTCGGCACTCCACCGTCGATCGGCGATCTTCTCCCGGCGGCGCGGCTCGGCCCCGTGATCACGGTGAACGTCAGCGAGTTCCGATGCGACGCCCTCGTGGCGAGGCCGGACGGGGTGCGGGTGGTTGCATTGCCTGCGCTCGACGCACCGGACGTCGCCGACAGGACGGGCGCCTTCCTGCAGGCGTTGGAGCTGGTGGAGACCGGTGACCTCGTCCAGCGCATGGAGGGACAGGCGGTCGTGCGCGAGACCCTCGCGTGGCTGTGGGACGTCATCGCGGGACCGGTGCTCGACGCGCTCGGGTACACCGGAAGCCCCCGTGCGGGCGCGCCGTGGCCGCGTGTCTGGTGGTCCCCGACGGGGATGCTGAACTTCCTGCCGCTACACGCAGCCGGCCATCACGACGGGCGCGGGCGCGCCGTGCTGGACCGGGTCGTGTCGTCCTACACGCCGACCCTGCGGGCGCTGCTGCACGCCCGCTCCCGGCCCGCGGCGCCCGATCCCGCGCTCCTCGCCGTCGCCCTGGCCGAGACCCCGGACCAGCAGTCCCTTCCCGCCACCGTCTCCGAAGCACGCGCGCTGGTGCGCGAGCCGGGGCGCGCCGTCCACCTCGTGGACGCCGAAGCCCGGTACGACGCCGTTCTCGCCGCGCTCGCCGACTGCGGATGGGCCCACTTCGCCTGCCACGCGATCAGTGATCCGCTCAGCCCGTCCGACAGCAGGCTGCTGTTGTACGACCGCTCCCTCGCCGTGCGCGACATCAGCAAGCTCCGGCTGCAGGACGCCGAGCTCGCCTTCCTGTCCGCGTGCTCCACCGCACGCGGCAGCGAACAGCTGCCCGACGAGGCCATCCACATCGCCTCCGCGTTCCAGCTGGCCGGCTACCGGCACGTCGTCGGCACGCTCTGGCCGGTACTCGACGCCACGGCCGCCCGGCTCACGCAGGGCTTCTACGACCGGCACCGTCGGGGCGACCCTCCGGCAGAGGCACTGCACTCCGTGGTGCGCGAGCTGAGGGCGGCCCAGCCACTGGCGCCGTCGGTGTGGGCAGCCCACATCCATGCCGGCCCGTGAGACACCCCGGCGGCGTCACTACCCTCGCCGGGTGGACGAGGTGGCAGCGGTGCTGTCGGGCCCGCGCGGTCGCCGGTTCTGCGCCGAGGTGGCGTGCGCGAACCACGACGGCCTGAGGCGGCTGTACTACGAGGCCGCCTGGAACCCCTCGGAGGCCGGGCAGCAGCGGCTGGTCGACGCCCTGGCGGACACGGCGGTGAGCGACGTCGACGAGCACACCCTGCTCACGTGCCTCGCCGACGCGGTGGCTCACGCCCGCTACTGGCAGGCCCCCGACGAGGAGGACGTCCTGCTCACCGACCCGGTCGTCGTCGCCGCATTGCGTCCGGTGGCCCAGGCCGTGGTGGGGTCGCCGACGTGGCGGTGGTGGGCATCGCCTCTCGCCGAGAACGCTCAGGCCCACGTGCAGTGGACGGCCCGGCACACGACGGACCCGCCGCAGGTCACCGGGGCAGCCGAGGGCCTCAGGGAATGGCGGCGGGAGACGCTGGAGGACGAGCGCAGGGCGCAGGAACGGTCGGCCGACCCGGCCGCGCCGTACAGCGGGCGCTGGTGGTCCACACCGGCGTCTGGGCGTGTCGTCGCGACCACACGTGCGCTGCCCGGCTTGGGCGCCACGCGGCTGATGCTGGTCGAGGACGAGGCGGACTGGTGGCAGGGCCGCGTGCAGCCACTGCGGCCCGTCCGCACCCCACGGGTGTACGAGGTGTCCGGGCCGCAGGCCTGGGTGGACCTGGTCGACCGGTATCCGCTTGAGGTGACCAGGTCGCGCCGCCACGACTGGTGGCGGACCACCGGGCGGGCGGTCAGGTGGTTCGTCCCCGACTGGCAGGCCGTCGCCGCCGACCACGACGCGGTTCACCTGAGCGTCGCGGCCTACCTCGTCGCGCCCGGGCGGGCCCTGGAGGTCGAGGGCGGCGCGACGGTCGTCGCCGGTTGGGATCCCGACGCCACGTTCTGGCTCGCCGACGTCCTCGCCCCGGTCGGGGAGCCGGTCATCTGGGAACGCCACGACGACGGCGGGCGGTGGCACTGGCGCCCGCGCGCCTGACTCGCCGAGCGCCGGACCGAACGGCTGACCACACGTTCGAGTGGATGGTCGACGTTCGACGGCGGTGCCGGTGAGCAGGTCGTAGCCGATCGCTGCGAACAGCCGCCCACTCCGGTGGCGCAAGCTCTCCGGACCGAACACGCATCCGACATCAAGCACCTGGCTCGCGGGGCCGATGCCCGTGCGCTCGACCGTGAAGATCGTCAACTCACGCAGGAACGCCTGCCGATCGGGCGCCTCGAGCGTCGGGGCGGCGGTCGATATCGGTGAAGGCGTGCAGTGCGACGCCCGAAGCGTTGCCGCTGGTCACGGCCCTTCCAGCGGCCTCACCCAGCACCACCCGGATGATCGAGAGCGGTGGTGCAGGGTCCGGGTCGCGCATCCACGTCGATCCGTATGGGCACATCCCGTCCGATGCGTGCATCACGTCCCCCGTACCGTAGTGGCACGGTTTCACGTGCTCGTCACCTGTGAGCCAGGAGGCGGGCTCTTGCCGTTCATCGTCCGAACGCCCGGTGAGGCCCCTCACCCGCCGAACGTCCGGACAGGACGGCCCCGCACGACGGCGGCAAGTGCCGAACGCGAACAGGGGCGACGATGGGCGTACGGAAGCGGAGCGAAGTTCTCCGGGCCAGGATCGCTACGGCCCGCGCCCTCCTGCGGTGGGCGAAGGACCTGCCACCCCGGATGGATGCGCTCGAACGGCACCTCGGGGCCATCGACGCCGAGCTGCACGCCCACCGCAACGACGCCGCGGAGGTGCAGTCGGGGCTCGCGCAGGTGATCGCGACCGTCGGCGAGTCCCGGGAAGGGGTCGTCGAGCTGCGCGACTCCGTCGACGTCGCCGCCCGCCGTACCGCCTTCCGGCGCAGGCCCACCCGTGTGCTGTTCCTCGTGCATGTCTTCGGCGCCTGGGAGGCCTACCACGCGCTCGTCGAGGCGATGGCCGCCAGCAAGGACTTCGAGCCGATCGTCGCGTCCATCCCCCGCCGGTTCGCCGGGTCGGACGGCCTGGTGGGTGAGGAGGACGTGCACCGCGGCCTCTCCTCCCGGGGCGTGCCTCATCTCCGCTTCGCCGACGGCGCCCCTCGTGACGTCCTCCGGCTGATCAAGGCGATCGAACCCGACGTGATCTTCCGGCAGTCCCAGTGGGACGCCGACATCCCCGACGAGCTGGGCACCGAGCGGCTCGGCTTCGCCCGCACCTGCCTCGTCCCCTACGAGACGATGAACATCGTCGTCAACGTCCCGGACCACCGAGCGTCCAACACCGCCGTCGACAGTGAGTACCACCGCGCGGCCTGGCTGGTGTTCTGCACCAACGAGATGATGCTCGAGACGGCCGTCCGTGACGGCGCGCGTGGCGGGGCGCAGTTCCGCGTGGTCGGCCACCCCAAGGCCGACCACCTGCGGACAGCACCGCCCGACTGGCCGGTGTACGGCACGGCGGACGGTGTCGCTCGGCCCGGACGCATCGTCTGGTCCGCGCACCACACCATCGCGCAGGGCTGGACGGATTTCGGCGCCTTCCACCTCATGCGTGGCGACATGCTCGCGTGGGCCGAGCGCTGCGCCGACACGCAGTTCGTGTTCATGCCGCACCCGGCGCTGCTGCCGTTCTTCGACTCGGACGCCTCCCCCGTCTGCCGCTCCGAGTTCGACGCCTGGATGCGGGAGTGGGATGCACTGCCCAACACCGCGGTGCTGTCCGAGGCGGACTACGGCCCGACCCTCGCCGCTTCCGACGTGATGGTGACCGACGGGCTGTCGATGCTGGTGGAGTATCAGCTCTTCGACAAGCCGGTGATCTTCTTCGAGCGCGAGGGGCACCGTCCCTTCAACGCCATCGGCAGACAGGTCATCAGAGGCGTGCACACGGTGCACACCGTCGGGGAGGTGCGCGAGCTGGCCGAGAAGTTCGTCGGCGGCACCCCCGACCCTCTGCGGTTCCGTCAGCGGGACACCATGAAGAAGCTGTTCGGCGACGGCGGCAGTGCCGAGCGAATCCTTGCCGCGCTTCGGCAGGAGATCGCGCGCGAGCGGGGCGAGGTGGGCTCCGAGCTCGCCGGCCGGCCCGGGCGACGGTCTTCCGGCCGGACGGACGGCACCCGCGCGATGCGGAACCGGCGGCCCGCCGGACTCGAACGCGCAGGCGAGCCACCGGCACGGGACTGACTGCTCGACGGTCCGGCTTGATCATCGGTTCGCTCGTCGGCGGGCCCCCGTGGCCGGCTCGCCCCGACACAGGGTGACACCGGCCGTCGGCAGGACGTGCCCCCGGCTGTGGCGCTGACTCCCCTGATCAGCCGCGATGGTCCACCATGCTGCCGTGCTCATCACGATCGCAGGCGTCCCAGCGCATCCGCTCCTCGTCCACGCGGTGGTGGTCCTCATCCCGCTCGCCGCGCTCGGCGCCGTCTGCCTCGCAGTTCGACCCGCGTGGATCCGGCCGTACGGGCTGCTCGTCGCCGCCGGAGCGCTGGCGGGTGCCGCGGCGGCAACGTTGGCGAAGCTTGCCGGCGACCAGCTCGAGGCAGCGATCGACGTCACCGCGGAGTTCGCGCCGGTGATCGCGCAGCACGGGCAGTTCGGCCTGTTCACGATGGTGGCGGCCTGGCCGTTCGCGGTGCTCGCGATCGTGGCGGCCGTGCTCAGCCGCCGGCCGAGTGGCTCGGGAATCCGGCTCGTCGGCGCGCTGTCCGCGGCCTCGGGCCTGGTCGCGATCGCCTTCACGGTTCTCGCCGGGCACTCGGGTTCGGCGGCTGTCTGGGGCTATGTGGCGGGGTAGCCCGTTCTGGATCGTTGGAGGAACTTGCCCCGAGTAGGGTCACCGCATGCTCCGCCGCGTTCGGGGGATCGTGCGATCCCTTGCCATGTACCACGGCGTGCCGGGCAGGCACCGACGGATGGTGCGGTTCTACGGCGAGTTCCTCGGACCGGGGGACGTCGGATTCGACATCGGCGCTCACGTGGGGAGCCGGGTGCGCGCGTGGCGGAAGCTGGGAGCGCGGGTGATCGCCGTGGAGCCGCAGCCCGACTGCCTGCGCGTCCTGCGTCTCTTCTTCGGCCGTGACCGCAGGGTCACCATCCTGCCGGAGGCCGTCGGCGCGCGGGCCGGACGTGCACGGCTGGGCATCTCCACCGCCACGCCGACGGTCTCGTCGATGTCACCCGACTGGATCGAGTCGGTCACCACGGACCAGAGCTTCTCCTGGGTGCGGTGGGATCGCTCCGTCGAGGTGGACGTCGCCACCCTGGACGACCTCATCGCGGCGCACGGCGAGCCGGCCTTCTGCAAGATCGACGTCGAGGGCTTCGAGGTGGAGGTGCTGGCGGGGCTCACCCGGCCGCTGCGCGCCCTGTCCTTCGAGTACCTCCCGCCTGCACACGACGCCGCGCTCACCGCTCTGGACCTCGTGGAACGGCTCGGTGCACCGGCGGGCGGCTACGAGTACAACTACTCGCCGATCGAGACCATGCGGTTCGCAGGCGACAGCTGGCTCGACGCGGCCGGGCTGGTGCAGCTGCTCGAGCGCTACCGGCCGCTGGGCCGCTCCGGCGACGTCTACGCCCGCCTCGCCCGGCCCGCCGAGGCCGGAACGGCGGCGGGTCGAGTCGTCAGCGTTCAGCCCGCACGTTCTTGTCGAGGGGGCACGGGTCGTTGAAGGCCAGTAGCAGCGGCACCCGGCCGCTGGTGTCGATCCGGCAGATCGCGGCGTCACCGAGGAACATCCGCCAGCCCACCTCGTCGCCCACCCCCAGCGCCCAGGTGACGGCCGCCTTGATCGGGGAGACGTGGCTGACCACCACCACGTCACCGCTCGCGGCGTCGTCGGCCAGTTCGGCGCAGGCCTCGTGCACCCGGGTGCAGACGTCCGCGAGGGATTCGCCACCGGCGGGCACGAAGTCGGGGTCCTGCCGCCACGTCCACCACGACCGCTCGTCGAGCGCCGTGGCAGGCCGTCCGTCCAGGTCGCCGTAGTCCATCTCGATCCACCGCGCGTCGACCTCCACGTCGCCGGCGTCCGTGGCGCCGGGCGCGGTGCCGGCGAGCACGGCGGCGGTGTCACGCGCACGCCGGAGCGGGCTGGAGACGATGCGACTGGCCCGGGGAAGTGCCTCGGCCAGTGCTTGCGCCTGGCGATACCCGGACTCGTTCAGCGGCGGATCGGCCCGGCCGAGGAGCAGCCCACGAGCGTTGGCCTCCGTCTGTCCGTGCCGGACAAGGATCAGCACCCCCGCCACATTAGTCGGCTGGACGTCCTTTTCGGCACAGGTGTCACCTGCGGGTGCGGCAGGGGTCACCTCCGCGCGCTGACGCAGCCGCCTGCTGATCGGGTCTCGCAGCAGCAGCACTCCGACGCCGGGAAGGCACGCGATGAGGCTGAGCACCCCGTACACGACCGCGACGGTGAGCCCCTGTGCGGCGGTGAATCCCACCGCCCCGAACGCGACCGCGCTGACGGCCTCCCGCGGCCCCCAGCCGCCGATGTTGAGCGGTAGAGCCATGGCGAGCAGCGCCACCATCAGCAGGGGAAGCAGCTGGCCGATCGTGGCCTCGGATCCCGCAACCCGTGCTGCGACCACGAAGAGCACGAGATAGCCGACCAGCGCCGCCGCCGAGAGCAGGAGCACCCCGGGCAAGGTGCCCCGGGTGAGCAGTCCGGCGCGGGTGTCCGCGCGGGCCGTGCGCAGTGCAGCGCGGATTCGCGGCACGCGCGCCGCGCAGACCCCGAGCACGACGACGACGGCGAGGGCCGCGACCAGCCCCGCGACGAGCCCGAACCCGGGAGCGAGGCGCTCGACCACGGCCGCGAGCAGGGTCGGCTGGGCGAGCAGCACACCCGCGCCGACGACCAGGAGAACCACCTGACCGGCGGACCGTTCCAGCACCACCGCGCGGACACCACGCCCGACGTCGCCCGACTGGCGGCCGTGGCTCACCGCACGGTGGACATCGCCGAGCACGCCCGCGGGGAGCACAGAGTTGAGGAACACGGCCCGGTAGCAGTCCGCGACCGCCGTGGCCAAGGGCAACCGCATGCCGAGACCACGCACCACCAGGCACCAGCGCCACGCACTGAACACCGTGGTCAGCAGGCCGATTCCGAGCGCGGCAAGCACCGCACCGGGCCCGATCGACCGCAGCCCGTCGACGACAGCGGCGGTGCCGAGCCGTACGGCGAGAGCGGCCAGGATGCCGACGCCGACGAGCACCCGCAGATATCGCCAGAGCTTGTGCATCACGACCTGCCCGACGGGATCGCGAGCACGTCGACGTGGCCGACCTCGACGCTCAGCTCACCGGCTGCGCAGGAGTCGAGACGGCGACGCAGGTAGTCCGCGGCGTGCCGCTCGAGGCCCTGCTCCTGCTCGCAGGCAGCGCTGATCCAGCCTCGTAGCCACTCCTCCAGCAGCTCGGTGCCACCGGCTCGGCCGGAACCCAGACGCCACGGGCTGGGCCGGGTCGCAACCGTCGCGCCCCGCTTCGCGAAGGCATCGGCGGCAGCACGACCCGCGTCGGGTCCCAGCAGTCGCCTGCGGCCCTCCGAGCGCCGCTGGTGGGCGTCGAAGGCCGCCGCGAACTCGGCGTCGAGCGGATCGGACGGAACGAACTCGACGCGCCCCATGACGGTGAGCGTCAGCAGCGCGGGGCATCCGGCCTCGACACACGTGGCGGCGAGCGCGTCCATCTCCTCGGACGTGAGCAGGTCCAGCACGGCGGACGTGGTGACGAGCGACGTCCCCGCGAGCTCCGCGGCCCGCAGGTCGGTGAAGTCGCCCTGCCGTGTCCGCACCCTGACAGGAAGGCCGTCGGCGGCCCCGCTCGGCATGTCCGCGGCTGCACGGGCGAGCAGCACGGGGTCGCGGTCGCGCAGGATCCACAGCTGCGGACCGGGTAGCCGCCCGGCGAGCCAACGGCCCATCGAGCCGGTGCCGCACCCGAGGTCGGTGATGATCGCCTCTTCACCCGCCGGGACGGTGGTCTCCAGGTGGGAGCGGAGCCGCTCGACCAGCTCGGACGAACGGGCGGCAGAGTCGGCGCCTTCGCGCAACGTCAGCCAGTCGGGGGCGCACACGGGTGATCCGGGAACGCTCAGCCGGGCGTCCCACTCAGCTGCTCCAGCACTCCGGCCAGACATCGTGACGTCACCTCCCACCCGTGCAGCGTGCTTCGCCGTTCGCGAGCCGAGCGGCGTAGTGCATCCCGCAGCGCCGGCTCGCCGAACCACCGCCGTAGCGCCCCGGCGAGCGCCGGGCCGTCCTCGGGGGGTACCAGGATTCCCGGCACTGATGCGTCCGGGGCGTAACCGAGGGTCTCCGGCACCCCTCCGGTGGACGCCGCGAGTACAGGAATCCCCCGGGCGAGCGCCTCGGTCACGACCATCCCGTAGGACTCGACGCGGGACGGCAACACCAGGAGGTCGGCGTAGGCGTAGTCCGTGGCGATCTCCGTGCCCGTTCGCGGGCCGGTGAGCCGGACCCGCTCGCCGAGCCCGTGGCCGTCGATGGCGCCCCGGAGCGCAGCCACGAACGCCGGGTCGCGGCGCAGCGGCCCGACCAGGTCGCAGCTCCACGGCAGATCGGCGACGGCGGCGAGGGCGTCGACGAGCACGTCCTGGCCCTTGGTCGGCGTGACCGACCCGACGCACAGCAGGCGGCTCGCGCCATCCGTGCCCGGGGCGAGCGGCGCGGGATCCGTGCCCGGGGCGGCGACGTACACCCGATCTGCGGGGAGCTCGTGCTGCGCGACGATCCGGCGGGCCGCCCACGGGCTGGTGGCGACGACGGCGCTCGCGGCGTGCAGGGTCTCGCGCTCGAGGGCGGCCAGCTCCGCCGCCTGCGCGGGCCCCGCCCCGACCTCGTCGCCCAGAGGCAGGTGCACCAGGACGACGAGTGCCAGCCTCCGGGCCTCCGGGACCACGACGTCCGGGACGCCGCAGGCCACGAGCCCGTCGATGAGCACGACGGCGCCGTCGGGCAGTGCGGAGAGCGTTCGGGCCAGCGACGCCCGCGCAGCATCGTCGGGCCGGGGCCACCCTCCGGCGACGGCAACCTCGTGCACCTGCCAGCCCGTGGCCGGCAGGCCGCCGCAGACGCGGCGGTCGTAGGCGTTGCCACCGCTCGGCACGGCGACGTCGTGGATGTCACTCGGAACGACGACGTGCACGGGGCGCAGGGCCGTGCGGCCCCCGGTCGTCACAGCGATCGCTCGTAGCTCGCCCAGGCGACGTGCGACTCGTGCAGCACCACGCTGATCCCGGCGAGGCCGCGGGCGCCCTCCCCCAGAGCGCCGTCGTGCACCCGCTCGGCCAGCCGATCGGCGATGACCTTGGCGAGGAACTCCGTGGACGTGTTGACACCGGCGAAAGCGGGCTCGTCGTCGAGGTTGCGGTAGTTGAGGTCGGCCAGAACCGCGCCGAGCTCGTTGGTGGCCAGCCCGATGTCGACGACGATGTTGTCTGCGTCGAGATCGCGCCGGCGGAACGTTGCGTCCACCACGTACGTCGCGCCGTGCAGGCGCTGTGCAGGGCCGAAGACCTCGCCCTGGAAGCTGTGAGCGATCATGACGTGATCGCGAACGGTGATGCCGAACAAGACCGAACCTCCCAGGAATGCCTAGTCGTGCTCATAGACGACACGGACGCACAGCCCGGGGAGTTCACCGCCGGCAAGAGCGGACATCAGCCGGGGCAGTTCCTCGAAGGGCGTCTCGTCCGTGACGAGCGTGTCGAACACCGGGTCCGCGAGCAGGCGCAATGCCAGCTCCAACCGGTCTCCGTAGCTGCGGCGCGCACGCCGTGCGGGCGCGACCGCCCCCACCTGGCTGCTGCGGATCACCAGCCGGCGTGGGTGGAAGAACTCACCGAGCGGCACGCGCACCGGCCGGTCGCCGTACCAACTCATCTCGATGACCTCGCCCTCGTCGGCGAGCAGTTCGAGTGACCGCGTGAGCCCCGCCTCCGTGGCGCTGGCGTGCACCACGAGGTCGCACTCCCCGGCGGCCTTGTCCGGCGTGGCGAACCCCACCCCGAGGGCCTCGGCGACAGCAGCACGAGCGGGGTCCACGTCGACCAGTTCGACCCTGACCCCCGGGAAGCGCGCGAGCAGCGCGGCGACGCTGCAGCCGACCATCCCGGCCCCGACGACGGCGATGCGGTCGCCGACCAGAGGGGCCGCGTCCCACAGCGCGTTCACCGCGGTCTCGAGCGTGCCGGCGAGCACCGCCCGTTTGGGTGGAACGTCGTCGGGTAATGCGGTCACGGAGGCGGCCGGCACCACATAGCGGGTCTGATGGGGATAGAGACAGAACACCGTGCGGCCCAGCAGTGCAGGAGGCCCGTGCTCGACCACCCCCACGTTCAGATAGCCGTACTTGACCGGCGCGGGGAACTCACCGTCCTGAAAGGGGGCCCGCATCGCCGCGAACTGGCTCTCCGGCACACCACCGCGGAACACGAGTGTTTCGGTGCCGCGGCTCACCCCCGAGTACAACGTGCGGACCTCCACGTCATCGGGTCCGGGCCGGGGCACCTCGATCGGGCGAATTTCACCCTCGCCCGGGGCGCGAAGCCAAAAGGCGCGCGCTATGCGATCCACGCATCCCTCCAATTGGTGATGAACCCCCACCGCGTGGGATCCGTGCTGAGAGGTGTGTACACAGGCTCGATGACGACCGTAGCCCGGCCGCAGACCACCCAGCAGCAGGCCGTGGCGGCAGGCGCGCATGTCGTCCTGCTCGTCACGTTGTCGGCGTGCGCCGGCCTCGGCCCGACCGGTCTGGCCGCCGGTTTCGCGTACATCGTGGGGCTATGCGGGCTCCTCACCGGCGCAGTTCGCCGGGCCGAAGCCACCAGGCTCGGGCCGGCCGATCTCGTCACACTGACGAGAGCGGTGCTCGTCGGGGCCGTCACCGCGATCGTCGCGGATGCGCTGTTCCGGAGCAGCCACACGCCTGTGGCGCTCCTCGTCGCCCTGGCCGCCACGGCGCTCGCTCTCGACGCGGTCGACGGCCAGGTCGCCCGGCGCAGCGGTACGGTCTCCGCGCTGGGCGCCCGCTTCGACATGGAGGTCGACGCGTTCCTCGTCCTCGTGCTGAGCGTGTACGTCGCCACGCTCATGGGGCCGTGGGTGCTCGCCATCGGCGTCATGCGCTATGCATTCGTCGCGGCGAGCTGGATGGCGCCGTGGATGCGGTCGGCTCTGCCCACGAGGTACTCCGCCAAGACCGTGGCCGCGTGGCAGGGAATCGCCCTCGTCGTGGCCGCGAGCCAGGTCCTGCTGCTCCCGCTCGCCATCGTGGTGGTGTCGTCGGCGCTGGCGTCACTGGTCTGGTCGTTCGGGCGGGATGTGGTGTGGCTGTGGCGTCACGCCGACGTCCCCCAGGTACCGGAGCCGCGACGCCAATCGGTCTGACCCACACGCGCACAGAAGGAAAGTTCATTGCCGGACGACCTGACATCGGATGACGACCCCGCAGGCTCGCCTTCACACGACGACGGCGGAGCGGACGAGGCCGGCGGTCGCGGCGGGGAAGCGGCACCAGGAGCCGGCCGCCGCGGAGGTGGCCGCCGGGTAGTGGCGGGAGTTCTCACGGCACTGGCCGCAGTGCTCGTGTTCGCCGCCCTCGTCGTCCCGAACCAGCTCGGTGGCCTCACGCCGGGCTCGTTCGTGCGCATCCCGGTGGAGGCGCTCGTCGGTGTCGCGCTCGTCCTCGTCCTGCCGGCGCGGGTACGGCGGCCGGTAGCGGCGCTCGCCGGCGTCGCCCTCGGCCTGCTGACCATCCTGAAGATCATCGACATGGGCTTCAACGCGGTGCTCGCCCGGCCGTTCAACCCGGTGATCGACTGGCCGCTGGTCGGCGCGGGCCTCGACTTCGTCAAGGGCTCGCTCGGTGAGATCGGGGCGGTCGGCACCGTGATCGCGGCCGTTGTTCTCGCGGTCGTCCTGCTCGTCCTCATGACGATGGCCGTGCTGCGCCTGTCCGGGCTCGTGGTGCGGCGCAAGATCATCGCGGCCCGCACCGTCACGGTGTTCGCTGCGGCGTGGATCACCTGCGCGCTGCTCGGCACGCAGATCGTCCCGGGCGTGCCGCTCGCCGGCACGAGCGCCGCGGGCCTCGCCTACGACCATGCCGTCGAGGTACGGGCGGGTCTGCTCGACCAGCAGGCGTTCGCCGAGCAGGTGGCCGCGGACCCCTTCCGGAACACCCCACCCGACCAGCTTCTGACGGCGCTGCGCGGCAAGAACGTGCTGTTCGCCTTCGTCGAGAGCTACGGGCGCAGCGCCGTGGAGGACCCTGATCTCGCGCCGCAGGTCGACGCCGTGCTCGACGACGGCACCCGCCGGCTCGCCGCGGCCGGGTTCAGCGCCCGCAGCGCCTTCCTCACCTCGTCGACGTCGGGCGGATCCAGCTGGCTCGCCCACGCCACGTTCCTGTCCGGCCTCTGGGTGGACAACCAGCAGCGCTACGACACCCTCATCTCGAGCGACCGCCTGACCCTCACCAGCGCCTTCCATCGTGCGAACTGGCGCACCGTCGCCGTCATGCCGGGCACCACCGGTGACTGGCCGGAAGGGAAGTTCTACGGCCACGAAGAGGTGTACGACTTCCCGAGGCTCGCCTACCACGGTCCGGACCTCGGCTGGGCCACCGTGCCCGACCAGTACACCCTCGCGGCCCTGCAACGCGCGGAGCTCGCGAAGCCGGGCCACCCGCCGGTGATGGCGGAGATCGCCACCGTCTCCAGCCACGCACCCTGGCCGTTCATCCCGCCGGTGATCGACTGGGACAAGGTCGGCGACGGCTCGGTCTACACGGCACTGGCCGCGGGCGCCGGCCCACGCGACGCCGTGTGGGCGAAGGGCACCGAGGCCGTGCGCGCCGCGTATCGGCAGTCGATCGAGTACTCGATCAACACCCTCGTCTCCTACCTGGAGAAGTACGGAGACGACAACACGGTCCTCGTCTTCCTCGGCGACCACCAGCCCCTCTCGCTCGTCACCGGGGAGGGCGCGAGCCACGACGTCCCGATCACGATCGTCGCCCGGGACAAGACCGTGATGGATCGGATCTCCGGATGGGACTGGCAGGACGGTCTGAAGCCGGGCCCACAGGCTCCGGTCTGGCGCATGGACTCCTTCCGTGACCGGTTCCTCACCGCCTTCGGACCGCAGGAAGCGCGCATTCACTGACCGCGCCCCGCCGCTACTGCTACGCGGCACCGGGCAGTGCGGCGCCCAGCTCGCCGGCGTCGACGCCGGCACCGGTGTGGAGGTAGACCAGCGAGCCAAGGCTGATCAGCGAGATGCCGATGACCCAGACCCCGATGTAGAGGCCGTTGCCGGTGGCGGCGAGCAGGGCCGTGGAGGCAACGGGGGCGATGACTCCGCCGAGCACGCCGGCCAGCTGCAGGGCCAGGGATGCGCCGCTGTAGCGGACCTGAATCGGGTAGAGCTCGGCGAGCAACGTGGCCTGGGGCCCGTTGGCCACGCCGACGGCGAGGCCGAACACGGCGAAGGCGATCACTGCGGCGGGCAGTGAGCCGGTGTCGAAGAGCAGGAAGAACGGGATCGCCCAGGCGGCCATGGCCAGCAGACCGCAGACGCTCAGGCGGCGGACTCCGAGGTGTTCGGCGGCGACGGCGGACGTGCGGATGCCGAGGATCAGTCCGATTCCGGAGATGCCGGCGAGAATGAGCATGGTGGTGACCGGCAGGTGCAGGACCTGCTGGCCGTAGGGGATCAGATAGACGTAGAGCAGCAGCCCGACCGACGGCGAGGCGGTGACCACCAACGTGCCGAGCACGAGTTCGCGGGGGTGGGCGCGCAGGAGTTCGGCGATTGGAAACCGGGCGAGGGTGCGATTTGCGCGGACCTGGGTGAATGCGGGGCTTTCCCGCAGCCGGACGCGGATGATCAGTCCGGTGATGATCAGGGCGGCCGAGAGCAGGAACGGGATGCGCCAGCCCCAGGCCTGGAACTGGTCGGCGGGCAGCAAGGTGGTGAAGGCGAGCAGGATGACGGTGGCCAGGATGAGCCCGGCGGGGTTTCCCATCTGTGGGAGTGAGCCGTAGACGATGCGGCGCCGGGGCGGGGCGTTCTCCACGGCCATGAGCACCGCACCGCCCCATTCCCCACCGAAGCCGAATCCCTGGATGACTCGGCATGCCACGAGCAGGATCGGGGCGGCGACGCCGATGGTGGCGTAGGTGGGCAGCAATCCGATCACGAAGGTGGCGCCACCAGCGGTGAGCAGGGAGACCACGAGCAGCCGTTTGCGGCCGATCCGATCACCGAAGTGGCCGAACACCAGCGCGCCGACCGGGCGGACCAGGAATCCCGCGAGGAACGTGCCGAGCGCCGCCAGGGTGCCCGCGACCGGGGAGAACGACGGGAAGTACTGCGGGCCGAACACCACGCTCGCGGCCAGCCCGTAGAGGAAGAAGTCGTAGTACTCGATGGTCGTTCCGATGAGACTCGCCGCCGCGGCCCGTCGCGCCTGAGGCGAGGGACGTGCCGATTCTCCGGGTCCGGGCGGTTTCCGACGTCCTGGTGTCCGCGCGCGACCGGCCCCCTCGACTGCATCGGCCATGAGAGATCCCTTCACGATCCATCGATGATTGATTTCCCCCGTACTGAGACGCTCAGCGTACTGAGCAAATTTACTGACAAGCAAATGAGACGAATCTCGTTCCATCAATTGTCCGGTTATCACCCGCAGCTCACCTCCTCCCCGGTTCGCGAATTTATGGACGCCTGACCGAGAGGCATCGAACGATGATTCGGACATCAGGCCATACGCAGCAAAACCCTTTCGCGAAATTGGGAGAATTTCAGCGGAACACCCGCAGTGGAGTCCGCGCCGCACGGCAGGAGACCTCCCGCGTGTCCGATACGGCAACTCGATCATGATCCCTCGACCGCGGAGAGGCGGTAGTTCATGACCGAGATCTCAGGGCACGTCAGGCCACCAAGACCTCTCGGATCCGTTCACCGCCCGCCGAGCGAGCGACATCCGCTCCGTCACAGTGCCACCGAGACTGCAGTTCCAGCCGCATAGGGGATCGAGCGATCCGGGGGAAGCGCTCGTCGTCATCGGCAATCAGGCACGTCGCGGCACTCGTTCAGCATTGCAGTGATCGGCCCGGCGAGGGTCGGCGGTCCGGGCTGGCACCCAGTGCGGGTTCCCGCCAACCGGTAGAGCGGATGCCCGCAGGCCGTGACGACAGAGGAGTAGGCACAGCGCACTCTCATGGGGGCTGGGCCACAGTGATTGCCAACACGATGACAGTCCATCTCCACGCCTCAGCCCGTGATCCATTGCGGGTCGTTGAACGCAATACCTTTCGGCATACGACGGAATATCATCCGTAGCGTCGGCCCACCGCGCACAGCCACGTCCGTTCGCCGCGTGTTCACGTCCCGTTAACCTACCCGCCGTACCGTTCGCCAAACCCCGGCAAACGGCATTGATCCACGAAGGGCGCGCCATGTCGACAATCGTCATCGCAGTCGTGATAACCGCGCTCATCTTCGATTTCACCAACGGCTTCCACGACACCGCCAATGCGATGGCGACCTCGATCGCGACGGAGGCCCTGCGTCCGAAGGTCGCGGTGATCCTTGCCGGCATCCTCAACTTCATCGGCGCATTCCTGTCGGTCGAGGTCGCCAAAACGATCTCCAGCGGGCTCGTCGACGACACGCAGATCACTCCGGTGGTGATCTTCGCCGGCCTGGTCGGCGCCATCTTGTGGAACCTCCTGACCTGGCTGCTCGGCCTGCCGTCCAGTTCCTCGCACGCCCTGTTCGGCGGTTTGATCGGCGCCACCTGGGTGGCGGCCGGATCGAATGCCATTCAATTTGCGAACGTGATCAGCAAAGTTCTGCTCCCCCTCGTCCTCTCACCGATCATCGCCGGCGTCATCGCCCTGGCCGGCACCTATTTCGCCTACCGGATCACGCGCCGGGCCAAGGAAGCCACAGTTAAACGTGGATTCCGGGCGTCGCAGGTCGTCTCGGCCTCGATGGTTGCGCTCGCCCACGGCACCAACGACGCGCAGAAGACGATGGGAATCATCACGCTCACCCTGATCACCGCCGGCACGTTGCCGTCCAACTCGGCTCCGCCGTTCTGGGTGATCTTCGCGTGCGCCGTCGCGATCGCCGTGGGCACCGCACTCGGCGGGTGGCGCATCATCCAGACCATGGGCAAGCGCATCAGCGAGATCCAGAGCCCGCAGGGATTCACGGCCGAGACCTCGAGCGCCGCCGTCATCCTGACCTCGGCGCACCTGGGCTTCGCACTGTCCACCACGCAGGTCTGCACCGGCTCGATCTTCGGTGCCGGCGCGGGCCGGAAGCTGGCATCGGTGCAGTGGGGAGTGGCGGGACGGATGGTGACGGCCTGGGTGATGACGCTGCCCGCGGCCGCCATCATGGGAGCCGTCGCCGCGTGGGTGGCCGGTAGCGGCACCGTGGGCACGATCGTCGTCGCCGTTGTCGGAATCGCCATCTCCGCCGGTATCTACGCTGCGTCCCGCCTCCGTCCGGTCAACGCCCACAACGTCAACGACGTCCCGGCACCGCAGCCCGCGCCTGCCACGGCCGCATAGCGGGAGGAGCCCACCATGCACATCGCCTGGGATTCCATTCTGGTCGTCTTCGTCGTGTCCTTCGCCGCCGCTGTCGCGGTCGTGGTGCTGGTGTCCTTCGCTCTGGTTGCGCTGTCAGCCCGGGAGAGCGCAAGCGCCGAAGGACCCTCCGCCCGGATCGGCGTAGGCAGCAGCACAGCCATCGCCGGAATCTGTCTCACCGCCGCTGCCGCGATCGTCCTGTACGGGCTCTACCTGATCGTGGCGTAGGCCTGAGGGATCCGGGTCCGTCATCGCGCTACGTCGATGGGGACCTGGAGTTCGGTCACCCACTCTGCGTGGTCCGGCGGACAAGCGAGCGCGAGCTCACGCGCGTGCTGAGCCGTCATGCGGTGACCGTTGGCGTCGAGCCATCGGGCCAGCGCCTGCACGGTGGGCAGCACGTCGTCCGGGGAGCCGCAGTGCACGATGGTGGCGGCGCGGGCGACCCCGGCCAGGACGACCAGGTTCGCGGCTCCGGCACGGTCGACGTCCGCCGCGACCGGCAGCCCCGCGTGCACCACGACCGCGCCGCTGCCCGGCACGTCCTCGTACCGGGTGACGGCCGGCCCGGCCGCCACCACGCCGGCGGCGTCCAGGTGGCTGCGCAGTTCGTCGTAGAGGGCGTCGACGACCGGCCTGAGCTCCCGCGGGTCGAAGCTCCCGCTGGTACCGGTCAGCTCGGCCACGCGTAGGACAGGAAGGCTCTTGACGACGACGGCGTCAGTGGGCACGAGGTTCTCGCTCTCGATCGTCCGGAGCCTCGCCTCGACCATGGCCAGCCGGGCAGCTGCCTCGGCCACGGCCGTCTCGAGCTCCGCCCGCCGTAGCCGCAGCATCCCGCGTAGCTCCTCCGCGCTCACGGCGTCGTGCACGATCGATCCGATCTGGTGGAGCCCGAAGCCGAGCTCCTTCAGCGCGACGATGCGGTTGAGCTGCGTGAGCTGCTCGGCCTGGTAGTAGCGGTAGCTGCTGGCCGGATCGACGTACGCGGGACGCAGCAACCCGATGGCGTCGTAGTGACGCAACATACGGACCGACACCCGGCCGTGCTCGGCGAAGTCTCCGATGGTGAACATGACGGCTCCGAGTAGAGGGCCTCACACGGTGGGAGGGTCAAGCTCCGGTTCAGCTGCCGCTGTATCGCCTGCGCGGATGCGTCTGCAGCGCCGCGACCAAGTCCTCCCGGGCCCGCGCGACGCGCGACCGGATCGTGCCGATCGGGCAGCCGCACACTTCCGCTGCCTCGGCGTAGCTGAGATCGAGCACCTGGGTCAGCACGAAGGCCTCCCGTCGGTCGGGGTCCAGCGCGGCCACCAGGAGGCGGAGCAGGATCTCGCCCTCGGCGGGGCCGCGCACCACCATCGGGTTGTCGCCCAGCGTCTCCCACGTCTCGATGCCGTCGGTCCGCGGGCGGCGCCGTGCGCGGCGCACCGCGTCGGCTGCGGCCCTGCGGGCGATCGACAGGAGCCAGGTGCGGGCGGGCGCCTCTCCCGCGAAGCGGTGCAGCGATCCCAGCGCTCGCAGATACGTCTCCTGACGCAGGTCCTCGGCATCGGCCGGGCCGCTCAGATGGCTCAGGAAGCGGTGTACGTCACGCTGGGTGGCACGGATGAACGCCGCAAGTGCGTCGGCGTCGCCCTGTCCGGCCGCCAGCGCCCATGCGGTGATCTCGCTGTCGTCCGCCCGATCCGCCACGCCTCGCACCGTAGATGGCGTGTCTCACGGGAACCACGCGGCCCTCGGCAGCGACCATTGTGTGCATGGGAACGGATTGGCGATCGGGCAGCCAGGAATCCGACCTCGATTGCCGGCAGTGTCGCGAGGCGGTCTCTGCCCGGCTGGACGGGGAGGATCCGCCCGGCGGGGCCGCCGGAGCGGAGCGAGCGGATACGCACCTGGCGACCTGCTCCGCGTGCCGCGCGTTCGTCGACGATGCCGCGCACATCACGCGGCTGGCGCGCACCCGGGCGGTGGAGGAGGTCGCCGACCTCACGCCCGCGCTGCTCGTGGCGTGGACGGACGCTGCGCCGGTGCGGGAGGAAGCTGCCACGGAGCACAGGCGCCACGCGCGCAGACGACGGTGGGCCCTCGACGTCGTCCGCGGCGGGCTGGGTGTGGTCGCGCTCGGGCAGCTCAGCCTCGCCGGGGCGAGCATCGTTGCCACCGGGGGTGACGAGACCCACGTCGCGATGCCCGGCATGGGACTGAGCGGCGCCAGCGCAGCCCACTTCTCACACGAGAGCGCGGCCTGGAACCTCGCACTCGGTGTCGCGTTCGGCTGGGTGGCGCTGGGCCGGTTCCGGCCCAGCGCGGGGCTCGTTCCCATGATCGCCGCGTTCGTCGGCGTGCTCACCGCGTTGAGCGTTCCGGACCTGGTCGAGGGCCGGGTCGACCCGAGCCGGCTGGTCGGGCACGGCGTCGTCGTGATCGGACTGGTGCTACTGCTCGTGTTCAGAATCCTCCAGCGCGACGACGGCGGCAGAACCGCGGGTTCAGGCGGCGAAGCAGGTCGTTCCCCCGTCCCCGGCCACCTCTTCGGCTCACTCATCCCCGTACGCGGGCCCGACGGTCGCGGCGGGCGAGGGCTGGAACCGACGGGTCGTCGCGCGGCATGACAGACGTGTCGAATCCCACTGAGCGGCCCGGCCGCTCCCTCCGGTCGTCCGGCGAGCCCGTTGTCGGTTGGTTGCTCACCGTGGGTCGTCTCATCGTCGGCGGCGTGTGGATAGCCGCAGGTGTGGCAAAGGTGACGGACCTGGACGCCTCGGTACGAGCGGTGCGCGCGTACCGGCTGCTGCCCGAGATCGCCGCACAGGTGATCGGCGCGGGTCTCCCGCTCGTGGAGATCCTGCTCGGCATCCTGCTCGTCGTCGGTGTCGGCATCCGGGCGTCGGCAGTCGTATCGTCGGTACTGATGGCGGCGTTCGTCGTCGGGATCGCCTCCGCATGGGCGCGGGGGCTCCGGATCGACTGCGGATGCTTCGGTTCGGGCGGCGAGCTCGCCGCCGGCGCGGACCCCACCTACGGCTGGGAACTCGCCCGCGACGGCGCGCTCCTGCTCATCTCGCTCTTGCTCGTGATCCGGCCACGGAGCCGGATCGCCCTCGACGGGCTGCTCACGGCCCGGAAGGAGACCGCCTGATGCCATCGGGCAGCGCGAGCCGGCGCAACCGCCCGGCGCGCGGCAGCGTGGCTGCTGCACGCCGCGGGCCGTCCACCGGAATCATCATCGCCGTCGTCGTGCTCGTCCTGTTCGCAGGCGCCGTCGGGTTCGGCATCTACCGCGCCCAGCGCGGCTCCGGTGACGTCCCCGTCCCGGCCGGCGGGACGAGCACCAGCATCACCGTCGGGCAGGCGAGCGCTCCCGCGACCATCGACATCTACCTCGACTTCCAGTGCCCGATCTGCAAGCAATACGAGACGCAGGCCGGCCCCACGATCGACAAGCTCGTCGCCGCGGGGCAGGCCAAGGTGGTCTACCACCCGGTCGCCTTCCTGGACCGCTTCTCCTCCACCCAGTACTCGAGTCGCTCGTCAGCGGCGTCCGCCTGCGCGGCCGACGCGAAGGTGTTCCCGCAGTACCTCACGCTCCTCTACGCCAACCAGCCTCCCGAGAACGGCGACGGCCTTCCCGAGAGCCAACTGGTCTCGCTCGGGCAGCAGGCAGGGGCGGGAGGCGACTTCGCGCAGTGCGTGCAGGACAACCACTACGCGAACTGGACGAAGTCGGTCACCGACGACGCGTCCAGAGCCGGCGTCAACGGCACGCCGACCATCAAGGTCAACGGCACGGACGTGGGTATGAGCACCGACGCCCTGACGTCCGCGGTGGCGGCGGCTCAGCGCTGAGGTGAACCGGGCAGGTCACGCGAGCAGTCCATCCGTGGCCGTGGCGTCCCGGATGGTGCCGACCGGTCATCGGTGATGCCGCCACCCGGCGCTCAGGGCGCGCGGCTCAGCGGGACGGCCGTGGCGCGCACCGTCCACCGATCCCCGCCGTGACGGATGTCGGTGAGCGTCATCGGCCCCGGGTCGATCCGCCAGAACGCCGCGGCCGGAGCGTCCAGCACCGTGACGACCGCGGCCCGAACGACGGCCGGCGCGCACACGGCGAGCGTGTGTCCCGACGGCAGGCCCGCCATCCACCGCTGGACGCGGGCCAGGAGCGCTGTGAGCGCCTCTCCTCCGTGCGGCGCGGCGTCGGGCTCCGTCAGCCAGGCGGCGACGTCGTCGGGGCGCTCGGTTGCCACGTCGTCGAGCGTCCGACCGGACCACGACGCCAGGTCCCAGTCCCGTAGCAGCGGATCCACCGTGCCGTCGAGACCGAGGATGGAGCAGGTCTCACGGCAGGCCCGTTCCGGCCCGTGGCGCACCCGGTCGGCGCGTGGCGAATGCCCCCGCCCCGCCTCGGCCCAGGCCCGGCCGCGCCCGTCGAGCGGCTCGTCGCCGGAGAACGCGGCGGCCGCAGTGGCAGCCGTGGGGGCCGAGGTGAGAAACGTGGCGCGGCGACTCATACCTTGACACCTCGCAACGGCGGCAGAACACTCACCTGATCAGTTCATCAGATGTGCAAACGATGGCCAAGGAGGACCACCCATGACGCAGGCCGCCGCACGCCCGTCGATCACCGGTGTCGTCCCCGCGCCGATCCCGCTGCGCGAGATCGCCCCGTGGGCACTGTTCGGTGGGGTGATCCTGTTGGCCCTGCTCTACCTCGTCGGCCTCGACCAGGGGGCGACGTCGGTGTTCCCCGGCGAGATGCTGCACGAGTTCGTCCACGACGGCCGGCACCTGCT
Source organism: Pseudonocardia yunnanensis (assembly GCF_039534065.1). Taxonomy (NCBI): domain Bacteria; kingdom Bacillati; phylum Actinomycetota; class Actinomycetes; order Pseudonocardiales; family Pseudonocardiaceae; genus Pseudonocardia; species Pseudonocardia yunnanensis. The sequence continues at coordinate 283,639 of NZ_BAAAUS010000043.1, read as the reverse complement.
CGGCTTCCCCTGCCACTGATCGGCAGGCTGCAATGGTGAGGTCGCTGCTGGTCCGCGGGATGCTGGCCGGCGTGGTCGCCGGATTGATCGCGTTCGTCTTCGCCCGGGTGTTCGGCGAGCCGGCCCTCGAGGGCGGCCTCGCGTTCGAGCACGGCGCCGCCCACGCGGCGGGTGAGCACGGCGGCGAGGAGCTGGTCAGCCGGGGTGTGCAGAGCAACATCGGACTCGCGGTGGCGTACCTGATCTACGGCGTCGCCGTGGGCGGCATCCTCGCCCTGGTCTACGCCACGGCCCAGGGCCGGCTCGGCCGGCTGGGCGCGCGCGGCACGGCCGTGGTCGTGGCGCTCGTCGGGTTCGTCTCCGCGGTGCTGGTGCCGTTCCTCAAGTACCCGTTCAACCCGCCCGCGTCCACGCTCCCGGAGACCATCGGCGTGCGCACCGGGCTCTTCGTCGTCCTGCTCGCGGTGTCGGTGGCCCTGGCAGTGGCCGCCGTGGCGCTGTCCCGCCGACTCGCCGCCACCCTCGGCTGGTGGAACGCCGTGCTCGTCGCAGCGGGCGCCTACGTGGTGCTGGTGGGACTGGTCGCCTCCCTGATGCCAACCTTCGTCGAAACCCCGCCCGACTTCCCCGCCACCGTGCTCTACGGATTCCGTGTCGCCTCGCTGGGCGGGCACGTCGTGCTCTGGACTGCATTGGCACTCGTCTTCGCCGCACTGGTCCATCGCGCCGCACAACCGGCCTCCCGCGAGCCGTCGACAGTCCACTGAGCCGGGGCGGCGCCCTCATGATCATCGGTTGGGGGCGTTCAGCCGCGCTATCGGCGGTCACATGCCCCGAAACGGGGATCATGACCCGCAACGCGGGGAGCTTCAGGCCCACGGTCGAGCCCCGCCACACCTCTCCGGTACACACCCGGCGCCGCTGATCAGCCACCGCTCGCGGGCCTCATGATCACCGTTTGGGGACGCCAAGCCGCACCAGTAGCGGCTGCAGGTCCCGAAACAGCGATCATGATCTGCAGCGCACGGGCTCCCAGCCCGCGGTCGCAACCCGACACCGCTCCGGAGGCGCACCCGCAGACCATGATCACCCGCCGCCCCGGCCGCACCCTCATGATCACCGATTGGGAACGCACGGCCGCACCAGCAACGGCTCCAGGGCCCGACACGGCGATCATGGCTGCACCAGAGGGAGGGCGGGCCGCGGGGTCGCGACCGGGGCGCCGCCGGGCGCCCACGCGTGGAGCCAGTCGCGCCCACACCCAGCTGGGGTCCGACGCCCCTCTGGCTACACGCACACGGATCCCCGGCCCCGGCGACTCATGATCACCAATTGGGGCCGCCCAACCGCACCAGCGGCGGCTTCAGGTCCCGAAACGGTGATCATGGCTCGCACCACACGGAACCCACCCCGCGACCACGCTGGGAGCCCGCCTCCGCCTCCGCCGAGCCGACCACCCGCTCCAGGCGGCTCGATCACTTCATGATCACCAGTTTGGAACGCTCAGCCGCACCATCGACGGCTCCCGGTCCCGAAACGATGATCATGACTCGCACCACGGGGCGCCGGGGCTGGTAGTCGTCAGCACAGAACCCCGGTAGTGCCGTTGCCGCGCTTCCCGCGCCATTGATCACACGGTCAGTCACGGCGTGGCCGGCTGACGCTCCGGATACGGAGAGTGCGCGGAGCCCGCCGCACGCGACGAGCCCCGCACCCGGTCCGATGTCGAGCTGCCAGAACGATCACCGGAGTGCAGTCGATGCTGCCAGCAACCCGGATCTGTTGCAAGTTACTGGCAACTACTCCGCACTGGCGACCGGTACGCCCGGCGCGTACAGGACTTATAGGACCAATACGAAATAGCACACATTATTGGTCAGGTCGCCCAAAGTCGCGCCATTCCGCAGTGGGATGGCAATCACCAACTACTTGCAGAAGGATGGGCCTGGTCGTAACTTCGGCCCCGACGAGCACTCTCCATCCGGAACCACGCTCGCGACTCCCCACGCCCCCGTGTCCGGAAAGGCCGGCATGACAATTGAAGGCGTCTCCCCCGCGGCGTCACGCTGGGCGCGCATCAGCAGCGCTCTGAACCGTCAGGATCAGCGCTCCGTGCTGGGAATGGGCGGTTTCATCGTACTGTTGCACGTCATCGGCTTCGGGGTTCTGTTCGCATTCGTCGTGCCCGCCCGCTTCGATCTGGGTGAGTCGGGGATCTACACGGTCGGCATCGGTGTTCTGGCTTACACCTTCGGCCTCCGGCATGCCTTCGACGCCGACCATATCGCGGCCGTCGACAACACCACTCGGAAGCTGCTGACGGATCGAGTGGACGGGGAGCGCCACCCGCTCTCCGTCGGTTTCTGGTTCTCCCTCGGCCACTCCACGATCGTGTTCCTCCTGACGTTCCTCCTCTCGGTCGGCGTCAGGGCACTCGCCGGGCAGGTGGAGGACGACTCCTCCGAGCTGCATTCGATCACCGGGATCATCGGCGCCTCCGTCTCCGGGGTGTTCCTGTGGGTCATCGGCGTCATCAACCTCGTCGTCCTCGCCGGCATCGTCGCGATCTTCCGACGGATGCGCCGCGGCGACTTCGACGAGCACGAGCTCGAGGAGCAGCTCAACAACCGTGGCCTCATGAACCGGTTCCTCGGGGGCCTGACCAAATCGATCACCAAGCCGTGGCAGATCTATCCCGTGGGCGTGCTGTTCGGGCTCGGATTCGACACCGCCACCGAAGTCGGCCTGCTGGTGCTGGCCGGCGGGGCCGCGGCGTTCAGCCTGCCCTTCTACGCGATTCTGGTGCTGCCGATCCTGTTCGCAGCCGGAATGTGCCTGATGGACACCGTGGACGGCGTCTTCATGAACTTCGCCTATGGCTGGGCATTCGCCAAACCGGTCCGCAAGGTGTTCTACAACATCACGATCACCGCGATCTCGGTGGCGGTCGCACTCATCATCGGAACGATCGAGCTGGTGTCGGTCATCGTGGATCAGGCGGGAATCAGCTCCGGTCCGCTCGCCGCGATCGCGTCCATCCCCCTCGACTACGCCGGCTACGGCATCGTCGCGCTGTTCTTCATCTCGTGGCTGGTGGCGCTCGCGGTGTGGCGGCTCGGCCGGGTCGAGGAGAAGTGGTCCACCCACCTCCGCGACGCCGCATGAACGAACGTCGCTACGGCTGATGCGACCGGCCCGCCCGCCCGCCGGCCACGGACCGTTGCTCCTCGGTTCGCGGTCGCGGCGTGCGGACGAGCGCGAAGACCAGGGCCGCGCCCACGAAGGCGACGCCGCCCGCCACCGCGTAGCTCGTGTTGAGTGCTGCCGCGACGGACGGGCTCGGGCCCGTGACGCCACCGGGCGCCAGTGCCGAGAACACGGCCCCGAGAAGCGCAACCCCGATCGCGAGGCCGAGTTGGCGGGCCGAGTTCAGGGCGCCGCCCGCCATGCCGGCCCGCTCGTGCGGCACCGCTCCCATCACCGCCGACGACAGCGGCGGCAGCGACAGGCCCGCGCCCAGTCCGATGCACACCATCCCGGGGATCAACACGGTTGCCGCGGAATCGGGATGCACCCGGGCCTGCAGGAAGGCGCCCAGTGCGATGAACAGCAGCCCTAGCGACACCGAGTAGCGCGGTGCGATCGCGTGCCCGAACTTCCCCATGAGGAGGGGCACCACGAAGGACACGAGGCTCATCGGCATGAACACCAGGCCGGTCGCGACCGGGCCGAGGGCGAGACTGCTCTGCATCCACAGGGACGCGTACGGAAACATCGCCCATGCCCCCGCCGACAGCAGGGCCGCGCCGGTGACCAGGCCGACGAACGTACGGTTGCGGAACAGCGCGAGGTCCAGCATCGGCGCGGCCGCGCGACGCTCGACGGCGATGAAGGCCCCCAACGCCACCACGGCGAGCACGAGTGGTGCCCAGACCTGCGGATCGGTCCAGGAGACCTCGCTGCTGCGGATGAGACCGTAGGTCAGCCCCGCTGCCGTCACCGTGAATGCAGCGAGACCCGGCAGATCGAGCCGGCGGTAGCGCGAGCCGTGGTCCTGGGCGATGGCGCGCCAGGTGATCACGATGGCCACGACGGCGACCGGCACGTTGACCGCGAAGATCCATTCCCAGCCGAAGTGCTGGGTCAGCAACCCGCCGATGATCGGGCCCGCCGCCGCGGCAGCCCCGTTGACGGCGCCCCAGACGCCGAAGGCGACTGCGCGGTCCCGGCCCTGGTAGGCGGTGCTGAGCAGGGCGAGGTTGGCAGCGAACATCGCCGCCGCCCCCACGCCCTGCACAGCCCTGCCGGTGATCAGCAACGCCGTCGACGGCGCGAGGGCACAGCCCAGCGACGCCAGCCCGAATATCGCGAGCCCCGCGATGTACACGCGGCGGTGCCCCAGCCGGTCGCCCAGCGCGCCGATGCCGAGCAGGCACGCGGCCAGGGTCAGCGCGTAGATGTCCACGACCCACTGCAACTCGCCGAACGACGCACCGAGGTCCGCCGTCATGTCCGGCAACGCGACATTCACGATCGTGACGTCGATCAGCAGCATGAACGCGCCGAGACCGACCGCAGTCAGAGGCCACCACTTGCGCATGCCGTACTCCCGTTGCTGGTCCGGCTGACAGCGCCGGCCCCCAACTCTGCGCCGGGAGCGCCACTGACGGGACCTCGGAACCGCCGATTGGACGGACACCACATTCGGGAAACCCGCAGCGGACGTGCCCGCCGGAGCGTCAGCGGGAGAGTCGGACGAGATCGGTGATGATCTCCTCGACCGCGCCGACAGCAAGGGACAGGTGTCCCTCGTCCGGAAGCAGGTGCGGCTCGGCGCAGGCCACGTGCTCGGCAAGCCACTCGCCATGGGCGTAGGGCACCATCCGGTCCTGACCGCCCTGCCACACCGCGACCGGCACCTGGCCGTCGTCGAGCCGGAAGCCCCAATCCGTCACGAAGGCGAGATCGTCGTCGCGCCACCCCGCCGTACCGGTTTGCAACGCCGTCCGGAACGACTCCGCCAGGTACTCGGCGAACTCGCCCGTGAGCTGGGCCCGGTCGACGTCGGAGACCAGGTCGCCGAAGGCGGCAGCCATGTCGTCGGCCTGCACGTGCGCCAGAGCGGCGCTCTGCGTGTCGAGATAGCCCGTGAGCGTCGCCTTACCCTCGAGCGCCGCGCCGAACTCCTCGAGGTTCTCGACGCCCATCCCGCTCATGAAGTCCAGGCCGTCGGCCCCGTAGGGCGCGACCCCGCCGATCAGGGCTGCGGCACCGCACCGTTCGGGCAACAGCTTCGCGCAGGCCAGTGCGTGCGGACCGCCACCCGACCAGCCCACCGTCAGGAAGCGCTCGGCGCCCAGCGCGTCCAGCAGCGCAGCGACGTCACCGGCGGCGTCGGCCACCGCGCGCCCGGGCAGCGGGCTCGACCGCGCGTACCCGGGGCGGGAGTACATCACCATTCGGAGCCCGTGCTTCGCCGCCGATTCCTGCCACGGCCCGAAGACCACGGCCGCCGAGGGTGTGCCGTGGTGGAGCACCAACGGCATGCCGTCCACGGGTCCGGTGACGACGTACTCCAGGCTCCGGCCGTCGGCCAGATCGAGTGAGGTCATGATCTACAGCACTACCACCGCACGACGCGTCACGGGGCCGTCACCGGCCCACGCGATCACCCGTCCCAACCGGGCCGGACGAGGCCGCTCTCGTAGGCCATGACGACGACCTGGGCGCGGTCGCGTGCCCCGAGCTTGGTCATGGCCCGGCTGACGTGGGTCTTCGCCGTGGTCGGGCTGAGGAACAGGACCTCGGCGATCTCGTCGTTGGTGCGCCCTGCGGCGACGTGCGTGACGACCTCGCGCTCCCGCTGCGTGAGGCTCGCGATGAGCGCGGCCAGCCTGCGGTCGGTGCGTGCGGGACGGGCGCGCGCGGCGAACTCCGCGATCAGTGTGCGGGTGACGGCGGGCGCGAGAAGCGCCTCCCCGCCGTGCACGACCCGGATCGCCTGCACCAACTCCGCGGGCTCGCTGTCCTTCACGAGAAAGCCGCTGGCACCGAAGCGGATGGCGTCGAACACGTAGGAGTCGTCGGTGAAGGTGGTCAGCACGATCACCTTGGTGGCGCCGAGGGCCGGGTCGGCCGTGATCTCCCGGGTGGCGGTCAGGCCGTCGTGGACAGGCATCCGGATGTCCATCAGCACGACGTCGGGACGCAGCTTGCGCGCCTGCGCGGCGGCCACGGCGCCGTCCTCGGCTTCGCCGACCACCTCGATGTCACGTTGCGCGTCCAGCAACGCGCGGAAGCCCGAACGCACCAGCGCCTGGTCGTCGGCCAGCAACACCGTGATCATCGTCCCACCCCTGTGTCCCGCCCAGCCGGCACCGGCAGGTGCGCCCGCACCCGGAACCCACCCTCCGGGCGGGGCCCGATCTCGCTCGACCCACCCAATGCCTGCGCACGCTCCCGCATCCCGGCCACTCCGTTGCCTCCGCCGTCCTCGCCCGCCCACACCTGCCCGGACCCGTCGTCCTCGACCTCCACGGTCAGCCCGTCGGCGCCGTAGCGCAGCAGCACGGTCGCGGTGGCCGGGCCGGCGTGGCGGCGGGTGTTGGTCAGCGCTTCCTGCACGATCCGGTAGGCCGCGCGGTCCACAGCGGGCGGAAGATCGACCACCTCGCCCTCCACCCCCATCTCCACGGGCAGGCCGGCGCTCCGGACGTCAGCCACGAGCGCGTCGAGATCCGCGATCCCCGGCACCGGGTGGTGCGGGGGTTCGGTGTCGACACCGCGGAGCACGCCGAGGGTCGCCCGCATCTCGCGCAGCAGGTCGCGGCTGGACTGCTTGATCGCCGTCAAGGCCGAGCGGGCCTGCTCGGGGTCGTCGTCCATCAGGTAGAGGGCGACCCCGGCCTGCACGTTGATCAGCGACACGTGGTGGCCGAGCACGTCGTGCAGCTCCTGCGCGATGCGGAGCCGCTCGTCACTGCGCCTGCGCAGTGCGGCCTGCTCCTGGGCCGCCGCTGCCTGCACGAGCCGTTCCCGCCTGGCCCGCCACCCCTCGCAGGCTGCGATCACAGCGGCCAGCACCGCGACCCATGCCGCCGCGCCGACGAGCGGGAGCGCACCCGGGTTGCGCAGCATGTGCACCACGACGAGGACCAGCACCGCCGCCGCGGTCGTCAGGTAGGCCGCCCAGCGGTGCCCGGTGAGCACCGCAGAGCAGAGGGCCACCAGCGGGGCAAGGAACACCGGGCCGAACGGGAAGCCGGCTGCCAGGTACGCGGTGACCACCACGACGGTCACGATCAGCACCGCGGACGGGAACCTCCTGCGAGCCGCGAGCGCCACCGGACCGGCCGCCAGCAGCGCGACGCCGAGCGCGTCGAGCGGGCGCGCGGTGGGCTGGTCCCACGCGGCGAACCGGGTGCCGACGAGGGTGATCACCAGGATCAGCGCGGCCGAGGCCGGAACCCACACCATGGCGGACCAGTGCCACGGCCTCGACGAGAACGACACCGGGCAAACGTAGCCATCGGGACCCACCTCGGCGTCCTTCGGCGGGACGACGCTCCCGTACTCCCGCTGCGGTACCGGAGCTCAGGGCTCGGGGCGCACCACGGTTCGGGCCAGAGTCGTGGGTGCGCGCCTGCAGAAGCTCTCCGTGAGCAACTCCGCGATCTCGTCCCAGTCGGGGCTCTCGTCGAGCACCATGCCGACGACGTCCGGCCCCCACGGTGGACCGAAGAACGGATGGCCCGTGCGACGCAGCACCTCGAGCTCGGGCCCTCCGGACCAGAAGGTGAGCACGGTGCTCGGACCGTCGGTCTCCGCCGCGCGGGCGTATGCCGGTGGCCATCCCGCCTCGATCGTGACGACGTGGGCGAAGGTCTGCCGACGGACCCGCCAGCGCACACCGGCCCACGCCGCCTCTTCCCGGGTCTCCGGCAGGGCGAGGCAGACGGCCCGCAGCGGAGTGAGGATCTCGGACGGGACGTCCGCGCCTGCGTTCACGAGTCCCCCTTCGTCAGGCCGCCCCACCTTGCCAGGACCTCGGGATGCCGTCATGGTCCGGCGCCGCCGGCACGTCAGGCGGACCGGCGGATCCGGCCCCACGGCTTGACCACGGCGAGCACCGTGGCCGTGACGAGCAGGGTGATCGACACGACCGGCGGGAAGACCAGCGTGTCCAGGCCCTCCATTGCGTCCTGGCCACCAGCGGCACCGCGGACGGCCGCCTCGTCGAGGCCACCACGCAGCGCGAGCGCGACCGCCGCGTCCCCCGGCCGGCCTGCGCCCGTGGGCGGGTCCTGATCGCTGGCGTCACCGCTGTTCCTTCCGGATGCGTCCCCACGGCTTGTCGACCGAGATCAGGGTGGCCGCGGCGAGCAGCAGGAGATGCCCCGCCGAACCTGTGACCACCAGCCATGCCGCAGGCCCACCCGGGTCATCGGCTGCCGCCGCGGCGCGCTCGACCCACCCGTTCGTGATCCCGACGGCGGACACGATCACGACCAGCGTGAGCACGGTCTTCACGACGACCCACCAGTGCCGGACCAGCCCCCACGGAGTGACGAGGGAGAGCACCAGGCCGGAGATCAGAGTCGCGATCGCCATTCCCGCGATGGTGCGTGTGCCGACGTAGCCCATCAGCGTGTACGCGGCGCCGGCGAGGCCGGGCTCCCGGGTGAGCGCGGCGCTGAGGCCGAGGGTCAGCATCGCGCAGGCCAGTCCGAGCCAGCCGACGCCGACGGCCACGTGCACAGCGCGCAGCACCCGGCGCCGCCGTCCGGTCAGACGGACACGGACGCGGGTGACCGGCGCCCGCCCCACGGGAGTGACGCTCGGTGCGGACATGGAGGCATCGTGCGGTTCCGGACGCGCGCAGTCGTCCCGTCCTGGTCGTCGATGCGGCTGCACCCCAGGGAGTAGTCGGGCTGCCCGCGCGTACTCCCGTTGGGTGGCCGACATCGCCGGCAGGCCAGGCGACTCGCGCACCGAAACATGGCGACCCGCGCAACCCAGCCAGGAAACACGCGCACCTGAAAAAGGCGACTCAGGCACCCGAAAGGGGCGACTGACGCACCGAGACATGGCGACTCGCGCAAAACCGGCCGGGCGACTCATGCATCTCCACCGGAAACCCGTGCACCGAAAAGAGGCGACGCTGGAATGGGACGACTCGCGGGGTGGCTACTGCGTTCGATCCGTGGCGATCTCGTCCTGGATCCAGCTCTGGAGAACGTCGGAACGGGCCGTGGTCTCATCGGACGCGTGGGGACAGGGGGGTCCGCCGATCTCGGTGGAGACCAGTTGGTACGACCCGCCCTTGCCCTCGCTGAAGTAGGGCGCACCGGAGTCGTAGGAGCACGCAGTGGTCAACGAACTGGGGCTGCTCCCCTTCATGAACACCTCGGTGTCGGACACCCGGGACACGGTGAACACGCCGGTCTGCTTGTAGTCGGGCCGGCTCGTCACGTCGCCGTCGGCGTCCGTCGCTCCCCATCCGACCAGCCGGACGATGTCACCGGGGGCCGGTGCGCTACCGCTGATCTGGAGCGGCTCCACGCCCTGCACCCGCTTCGCGAGCCGGGCGAGCGCGACGTCGGCGTGCTCGTCCTGCACGACGTCGACGACATCGAGCGTGGTTCCGTCGTCGCCCGACAAGGTGTCCTGCCCCACCGTGGCGGCGACGGGGTAGCGGGGTGGTCCGCTGACGCGGTTGCGATCACCGTCGTGGAAGCAGTGGCCCGCCGTGATGATCCACTGTGGAGCGATCAGGGCACCCGAACAGGCACTGGCGTACGAGGTGCCGTTGGATTGCACGATCTTCGGCATCGACAACGAGACCGAGAACGGGTAGGCCCCGTTCGGCACCTCCTCCCCATGGGAAATCGCGTGCGCTGGGCCGGCCATGGTCACCACACCGACGGCCGACGTGAGCAGTGCCAGTCCGATGGTGCGCGCCATGGAGGCACGCGAGCTCAACCACATGATCGTTCCTCACGTATCGCCGGGACGGGGAGCAGGTCAGCGGTTCAGGGAGGCGAGCCGCGGGCCTAGACGGTGGTCGCAACGTCGTTCGTGATGCCCAGAAGTGCCTTGCCGTAGACCTCGTAGCCGATGCCGGGCAGCAGCGACGCATGCCGCGCGGCGACGTTGGCGTCCTGCCAGATCTGCTGGAGCGCGCTGGCGTCGGCCAAGCCGGCGGAACCGTGCACGTTGAGCAGGATGTTGATCGCCTCGACCACCTGGCTCGCGGCCAGACCCGCGTCCGCCCGCATCCGCGCCCGCGCCGGGAACTCGGGCTGCTCCCCACGGGCGGCGTATTCCTCGATGTCGTCGGCCGCTCGTCGCGCATGCAGGTGGGCGGTGTCGATCCGCAGCGCGGCATCGGCGAGCTGCATCTGGAACCCGGCGGAGTCGGCCTGCCGGGTGAAGGTGGTGCCGACCATTCTCTTCGTGCCCGCGGCGTCCCGCACGTGTTCGAGCGCCGCACGCCCCATCCCCAGAACCGGGCCGAGAAGCGCCATCCTGAGGATCGGGAACCAGGCCGCGCGATAGGGCACCTCGTGCTCGTACTCGGTGGGGTAGTCGCCCGCGTCCAAGCTCGCCCGCGACATCACACGATGCGCCGGCACGAACACGTTCTCCGCGATGACCGTGTTGCTTCCCGTGGCCCGCATCCCGGCCATGAACCACGTGTCCGAGACCGCGTAGTCCTTCGCGGGGACGAGGGCGAGCCGGACGTCGACGATCTCGCCGCTCTCGTCGACGAGGTTGAACCCCAGCAGCGCCCACTGCGCGTGGAGCGAGCCGGAGACGTAGGTCCACTGCCCCGACAGCCGCACCCCGCCGTCCACGGCGACGCCGCTGCCGGCCGGCGCGATGGAGCCGCAGACCCGTGCCTCCGGGTCGGCCCCGAACACGTCGTCCTGGGTGCGGCCGGGACACAGTGCCACGATCCAGCCGCAGGTATTGGTCAGTGACACCACCCAGCCCGCTGCGCCGTCGCCGTGCGCCACCGCCGCAACCACCTCGAGCAAGGTGCGGATGCCGGCCTCGTGACCCCCGTACCGCTCGGGCAGGGTGACCTTGAACAGGCCGGCTTCCGCGAGAGCGTTGATGCCGGTGTCGGTGATCCGACGATCGGCCGCCCCTTGCGCGGCGTTGCTCGAAAGCAGCGGCCGGAGCGCTTCCGCGCGGGACACAAGTCCGGAACGGTCACTCATCGACGACTCCGCTTTTCCGGCACACCATGTCAACCGGGCTCATCCCTCACAAAATCGTCGCGTGCCGATCCCCTATCAGCAGACTAACAGGAGATCGGCCGCGCAATTCTGCCACCCATTGTCCCAATGTGCCGGGGTCGCAATGGATTGGACAATTCACACCGCGACTGCGAGTGCCGCCGTGGCTGCGGCGCACAGAACCGTGCGGACGTGGTTCCACGCGGTCCAGCGCACGAGGTAGTCGGCCCAGACCGCGGCACCGGCCGGGCTGTCCGGGTCGGCCGCGTCGAGCCGGTTGTTGAGGGGGACGTTCGCCACCATGGTCAGCACCAAGGAACCGACGATGTGGAGCACGGCACCCGCCACGATCCACCCGGTGCCGCTCAGAGCCGAGAACGGCGCGGCCACCGCCAGCAGGAGGCACAGCAGCGGTGTTCCACCGAAGACCACGCCGAACACCGGGTTGAGGATCGCCCTGTTGATCGCCTGCATGGCGGCCGCACCGACCTCCGGGCGCAGCCTGCGCAGACCGGGCATGACCGCGGCCGAGAAGGCGAAGAAGAGGCCGGCCATCACCCCGGACCCGACGGCGGCGACCACGGTGGCGCCCGGAAGCAGTGCGTCGATCATCATGCCACCCGATCTTGGACCAGATCCCCGACAATTGCCTCGAATCGGGTGAGAGATGTGATTTCCGCGGTGCGGGCCGCGAGAGGTGTGATCGTCCCGTCGGACAGGGCCCGCCCCATCTCCACGTGCAGCTGGGCACAGTCCCGCGAGAAGCCGGCCTGCACGAGCGCGTCCACCATCTCCGCATCCGGCAGCCGGACGTACTGCAGGTCGGGGAGACCGATCGCCCCGCCGAGGATGCTCGTGGCCTCGGTATAGGTCAGGTCGCACGGGCCGTGCAGCTCACGCACCTGCACTCCGCTCCAGTCCCGGGCCACGAGCACCGCAGCCGCCGCGGCCGCGACGTCCCTGGTCGCGATCATCGGCACCGGCGCATCGGGCGCCACGGCGTCCGCGTTGACACCGAGGGCCCTGGCCGTGTCCACGACGGCCGTGATGCTCTCGAAGAACACGCCGGGCCGCAGGAAGAGCAGATCGATCCCGTTCAGCCGTCGCAGCCGCTGCTCCTGGTCGTGCAGGCTCGCGATGAACCCCGTGCCCGCAGGGGCGTCGGCACCGATACTGCTCAGCCCCACGACACGCCGGACCCCCGCGCTCTCCACAGCCGCGACGATCGCTTCGCCCAACCGCTGCTGCTCCGCCCGGAAGTTCGCGGAGGTCGGGTCGTAGGGAAGCATCGTGTGCACGGCGTCGGCCCCGCGGAACGCACGCGCCAGGAACTCGGCGTCGGCCGCGTCACCCGCCCACGTCTCGGCGCCGGCCGCGGCGAGCGCTGCCAGTGCACCGGGGTTGCGGCCGATGGCGCGGACCTGTTCCCCCGCCTCCAGCAGTCGCTGCGTGATCTGCCGGCCGACCTGCCCGGTCGCCCCCATCACCGTGATCATGATTGCCTCCGCCTCGTCCGTTGTGCTTGTTCGTCCACTCTCGGGGAGGACTGCAGGACCTTCCATGCTCATGAGTCGTTGATCCATGCTCATTCGTCCAGATCGTCTGGACGATGACACGCGTGCGCCGCACACTCGGCCCGTGCCGTTCGATGACCGTCTCCATGCCGAGGACCCACTCGGGGAGGCGCTGCACTTCCTGCGCGTCACCGGGAGCTTCTACTGCCGCTCGGAGCTCACCGAGCCGTGGGGCCTCACCATGCCTGCGTGGGCCGACTGCGTGTGGTTCCACGTCGTCACCGCGGGCCGCTGCCGGCTGGACGTGGAGGGAGCCGAGCCGCGCTGGCTGCAGCAGGGCGACCTGGCCCTCGTGCCGAACGGACGGGGACACGTGCTGCGCAGCGGATCGGGCGTCATCACGCCGGACGTGACGGGCTTGGAACACGAGTTCCAGAACCGGTACGCGATCCTGCGGCACGGTGGCGGCGGCACCGCGACCACATTGGTGTGCGGGGCCGTGCGGCTCGACCATCCGGCCGCGCACCACATCCTCCCCGTGTTGCCGGTGGTGATCCACCTGAGTCCGTCGGCCTCCCCTCAGACGGAGTGGATGCAGAGCACCCTGCGGCTGGTCGCGGTGGAGGCCGCCGAGATGCGGCCGGGCGGAGAGGCGATCATCACGCGACTGTCGGACATCCTCGTCATCCAGGCCCTGCGTAGCTGGATCGAGACCGACCCCGCGGCTCAGCGCGGCTGGCTCGGGGCGCTGCGCGACCGGCAGATCGGACGGGCGATCTCACTGATCCACCGTGACCCTGCCCGCGACTGGACCGTGGCGTCGCTGGCGAACGAGCTGGCCATGTCGCGCTCGGCCTTCGCGGCTCGCTTCACCGAGCTCGTCGACGAGCCCGCGATGCGTTACCTCACGCGGTGGCGGATGCAGACCGCCCGCACCCTCCTCACCGAGGACGGTGCCACCGTCGCCGAGGTCGCCGGGCGGTTGGGCTACCGGTCCGAGGCCGCGTTCAGCCGCGCGTACAAGCGGGTGATCGGCGTTCCACCCGGCGCGTCGGCACGGGATCGCGATCCCGTAAGCGCCGGCTACCCCGGCGGTTGATCCACACGCCAGAAGGGGTATGAGTCCCCCAACCGGTGGAAGATCACTGCCACTGGGTACACTTTGCGTATCCTCCAAACGGGCGAACAAGGGCGAACCTCACCTATCTGGAGGAACAGAAACGTGACCCACTCCCGACGGTCGTTCCTGATCGGCGTGCCCGGTGTCGCCGCGGCGGCGATGATCGCCTCGTCCACATCCTCAGCGCTGGCGGGCCAGCCCCACCAGACCCCGATCGCCATCCGCTCCCGCTCGGCCGTCGACGCTCCCGAGCTTCCCGAGCTCGTCGTCGACTACCCGGATCACGTCGACCTGCGCGTCCACTACATCAGCCGCGACGCCGACGACCCGGCAGGCTGCACCACCCGCGGTCCGGAGGAGACGGTGGAGGCGGAGGTGCCGGCCGGTGCCGCGGCGGTGCACCTCGACGGCGTGCGCTACGAGCTGCTGCAGTTCCACTTCCACACGCCCTCCGAGCACGTGCTGGACGGGCACCACTTCCCCGTCGAGCAGCACTTCGTCCACCGTGGACCCAAGGGGGAGACGCTCGTCGTCGGCCTGTTCCTCACCGGCGGCGGGCGTGGCGGCACGGTGCAGGACGCCGTGCTGCACACACTCCCCGAAGAGTGCGGAAAGGAGGTGGAGGTCAGCGTCGATCTCAGCACGGCGCTCCCCGACGACCTCTCCACCTTCCGCTACGACGGCTCCCTGACCACCGCCCCCTACACCGAGGGAGTGTCCTGGCTGGTGCTGCGCCGGCACCGTGCGGTCAGGGACTCGTCCGTCGAGGGCCTCGAGGAGCTCTTCCCCAAGGGCAACGCGCGCGAACTGCAGCCGTTGAACGACCGGACCGTGCACTACCGCAAGCAGCGCTGACCTCGATCGGAAGCTTTATCGTTCGACGATGACCACCGGTCCGCTCGCCGCATACAAGGATCTCTGCCTCGACGTCGGAGACCTCGGGCGAGCGGGCCGGTTCTGGTCGGCGGCGCTCGGACTCGAGAGCCACCCGCACCACGAGTCGGTGGTGCGTCTCTCGGGCGCAGACCCACAGCAGACGGTGTGGATCAGCGCGGTTCCCGAACCGAGGGCCGCGAAGAACCGCCTGCACCTGGACGTCCACACCGGATCCGTCGCCGAGCTCGTGGCGCTCGGCGCCTCGGTGCTCGACGACACGCTGCCGTGGACCGTGATGGCCGACCCGGACGGTGGGGAGTTCTGCGCCTTCGTCCGGGCCGAACCACCCGACCAGCGGCTCTACGAGCTGGTCCTGGACGCGAACGACCCGCGGACCGTGGCGACGTGGTGGGCGCGGTTGCTCGGCGGCACGCTCACCTCCGACGACGGGAGCAGTTGGGCGGTGGGCGAGGTTCCCGGGGCCCCCTTCGAGTGGTTCGTGGTCAACCCGAGCCCCGACGCGAAGACCGCCAAGAACCGCGTGCACATCGACGTGACCAGCGACGATCTTGACGCGCTGCTCGCCGACGGCGCGCGCCTCCTGCGCCCGCGCGACGGCGACATCGGCTGGCATGTCCTCGCCGATCCCGAAGGCAACGAGTTCTGCGTGTTCACCCCCTGCCGCGACGAACGGCCCACGTCCCCCACAAGCGGCGTTTCGCACCATTCGTCGCTGCCGAGGGCACATTCGCCCCATCCGTCCGCGAGCCGACGCCCAAGTCCGTCTCGGGTTGCCTACGTTCCCTCTCGGATCGATGACGGCACGGTCACAAACAGGACACGGGACTCCCCACCCGCCGGACCCCCGACCGGACGTCCAGCCGGAGCCGTCGATCCGGAGGCAAGTCGTGGCTCGGCATCGCTCCCCCCGGAGCCGACGCGCGCAACAGAGCCCGCACTTGACGGCCCTCGGCCGTCAGGCGCCGGCACACGCCGCGCAAGGCTCTGTCTCCACCCCGCTGCGGCGGGGTACCGCCGTCGTCGCCGTCACGGGTGGCGCGTTCTCCCTGGTGGGGGCCGCGTCCATGATTCCGGTGGTGGTCGACACCGCCGCGCAGCCCATGTCCCTGTCCGTCCCCGTCGAGAGCGCGGAGGACGTGGTGTTGCGCTCCTCCATGGAGCCGGTCCCACCGGACCCGGACGTGGTCGACGCGAAAGAGCTCGTCAAGGCGGTGCAGCTCATCGAGCAGCAGCTCGCCAACCGGGCCGCCGAACAGGCGGCCGCCGAGGAGCGCGCCGCCCGGGAGAAGCAGGCGGCCGCGGAGAAGACCGCCGCCGCCGCGTCAGGTTCGCCGGACTGCGGCATGGACACCTCCGGGCTCGGTGCCGTGAAGTCCTTCGTCCGTTCCGCGGCCGAGACCCTGGGCTGCCGGTTCGGGGAGCCGACCATGTACGGCGTGGCCGGCCGGGCCGGCACCTCCGACCATCCGGGCGGGAAGGCGGTCGACTTCATGGTCAACCGCGCCACGGGCAACGCTCTGGCTGCCTGCGCCCTGAAGAACAAGGACGCGCTCGGCATCTCGTACGTGATCTGGGAGCAACGGATCAACTTCGGCAGCGGCTGGCAGCCGATGGAGGACCGCGGCGGCGTCACCGCCAACCACTTCGACCACGTGCACATCTCGTTCGGGTCCGGCGGAGGCGGCGGCGACCGGCTCCGCGGCTGCTGATCGGCCTGCCGACACGCCCGCTCGTCGCATCCCCCGCCACGTCCGTCTCACGCTGAGTGAGAGATTCGTCTCGGAGCGTGATCGCTCGCTAGTGTCGGTCGCGGATCAGCAGTGACCTGGCTCCCCAGCGGACATGGATTCCCCGATCCACCGGATCCCCAGCCGGACGCCGCCCGGGTCGCACGATCCCGAAAGGCAGGTCGTGTCTCGGCACCGCTCCCCCGGTGTCCGGTACGCGCACCCGCGGCCCGAACCCACGGTCGCGTTCCCCGGTGCGCTGGCCGGATCGCCCCGCCGCTCCGGCGCGCGACACCGCGCAGCCACCCAGGCCGCCGTGCGCAACGGCATGACGGCCGCCGCTGCCGCGGGCGGCGCCCTCGCCATCGTGGTGCCGACCGCCGCGATCACCACCGGCCCCGCCCCGGCCGCCGCCGACGAGTCGGCCGTGGTGTTCCTCGCCGCCGACGGGGAGCAGGGCGACGAGCCCAGCACCACGATCAGTCGCGCACGCAGCGCCGTCATCCCGGTGACGAGCGAACCCGACGAGCCCGAGCCCTCCCCGGTGGACGTCTCCGCGCTCATCAAGGCCGCGGGTCTCGCCGACGTGGCGCGCCGGGCCGATGAGGAACGCGCCGCCAGGGCGAAGTGCGCCGCCGACCTCGAGGGCCTCGGCCGGGTGAAGCCGTGGGTGCGCGACGCCGCCGCGTTCCTCAGCTGCCTCTACGACGAGCCACGGCTCATCGGTGTGGGACAGCGCGGCCGCGTCTCGGATCACCCGCGTGGCCTCGCTCTCGACCTGATGGTCCGCGGCGAGCGCGGCGACCGGATCGCCGCCTGTGCACTCAGCAACCAGGAAGAGCTGGGGATCAGCTACGTGATCTGGGAGCAGCGGGTGAACTACGGCGACGGCTGGGAGCACATGTCCGACCGGGGCAGCGCCACCGAGAACCACCTCGACCACGTGCACATCTCGTTCGAGAAGGGCACGCCGGACGGCGACCCGGTGGCCGAGCGCTGCAGCTAGGACCGACCGCGAGCCGAGCCCTCGCGGGGCGGTGTCGGTGGGCACCGCGATGATCGATACCCCGATCGACGAGCTGTTGTTCGGTTCGGTGGTCGAAGGGCGGGACGTGGGTCGCGGAAGATCGTTGGGCGGCTACCAACATCATGCTCATCCTGGGCACGGCCGGTCTGCTACCCCATAGCGAGCACCGCGAACACGTGGCCGGCTGAACGCAGCCCGGCCGCTACTGCCCGATGCGGCCGGGCCCGCCCCCCTCGCCCGCCCTCCAGATGTTCACCACGGACGGCCGTGGCTGGGTGCCGGGGCCGTCAGGGAACACCGACTTGGGCGACTCCGGGCTCGCGTCGTCGAGATCGCCCGGGTGTTGCACGGAGATCAGCACGAACTCGTCGCAGATGACCGGGCCGCAGCACTCGCCGCCGACCGGGACGCTCGCGAACAGAGTGGCGCGGCCGCGGGTCGGGCCCTCCAGCGACACCCCGTAGAGCCCGTCGTTGATCGACAGCGCCTGACCGGAGTCGGTGGCGATCCAGAGGTTGCCGTGGCCGTCGAACGCGAGGTTGTCCGGCGAGGTGATCGGGCTGACCTGGCTCTTGTCGAAGCCCCCGAAATAGGTGCTCGGGTCGTTCGGGTCGCCACAGAGCAGCAGGATCGACCAGTCGAACCTCTCCGCCTCGGCGTCGTTCTCCGCCTCGACCAGCTCGATCACGTGGCCGTGCGCGTTGCTGGTGCGGGGGTTGGGTTCGTCGGCGGGGGCGGTGCGCGCTGCGCCTGCCTTGCCGCGGTCGGTGTTGTTGGTGAGCGCGAGGTAGACCTTGCCGGTGTGCGGGTGGGGCTCGACGTCCTCGGGCCGGTCCATCTTGGTGGCGCCCACCCTGTCGGCGGCGAGGCGCGTGAAGACGTACACCTCCTCGGCCGTCATCCCCTCGACGAACGACTGGTCGCCCGCGGCGAGCTTGATCCACTCACCGCGCCCGTCGAACGCACGGTCGGCCGGGAGCGCGCCGCTGCCGTCGATCTCGGCGGCTGGGCTGTTCCCCGTGAACCTCGCGACGTAGAGCGTGCCCGAGGTGAGCAGGCACCGATTGTGCTCGCGGCCGCGGCGGCTGCTGCCGTCCTTCATGACCCCGTCGGAGACGAACTTGTAGACGTACTCGAAGCGCTCGTCGTCGCCCATGTACGCGACGGCGTGCCCGTCCGGGGTGAGCCTGATCGTGGCGCCCTCGTGCTTGAACCGGCCGAGCGCGGTGTGCTTGACCGGCGGCGCCTGCGGGTCGTAGGGATCGACCTCGACGATCCACCCGAACCGGTTCGGCTCGTTGGGTTCCTTCGCCGCGTCGAACCGCGGGTCGAACCGCTCCCACTTGCGCTCCGACTCGCCCTCCGGGAAGCCGTACCGCGCGAGGCGTTCCCTCGTGACGCGGTCACCGACGGCGTCGGCGTTCGCGAAGTACTGGTTCACGTTCTCCTCGCCGGTGAGGAACGTGCCCCACGGCGTGACGCCGCCTGCACAGTTGTTGAACGTGCCGAGCACGCGCGTGCCGGAGTCGTCGGCCGAGGTCTTCAGCAGGTCGGAGCCGGCCGCCGGGCCGTCGAGCACGAACTCCGCGGTGCCCGTGTAGCGGCGGTTGTAGGTCTCGTCGAGCACGGGTGTGATCCGCCCGGTGCGCCGGTCGCGCTCCACCACGAGGACCGAGAGCCCGTGCGCCTGGATCCCGACCCGGGCCTGCTCCTCCGTCGGCTTGTCCGGGTCGTACCCGCGGAACATCAGCGGCTCGATCGTGTACTCGTGGTTGTTGAACATCAGGTAGCTCTCGCCACCGCCACGGCGGAGGGGGACGAGCCCGCAGAAGTCGTTGTTGTAGCCGAACTGGCCGGCCTGGGCGTCCGGAGTCTGGTTCTCGAAGTCGAACGCGGGAGCGCCGGGCACGACGGGATCGCCCCAGCGGATCACCACCTCGCTCCGGTAGCCCGCCGGCACGGTGACGGCGTCGGCGGTGCCCGGGGTCACCGGCTTGTAGGAGAGCCCCCGCGGGAGCTCATCGGGCCCCGCGGGCGACGCCACATTCACAGCCGCGGCGCTGCCTGCCAACGCGCTGCCGGCACCGGCGGCGAGGGTGAGCACCGCACCGGCCCGCAGCACGCCGCGCCGGGTGACCGCCCGGGCGAGGACGTCGCCGAAGTACTCGTTGCCCGACCGGTTCGGCTCGTCGTGCGCGCAGGCGTTCCCGCACCGGTAGAGGCAGGTCAGGCCCTGCCTGCGCGCGTGCCGTTCGGTGGGCATCGGCAGCGCGACGGGGCCAGGTGGCTCCGGGCAGGACTGAACCACAGGTCATCCTCCTGATATCGGACAAATGCGACGAACCTAAGTGATCGAACCCAGGAGAGGAAGCACGAAGATGACCCGCAGGATGAACCTGTCCGGAGCGCCGCGGGTAGGACTGGTTGATGCGCGCCGTGAATCAACTCCGAAAGAGTGGCGTCGTCAGCGAGCCTCGTCCGGGGTGGCCTCGTGTCCCGGCCGGCCGTGCGTACGTCGCCGCTCCTTCAGTTCCGCCTCGAACACGTGCCTGCGGCCGTGCATCGTCTCGTCGCGGATCCGCTTCTCGACCGACCTGAAGGTGGCGTAGTAGCCGTCGTCGAACTCCTCGACGACCTGGAACGTCCAACGGCCCGCGAGCACGTTGGCGCCGATGAGCTCGTCCTGCACCTGCTTGGCCAGGTGGTCCTGCCCGGCCGTCCGCAGCCCCTCGACGACGTCGTCGAGCAGCTTGTCGGCGTGGCCGACGAGCTGGTGGAGGCTGTAGAGGTGCCCTCGCACGCGCTCGATGTACTCGAGCGCCTCGCTCAGCCTGCCCACCGCCGCGACCAGTTCGTCGCTCGCGCCGGACGGACGCTGGTGCTCGGCGTCGACGGACCGCGGGTCGTTCTGCACGCGGCCCTCTACCCCGCGTCGGAAGCGGTCAAACGCCATCGCTCCCAGCGAACATCCCGCTACCAGCGAACACGGGCCGACGTGGCGCTGCATGGCCCTACCGTCAGGCGTTGCAGCCACCTGCGAGAGGAGCCCCTCATGTTGATCTCGGCGCCGTCGATCTCGTCCCCCGAGCACCGAGCGGGCCGGAAGCCGCAGCCTCCGGCCCCCCAACCATCGCCCGAGCCCGAACGGCCACACCGGCCCGCGTCACCGCCACCTCAACCGCTGCCGCCCGCGCTGCGCGGCCCCGTGTTGCGCGCCGCCCCACCGGTCCCCGCCGGCCTCGATCCCGTGCTCGACCGCCTGCTCGAAGAACGCATCGTCTTCCTCGGCCGCGAGGTCGACGACGAGATCGCCAACCGGATCAGCGCCCAGCTACTGCTGCTCTCGGCCCAGGACCCGGACCGCGACATCACCTTGTACATCAACTCTCCCGGTGGCTCGGTCACGGCCGGGATGGCGATCTACGACACGATGCAGCTGATCACGCCGGACGTCGCCACCTGGGCCGTCGGGTTCGCGGCGTCGATGGGCCAGTTCCTGCTCTCGGCCGGGACGCCGGGGAAGCGGTTCGCGCTGCCGCACGCGAGGATCCTCATGCACCAGCCCTCGGCCGGAGTGGGGGGCAACGCCACCGACGTCGCGATCCG
Organism: Pseudonocardia yunnanensis; assembly: GCF_039534065.1. Lineage (NCBI taxonomy): Bacteria > Bacillati > Actinomycetota > Actinomycetes > Pseudonocardiales > Pseudonocardiaceae > Pseudonocardia > Pseudonocardia yunnanensis. Next base: position 262,505 of record NZ_BAAAUS010000043.1, on the reverse strand, counting down.
GGCAGGCGTGTTCGGCCAGATGAAGCGCGAGATCGCCGAGCTCACCGCGCGGCACACAGGGCAGACGGTCGAGACCATCACCGCCGATGCCGACCGGGACCGCTGGTTCACCGCCCAGGAGGCACGTGACTACGGGCTCGTCGACCACGTCGCCGGAACCTGAGCCGTTCACGCTCGGGCCCGGATCCGGACCAGTCGGGACGAGCTGATCACCCACGTCGGCATGCTTGAGCAGGCTGACCGGGTGGCGGCGCGACAACGCGGCGGGATGGCACTAGCGTGAGCCGTCCCTGAGCTTCTGCATCGATGGAGAGCTGCTGATGCGCGTCGGCGTACTCACCGGTGGCGGCGACTGCCCCGGACTGAACGCGGTCATCCGAGCAGTCGTCCGCAAGGGCGTCCCGGAGTACGGCTACACCTTCCTGGGATTCCGGGACGGCTGGCGGGGCCCGCTCGAGGCACTGACCAAGCCCCTGGACATCCCCGCGGTGAGAGGCCTCCTACCGCGCGGCGGCACGATCCTCGGGTCGTCGCGCACCAATCCCTTCGCCCTCGAGGGCGGCGTCGAGAAGATCCGGCGCAACCTGCAGAACCTCGGCGTCGACGCCCTGATCGCGATCGGCGGTGAGGACACGCTCGGGGTGGCCACCAAGCTGCACGAGATGGGCGTCAACGTCGTCGGCGTGCCGAAGACGATCGACAACGACCTCTCGGGCACCGACTACACCTTCGGCTTCGACACCGCGGTCAACATCGCCACGGAGGCCATCGACCGGCTGCACACCACGGCCGAGTCGCACCACCGCGCGCTCATCGTCGAGGTGATGGGCCGCCACGCAGGCTGGATCGCGCTGCACTCCGGAATGGCGGGCGGCGCCAACGCGATCCTCATCCCCGAGGTGAGGTTCGACATCGACCAGGTCTGCAAGTGGGTGGAGTCGCGGTTCCAGCTCGACTACGCGCCGATCATCGTCGTGTCCGAGGGCGCGAAGCCGAAGGACGGCGACGAGGTGCTGCGCACCGGCGAGAAGGACGCGTTCGGGCACGTCCGGCTGGGCGGCATCGGCGACTACCTGGCTCGCGAGATCGAGGCGCGCACCGGCAAGGAGGCCCGCACCACCGTGCTCGGGCACGTCCAGCGCGGTGGCACGCCCACCGCCCGCGACCGCTGGCTGGCCACCCGGTTCGGCCTGCACGCGATCGACGCCGTCCACGCAGAGAAGTGGGGAATGATGACCGCCCTGCGCGGCACCGACATCGAGCTCGTCCCGCTGTCGGAAGCGACGAAGGAGCTGAAACTGGTGGATCCCGCCCTCTACGCCGAGGCCGAGGTCTTCTTCGGCTGACACCCGTGCCGGGTTTTCACCATTGCGAAACATGTCGGCAACCGGCCGGGATCGTGAAAGGGTCAGCATCGGGGTCTCCATTTCTCCTGCGGAGGCCACCGTGTCGCTGATACGCCCTTCCGAGCGGCTCGCCCGGCTCGCCTGCCACGGCCAGTGCCGGCCCGATCCGGAACGTCGGGTCCACCACGACAGACTTCTCCAGGTGGAGTCCGACCCGGACGCCATGGTCGACCTGTTCGAGACGGCCGTCACCTGGGCGGAGCTCGAGTACTCGCCGCAGACGACGATCCCGCCGCACGAATGGCTCGACTTCGCCGAGCGCCACCGCTGGCACGACGCCGACCGGATGCTGTGGATCTTCGGGCTCGCCACCGACATGGCCCTGCGCGGCGCGTCCGCGGCCGGCCGTGAGCCCGCCGTGCTGGGCCTCGCCGCCGGCTCCGGGATCTGCCCGACGCTCGATCCGGTGGAGCCGCGGCGGCACCTGCGGGTCGCCGGCGCCTGAGCGACCGCCGGCCCCACCCCACCGACGCCGAGCTAGCGGCTCAGTAGCGCTCGGAGCATCGCGCTGACGGTGGAGGGCGCCTCCTCTGCCATGAAGTGGCCGCATGTGACGGTGGCGTGGTGCAGATCCGACGCCCACGCCTTCCACCTGCCGGCGGCGTCATAGGCCAGAGCCGCGCCCCAGTCCTGCTGGAGCACCGTCACGGGCATGCGGAGGAGGTTGACGGCGCGCCGGTCGGCGGTGTCGTGGTCGACGTCGATCCCTGCCGAAGCGCGGTAGTCGGCCACGATGGAGGGAACGGCGTTGCGCGAGGCTGCGAGGTAGGCCTCGCGGACGTCGCCGGGAATGGCGGCAGGGTCCCGGGTCCAGATGTCGAGGAAGTGCCCGAAGAAAGCGTCCGGTGACGCCGCGATCATGGTCTCGGGCAGACCGGGCGGCTGGGCCATCAGGTACAGGTGGAACGCGACCGCGGCCGAGGTGCCGTGCAGGACGTCCCAGGTGTCCAGGGTCGGCAGGACGTCGAGAGCGGCCAGGTGGGTGATGACGTCGGGGTGGTCGAGCCCTGCGCGAACGGCGACGAGGGCGCCGCGGTCGTGTCCGGCGAGGGCGAACCGGTCGTGTCCGAGTGCGGCGGCGAGTGCGACCACGTCGGCAGCCATGGTCCGCTTCGAGTAGACATCGGGGTCGGTCTCGGCGGGCTTGTCGCTGTCGCCGTAGCCGCGCAGGTCGGGGCAGATGACCGTGTGATCGGCCGCCAGGTCGGTGGCGACGTGGCGCCACATCAGGTGGGTCTGCGGGAACCCGTGAAGCAGCACGACGGGAGTGCCGGTGCCGCCCACCGCGACGGAGAGTTCGACCCCGTCGGCCACGCACACACGCCGGCGGGTGAATCCGGGGATGACCGGAGCCATCGTGAGGTCCTTTCCTCGTCTGATGAGATGGCACCAGCCTGGGCCGGACGACTGAGCAACCGGTCAGCACGGGACGGAGGCGGGGTGCGGGTCCGGTTCGGCGTCCTCGGACCGGTGACCGCGTGGGACGACGCCGGAGCGGCGATCCCCCTCAAGGGCCCCCGCCATCGAGCCGTCCTCGCCCGGCTGATCGTGGCGCGTGGGCGCATCGTTCCCCTCGCGACATTGGTCGACGATCTCTGGAGCGCTCCACCCGCGGACGCCCCCGGTGTGATCCAGACGTTCGTCAGCGCTCTGCGTCGCGTGCTCGAACCCGATCGCCTCCCGCGCGCGCCCGCCCGGCTGCTCGTCACCGAGGGCTCCGGGTACGCATTGCGTGCGACGCCGGATTCGGTCGACGCCCGGCGCTTCGAGAATGCGGTCGGCGCCGCCCGCGCCCTTCCCCCGAGCCGCGCCGTGCAGGTGCTCGACGAAGCGTTCACCTGGTGGCGTGGACCGGCTTACGCCGACTTGCCGGACGATCTCTGGGCACGCTCCGAGCGGTCCCGACTCGCCGAGCTGCGGCTGGGCGCCGTCGAGCTCCGCGCCCGCGCGCTGCTCGACGTCGGGAACGTCGACGCCGTCGTGCCCGACCTGGACGCTCATACGGCCGAGCATCCGTGGCGCGAGGAGGGGTGGCGCCTCCTGGCGATCGCGCTGTACCGGGCCGGGCGGCAGAAGGACGCGCTCGAGGTCGTCCGTCGCGCCCGCTCGCGACTGGGCGAGGACCTCGGCCTCGCACCCGGCCCCCGGTTGCGCCACCTGGAGACCGACATCCTCCGGCAGGCCGCCCACCTCGACGCCCCACCCGTCGTCGGCACAGCGGCCGGTCAGGTCTGGTCCGAGACGATCGCGGCCTACAGCCGCCCGGTCACCGTCGACTCCCGTGCTCGCCTCAGGTCCACCGTCGACCTCCTGCGCAGCCTCGCCGTGACCGGCGGCAGCGGGCTCGTGGCCGCGCGCCACCAGCGGATGGCGAGCATTCTCGCCGCCGAGGGGCTGGGGGACGCCGATCTGACCGCCCGCGTCATCGGCGCCTACGACGTCCCGGCGATCTGGAGCCGCTCCGACGACCCTGAACAGGCGGCAGCCGTCGTCGCCGCGGCCGAACGCGCACTCGCCGCACTTCCCGCCGGCGCACCCGGACCGGAGCGGACGAGACTGCTGGCCACGATCGCCCTCGAATCGCGCGGCGTGACGGACCCCCGCGGTCGGCTCGCCGCGGAGGAGGCCGTGACGAGAGCCCGCCGGTCGGGCGACCCTGCGTTGCTCGCCTTCGCCCTGAACGGCCTGTTCATGCAGACCTTTCATCGCACGGGACTCGCCACGCAGCGGGACGCGATCGGCACCGAGCTGATCGAGATCTCGACCATGCACGGACTGGAGACCTACGAGCTCTTGGGTCGGCTGATCCGCATGCAGGCACTCAGCGGTCTCGGTGATCTCGCGGGTGCCGACGTCCACGCACTCGTGGCCGACCGTCTCGCGGAACGCTACGGATCACCACTGATCACCGTCTTCACCACCTGGCACCGCGCGCTCCGGGTCGCCGCGGACGCCGACGACCTCGCGTCGGCAGCGGCCACCTACCGCAGCGCGGCGCATGCCCTGGACAGCGCCGGGATGCCCGGTCTGGAGCGGGGGTTGCTTCCCCTCGCCCTTCTCACGGTCCGCATCCGGCTCGGCCTCCCTGCGCCTGCCGACGACGACATCGACGGGGGTCCCTACACGCCCTGGGTCCGGCCGCTCACGTTGATCGCCAACGGCCACCTCGGCGACGCGACGACGGCACTGCGCACGCTGCCCGACCCGCCGCGAGATCACCTCCAGGAAGCTCTGTGGGGCTTGATCGCCCGAGCCGCCGTCGCGCTGGACGAACGCGGCACGATGCAGCGTGCGCTCGACGCCCTCGCCCCTGCTGCCGCGGAACTCGCCGGCGCGGGGAGCGGCCTGATGACGCTCGGGCCGGTGGCCGCCTTCCTCGACGAGCTCACGCAGGCGCTGGATCGATAGGTACGCCTTCTAGCGAGGCAGGCCGGTCACCCGGAACTCGTCGAGCCGCAGCACCGTGGCCCGCTCGCCACCCGAGCCGATCGCGAGCTCGCCGGTGTCGTCCAGAACTCCGACCACAGCGGCGGCGAGGTCCCGCTGCGCGAACGCCGCAAGGCATTCGTCCTCGCGCCCGCGCGGCACGCACAGCAGGAAGCCGAAGCTCGGGAAGCAGTTCAGCCAACGGGTCAGCGGCACACCGGCCGGGGCGGGCACGGCGTCGAGGTCGACCAGTACGCCCAGCCCGCCGCACTCCAGCAGCATCGCGAGCGACCCGATCAGCCCGGCCATGCTGATGTCCTTCGCCGCGACGCAGGTGCCGGCCTGGGCGAGGTCGGCGAGCAGCCGCACGTCCCCCGCACAGCGTTCACCCCGGTTGCGGAATGCGGGGAAGAACGGGAAGTCGGCGCGCATCTCGCCGTCGAGCGCGGCCGCCACCACGAGCGACTGGCCCGGCTCGGCACGCGTGACGGACAGCGGTACGGGCGCGTGCCCGACCCCGAAGGCCGACACCGCGGGCGGTCCGTCGTGCAAGGTGAGATGGCCACCGATGATCGGCACGCGGTAGAGCAGCGCGGCCTCCCGCATCCCGGCCAGCACCGCGCGTGCCACCGGTTCCGTCGCCGCCACCGTGTCGACGATGCCGAGCGGCTCGGCACCCATCGCGGCGAGGTCGTTGACGTTGGTGAGCACCGCGGCGAACCCGGCGCCGTGCGGATCCGCGGCGACGAACGGGGGGAAGATCGCCTCGCCACAGGCCACCACGCGGGAGCCGCCGGCGTCCACCACTGCGCCGTCGTCGCCGGGGCCGCGCAGCCAGTCGGCGTCGCCCGTCACCTCCGCGCCGAGGGCTTCGGCAACGAGTCCGATCTCGGCCTTCGCCCGCAGTCCCGGGTGGCGCAGGACGGCGTCGACGATCTCGGCGAGTGATGCGGTCTCCGGTGCGCTCGTCACGACCGCACCGAGAACCAGACGGCGCGGGCCGGGAGCGCCTCCGCGTTGTGCCAGCGGTGCGGGCGGTCGGTGGGGTAGTGCAGCGCGTCGCCGGTGCGCAGCCGATATCGCTCGCCCGCCACTTCGACCTGCAACGTGCCGTCGAGCACGAACAGCACCTCCTCCCCCGGGCGCTGCGGCCTGGTGTCACCACTGCCGCCCCCGGGATCCACGTCGGCGATCACTCCGCTCGCCGGCAGGCGAGCCGTCGGCAGGGCGATGGCTGTCGCGTCGACGCCGTCGGCCGCGGGCGCCCACTCCGGCGGAGCCGAAGGGCGCTCGTCGGCCCTGATCAACGTGGCGACCGGGGCCGGCGGTGCACCGTCGTCGACGAAGTGCCCGATGGGCCGACCGACAGCACCGGCGAGCTTGAGCAGCGTGGTGATCGTGGGCACCATGTCGCCGCGCTCGACCTTGTGGATGGCCGCGGCCGACACCTCGGCCCGCGCCGCGAGCTGCTGCAGCGACAGGCCGAGCTGCTGACGGGCTTCACGGAGCTTGGGCCCGATCGCACCGACGATCGGCTCCCACGAACCCCGCTCGGCTGCGTCCACGTACAGCATCGTAAACGGACACAGCCCATGGTGGACAAGATGGCGTGCCGCCGTGTTGCCGAGCGCTACACCATGCCCTGGCGGGTGGCGGTGTAGACGATCTCCGTGCGGCGGCGCACGTCGAGCTTGTCCCGCAGGTTCCGCACGTGGAACTTGACCGTGGCCTCGCTGATCACCAGCGTGCGCCCGATCTCACGGTTGGACATGCCCATCGCCAGCAGCCGGAGCACCTGGTTCTCGCGCTCGGTGAGCATCGCGCTGCCGAATGCGCGGGCGGGCGGGCGGTCGTCACGGGGGATGTCCGGGGAGACCGATGCGCTGTGACCACCGGAGTCGAACACGCTCTCGCCGCGCAGCAACGTGTGCACGGCGCGGACGATGTCGTTGGTGTCGGCGCCCTTGCGCACATACCCGTGCACCCCGAGCCGTACGGCGCTCAGCATGATCTCGCGATCACGGCAGCCGGTCAGCACCAGGATCCGCACACCCCGGTGGCGTTCGAGCAGCATCCGGGCGAGCTCCACGCCCGCGGCGCCACCCCGGCCGAGGTCGACGTCGAGGATCACGAGGTCGGGTGGGCAGCGGTCGGCGACCACGAGCGCGTCGCGCGGTGTGGCGGCCTCGCCGATCACCGCGAGGTGCGGGTCGGAGGCGAACAGCTGGCGCAGGCCGAACCGCACGATCCCCTCACCGTCCACGACGAGAATGCGCGCCGTCCGCCGTGGCGCGGGTGAGCGTCCCGCCGCGGGTTCGAGCACGGCGGGGCGGATGTCGAGTACGGCGTCCGTCGTCACGGGATACCTCTCTGCCCTCGTCGTCGATGGTCAGGTGACGTTATGGGCGCACACGTTGCCTGGACGTTGCACGCGCAACGGGCCTGTGTTGCTCCATCCGGATCACTGCGTGATGATGAGCCGGTCCTGGGGCGATGATGCTCGGAGTGCTGATGACGACTCATGATGTGCATGACGCCGCCGAGCACGCCCGCCTGCTCCACGAGGTCTTCGATGCCGTGCTGGCGGGCGGGTCCGGTCCGGTTCCCGCGCGCTCACTCGTGTCGGAGTCATGGCGACGTAGCCTGGCCGCGCAGGTCGACCCCGACCGCCGCACGCCACCCGTGGTTGTCGGCGATGCCGACCTGCCCGACCTACGCGCGGCACATCCGCTGCGCGAGGTCATGCCGCTGCTGCACAGCACCCTCGTGAGCATCGCCGACGAGGCCATGCACGTCATGCTCGTCACCGACGCCGAGGGCACCATCCTCTGGCGTGAGGGTGCGGCCAGGCTGTTGCACTCGGCCGACGAGGTGGGTCTCACACCGGGCACGCGCTGGACCGAGGACGCGATCGGCACCAACGCGATGGGCACCACGCTCGCCGTCGACGCGCCCGTACAGATCCACTCGGCGGAGCACCTCGTCCGCACCTACCACACCTGGACCTGCGCCGCGGCCCCCGTGCACGACCCCGACACCGGCGACATCCTCGGTGCGATCGACATCAGTGGTCCCCTGCACACCGTGCACCCGGCGATGGTGCAGCTCGTGTCGGCCACCGCCCAGCTCGCCGAGAACCAGCTGCGCGTGCGCCTGGCCATCGCCGACGAACGGCTGCGCGTGCGCAACATGCCGCACCTGACGAGCCTGCGCGGCGGGACCGGTGCCCTGGTCACCTCGACCGGCCGGATCGTGGCGGGCGAGCCGTACGGCTTGTGGCCCGAGCGCGTCACGCTCCCACCGGGCGCCGACCGGATCCTGCTCGACGACGGCCGCGAGATGATGGTCGAGCCGCTCGCCGAGGGCTACCTTCTGCGCGCTCCGCGTCCGACGGCCGCTCGGGCCACCCGCAGCGCACTCTCGCTGCGATTCCTGGGGCACGGCTCGCCCGGCATGCTGTTGAACGGGAAGCCGATCCCGCTCACGCTGCGGCCCGCCGAGTTGCTCACCGCGCTGACCCTGTATCCCGACGGGCTCACCGCCGAGCGGCTCGCGCTGCTGCTCTATGGCGACGACGGCAACCCCACCACTGTGCGCGGAGAGATCCTTCGGCTGCGCACACTCATCGGCTCCGACGTCCTGCGCACCCGGCCGTACCGGCTCGACGCCATCGTCGACGCCGACTTCGCAGCGGTACGACGCGCGCTGCGCGCAGGCCGGGCCACCGAGGCCCTCCGTTCGTGCCCGGGGCCCCTGCTGCCGCGGTCGGACGCCCCGGAGATCCGGGATCTGCGCGACGAGCTCGAGGTGTCCATGCGCCGCGCGGTGCTCGACGCCGACGACGTCGATCTGCTCGCGGAGTTCGCGGCACACCCGCTGGGCCGCGGCGACATCGAGGTGCACGACCGGCTCGTGGAACGGCTGGCGCCGGGTGACGCCCGCCGCCCGGGGATCGAGTCGCGCCGCGCCCGGCTGCTGTCCGACTTCTGACCTGACCTCGGCATCCACCACTCGGTGGCGGGGATGAGCTGCGCCCGGAGATGCAGGTCATAGAGCAACGTCATAGATACAAGCTTGTATCTCACGCCTACTGTCGAGGCATGTCGCCGATCTCGAAGGACCCTCCTGCAGCTGTCCGGGCCTACCTCGCCACCAAGGAACTCGTGCTCTCCGGGGAGCTCCCGGCCGGGCACCTGCTCAGCGAGGGCGACATCGCGGAGCGGCTCGGGATGAGCCGCACCCCCGTGCGGGAGGCCTTCCTGCGCCTGCAGGAAGAAGAGCTGCTGCAGCTGATCCCCAAGCGCGGTGCCGTCGTGGCGCCGGTTCCGCCCGGCGAGGCCGACGACGTGCTCGACGCGCGGGAGGCGCTCGAGACCGCCGCCGTGCGCCGGCTGGTGCGTGGGATCGGTACCGCGGCGACGCTGACCGAGGCCGCCGCCGGGCTGCGCGCGATCCTGAAGCGGCAGCACGATCTCGCCGACGCCGGTGACCTCGTCGCCTTCGCCGAGGCCGACGAGGCCTTCCATCGGGCCATCGTGGCGGACGGGGGCAACGCGATCACCACCCGCTTCTACGCGACGCTCGCCGACCGCCAGCGGCGGATGAACATCCACGCCCTCGGCCCGAACCTCCAGCACGTCGCGATCGTGCTGCGCGAGCACGAAGCGCTCGCCGACGCCGTCGCCGACGGGGACGCCGAGTACTTCGCGGAGCTGCTGCGCTCCCACCTCGACGGCACCCACCGGCCGGAGCGCACGCGGCCGGGCGGGGCGCGGCGGGGGCCGTGGCGATGAAACGCTCATGGATCGCAGTTGCCGCCGCGATGTTCTGCTGCGGGTGGGGTGGCAACCAGTTCACCCCGCTCCTGGTGATGTACCGGGAGACGGCCGGGTACTCGGTGCTCACGGTCGACGAGTTCCTGGGCGCCTACGTCGTCGGCCTGGCGCCTGCGCTGCTGATCGTCGGCGGGCTCTCGAACAGGTTCGGCCGCAGGCCGCTGCTCATTGCGGGCGTCCTGTGTTCCGTGCTGGCGAGCGCGCTGCTGGCATTCGGCGAGTCCGGCCCGCTGCTGATCTTCCTCGGCCGGTTCGTGTCCGGTGTGGCGGTCGCCATCGCGATGGCCGTCGGCACGACGTGGACCAAGGAGCTGTCCGAGGCTCCCTACGACCCGTCCGCCCATCCCGGCACGGGTGCACGCCGGGCTGCCCTCTCGCTGACGCTGGGCTTCGGCCTCGGCGCGGGAGTGGGCGGCGTGCTCGCCCAATGGGGGCCATGGCCGATGGTCACGCCCTATGTGGTGCACCTCGCGTTGACGATCGCGGTGCTTCCCCTGCTGCTGCGCAGCCCCGAGACCCGTCACCGCCACGCCACCCCGGCGGACCCGAACGTTCGGCGGGCCGGGTTCAGGGTGCCGGCCGTGCGCCATCCCCGGTTCCTGCGCGTCGTCCTGCCGATGACGCCCTGGGTCTTCGGGGCCGCCGGGGTGGCCTACGCGACGATGCCGCAGGTCGTGGGCGGTCAGCTCGGCCACTGGGACCTGGTCTACTCCACGCTGCTCACCGTCTGCACGCTCGGCGCCGGGGCGGCGGTGCAGCCGATCGCGAGGCGCCTCGACCGGCTGACCGACGCGCGCGCCATCGTGGTCGCCATGGTGATCATGTGCTGCGGCCTCGGGGTCAGCGTGCTCGGTGCGCAGCTGCACTCGCCGTTGCTGGCACTCCTCGCCGCAGTGGTCCTCGGCGTGGCATACGGCATCGCCGTGGTCTCGGGGCTGCTGGAGATCCAGCGGCTCGTGCCGCCCTCGGAGCTCGCCGGAATCACCGGCGTCTACTACGCCGTGGCCTACGTCGGGTTCCTGCTGCCCACCGTGCTCGCCGCGCTCTCCGGCGTGGTGGGATACCCGGTGCTGCTGGGCGGCCTCGTCGTCATCGCACTGGCCGGCACCACGCTGATCGCGGTGTCGACCCGGGCCCACCTGCCGATCGCCCTGAACGCCCCGGATCGATCCGAGGTGGCGACCTAGGGGTGCACACCCCACCCGGCCGCGTCGACGCCACCCGGCACCGGCGCGGCCGGGTCGTAGGGCGTGCGGGTGAAGACGAACGTCGCGAGGTTGAGCGCCTCCGCGTCGAGCCGCAAGGTCTCGCCTGCGAAGTAGCCGTCGAGACCCACCCAGGTGCCGTCGGGGCGGGCCCGGAACCGGCTGCTGCGACCCGGCCTGCCGAGGCCACCCAGGTGCAGCAGACCACCCGGGATCGCCCGCAGCACGTAGGGCGTCGGGCCCCAGAACCAGGGCCCGAGCACGTCCAGCGGCACCGGCGAGCTGCTCGGCTTCCACGGCTCGACGATCCGGGGCTCGGCGGCGCGCAGGTCGGCGAGCAGCCCTGTCGTCAGCCCGCTGTCCATGCCTGCGGTCGTGTTGGCCAGCGCGAGCGCCCCGGAGCACTCCTCGCGGTCCACCCAGAGGCCGGCGAGGAAGCCCGGCATCGAACCGCCGTGGCCGACCAGGACCGGACCCGGCCGGGCGGGGTCGGTGCCGACCCGCTGGACCTGCACGCCCAGCCCGTAGGCCGACCAGGTCAGGGCCGACGAGTCGACGCCCGCCGGGACGGTCATCTCCTCGACGGTGTCGGGCGAGAGCACACCGCGCGTGTCACCGAGCAGGAACGAACCCAGCCGGGCGAGGTCGGCAGCCGTGGACCACAGTTGGCCTGCGGGTGCCATCACCCCCGCGTCGTGCTCGGGCTCGATCTGCATCACGTCGGCCCACGGGTGCACGGCATAGCCCTGTGCGGCGCGCCCGCGCGGCCGAGGGGTGGTGCGCCTCATGCCGAGCGGGATCAGCACCTCGTCGCGGGCCACCTCCTCCCATGCGCGCTCGCGCACCTCGGCGACGAGCGCGCCGAGCAGGCCGAACCCGAGGTTCGAGTAGTGGAAGCGGCGCGCCGCGGGCAGCACCACATCGGCGTCGGAGAGTCCGAGGCCCTTCAGCGTGGTGCCCGGAGTGCGCTCCCACCAGTTCCCGGGACTCTCCGAGCCCGCCCCGGCGAGGTGCGAGAGCAGCTGGCCCACGGTCCGGCCGCCCAGCGGCGTGCCGGGCAGGTGCCGGTCGAGCGGGTCGTCGAGGCTGAGCCGGCCCTCGTCACGCAGGCGCAGCACGGTGATGGCGGTGACGATCTTGCTGATCGAACCGAGGCGGAACTGGACATCGTCGTGCGGCTCGCTGATCTCGCCACGTCCGGTTGACCACACGAGGTCCCTTCCGCGGACGACACCCGCGACCAGGGACGGGACACGGCCGTCGCGTTGGGCGCGAGCGGTGCGGGCAAGCAGCGTCCGAGCTGTGCTGGGGAGCAGAGACAGCATGGGGGAACACGCTAGTGGCGCCCACCTACCGGCCTGCGAGGTTGCGCAGGCGACGCGCCGCATGGCCCGGTTGCGTGCGGCGATGGTCACACCGAAACCGTGGGTTCGCCGCCGGCTCCATCCGTGGCACCACGGATCCCTCGCTTGACACGGCACGGGGCGCAGGTTTCCTATAGGACACGATCACACACTCTAGTGAACGACGGGGGCCACATGACCGCGGTGGACGACGGCACCACCCTCGGGGTGGCCGGGCTGATCATGGAACTGCAGAGTGTGGGCCTGCGACTGGAGACCCGTCTGGAGACGTCCCGCCAAGGCGGCGCCGGCCCGTCGGACTCGGGCATGCTGTGGATCGAGGGCGTGCCCGTCACCGTGCCGCCCAGCGAGTCCTCGCCCTACTCGTTGCGAGCGGAGGACGACGGCCAGGGCATCTACCGCGACGGCACCAAGGTCGCGTCGGTGTCGGGCACGGCGAGGCCGCGGTTCTACGACCTCACCACCGCCGACGGCATCCCGTACCACCACATCGCGCTGCTGCACCTGGACTCGCTCGCGTCCACCGTCGTGCAGGCGTGCAACTACTGGGGCAACTCCGACCAGTGCGGCTTCTGCGGCATCGGGCTTTCCCTCGCCGCCGGCCGCACGATCGCGAAGAAGACCCCGGAGATGCTTGCCGAGGTGGCCGTCGCCGCGAAGGAACTGGACGGCGCGGTCGACGCCACCCTCACCACCGGCTCGTCGGTGGCGCCCGACCGGGGCGCGCTCTACGTCGCCCGGTGCGGCCAGGCGGTGAAGGAGGCCGCCGGGCTGCCGGTGGAGGTGCAGTTCGAGCCGCCCCGCGACCTCACGACCATCAACCAGGTGCACGACATGGGCGTCGACGCGCTCGGCATCCACGTCGAGTCGTTCGACCCGGCGGTGCTCGCCCGCGTCGCCCCCGGCAAGTTCCGCACCGGCATCGAGACGTACTTCCGCACCTGGGAGCACGCCGTCGCGCTCTTCGGCGAGGGCCGGGTCTCCACCTACGTCATCCTCGGCATGGGCGAGGACCCCGACCTGACGGTGGAGATGTGCAAGCGCGCCGTCGACATCGGCGTCTATCCGTTCGTGGTGCCGCTGCGGCCCGTGGCCGGCTCGCTCATGCAGGACGTGCCCGCTCCATCGCGCGAGTACACCGAGCCGATCTACCGCAAGGTGGCCGGTTTCCTCGCCGAGCGCGGGCTCGGCGCCGAGACGGCCGTCGCCGGCTGCGCCCGGTGCCAGGCCTGTTCCTCGCTGAACCTCGTGCAGCACGCCGGCGCCCCCGCACCGTGCGGTCCCACCGGCAGCGGTGCCCCGCTGTTGCAGATCGGCAAGCGGCCGGAATGAGTGCGCCAGCGCTGTCCCGGCCGTCGCGGGTACGCCCGGTGCCGGCGGTGAACGTGCTGGTGGGTGTGGATCCGGTGCACTGCCGTCCCGCCCGTGACGCCGCTGGGATCGCCGCGCACCACCGCATCCGGCACGTCGTGTTCGTGGAGGAGCAGGGAGTCTTCGCCGAAACCGACATGGACGCCCACGACGCCCGCACCGACGTGATCCACGTGCTCGCGCTGCACGCCGGGCGCCCAGCCGGGGCGGTTCGCCTCTACCCGACCGGACCGGGCGAGTGGCTGGGCGACCGGCTCGCGGTACTGCCGGAGTTCCGCACGGCGAACCTGGGCGCACCGCTGGTGCGGTTCGCCGTGGGTGCCGCAGGTGCGCGAGGCGCGCGGCTGATGCGCGCTCACGTGCAGGTGGCCAACGAGCGGTTCTTCCAGCGCCTCGGTTGGCACACCGACGGCGCGGTGGAGACCTACGTCGGCCACCCGCACGTGCCGATGTGCATCGAGCCGGTGGCGCCCTGTCCCTGGCTCGCCGGAGCTACTCCACCGTGACGCTCTTGGCGAGGTTGCGCGGCTTGTCCACGTCTCGGCCCAGTGCCACCGCGGCGTGGTAGGCGAGGAGCTGCAGCGGTACCGAGAGCAGGATCGGGTCGAGCTCCGGCTCGCTTCTCGGGATCACCAGGGTGCGGTCGGCCAGGTCGGACGGCAGATCGCGGTGGGCGATCGCGATCACGGGCCCCTTGCGTGCCTTGATCTCCGACAAGGTCGAGGTGTTCTTCTCGAGCAGGTCGTCGTCGGGCACCACCGCGACCGTCGGCAGCTCGGGGCTCACCAGCGCGAGCGGGCCGTGCTTGAGCTCGGCCGAGGGGTAGGCCTCCGCGTGCACGTAGGAGACCTCCTTGAGCTTCTGCGCGCCCTCGCGAGCCACCGGCCATCCCCGGCGGCGGCCGACGAACAGCACGCTGTTGCTCGTGGCGATCTCCCGGGCCACCTCGGCGATCGCGTCCTCCTGCTCGAGGATCCGCGCGACCTGGCCGGGCAGCGCGAGCAGCCCGGCGATGATCCGGCGCCCCTGCTCGGGCGAGAGGTCCCGGATGCGCCCGAGGTGCAGCGCGAGCAGGGCGAACGCGGTCACCGTGGAGGTGAACGACTTCGTCGCGGCCACCGACATCTCCGGGCCGGCATGCAGGTAGATGCCGCCGTCCACCTGGCGGGCGATCGTGGAGCCGACGACGTTGACGATCCCGATCACACGGCCGCCCTTGCGCTGCAGCTCCTGCACCGCGGCGAGCGTGTCGATCGTCTCGCCGGACTGGCTGACGGCGACGTAGAGCGTGTCGGGCTCGACCACCGGGTTGCGGTAGCGGAACTCCGATGCCGCCTCCGCCGTGGCCGGCACGCGGGCCAGGTCCTCGATCAGCTGCGCGCCGAGCTCGCCCGCATAGCACGCCGTGCCGCAGCCGAGGATCTTCACGCGGCGGATCTCCCGGGCCTCGCGCACGGTGAGGTTGAGGCCACCGAGGTGGGCGGTGGCGAACCGCTCGTCGATACGGCCCTTCAGCGCCCGCTCGATCGTCCTCGGCTGCTCCTGGATCTCCTTGATCAGGTAGTGCGCGTGGTCGCCGATCTCGGCCCCGACGATGTCCCAGTCGATCGTGGACGGGCTCTTCGCGGTGGACCGGTCGTCGAGGGTGTAGGTGCGGTAGCCGCCCGCGGTGATCGTCGCGAGCTCGCCGTCGTCGAGGTAGACGACCTGGCGGGTGTACCCGATCAGCGCGGCGACGTCGGACGCCACGAACATCTCCTTCTCCCCGACGCCCAGCAGCACCGGGCTGCCGTTGCGGGCGACGACGATCCGGTCCGGGTGCTCCGCGTCCAGCACCGCGAGCCCGTAGGCCCCGACCACCTGGCGCAGCGCCTGCCGCACGGCCTGCTCCAGGTCGCCCGCCCCCGCCGCGAACGCCGCCGCCACCAGGTGCGCCACGACCTCGGTGTCGGTCTGTGAGGCGAACTCGACGCCGTCGGCGGTGAGCTTGGCGCGCAGCTCGTCGGCGTTCTCGATGATCCCGTTGTGCACCACCGCGATCCGACCCGCTGTGTCCAGCTGCGGGTGGGCATTGGCCTCGCTCGGCTCGCCGTGCGTGGCCCAGCGCGTATGCCCGATGCCGGGCGCCCCCTTGAACCGAGCCGGTAGGTCGGCCGCGAGGTCGGCGACCCGGCCGCTCACCTTGCGTACTTTCAGCCCGCCCTTGGCACTCAGTGCGAGCCCGGCGCTGTCGTAGCCGCGGTACTCCAGCCGCCCGAGCCCCTCCAGCAGGATCGGACCAGCGTCCTGGGGCCCCACGTAACCGACGATGCCGCACATACAGTTCCTCCCGGTCGACTAGCCGTAGACCATCCGCCGCAGCTGACGGGCCGACTGCGGCGGCGGCGCGACCCGCCGTGACGCCAGCTCGGCACCCACCACCGCGAAGATCTGGTCGTTCGTGAGCCCGCGGTTCTTCAGCTCCGCGTGCCGCCGCCGGACGTAATCCGGCAACTGCTCGGCGAAGTACCCGACGACCTCAGCCACCACCCGCGCCGCCTCACTCGTATTGAGCGGGGTGCTACGAACCAGGTGGGCGATCAGGTCGTCGTATGGTCCGGCGGGCACGAGAGGAGATAGTGCCCTGCAGAGGCGTGGAAACCCAACTTTCCTGCCCGACATCGGGCAGGATTCGACCGGTTCGTGGGACCCAGGGCCCCGGTACGGCTCGACGACGGTGGCCGTTCGGCTCGTGAGATCAGGGAGCGAAGGGCGAACCGACGATGCCGGCGATGATCTTCGTGGCCTGCAGCGTGGCGCCATCCTGGCCCTCCGGGCCGATCGTCTGCAGGCCCAGCGGAAGGTTCTCGGCCTCGGTTGCCCCCATCGGGCAGGCGACGCTGGGCACGGCCAGGTAGCTCCACAACCTGCCGCACAGGCCATTACCCGTGGTGGCCAGGCCCGGCGTGGCAGGGCCCAGTGCCGCCGGGGTGAGCAGGAGATCGCAGTCCGCCCACACCCCGGCGAGGGCGGCCCGGTCGGACTCACGACCTTCCATGGCCTGGACGTAGGTCTTCTCGCTGACGCGACGACCCTCCTCCAGCATGTCGAGAAGCGCGGCGGTGACCTGCGACTCCTCACCGTGGATGCGCGGTGCGAGCAGCGCCGCGATCTCGTGCGTCATGATCTGCCACTGACGCTCGATGCCCGCGTCCACCGAGAAGGGCAGGGGATCGACGTCGACCACCGACAATCCCGCCTGTCGCAGCTCCTCGCCCGCCCGGGCCAGCAGCCCCTGCATCTCCGGGTGCCATTCGTTCGAGGTCGGACCGGCATGCAGACCGACGCGCAGGTTCGTCGGGGCGGGTGGCGCCGGCAGTTCGCCGAGGAAGATCTCGTGCAGCAACAGGAAGTCGTCCACCGAGCGCGCCAGGAAGCCCAACGTGTCCAGGGTGTCGGATGTGGCGAGCATGCCCTCCAGCGGCAGGCGACCGAAGCTCGCCTTCCAGCCGTACACGCCGCAGAAGGCAGCAGGGCGAACGAGCGAGCTCACGGTCTGGCTCCCACTCGCCAGCGGCACATGATGATCGGCCAGCGCCGCCGCCGAGCCGGAGGAGGAACCGCCCGGCGTACGGCCGGGTGCCCGCGGGTTGCGCGTGGGACCGGGCGGAAAGGTGGCGAATTCCGTGGTGACCGTTTTTCCCAGAATCACCGCACCTTCGACACGTAGCTTCGCCACATGTGCGGCATCCCGCCGGGGCTTGTTGTTCCGGTATATCGGCGAGCCGAAACGGGTGAAGAAGGGCACGGCGTCGGCGTTGTCCTTGATGCCGACCGGAACGCCGTGCAGCGCACCCTGTGGGGGCGTGGCATCACGCACCGCGGCCTCGGCCAGCGCAGGCTCCGCACCCACTTCGACCCAGGCCTGGAGATCGGGGTCGCGCTCCTTGATCCGCTCGAGACAGGCCGTGACCAGCTGCACCGACGTCAGGCTTCGGGCTCGGATGCGCCGGGCGGCCTCCGTAGCCGTCAGAGCCACGAGATCGCCTCGCTCCACCGTCATGCCGGGTTCCCTTCCCGCATTCCCCGGCCGCCGTTGGTCGGACACACCCCACCGAATTCGTCCATCCCGAGGGTAGCCATTGCCCACGACCGGGGTCGCACAATGTACCCGGAAATCACAGGCGAGCGCGTTCGGGAATTCTCCTGCGAGCGCTTCCGTGGAATCGCGGCTTCCGACCGGCCGGGCGCCGTCCGCCATTTCTGTTTCCGGACGGGCCAGCCGGCCGCGGCTGCCCGGAATACGGGCGTGATGCCGGGTCCGGAGTGCAGCGGTTCGGGCTATGCCGCGGGCTCCAGCTCTCCCGCCTGCCACAGCCGGGCGTAATAGCCGCCCATGGCAAGTAGCTCCGCATGCGTTCCCGTCTCGACGATGCGACCGTCGTCGAGCACCACGATCCGGTCGGCCCGTGCGGCCGTGGCCAGCCGGTGTGCGACCACGAACGCGGTGCGTCGGGACGTCACGCGGTCGCTCGCGGCGAGCACGGCGGCCTCGGTGGCAGGGTCGAGTGCGGCAGTGGCCTCGTCGAACAGCAGCACGTCGGGGTTGGCCAGCTCCGCTCGGGCGAGCGCCACCAGCTGTCGCTGCCCGGCCGACAGCCCCTGTCCACGCTCCCCGACCACCTGCCGGAACCCGGCAGGCAGGCTGCGCACCAGATCCAACGCTCCGACCGCGCGGGCCGCGGCCTCGATCTCGGCAGGTGTGGCGTCCGGACGGGCGTAGGCGATGTTGGCGGCGACGTCGCCGGTGAACAGGTGCGGCTCCTGCGGGACGATGCCGAGCCTGCGCCGATACTCGCCCAGCGGGTAGTTCCGCACGTCCACCCCGTCGACGAGCACCGCTCCCGTGCCTGCGTCGTAGAACCGGGCGAGCAGCTTGACCACAGTGGACTTGCCCGCACCGGTGGCTCCGACCAGCGCGATCGTCTCGCCGGGCGCAACCCGCAGGGACACGTGTTCGAGGGCGGGCCGGTCGGCCCCGGCGTAGGAGAACCCGAGGTCGCGCAGCTCCACCTCACCGCGCAGCCGCGGGGGCACCGGCACCGGGCGACCCACGGGCTCGGGCGGCACCGAAGTGGGCGTGCGCAGTAGGCCCGAGATGCGGGTGAGCCCGATACGGGCCTGCTGGTAACCGTCGAAGACCTGCGAGAGCTGCTGCACGGGAGCGAAGAACAGCCCCAGATAGAGCAGGAACGCCGTGAGTACGCCCGGTGTGAGCTCACCGGACGCGACGCGGGACGCCCCGACGCCCAGCACCACCGCCTGCGCGACGTCGGAAAGGAACGCCACGAAGGGAAAGAAGATGGCGATGTAGCGCTGCGCGCGCAGCCGTGAATGGCGGTAGGCCAGGCTGCGCTCGCCGAAGGTGGTGGCGCTGTGCTCCTCCCGGACATAGGCCTGCGCGACACGCACACCTGAGACGTTCTCCTGCAGGTCGGCGTTGACGATGCTGACCTTTTCGCGGGCGTCGGCGTACGCCACCGACGACAACCTGCGGAACACCACGGTGGCGATCACCAGCACGGGCAGCGCGGCGAGCGCAACGAGGGCCAGCTCCGCATCGGTGACGAGGAGCGCCACGGCCACACCGACGATCGTGAGCAGGCTGACCACCGCCTGCGCCAGCCCGGTCTGCAGGAACGTCGAGAGCGCGTCGACGTCGGTGGTCATCCTGGTCATGATCCGGCCGGACAGCTCGCGCTCGTAGTAGTCCAGCCCGAGCCGCTGCAGGTGGGCATAGCTGCGCACCCGCAGCAGGTAGAGCAGGCTCTCCCCGGCCCGCGAGGCCACCACGGTCTGCGCGGCGACCACGAACCATCCGATCGCCACCAGCCCGATGCCCACCAGCGTGGCCGTGAGCAGCACGTTCGGTGAGTGCGCGGAGATCCCGCCGTCGACGGCGAGGCGCGCGACGCTCGGGAACATGAGGGCGTTGAGGGCGTCGAGCGCCACGAGCACGATCGCGAGGACGAGCAGCGCGCGTACCGGGCGCAGCAGCCGGGATAGCCGGAAGCCAGGGTCGGGCGCGGCGGGGTCGAGGTTGCCGAGGCGGGGTTGTTCGGTGGCGGGCGGCAGCGCCTGCACCGCGGCCAGCAGCTCCGGTGTGGCGGGCACGGCGCCCGCCATCGCGGCCGATCCGCCGCCTCCCATGCCACCGCCTCGGCCTGCACCGCCGCGACCCGCGCCACCTCCTGCGCGCAGACCGCCCCCCGGCACACCGGCCATCGCGGCAGCAGCGCGGAGAGCCGCTCCGGACGCGGCGGCCGCCGGAGCGCTGGCGTCCGGTTCGGGCCAGAGCTCCGGCGTGGCACCCACGTGCCGTGGCAGGCACGGCGCAGGGGGCGCGCTCGCCGCGGCGGTGGCGGCCGTCTCGTCCAGCGACGGCCCACCCACGGCGAGGAGCTCCCGGAACAGCTCGCACCGCTGCAGCAGCTCGGCCTCCGTGCCCACGTCGACCACGTGGCCGCCGTCGAGCACGGCGATCCGGTCGGCCAGGGCGAGCGTGGAACGGCGGTGGGCCACCAGCAACGTGGTGCGCTCGGCGGTGAGGGTGCGCAGCGTCTCGTGAATGGCCGCCTCGGTGGCGGTGTCGACGGCGGAGGTGGCGTCGTCGAGCACAAGAACGCGCGGTTCGGTGAGCATGGCTCTGGCGAGTGCGATGCGCTGGCGCTGGCCGCCCGACAACGTCAGCCCCCGTTCGCCGACGAGGGTGTCGTAGCCGTCGGACAGCGTCTCCACGAACGACTCGACCTGCGCCGCCCGGGCCGCCGCCCGCACCTCCTCGTCGCTCGCCTCGGGACGGCCGTAGGCGATGTTGGCCCTGATGGTGTCGGAGAACAGGAAAGCCTCTTCGAACACCACGCCGAGCTCACGCCGCAAGTCGGTGAGCCGCAGCTGGGGCAGCGGCACCCCGCCCAGCCGCAGCTCGCCCTCCTGGGGGTCGTAGAAGCGTGGCAGCAACAGCGCCACTGTGGATTTGCCTGATCCCGCGGGGCCCACCAGAGCCAGGGTCTCGCCCGGCTCGACGCGTAGCGAGACGCCGTCGAGCACCGGCTCGCGCCGCCCGTAGCCGAACCGGACGTGATCGAGCTCGACGGCCAGCGGGCCCTCGGGCAGCGACCGGGGATCCGGCGGGTCGACGACGTCGGGGCGCGAGTCGACCAGCTCGTACACGCGCTCGACCCCGGCGCGCGCGAGCTGCGCGCTCACGACGAGCGCAGCGAGGGTGCGCGCGGGGGCGACGAGCTGCGCGACGTAGGTGGTGAAGGCGAGGAAGGTACCGAGGCTGATCGAGCCGTTCAGTGCGAGCCAGCCACCGAAGCCGATCACCCCGACCTGGCCGAGCGTGGGCAGCGCGAGCAGCGTGGGGTTGAGCCGGGCGGTGAGCCGGGCGGCCCGCATGCGTTCACCGAAGAGCCGGACCGCGGCACGTTCGAGCGCGCGGACCTCGCGGCCCTCCTGCCCGAAGCCCTTGACGACCCGGACGCCGGTGACCGTCTCCTCGACGTGCTGGGCGATGTCGGCGGCACGCTGCTGCGCCGACCACGTGGCCGGGAACAGCTTCGTGCGGGCGCGCAGCGCGATCCACGTGGCGCCGGGCAGCATCACCAGCGCCACCACCGTGAGCAGCGGCGAGAGCCACAACATCGCGCCGATCGACACCACCACCAGCACGACGCTGCCGATCGAGAGCGGCACGATCGACAGCAGCGACTGCACGAGCTGCAAGTCGGTGATGGCCCGGGAGACGACCTGGCCGGTGCGCAGAGCGTCCTGGCGTTGCCCGTCGAGGCGCTGCACGGCGTCGAAGACCTGCCGGCGAAGGTCGTGCTGCACGTCGAGGGCGAGCCTGCCGCCGAGATAGCGGCGCAGGAACGCCGCGCCGAAGCGGAAGGCGGCCAGCACCAGGTAGGCCGCCACCACCGCACCGAGCACGGCGGTGGACCCGACCACCGCGTCGTCGACGGCCACGCGGGTGAGCAGTGGCCCGATGGCGTCCAGGCTGACGCCGAACACCGATGCGACCAATGCGCCGATCGCGATGCCGCGGTGGCGGAAGGAGGCTCGGACAAGCCGGCGGATCCAGCCGGGGGAAGCAGTGTCGAGCACGAACACACCGTATGTCGCGTCGCCGACACTCTCGCGTCAACGCCCGGAAGATCACGTCACATCGCGACGGCGACCTACCACCCATCCCGTCGCCGCCACCGCGGCCGTCCACACCACGAGCACGAGCAGGGCGCCCCACCACGGCGGTGGGTCCGTGACACCGGCGAGGCCCTCGACCACGGTGCCGGCGATCTCGTTGCCTCCGAGCACGTGAGCCGGGATGTCGTAGATCGCGACGTCGCCTGCGTTGCCCGGCAGATAGGGCGTGAGTCGCGGGAGCGTGTCGGAGTCGGAGTTGTTGAGCAGGCCGGAGATCAGCAGTTCCCCGAGCAGCAGGTACACGAGAATGCCGACCAGCCCGCCCACCTGGTTGCCGACCAGCACGCCCAGAGCGGATCCCAGCGCCGACCAGAGTGCGGCCACCGCCATGCCGATGAGGCTGACCGCGAGCAGTTCGACCCCGCCGGGAAACGCTGTCCCCGCATCGCCCGCGAGCCCGGCCAGCACACCGAACACCGCCACAACCGCCCCGTAGACGGCCCCGACCGCGGCGCAGGAGGCCATGGTGGCCAGCTGCACCTGCCCGCGCCGCGGGCCGAGCAGGTAGGTGGTGGTGATCGTCCGGTGGCGGAACTCCCCCGCGGTGGCGACGACGCCGTAGCTGGCCGCGAACACGGCCGTCAGGCCCAGCGCGTAGGCGAGCGACCCGATCAGGAGCGGCAGCCTGCCGTCGTCGTCGGGGATGGCAGCGGTGAACAACCCACCGAACACGTTGATGATGATCGACAGCAGCACCGCGGGCACGAGCAGCGCCCACCACAGCTTCGTGGAGAGCACCTTGCGCAGCTCGGCACGCAGCAGCCGGACCATCAGCCCGCCCCCCACGGGGCGGCGGTGAGCTGGAAGAACAGTTGCTCCAGGTCGATCTTCTCCTCCACCATCCCGTAGATCGCCACACCGGCGCCCAGCGCCACGTTCCCGATGTGCACAGGGTCGGCTCCCGCCACCCCGAGTCGTCCGTCAGGGAGGGTGTCGATCTCCAGGATCCCGGTGCGGGCCAGCGCCTCCGCCAGCTGCACGGGCGCCGAGCACCGCACCAGCACGCGCGCGCGGCGTGATCCCCGCAGCTGCGCGAGCGGCCCCTGGAACACGCAGCGCCCTCTGCTGATCACCACGAGGTGGTCGGCGGTCTGTTCGACCTCGGCGAGCACGTGGCTCGACACGAGCACCGTGCGGCCCTGGCCTGCGAAGCCCCGCAGGAACGCCCGCAGCCACGCGATGCCCTCGGGGTCGAGCCCGTTGCCCGGCTCGTCGAGGATCAGGATCTGCGGATCACCGAGCAGCGCCACGGCCAGGGCGAGTCGCTGCCGCATCCCCAAGGAGTAGCCGCGGACGGCGCGATCGGCGTCCTGGCTGAGACCGACGGAGGCGAGCACGTGGTCGACGGCGGCGTCCGGCACCCCGATGGCGGCCGCGCACGCCGACAGGTGTTTGCGCGCGGTGCGGGCCGGGTGGAACCCCTGCGCCTCCAGCACCGCGCCGACGACCCGGGCCGGCTCGGGCAGCTCCGCGTACGGCCCGCCGTTGACCTGCGCGCCGCCCGCGGTGGGCGTGACGAGCCCGAGGATCATCCGCAGG
This sequence comes from Pseudonocardia yunnanensis, assembly GCF_039534065.1. NCBI lineage: Bacteria > Bacillati > Actinomycetota > Actinomycetes > Pseudonocardiales > Pseudonocardiaceae > Pseudonocardia > Pseudonocardia yunnanensis. Next base: position 239,112 of record NZ_BAAAUS010000043.1, on the reverse strand, counting down.
GTCGTGGTCTTGCCGGAGCCGTTGGGGCCGAGGAAGCCGGTGACCGCGCCGGGCTCCACGGAGAAACTCACGCCGTCCACCGCGACGACCGACCCGAACTGCTTGCTCAGCTCATGGACGGTGATGCGGCCGCTCCGATCGTTCATGCGACCGGAGCGGGCTAGTTGGGGTCGGGCACAGCAGGCACCACGGGGATGGCGGGGTCGGTGGTCGAGGCGATCTCGGCGGGGGGTCCGTCGATCGCGGCGATCACGGCCTTGGCCCACGCGGAGTGCCCGACGTCGCCGAGGATCGTGTGGTCGCGACCCCGGCCGGGGTTCGAAGGCAGCTCGGCGATGCGCAGCTGGTGGCGCGCCGCCTCCTCGCGGATCACGGAGTCGAGGGCCGGGTTCGGCCCGCCGCGTCCGATACGCGGGATGGTGCCGACGACGGAGCCTGCGGGCAGGGCGGCGATCACCTGCCGCAACGAGGTGTCCAGGCCCGGCGTGCGACGCGCGACGTCCTCGATGCCGATGACACAGCTCACGAGCGCGGCCGGCTGCTCGGACGTGAGCGCGACCAGCTCGGGCAGCTGGCGGCCCAGAACGTCCGCCACCCCGGCGCCCGCGCGCGACAGGTTCACCACGCGCCAGGCGTCGCGACGGCGCAGCAACTCGTGCACGACGCCGACATAGCTCACCTCGCGGGTGGTGGCGCCGATCCCCTGGCTCACCGAGTCGCCGAGCACGACCCACAGCGGCCCGGTGGCCGCTCGGGCCTCCATGTTGGCCGCGGCCCAGTCATCGGCGAACGCGGCCTCCCGCAGTCTCCGGGACGACGCCCCGGGCAACACGCCGCCGAGGAACCTTTCACCTCCCGCCTTGACCCGACGCGCTGTGGCACGCATGCGTGGGACCTGCAGTGGAGAACTCATGCCGGGACTCCGAGCGGTCGGCGCCTGCTGGGGGCGACACGGGGGGCGATTGTCGTCACCGTAGTCAGCCTGGGCGATCACTCACCGACTGGCCCCCTGCTTCCCCTGCGATCGGGTTCTCGCGGCGCTCACTCCTGGCTAGCATGCGGCTCGCCGCTGTGATTGTTCTCCGCTATCCCCAGCCCCGCTCCTCGTCGCCGTCGCCGGGAGGCCGCATGACCAGCCAGCTCACCGATGTCACCTCGACGCTCGCGCGATGGGAGACGGAGCGTCCGGACGCTGTCGCGATCCGCTTCGGCACCAGCGTCGTCCGGACCTGGTCGGAGCTCGCGCGGCGGGTACGGCAGAACGCGGCGGCACAGCGGGCCGAGGGGCTTCTGCCTGGCGACCGGGTGGCGGTCCTCGACCTCAACCACCCGTCCTGCCTCGAGCTCACACTGGCCTGCGCCCAGGTCGGCACGGCCAACGCCGTGGTCAACTTCCGCCTGGCCCCTCCGGAGATCGTCTACGTCGTCAACGACGCGGCGGCCCGCATCCTGTTCGTCGGGCCCGAGTTCGCCGCGGCCGTCGAGCAGGTGCGCGATCGGCTGCCGACCGTCGAGCGCGTGATCCGGGTGGGCGGGCCCGACGATGAATACGAGGCCTGGCTGGCCGCCCAGCAGCCGGACGCGGAGGTGCACCCCTCCAGCCCGGAGGACTGCTTCGTGCAGCTCTACACGTCGGGCACCACCGGGTTCCCGAAGGGCGCGATGCTCACCCACCGCGGCATGCTCGCCCATGCCCGCAACGTCGCCGTCGACTTCGAGATCGGCATCGATGCGCGGGTGCAGGTGGCGATGCCGTTGTTCCACGTCGGCGGCACCAGCTACTCACTGCTCGCGATCCTCGCCGGGGCCCAGATCATGATGTTGCGGCTCCCCGATCCGGCCGCTGTGGTGGAGATGCTCGAGTCCGAGCGGATCACGCACACGTTCCTCGTGCCCGCGCTGCTGGCGGCGATCAGCCAGGTGCCGGGCGTGGCCGACCGCGACTTCTCCTCGCTCGTCGCCCTCTCCTACGGCGCGTCCCCGATGCCGCTGCCGGTGATGCGCGCCTGCCTGAAGCTCTTTCCCGGCGTGATGCACCAGGTCTACGGAATGACCGAGGCCTGCGGAGTGGTGAGCTCGCTGGGCCCCGAGGACCACGACGACCCGACCGCGGCGCACCGCCTCGTCTCGGCCGGCACGCCGATCCACGGCGTGGAGATCGAGATCCGCGACCCTGCCACCGGTGAGCCCGTGTCCACCGGAGAGCCGGGCGAGATCTGGGTGCGCACCGAACAGTTGATGAGCGGGTACTGGGGCAAGCCGGACGCGAGCGCGGCCGCCATCACGTCCGATGGCTGGCTGCGGTCGGGGGACGGCGGTCACATCGACGCCGACGGCTACGTCTACGTTACCGACCGGATCAAGGACATGATCATCAGCGGTGGGGAGAACATCTATCCCGCCGAGATCGAACGGGTGCTGGCCGAGCATCCGGACGTCGCCGACGTCGCGGTGATCGGCGTGCCCGACGACCGGTGGGGTGAGGTCCCCAAGGCGATCGTGGTCGCGGCGCCGGGCATGGAGATCAACGGCGAGGAGCTGCTCCAGTACTGCCGTGAGCGGCTCGCCGGCTTCAAGTGCCCGAAGTCCGTGGAGACCCGCGAGGAGCTGCCGCGCAACCTCACCGGCAAGGTGCTCAAGAAGGAGCTACGCAAGCCGTACTGGGAGGGGCGGGAGCGCAGGCTGGTCTAGTGTCGCGGAAACGGGGTTCCTTGCCCGGATCCGGTGTCCAGACGGATGCATCGCAAGGCGGAGGAGGCGCCGATACCGCTGTTGTATCGGCGCCGACGACAACGCCGCGAGGCGCCGCCTGGGCGCCGGAGGCGGGTAAGACGACCTCGTTTCCTCGGCACTAGGGCGGCCGGTCAGAAGCCGTAGCTGACGATGGCGGGGAGGTCCTCTCCCCGCAGCCCTGCCAGCACGAACCGCTCGTGCGGCACGAGAGGATCGGGCAGATCGTCGAGGCTGTACCAGCGCAGGTCGGCGGCCTTTGCCTCCTCCATCAGGCGCGGCTCACCCGTCCAGCTCCGGCAGGCGAAGAAGAAGTCGACCCGCTCGTCGATCTCCTGGTGGTTGCCCTGCGTCCTGTGCATCGTGGTGAGCGGCACGAGGTCGGCGGGCTCGACGGCGATGCCGATCTCCTCCGCGACCTCACGGCAGGCGGCCGCTTGCACCGACTCGTCGACCTCCACGTGACCGGCTGCGGCCGCGGCCCAGTGGCCGTCCATATAGCCCGTGCCACGGCGCAGCTGCAGGAGCACCTCGTCGATCTCACCGACCCGTCGCAGGGGTAGGACGTATGCAGCCGGGACGACGCGGAACCTCACATCCGGAGCCTAGTTAGGCTCCCGTCCATGGTCAGCACCCGTTACGAGAAGATCACCGCCGCAGACGGAGGCGTCTTCGACGCTTTCTGCGCCGTCCCGGACTCCGACTCGGCACCGGGGGTGCTGATCTTCCAGGAGATCTTCGGCATCAACGACAACATCCGCGGGCTCGCGGAGCGGCTCGCGGCCGCCGGTTATCTGGTGCTCGCCCCCGACATGTTCTGGCGGATCGAGCCCAGGTTCGAGCGCAAGGACGAGTCGGGCATGGCCGATGGTGTCGAGCGCGTCCAGCAGCTCGACTTCCAGCTCGCCGGGTCCGACATCACCGCAACGCTCGCCCACATGCGCGCAATGCCCGCCTGCAACGGCAAGGTCGGCGGCGTGGGCTTCTGCCTCGGCGGCGCGCTCGCCTACCTATTCGCCGCCAACTCCCGCGTGGACGGCCACGGACCCGACGCGGTGGTGTCGTACTACGGCTCCGCCATCCGCGGCATGCTCGACCTGGCGGAGAAGATCGAGTGCCCGATCCTCTTCCACTACGGCGACCGCGACCCGTTCATCCCGGCCGAGGACATCGAGGCCGTGGAGCAGGCGATGGCCGGGCGACCGGACGCCACCGTGTACCGCTACGACGCGGGCCACGCCTTCTCCAACTGGGACGCGCCGTCGATGTACGACGAGGCCTCGGCCCGCGTCGCCTGGGACCGCACCATCCAGTTCCTGGACGATCACCTGCGCGCCTGATCACGCCTTCACCGCGTCGGTGAGGCCGGGCTGCCCGGCTTCTGCACCGGGCAGCTCAGATACACGGCGACAGCTTGGCGCAGCGCCGGTCGACGCGCCTGCGCCTGTCGCCGGGCTTCCCCGGCAGTGGGGAGGAACCGCATGCGCTCCTCCTGCCGCAGCGCCCGGACGCCGAAGCTCGCCCGAGACCGGCCGGGACAAGATCTGCACACAGAACGAATCGAACATGTGTTCGATTCTATCCCGACGGCCCGACAGTCTCACGACCTGCCGTAGCCGCACGTCGGACACAGCGCTGCGCTCGTAGCCGTGTCGGGGCGGGGACGCCGGGCCCACCAGCAGCGCGCATAGACGCGCTCGCCCGCGAGCGGCGCCCCGATGCAGGCGGGCACTCACGCCTGAGCCGGTCGGCTACGGCGGCGGCCGCCATCTCCCGGCGCCGCTACTGGACGCGCGCTCGGACAGCTCGCCGGCCGGGGAAGTGATCAACGGCTGGGGACGCGCAACGGCACCTGGCGCGGTCCCCGGTCCCCAAGCAGCGATCAAGACCCGAAACCCGGGCCAGCCGCGTGGGGACGCCGATCAAACTCCTGCGCCCGCGGCCATGATCACCGTCTCGGGCCCCTCAACCGAGCCTGGCGCAGCCCCCGGTCCCCAACTGGTGATCAAGACCCGAAACCCGGCCGCCCGCGTGGGGACCGCCGACCAGCACCCGCCGCTCGCGGCCATGATCACCGTCTCGGCCCCCTCAGCCGCGCCTGGTGCAGCTCCCGGCCCCCCACTGGCGATCAAGACCCGAAACCGCACACCAACCCCGGAACACCAGCCAGCACCCGCCGCCCGCGCGGCCATGATCACCATCTCGGGCCCCACAACCGCGCCTGGCACAGCCTCCGGTCCCCAACTGGCGATCAAGACCCAAAACCCGGGACACCAACCCGGGGAGCCCTGCCAGCCCGCCACCCACCCGCGGCCGTGATCACCATCTCGGGCCCCACAACGGCACCTGGCACGGTCCCCGACCCCCAAACAATGATCAAGACCCGAAACCCAGGGCCACCCGCGTGGGGACGCCGGCCAGCACCCGCCGCCCGCGGCCATGATCACCGTCTCGGACCCCACAACCGCGCCAGATGCAGCCCCCGGTCCCCAACCAACGATCAAGACCCGAAACCCGGGTCACCAACCCGGACAGCTCGGCCAGCACCCGCCGCCCGCCGCCACCCCGGAACGCCAGCCAGCACCCGCCGCCGGGAGGCCATGATCACCGTGTCGGGCCCCTCAGCCGCGCTAGGTACAGCCCCTGGTCCCCAACTGGCGATCACGACCCGAAACCCGGCCGCCACCCCGGAAACGCCGGCCAGCACTCGCCGCCCGCGCGGCCATGATCACCACCTCGGGCCCCACAACCGCGGCGGTGCAGCCCCTCGTCCCCAATCCGGCGATCAAGATCCCGTCCACGGTGGGCAGACTGGAAGCCGCGGCTCGCGGGCGGGGGAACGGGCGAGCGCGTCGCCGTGCGTGGATTGCCCCATCACGGACAGTTCGGCAAGTGTGATCGGAACGGGCTTCTTGACTGACCAGTAACCCCTGTGTTGGGTACTCCTATGCTGCTGTCGACTCAACTCCAGTACGGCGACGACCCGATCCGCAACGCGGAATCCGTGGTCGCGATGGAGCAGGCGGGTCTCGACGTCGTCTGGGTCGCCGAGGCCTACAGCTTCGACGCTGTGTCGCTCATGGGGTACCTCGCCGCCAAGACGGCGCGGGTGCAGATCGGCTCCGGCATCCTGCCCATCTACAGCCGCACCCCCGCACTGACGGCGATGACCGCGGCCGGCCTGGACGCGCTGTCGGGCGGGCGCATGATCCTGGGCCTCGGCGCGTCCGGGCCGCAGGTGATCGAGGGCTTCCACGGCGTGCCGTACGACAAGCCCGTCGCCCGCACGCGCGAGATCATCGAGATCTGCCGGAAGGTGTGGCGCCGGGAGCGGCTCACCAACGAGGGGCTGTACCCGATCCCGCTGCCGGAGGACCAGGGCACCGGGCTGGGCAAGCCGCTCAAGCTGATCAACCACCCGCGCCGGGCCGACATCCCCGTCTGGGTGGCCTCGCTGGGCGACAAGAACGTCGAGATGACGGCCGAGCTCGCCAACGGCTGGCTGCCGACCGTGCTGATGCCGGAGAAGCTGCGTGAGGTGTTCGGCCCCGCGCTGGACGCCGGGTACGCCAAGCGCGCTCCCGAGCTCGGCCCGCTGCAGATCACCGGGGGCGGGATCCTGGCCCTCGAGGAGGAGATGTTCGAGCCCGCGCGCCGGCTCGCCCGCGGGATGCTCGCCCTCTACATCGGCGGGATGGGCGCGCGCAGCCGCAACTTCTACAACACGGTCTTCCGCCGCCAGGGCTTCGCCGACGAGGCGAAGCTCGTGCAGGACCTCTACCTCGACGGCCACAAGGAGGAGGCCGCCGCGGCACTGCCGGACGAGTTCGTCGACAAGGTCACGCTCATCGGATCGCCGACGCACGTGCAGGAGCGGATCGCCGCCCTGCGCGAGGCCGGCGTCACGCACCTGCACGTGAACCCTGTCGGCAACGAGCCACTGAAGCTGCTCGCGCAGGTCAAGGAATGGATCTCCTGAGCGAGGGGGGCCGATTCCTTCCACGGACGGTCACCAAGCCACACTCTGTGTCGACCACCCCTAACGACCGCAGGAGCGCGCGTGCTCGACCTAGCCATCGCCGTGTCCGACCGATCGATGGCACCTGACCAGTACAGGTATGTCGAGACGCACGCGTGGTGGCTCGGAACCTTCGGCCTGCACCAGCACCTCACCGAACATCGGATCCGGCAGTGGGTGCCGGCCCGTCCGGAGCGTGAGTGGGTGCTGGACCGCGAGCTCACCGGCGCGCAGACCTGGCTGATGGGCTCCGCCCAGGAAGCCGCGGAGGACGGCTTCGATCTGCGGGACGTCGCACCCGTCGGCCGGTTCCGTGCGCGCTACGGCGAGTTCCGCACCGACGAGCCCGCGGAGTTCGACCAGTTCTGCGGCCCGGTCACGCCGCGGCGAGGCAGCTGGCAGTCCCCCACCCCGCAGTTCATCCTCGGGCTCCCGACCGACCCGGCCGCGCTGCTCGCACGCCTGCAGGAGGACAACCCCGGGAGCTGGTTCGGACCGTTCGCCGCGGCCGTCACGACGCTCCGCACGGCGCTGGTGCCTGCCGAGCTGCGGGCCGCGTTCTACCGCGCCCTCACCGGCCTACCCGAGGTCACATTGCAGGAGCACGTGCTGAACGTGGACGGCGTGCAGTGCCTCGCCATCGTCCATGACGCGGGCCGGACCCGCACCGAGCTATTGATCGACCCGGCCGACGGCCAGTTCGCAGGCGAACGCGACACCCTCCGCACCGACTCGCGTTGCGGACTGCGCGAGGGCACCGTCATCAGTACCACCGCGGTGCGCACAGGCCTGGTCGACGCGCCCGGCGATATCCCCCGCAGCTGATCACGGGCAGTGGCGACTCGTACACCGTCTCCCCCGGGCGCGCGGTACCCGGTCCTCATCCGAGAGGACTAACCTGGGGTGCAGTCCTCGGCGATGACGAAGCGATCCGATCAAGGCGGTCTTCAGCGTGTCCAGCAGTAGTACCTCGAATACAGCAGGCCAGTTCGGGCCCAACGAATGGCTCGTCGAGGAGATGTACCAGCGCTTCCTCGACGACCCCAGCTCGGTGGACTCCGCGTGGCACGAGTTCTTCGCGGACTACCGGCCCGGTGACGAGAAGACCAGCCCCGGTGGCAACGGCGCGCAGGCCCGTCCGGCCGCGCGATCGGCCACCACCGTCGCCCCCCCGCCCGCTCCCAGTACCGAGCCCGCCGAGCCCAGCGAGCGCCGTCGTGGCGGCGACCGCACGGCGATGACCCCGCCCGCCACCGCGAAGAGCTCCCCCAACGGCGTTGCCACCAAGGGCGCGGCCACCGCGAGCAGCCCCACCAAGAGCGCCCCGCCCACGAAGGCCACGGCCCCGGCGAAGGGCGTCGGGACCTCCGCCGAGCGGACCCCTGCCACGAGCTCGGCCGCGACCACGGGTGGCGACAAGCCGGCGGCCGGCACCACCTCCCAGGCCGCGAAGCCCAGCCCGACCAACGGCGAGGGCAGCGTCTCGCCGCTGCGCGGTGCCGCCGGTGCCGTGGTCAAGAACATGAACGCCTCGCTCACGGTCCCCACGGCCACGAGCGTGCGTGCGGTGCCGGCGAAGCTGCTCGCCGACAACCGCGTGGTGATCAACAACCAGCTCCAGCGCACCCGGGGCGGGAAGATCTCCTTCACCCACCTCATCGGGTACGCACTGGTGAAGGCGATCGCCGACTTCCCGGTCATGAACCGGCACTTCCTCGAGGAGGACGGCAAGCCCACCGTCGTCCAGCCTGCCCACGTCAACCTGGGGCTCGCGATCGACCTGGCCGGCAAGAACGGGCAGCGGTCGCTCGTGGTCGTCTCGATCAAGGGCTGCGAGGCGATGAACTTCGCCCAGTTCTGGTCGGCCTACGAGGACATGGTCCGCAAGGCGCGGGGCGGCAACCTGCAGGCCGAGGACTTCGGCGGCACCACGATCACCCTCACCAACCCGGGCACGCTGGGCACCAACCACTCGGTGCCGCGGCTCATGCAGGGCCAGGGCGCGATCATCGGCGTCGGGGCCATGGAGTACCCGGCCGAGTTCCAGGGCGCCAGCGCGGAGCGGCTGGCCGAGATCGGCGTCAGCAAGATCATCACGCTGACCTCCACCTACGACCACCGCATCATCCAGGGCGCGGAGTCCGGCGACTTCCTGCGCCGGGTGCACGCGCTGCTCCTGGGCGAGGACGGCTTCTACGACGACATCTTCCGCTCCCTGCGGGTGCCCTACGAGCCCGTCCGCTGGGTGCAGGACATCCCCGACGGCGCCGTCGACAAGACGGCCCGGGTGATCGAGCTGATCGACGCCTACCGCACGCGTGGCCACCTGATGGCCGACACCGACCCGCTGAACTACCGCCAGCGCCGCCACCCCGACCTCGACGTGCTCTCGCACGGCCTCACGCTGTGGGACCTCGACCGCGAGTTCGCCGTCGGGGGCTTCGCGGGCTCGGAACGGATGAAGCTGCGCGACGTGCTCGGTGTCCTGCGCGACGCCTACTGCCGCACGATCGGCACCGAGTACATGCACATCGCCGACCCCGAGCAGCGCGCGTGGCTGCAGGAGCGCATCGAGGTCCCGCACCAGAAGCCGAACCCGGCCGAGCAGAAGTACGTGCTGAGCAAGCTCAACGCGGCTGAGGCGTTCGAGACGTTCCTGCAGACCAAGTACGTCGGGCAGAAGCGGTTCTCGCTGGAGGGCGGCGAGACCGTCATCCCGCTGCTGGACGCCGTGCTGGACAAGGCCGCCGAGCACGAGCTCGACGAGGTCGTCATCGGCATGCCGCACCGCGGCAGGCTCAACGTGCTGGCCAACATCGTCGGCAAGCCGATCAGCCAGATCTTCCGCGAGTTCGAGGGCAACCTCGACCCCGGCCAGGCCCACGGCTCCGGCGACGTCAAGTACCACCTGGGTGCCGAAGGCAAGTACTTCCGCATGTTCGGCGACGGGGAGACCATCGTCTCGCTGGCGTCCAACCCGTCGCACCTCGAGGCCGTCGACCCGGTGCTCGAAGGCATCGTCCGGGCCAAGCAGGACCTGCTCGACAAGGGCGAGGGTGGCTTCACCGTGCTCCCGCTGATGCTGCACGGTGACGCCGCGTTCGCCGGGCAGGGTGTGGTGGCCGAGACGCTGAACCTCGCGAAGCTGCGTGGCTACCGCACCGGCGGCACGGTCCACGTCGTGATCAACAACCAGGTCGGCTTCACCACCGCCCCGGAGCACTCGCGCTCGTCGCAGTACTCCACCGACGTGGCGAAGATGATCGACGCGCCGGTCTTCCACGTGAACGGCGACGACCCCGAGGCGTGTGTGTGGGTGGCCAAGCTGGCCGTCGACTACCGCGAGCGGTGGAACAACGACGTCGTGATCGACATGATCTGCTACCGCAGGCGCGGCCACAACGAGGGCGACGACCCCTCGATGACGCAGCCGGCGATGTACGACGTGATCGACGCCAAGCGGAGCGTCCGCAAGATCTACACCGAGTCGCTGATCGGCCGTGGCGACATCTCGATGGAGGAGGCCGAGCACGCGCTGCGCGACTTCTCCAACCAGCTCGAGCACGTGTTCAACGAGGTCAGGGAGCTGGAGAAGACGCCGGCCGCGCCGAGCCCTTCGGTCGAGCAGGAGCAGTCCGTTCCCGTCGACCTCGACACCTCGGTGTCGCTCGAGGTGGTCCACCGCCTCGGCGACGTGCACGTCGAACTCCCCGAGGGCTTCACCGTGCACCAGCGGGTCAAGCCGGTGCTGCAGCGGCGCTACCAGATGTCCCGCGAGGGCGGCGTCGACTGGGCGTTCGGCGAGCTCATCGCGCTGGGCTCGCTCGCGATGGACGGCAAGCTCGTGCGGCTCTCCGGGCAGGACACCCGCCGCGGCACGTTCGTGCAGCGCCACTCGGTGGTGATCGACCGCAAGACCGGCGAGGAGTACTACCCGCTGCGCAACCTCGCCGATGACCAGGAGCGCTTCCTGCCCTACGACTCCGCGCTCTCGGAGTTCGCGGCCGTCGGCTTCGAGTACGGCTACTCGGTGGCCAACCCCAACGCCTTCGTGGCGTGGGAGGCGCAGTTCGGCGACTTCGTCAACGGGGCCCAGTCGATCATCGACGAGTTCATCTCGTCGGGTGAGGCCAAGTGGGGCCAGACCGCCGACATCGCGCTGCTGCTGCCGCACGGACTGGAGGGTCAGGGGCCGGACCACTCCTCGGGCCGCATCGAGCGCTTCCTGCAGCTGTGCGCCGAGGGCTCGATGACCGTGGCGCTGCCCTCGGAGCCCGCCAACTACTTCCACCTGCTGCGCCGGCACGCGATGGACGGGGTGCGGCGCCCGCTGATCGTCTTCACGCCGAAGTCGATGCTGCGCAACCGCGCCGTGGTGAGCCCGCTGTCCGACTTCACCGGCGGCCGGTTCCGCTCCGTGATCGACGACCCGCGCTACCGCGAGACCGACGGGCCCGCCGCCGGCGTCCGCAAGGTGCTCATGTGCAGCGGCAAGATCTACTACGAGCTGGCGGCCGCGCGCGACAAGCGGGAGATCGACGACACCGCGATCGTGCGCATCGAGCAGCTCTACCCGGTGCCCGACCGTCAGCTCGCCGCGGTGCTGGATCGCTACCCCAACGCCGACGACATCCGGTGGGTGCAGGAGGAGCCGGCCAACCAGGGTGCCTGGCCGTTCTTCGGTCTCGTGCTGCCGGAGATGCTGCCACGGCTCATCGGGTTCAAGCGGGTGTCGCGGCGCCGGATGGCCGCCCCCGCGGCCGGGTCGTCGAAGGTGCACGAGGTGGAGCAGACGGCACTGATCAACGAGGCCCTCACCGACTGAGCACCGGAAAAGGACCGACCGTGTACTTCACCGACCGCGGCATCGAGGAGCTCTCCGAGCGCCGGGGCGAGGAGCAGATCAGCGTCGAGTGGCTGGCCGACCGGCTCCGGGCCTTCGTCGACCAGAACCCGGCGTTCGAGGACGCCGTGGAGCGGTTGGCGAGCTTCCTCGCCCGCGACGACGCCGACGATCTCGTCGACTGAACCGCCGTCCGGGCCGCGGATCGCACGACGTGTGATTCGCGGCCCGCGCGGCGAGGTCAGTAGCCGGGCGGAGTGACCGAGATGACGAACTCGGCGGACTCGTCGTACGGGTTGACGTAGCGGTGCGGGAGGCGGGAGTCGAAGTAGCAGCTGTCGCCTTCGCTGAGCGCGTACTCGGTGCCGGCCACTTCGACCACCAGCCTGCCGGCCGTGACGAGCGCGCATTCCTCGCTGGGGTGCGACCACGGTTCCGCGGCCGACGCGCCTCCCGGTGAGAGCACGCCCTGCATCATCTCGAGCCGGCCCCGTCCCGGGGAGATGCGGGAGTAGGCGACACCGCCCGGCGACTGCACCCGCATCCGGCTCTCGCGCCTCACCACGGCGACGTCCTCGGGTTCGGACTCCTCGAAGAGGCTGAACAGCGGGACGTCGAGTGCGCGGGCGATCTTGCGCACGGTGACGAGGCTGGGGTCGGCGAGCTCCCGCTCGACCTGGCTGATCAGCGCGGTGGACACCTCGGCGCGGCGCGCGAGCTCGGTGACGGTGAGGCCGCGTGCTGTGCGCAGCGCGCGGATCCGGGTGCCTATCACCGCCTCATCCTCGCAGCGTGCTGCTTCCGGCCGGCACCTCGGCCACCAGCACCGCCTCCGGCATGCCGACGGCGATCGCCGCCTGACCCGGTGGCCGGGTCACGAGGCTCACCAGCACGGTCACCACGATGTTGAGGACGAGGGCCGGCAGTCCGATCACGGTGCCCGCCGGGCACAGTGCCAGCAGGGCGGCGTTGAGCGGTGGGAACACGATGCCGGCCGCGCCGACGACCACCCCGCACAGCACGCCGACCGCCGTGACCCGCCGCCACAGCAGCGAGAGGAACAGGGCCGGGGCGAGCTGTCCGATCGCGTTGTAGACGTTCACCATGATGTTGACCAGCGCGGTGTTCTGGGTCGTGGTGACCGCGACGGCGACAGCAGCGAGCACGACCACGCCGATCCGGCTGACCCGCAGCTGCTCCCGGTCGGTCGCGGTGCGCCGGGCCAACGCGTAGACGTTGCGGGTGAAGAGGGTGCTGCAGGTCAGGAGCAACACCGCGGTGGGGACGAGCGCCACGAGGATGCCGGCGCCTGCGAGCAGGCCGACCAGCCAGTCGGGGGAATGCTCCCGGACGAAGATCAGGAGCGAGCCGTTGGCCTGCGACCCCTTCAACCCGGGGTGCGTCAACAGCGCGGCCAGCGCGATCACGATGATCAGGATGTAGAACAGCGAGTACAACGGCTGGACGATCTGGTTGCGGCGGACCGTCGCCACGTCCTTGGCGCTGAAGGACACCTGGAACGAGTGGGGCAGGACGAAGGCCCCGATGGGGGTGAGCAGCAGGAAGCTCATCCACCACCAGTCGTTGCTCGCCGTGCCCGTCGTCATCCCGGGCAGCGTGGCCGCGGCCGGGTGCTCGCGAGCGACGGCGTCGAAGATCCCGCCCCAGCCGTTCACGCCCGCCGCCTCGGCGGCGGTGAAGGCGATGGCAATGAGAACCACCAGAAGCAGGATGTCCTTGACCACGGCGCCGAACGCGGCGCTGCGCATTCCGCCGGTGAAGATGAACACGACGACGGCGAGCCCGGCGATCACGACGTACCAGGTGGCCGAGAGGCCCTGGCCGAAGAGGGTCTGCAGCACCAGTGAGAGCCCGGTCAGCTGCACCTCGGAGTAGAGCAGCAGCCCGACGATGCCGAACAACGCCAGTACCGCGCCCAGCCATGGAGCGTCGAACCGTGCGGTGAAGTAGTCGCCCTCGGTCATCAGGCCGTGGGTCTTGCCTGCCCGCCAGATCTTGGGCACCACCCAGTAGCCGATCGCGGAGGTCAGCACCACGGTGCCCAGCACGTAGTAACCGGCCGCCCCGTCGACGTAGACGCTCTGGGACGCCCCCAGCAGCGCGAAAGTCGTGAACGTCTCCCCGGCCAGGATGAACCAGAAGAGAAAGCTCCCGAAGCTGCGGCCACCGACCGCCCACTCGGCGATGTCGAGCCGCTTGCCTCGGGCGGCGAGCACGGCGCCCACCACGATCGAGCCGACGCCCACCAGCAGCGCGATGAAGTACGTCATGCGTGCTCCTACGCCTCTTCGAGGTGGCCGTGGCGAGCGTCCAACAGGTAGACGACGCCGATCGCGGCGCTACCGATCAGCACTCCCGCCACCATCCACACCAGCAGGAACGGCACGTGCCCGAACGCGTAGGGCACGTGGCCTGCCCACGGCACCGCGGCGATGCACCATAGGAACGGCAGCACGAGGAGCAGGCGGTACCAGCGGCGGCCCGGTTTCGGCACCGCGCCGAGCGTGGGTGGCAGCTCGTCGGACGTACTGGGCACGGTGATCTCCCTCGGTCGCACGCGCTGGACGCCCGTTGGCGATGGTCAAGAAGACTGCAACCATGATCCAAGCTTGTCAATGTGCTTGAACATCGTTGACTGAGGTTGAATCCATATCTAACGTCGTCGCTCGATGAGCGACTTTGGGAGCGGACCAGAGCCTGTCCTCCTGCGAGCGGACAGGTTGCTGCCGCGTGCGGACGCCCCCGTGATCGAGGACGGGGCGGTGCTGGCCGTGGACGGCCGGATCGCCGCGGTGGGCCCGTGGGCCGAGGTCTCCCGCCAAGCCGCGCCGGACGTCCGCCTGGTGGAGCTGGGTGACCGCACACTGATGCCAGGCCTGATCGACTGCCACGTCCACCTGGCGATGGATGGCAGTGTCTCGTCCACGGACAGCGAGCTGACCGCCACCGACGCCGAGCTGGCGTGCCGGATGATCAACAGCGCCCGCCGGCTGCTGGACGCCGGAGTCACCGCTGCCCGCGACCTGGGCTGCCGCGGCGCCGTGGCCACCACGATCCGCGACGCCGTGCGCGACGGCCTCGTCCCCGGCCCGCGGCTGCAGGTGGCCAACGCGCCGATCACCGTCACCGCCGGGCACGCCTGGGCGATGGGTGGGGAAGCCGATGGCGCACTCGAGGTGGTGCGGGAGGTCCGGATCCGGGCCAAGCAGCGCACCGACGTCGTCAAGATCATGTCCACCGGCGGGTTCATGACCGCCGGAAGCCGCCCGTGGCACGCCCGCTACACCGTCGAGGAGCTGCAGGCCTGCGTCGACGAAGCGCACCGGCTCGGCATGCCTGTCACCACGCACGCACTCGGGGTGGAGGGCATCCGCCGCGCCGTGGAAGCCGGGGTCGACATGATCGAGCACTGCGGCTGGGTCACCGAGCACGGCACCCGATTCGACGCCGAGATCGCGCGGCGGATCGCCGAGCGCGGGATCGTCGTCTGTCCCACGATGAACACCGCTTGCCTGCCCGACCCCTACTTCTGCCCGTGGGACGAGCGCGATGCTCTGATCGCGAACCTGCGGGCGATGCGGGAGGCCGGCATCGAGCTGGTCGCCGGCACCGACGCCGGTATCGGCCTCGTCCCGTTCGAGAACTACGCGGACGGGCTCGACGTCCTTGCCGACGCCGGGATGTCCACCCGCGAGATCATCGCAGCGGCTACGCACCGAGCGGCGGCGGCGTGCGGACTCGGCGCGGTGACCGGGCAGCTCGCCACCGGGCTGGCGGCCGACGTGGTCGCCGTCCCCGGCGACCCCACCGAGAGCATCGACGTTCTACACCGGCCCGCCTGCACGCTCGCGGCAGGCCGGTTGCACTGGTGCCCGGAACGCACCCGGGAGAACCTGGCGGCAGAACGCGAGGTTCATCGGGAGGCTGCGCTCTCGGTGCGCAGGCAGTTGGTGGTCGGCTCGGGGCGGATCGGCTGAGGTCGGCAGTGGAAAGGCACGAGATGAGCAGCGTGACCGGCGAGAGAACTCTCGCCGAGACGATCCGGCACCGGTTCCCGATCTTCGAGAACCGGGTCTACCTCAACAGCTGCTCGCAGGGAGCACTCTCGGACGCGGTGCGAGCCGCCTATGGCGACTACCTGGCCGGGCTCGAGGCCGAGGGCTCACTGTGGAGCCACTGGGTCGAGCGCAGCGAGCATGCGCGCAGCGCGTTCGCCCGGGTGCTGCACGCCGACGCGGACAGCGTCGCGGTCACCACCTCGGTCTCGGCAGGCGTCAGCGCGTTGGCGTCAGCGCTGGAATTCGGCGAGCGCGACACCGTGGTCACCACCGAGCTGGAGTTCCCGACGATCGGGCAGATCTGGCACGCCCAGGAGCGGCGGGGCGCGCGTGTGGTGCACGTTCCCGCGGAGGACGACAACACGCTCTCGCTCGACCGGCTCGCGGAGGCGATCGACGAGCGCACGGCGATCGTGTCGATCACCCACGTCTGCTATCTCAACGGAAGCCTGCTGGACGTCGAGGCGATCACGCGGCTCGCCCACGAACGCGGCGCACTCGTCCTGCTGGACACGTACCAGTCCGTGGGCGCGGTACCGATCGACGTCGGCGCCCTGGGAGTCGACTTCGTGACCGGTGGCGCGCTGAAGTACCTGCTCGGCTCGCCGGGGATCGGGTTCCTCTACGCGAACCCCTCGACCACCGCTCACGTCGTGCCGACCTCGACGGGGTGGTTCGCGGACGAGGACATCTTCGCGATGCGCGTCGACCGCTACCGGCCGGCGGCGAACGCACGGCGGTTCGAGGCGGGTACGCCGCCGATCCCCGCGGTGTACGCGGCCATCGCCGGAGTCGAGCTCATGCTGGAGATCGGCATCGAAGCGACGGCCGCGCACGTCCGCGGGCTCAACGACCGGCTGATCGACGAGGTCGTCGCCATGGGCGGTGTGGTCGCCACCCCGAAGGACCCGGCCCGCCGCGGCCCGCTGGTGGCCGTTGCGTCCACGGATGTCGAGCAGCTCGTGCAGCGGCTGGAGAACGACGGCATCGTCACGTCGTCGCGCGCCGGCAACCTGCGGATCTCGCCGCATTGCTACAACACGGCCGAGGACGTGGAGAAACTGCTGGCCGCTCTGCACGCCCACCGCGACCTGCTTTGCCTATCCTCCGCGGGTCGCCCGATCTGAGTGCGCGACTCACCCCGTTTTCGGGCGCTGGTCGTCCGCCTCGGGATGTTCCTCCGCCTGGACAAAGCCGTTCTCAGCCTGAGATGTCCGCTCCCCGGCCCTCCGGGTCGCGGAACCGTGACGTGCGGTTCCGCGACCCGGTAAGCAGAGGGTCAGAGTGTGGGAACGGCGACTGCGGGCCGGACCAGCCCGTGACCCGTGGCCTGCTCGAACGCCCGCCCGATCCGCAGCAGCCCCGCCTCCCCCTGGTAGGGGCCGACCATCTGCACACCGACGGGCAGACCGCCCGGCGTGAACCCCGCAGGCACGGACAACGCCGGGCAGCCCGTCACCGAGATCAGGTAGGCCGAGCCCATCCACTCGAGGTAGTCGTGCATCGGCACGCCGGCCACCTCCGTGGGGTACTCCGCCTCCACCGGGAACGGCGGCACCTGGCTCACCGGTGCGAGCAGCACGTCGTAGCGGTCGAAGAACTCCCGCATGCGCTCCTGGAGCGCCGCCTGCCGGGCGTGGGCACGGCTGACGTCCGGGCCGGTGAGCCCCCGGCCGATGAGGATGTTCTCGCGAAGTGTCGCCTTGAAGTCGTCGGGATGCTCGTCGAGCAACGCCGAGTAGGTGAGCTCGAACAGCCACGCCCGCAACGTCCGGAACGCCTCGTCGGCGCCGGTGAGATCGGGGCAGGCAGGTTCGACGGAGCAGCCGAGCCCCTCGAACACGCTCGCGGTCTTCTCGATCACCGCGCGTACGTCCGGATCCACCGGCACCTCGCCACCGAGGTCGGGCGCCAGGGCGACACGCAGACCCCGGACGTCGGTGGGCGGCTCGGCGGCGAACTCCGATCCGGGCGTGTCGAGGGACAACCGGTCGCGCGGGTCGGGTCCGGCCAGCACGCTGAGCAGGAGCCCTACATCGGAGACCGTGCGGGCCATCGGCCCGGTCACCGCCAGGCTCGACCATGGCGCCGCGGTCGGCCACACGGGCACGCGGCCGGATGAAGGGCGCAACCCGACCACGTTGTTGAACGAGGCGGGATTGCGCAGGGACCCACCCGTGTCACCGCCGTCGGCGAGCGCATGCATCCCGCATGCGAGCGCGGCCGCGGCGCCCCCGCTGCTCCCACCGGCCGATCGGCTCAGGTCGTAGGGGTTGCGCGTCACCCCGAAGACGGGGTTGACGGTGTGGCTCCCGGCGGCGAACTCCGGCACGTTGGTCTTGCCGATCGTGATCGCACCCGCGGAACGGATCCGCTCCACCACCAGGGCGTCGCGCGCGGGCACGTTGTCGGCCAGCAGCGGTGACCCGTAGGTGGTGCGGATCCCGGCGGTGTCGTGGGTGTCCTTGTGCGCGACGGGCAGGCCGTGCAGCGGCCCGATCTCCTCGCCGTGGACCAGTCGCTCGTCAGCGGCCGCCGCCTCCTCGGCCGCGCGCTCGGCGACGAGGGTGACGATCGCGTTGACCTCGGGGTTGCAGCGCTCGATCTGTGCGAGGTGCGCCGCGAGCACCTCGCGGGCAGACACTTCCTTGGCCCTCAGCATCCTGGCGACTTCGCGCGCATCGGTGAAGATCACGCTTCCATGGTCCTCCTTTCGCCTCGGTGACGGCTGGGCGAACGCCCGGGTGGTTCGTCGCGCTCATCTAGCGCACGGATGCGGCGAGAGGCACGATCGGACTACCTACCGGGCATGGAGGTGACGACGTGACGAACGAGCGCCACCGCATTCCCCGGTGGCCCGCCGTCGCCGCCGCCGTCCTCGCTCTCGTCGGTGTCGTCCTGGTGAGTCTCCCGGCCCAGGACGTCGTCGCAGCCCCAGCAGCAGTCGAGGACGCCGTTCAGGCGCAGGTCACCGCACCGGTGCGGCCCGCATCCTTCGGCCGGAAGTTCGGCGGGGCCAACCCCGGCCGCACGGGCCCGATCGTTCTCGGCCTGACGATCGCCGACCTGGGCGATCCGGCGACCGTCGCCGTGCCGACCGCGGCACAGCCGCCCGCGGCCCGCATTCCTGACGTACCGAGGATCACCACCACGGCCAAGCCCGGCACTGCGGCTGCGGTCGCGATCGCCTTCGCGCTGGTGCAACGCGGTCTGCCCTACGTATGGGGCGGGGACGGACCGCTCTCCGGTGAGGCGGGTTTCGACTGTTCGGGCCTCACCACGGCCGCCTACGACTGGGCAGGCATCTCCCTGCCCCGTACCGCCCACACGCAGTACTACGCCGGCCCGCACGTGCCGGCGGACGCGCCGCTGGAGCCGGGTGACCTGGTGTTCTACGGAGTGCCGGAGCGCGTACACCACGTCGGGCTCTACCTCGGCAACGGCCGGATGATCAACGCTCCGACCTTCGGCAAGCCGGTACGTACAGCCTTCGTCCGCTATCCCGGTGACGACTACCTCGGCGCCACCCGTCCTGCCGCGGGCCGTGACGCGCCCGGGCTGCTGGAGGCGCCGGACCTCCCGTTCGACGTCCCGCCCGAGCCCGCACCGGACGCGCCACCCGGCCCCGCCGAGTTCCCCGCTCCGCCCGCGCCGGACGACGTCCCGGCCACTCCCGCGCCCGGCACGCAGGCGCCCACTCCTTCCACCATCGTCGCCGCCCCGGCTCCGGGCGCACCGACGTCCGCTGCTGCCCCCGACGGTTCCGTGTCGCAGCCGCCGCCGACCGGTCCTGCCGCGACCGGTTCCGCGGCGCAGCCGCCGCGGGGGCCCGCCGCGCAGCAGGGCACGGCCGCCGGCGCCACCGCGACGTCCGGGAGTGCTCCACCCGCCGGCCCGCCCTCGGGCGATGCGGCGACCAGACCACCGACGGCCGATCGCGCCGGCGCACCGACGGCCAGGCCGTCGGAACCCACCCCGCCGACGACCGGCGACCTCGCCCGCAGCGCACCGGCGCAGGCCACCACCACACCGCCCACGAGCACCCCGGGCGCCGGCGCACCCTCGGAGTCGGGCGCCCGGGCCACCACGCCGCCGGGCAGCGCACCACCGAGCAGCGCACCGGCGCAGGCCACGACCGATCCGCCGACACGCACACCACGTGCCGATACGTCGACCACCCGGGCGCCGGAGACAGCCGACCGCACCACCACCCCGCCGCCCGCCAGCACACCGGCGCAGGCCACCACGCCGCCCGGTGACGACGACACCACCGGGGCCGCCGGGGCTCCGACGCCCAACACCGTCGGCCTGCCGGACGGCGCGACGCTCGGTCTCGTCGCCGCGAAGGCGGGAGGGCCGATGGTCGCGCCGACCCGGGCGGGGACGGCGTCGGTGATGCGCACCGGCGGCACCACCGTGATCACGCTGCCTGCAACCGCGGGCACGGTCGGTCTTTCCCGCGGCAGCACCATCCAGCTCACCAACGCCTCGGGTGACCCGTCCGAGTTCGAGGTCCAGGGGAAGCGGACGGTCGACGCCGACACCGCCGCCGGGCTCGTCGCCTCGGGCGACAACCGCCTCGTGCTGCTGCAATCCCTCGACGACGGCCAGGTGCTGGTGGTCCTCGCGAGCTGAGAAGCGGCGGGCGTCGGGTCAGCGCAGGGGGGGTAGGCCGAAGCGGCGGCGCCGGACCGCGTCGAGCAGGTCGGCGGAACGCCGTTCGAGTTCGGCGTCGAACCGGTCGAGATCGGCCGGGTCGGCGTGCGGGTCGGGGCCCGGGCGCGGCCGCAGCTTCATCCACGACTCCATCCACAGCGCCTCGAGCGCTGCCTCCCAGTGCAGCTCCACGGCGAACCTGGTCAGCGAGGCCCGCTCCCCCGCCCCCAGCATCTCGGCATGGAGGCGGATTCGTTCCCTGGCCAGATCCGTTGCGCGCCCCCGGTCTCGCTCGTGCAGTGCCGCGGCGGCGGCGGTGATGCCCGCGACGACCTCCTTGTACTCGCGTGCGGCGCTCACTCGGCCTCCGGAAGGGACGGGACGATGACCACCTCGGGCGCCGCATGCTGGGCGCGGTCGAAGAACAACCCACGGCCGGGCCGGGGTGACCAGTTGACCAACATCCCGGGGACGAGGGCCTGCACCTCGGAGCCCTGGACGTCCAGCGCCACCCACGCCCCGAGGTCGTCGACGGACGCACTCATCATCAGCAACGCCCGCAACCGCTGCACGCTGCGCCACCACCCCAGCACGTGCACGCCGGTCTCGGGCCCGAAGCGCATCAGCTTGCGCATCGCCTCGGTGCCCTCCCGTTCAAGCACGGTGTCGGCCGCGTCGGCGGCGTAGAGCACCAGCACGACGGGACGGCCGGGCGCCGGGCCGCTCAGCCGGTCGGTGACATCCTTCGCGAGCTCCTCCACCCGGGCGCGCACGCCGTCGAGCCCGACGATCTCGACGGGCGTACCGGTCGCGGCGATCCGATCGGCCAGCCGCGCTGCCGGCTCCGCCGCCTCCGCGACCAGCGGGGCCACCACGACGTCCACCCCGTCCGCCGGGTACTGCCCGGCCAGCGAGGCCGCCGCCGCCCCGAGCACCCGCACCGCCTCGCGCCCGACGGCCGCGAGCACGCCCAGGTTGCGGCCCGGTGCATCCGGCAACCCGACGGCGGCCGCGCTCCCTGCTACGTCGATGCTCTGCCCGACGAGTGCACGGGGAACGCCGTCACGCGGAAGGCCGGCCGCGAGGTCGGTGAACCGCGGTGAGCTGCTCCCGTCGAACAGACGCGGCTGCGGGCGGCCCTCGGCGTACCTCTCGTGCAGGACGCGCTGCACCGCTCCGACGCTCGACGTGGCGGCCTCGCCGGCCGACGCGCCCTGCCCGGAGGCGTCCGGGAGCCGGACGATCTCGTTGCCGTGCTTGATCCCGGACTCGTGGTTGATCACCGCGTGCCAGCGCGGCAGGTCGAGGCTGGCGTCGTTGAGCTCGGCGAGCACCCGGCGGGCCCGCGGCAGGGCGATCCGCAGCACGAACTGCTCGAAGATCGCCGGACGGCCCCAGAACGCCTCGATGCCCGACACGTCCTGGCTCGCCAGCACCAGGTGGATCCCCTGGGATCGCCCACGCCGGGCGACGTCCTCGAGCAGGAGCGTCGCCGCCCGCGTCACGGCGTCGCGCTCGGCGAACAGGTACTGGAACTCGTCGATCACGGCGACGATGCGCGGCCAGCGTCCCTCGGGATCGGCCGCGCGCAGCTCCTCCAGCTTGGTCACCTCGTACGCCTTCGCGGCTTCGGCGCGGCGGCGCATCTCGTCGGCGAGGAACTGCAGCAGCGCCAGGCCGAACTCGCGGTCGGTGTTGATGTTGACCCCGACGAGCCGGGCGTGCGGAAGCCAGGTGCGGTCCCGGCGACCGGGTGCGAACTGCGCGAAGGACACGCCCTCCTTGAAGTCGAGCAGGTAGAACTCCAGCTCGTCGGGGTCGTACCGGGTGGCCAGCGCGCTGA
The DNA here is from genome assembly GCF_039534065.1 of Pseudonocardia yunnanensis. Classification (NCBI taxonomy): domain Bacteria; kingdom Bacillati; phylum Actinomycetota; class Actinomycetes; order Pseudonocardiales; family Pseudonocardiaceae; genus Pseudonocardia; species Pseudonocardia yunnanensis. The sequence goes on along the minus strand of NZ_BAAAUS010000043.1, from coordinate 216,943 downwards.
TCATCGTGAGCAGCAGGTTCGTCTTTCCCGAGCCGCTCGGACCGCCGATCAGCGCGTGCGGCGAGGAGTCGGCGAGCGCGATCTCCACGGGCAGCCCGTCGGCGAACCCGACGGGCGCGTGCAGGCTCGACACCGAAGGGGTCTTCCCCCACTGCGCGGGCGGCGGAAGCACGTCGGCGAAGGTGCCGATCCGGCTGCGCCAGCCCTCGTACGCGTCGGCGATGGCGTGGCTCGCCCGCGTGACCTCGGCAGGCGGCAACGGCGGCTCCAGATCCACGGCGACGTGCGGCCCGGTCATCGACGACACCGCCGTGCCGGCATCGTCCACGCGCACGCTCTCGACCGGCGCGTTGATCGTCATCGGCACGTCGAGCAGCACCAGCTGCACCCCGCAGGCGAGCCCGCCGCGGGCCACCCGCTGCAGCTGGCGGTGCTCGTCGTCCTTCAGTGGTGCCCGGTTGCCGACGAGCACGGCGACGATCCAGGGCTCGTTGCGGGCGCCCGTCGACTCGGCGAGGGCGCGCAGCGAAGGATGACCGTCGACGAGCAGGCGGGTGTGCACCCGCCGGATGCGGTCGGAGAGCTCGTCGAGCAGCTGCGGCAGCATGGCCGGGTCGTGCACCGTGAGCAGGCCGGTGCGGGTCAGCGGGTACAGCCCCGGCAGGGCTCCGGTGAACTGGCCGACGTCCCACACGTGCAGCTGAACGATCCCGGGCCGGAAGTAGCTCATGACGCGCAGCAGCAGGCCCTCCACCAGCGCCTCCGCGCGCGCACGGCCGTCATGCCCGGAGCTCACCTGCAGGTGCGACTCGTCGAGCAGCGGAACCGCCACAGGGAAGTCGACGGGCGCCGCGTCCTCGATCCGGCCGGTGCCGATCGACCACAAGGAAGGGACCGGTCCCGAGCCGTCAACCCCACCGACCCGGGCGAGCCAGTGCTCGGGCGCGAGGCCTGCCGCACCGGGCGCGGCCTCCTGGAGGATGTCGGCGAGCTGCCGCGGCCCGTCGTCGAGCCACCCGGCGAACGCCTCCCTGCGGTCGGCCCGGACGCGTTCCAGGGGGCCGGACAACGCGGGGTTGGAGAGCAGCGGTCGCATCCCGGCGTCGGCCTGCACCGCGTCGAGACCTTCGGTGCGCAGCCACATCTCCACCATGGCCTCGGCGTGCGCCCGGATGGTGGACTCGCGGCGGCCCTCGGCCGCGCCGAGTGCAGACGCCACCGCGTCGCACAGCGCGTCGAAGGCCTCGGTGATCCGCTGCTGGCGCCGGTTCAGCCCACGTGCCACGCCGGCCTACAGCCGTGCGTCGATGTCGGAGACGACCGCGGCGCCCGTGGAGATCAGCCCGAGCCCGCGCTCCAGCTCGTCGGCGGCGCGCCGGAGCTCGTCGGGGACCAACGGCTCGGAGTGCTGCTCACCGAGCTCCGAGAGCACGGCGACGGCGTCGGCGATCCGGGTGCGTGCGATGCCGGCCTGCTCGTAGGCGCTGGTGATCTGTGCGGCCACGCCGGCCAGGGCGGCACGGATCTCGCCGAGCTCACTCATCGCGATCGGCCCCGGTGTCGGGCGTCATCTCGTTCACGGCGTTCTACTCACGGCATCGTCACAGACGGTTCGCAACGCCCTCGGAGGCCTGGATCGCTGCGTGAACTGCTTGCTGCACATCGCTGATGCTGCCGACGGCCTGGGCCAGCAGCCCGTTCGCCTCCGACACATCGGCCTGCGCGCTGCCCTCGGTGACCCGCAGCAGCGCGCCTTGTGCCTGTTCTAGCGAGGAGTGCGCCTGTTGCAGTGCACCGAGGCTCTCGGAGGCCTTGTCGTTGGCCAGCGCAATACCGGCTCGGACCTCTTCGATGCTCGCCATGACCGCACTCCCCGTCGTGCCTGTACTGCTTGTACACCGAGAAATCTAGTCGCGCGGCCGCTACCGGGCGCGTGCGGGCTGTGACCGGTCTCGGCCCTGGTCGCGATCGCTTCAGACCCGTACGTTCGTCCCAAAACCTCCTGACGAGAACTTCCGGCATGGAGAGGGCGCGCATGGCATCCGACATCGCCACAACGACGACACCGCCTACTGGATTCGGGGCCAGGGTCAAACAGGTCGGACCGGGTCTCCTCGCCGCGGCCACGGGTGTCGGTGCCGGTGACCTGGTCGCCACGATGGTGGCCGGCGCCCGCTTCGGCACGGTGCTGCTCTGGGCCGCCGTCCTCGGGGCGGCGCTGAAGCTCGCACTCGGGGAGGGCGTGGGCCGCTGGAACCTCGCCTCGGGAGCGACCCTGCTCGACGGCTGGCGGCGGCTCGGGTACTGGGCCACCGTCTTCTTCGGCATCTACATCGTCATCTGGGGCTTCGTCTACGGCGCCACGGCGATGTCCGCGGTCGGCCTGCCGCTCAACGCCCTGTTCGGCGGGCTGTCGGTGCGGTACTGGGCGATGATCGCCGGTGTCGTCGGCCTCGTTCTCGTGTGGGCGCAGCGCTACCACGTCTTCGAGAAGTTCATGACCGTGCTGGTCCTGATCAAGTTCGTCTCCGTGGTGTCGATCGCCTTCCTCGTCTCCCCCGACCTGGGCGAGCTCGCGAACGGGCTGGTCCCCCGCCTTCCCGAGGGGTCACTGATCTACGTGCTCGGCCTCATCGGCGGGGTCGGCGGCACGATCACGATGGCGGCCTACGGCTACTGGATGATCGCGAAGGGCTGGAAGGGCACCGGCTGGCTCGCGACGATGCGGCTGGACAACGCGATCGGCTACATCATGACCGCGATCTTCGTGATCGCCATGCTCATCGTGGGTGCGGAGATCCTGCTCGGCCAGGATCTCACCGAGAGCGACACGGGGCTGCTCACCCTCGGCACGGAACTCGGCGCCCGGTACGGCGAATGGGCACGGATCCTGTTCCTCGTCGGCTTCCTGGCCGTCACCAGCACGTCGCTGCTGGGCACGTGGAACGGGGTCAGCCTGCTGTTCACCGACTGGACGCGCACGATCCGACTGCCGCACGGGGCGAAGGCCCGGATCGGCGCGAGCGCGGACTCTCCCGGCGCGGCCGCCGCCAGTGTCACCTCCACGGGCTACCAGGCCGCCGCGGCCGAGAAGAGCCTCCCGTTCCGCGCGTACCTGCTCTGGCTCACCCTGCCGCCGATGGCGCTGCTGTTCTTCGACCGGCCCTTCACCCTGACGCTGGTCTACGGCGTGATGGGGGCCGCCTTCATGCCGTTCCTCGGCGGCACCCTGCTCATGCTGCTCAACTCGAAGCTCGTCGCCCCGGAGGGCCGCTCCGGATGGCTGTCGAACATCATGCTCACCGCAGCGTCGGCACTGTTCTTCGTACTTCTGGTGATGGACCTGATGAACCGATTCGGATGATCACAGGAAAAGCGGAGTAAATACCCGATACGGACGAAACAAGATATTGCAGGCAACCGTACTGCGGATTGACGACCTGTCGTCGACCCGGAGTAGAATGATTCGTGAACTCGCAGGGAAAGCGTCTTATTCCCCGTTTTCCCGCTCTTTTCCGTTCCATACTGCTCACGTCGGACCGAACGAGTAGCAGGAGAACGACCGTGCCCGCCTCACGAGAGGCCCGCTGGACACTCGGCGGGTTCGCTTCGCACGCTCTTCCGCTCCATACCGCTCTCGCCGGACCGAACGAGTAGCAGGAGAAGACGGTGCCTGCCTCACGAGAGGCCCGCTGGCCGCTCGCCGGGCTCGCAGTGGTCGCACTCGTCGTGACCGGGGCAGCCACGCTGTGGCCCGCACCCTCCGCCTCGCCCGCCCCGCCCCCGACGTCCGATCCGGTGGTCTCCGTGTCGCGGTCGTCGTGCGGCCAGGACTGGACCCGTCCCCGGCCGGGGCCGCAGACGTTCCAGGTGCACAACACCGGCGCGGTCACGACCACCGTCGATCTGATCGAACCGGCCACGGGCGCGGTCGTCGGTGAGGTCGAGGGGGTCGGTTCCGGCACCACCCGGGCCCTGCCGGTGAGCCTCGGCGACGGCGAGTACGCCTTCCGCTGCATCCCGGACGAGGCCGACGCCGTGGTGGGACCGACGGTCCGGATCAGCGGGAGCGGCCTGCCGTCGAACCCCGCCGTCGTGCCGGTGACGCAGGAGGACCTCTACGGCCCCACGAAGGCCTACGAGGCGCAGGTGCTCACCGGGATCGACGCGCTCGTCCGCGACTCCGGCCTGCTCACCGAAGCCGTCCATCGCGGGGACCGCGGTGCGAGCGAGACGGCCTGGTTGACGGCCCACCTGTCCTACGAGCGTCTCGGTGCCGCCTACGGCGCCTTCGGCGACGCCGCCACAGCGATCGACGGCACCACCGCCGGTCTCGCGGGCGGCACGGCGGATCCCGGGTTCACCGGCTTCCACCGTCTGGAGTTCGGGCTCTGGCACGACGAACCGATGGGCGCGCTGGCCGCAGTGGCCGACCGGCTCGACGCCGACGTACGTGACCTCCGGCAGACCTTCCCTGCCGCGCAGATCGATCCGAACGACATGGCGTTGCGCGCCCACGAGATCATGGAGGACGCGCTCCAGTTCGAGGTCAGCGGCCGCACCGACTACGGCAGCGGCACCACCCTCGCCACCACTCTCGCCAACATCGAGGGCACTCGGACCGTGCTGGACGTGCTGCGGCCCGTGCTCCAGCCGCGGATGCCCGCGCTCCCCACAGTGGACTCGTGGCTGGACCGCGCCACCGCGGCCGTGCAGGCCGCCCGCCGTCCCGACGGGACCTGGACGCCGGTCGGTGCGGTCGACCGCGGCGAGCGCGAGAAGATCGACGGCACGATCGCGGAGCTGGCCGAACAGCTCGCACCGATCGCCGGCATCGTCGCACCGAGGCGGGTCTCGTGAGCGCGGGATTGCCGCGCCGCTCGTTCCTGCGCCGGGCGCTGGTCGGGGCCGGGTTCACGGCCGCCGCCGTGGCCGGAGGCGGAGTGGCCGCTGCTGCCGATGGCGACGGCGGGGTCCCGGCGGTGCCGTTCCACGGCCCCCGTCAGGCGGCGATCCTTCGTCCGCCGGCCGAGGAGGGCACCGTCGCGGCGTTCGACGTCATCGCCGCGAACCGGGCGGAACTGACCGACCTGCTGCGCGCCGTCACCGATCGGGCCCGGTTCCTCACCGCGGGCGGCGAGCCGCCTGCGCTGGGCATCACGGCACCTCCGCCGGACTCCGGCGTGCTCGGGCCGGTGGTGCCACCCGGCGACCTGGCCGTGATCGTCGGGGTGGGCGCGTCGCTCTTCGACGACCGCTTCGGGCTCGCCGCCGGCAGGCCTGCCCGGCTGACGACGATGCCGATGTTTCCCAACGACGCGCTCGACCAGGCCCAGTGCCACGGCGACCTGAGCCTGACGCTCTCGGCGTCCTCCCGCGACACGGTGGCGCACGCCCTGCGCGACATCGCCCGCGCCACCCGCGGAGGCATGCAACTGCGCTGGCGCGTGGACGGGTTCACCTCGCCGCCCCGCCCGTCCGGCACCCCCCGCAACCTCATGGGCTTCAAGGACGGCATCGCGAACCCCGATGTGGAGGACGCCGCCGAGATGGACCGCCTGGTGTGGGTGGGCAGTGGGCAACCGGACGAGCCCGCCTGGACCGCCGGTGGCAGCTACCAGGTGGTTCGTGTGATCCGCATGCTCGTGGAGTTCTGGGACCGTGTGTCGCTCGGCGAGCAGGAGAACATGTTCGGCCGCCGTCGCGACACCGGCGCCCCGCTCGACGGGGCGGCGGAGGCCGACATCCCCAAGTACGCGGACGATCCGGTGGGCACCGTGATCCCGTTGACGAGCCATATCCGCCGGGCGAACCCACGCACGCAGGAAACCGATGCGAGCCGAATACTGCGCCGCGCGACGAACTACGACCGCGGAATCGACAGCAACGGGAACCTCGACATGGGACTCGTCTTCACCTGTTACCAGCAGGATCTCCGGCGCCAGTTCGAGGCCGTGCAGAAAAGGCTGGCCGACGAGCCCCTCGTCGACTACGTCTCACCGTTCGGCGGTGGCTACTTCTTCGCATTGCCCGGCGTGACCGACCCGACGGACCACTACGGCCGGGCAATGCTCGCCTGATTCTCCCCCCAGGAGAATTCCCGAAACAGGAGGACAAGTGGGAAGCAGAGCCAGCAGGTGGCGCCTGCAGCGTTCACTACTCGGTGCGTTCGCGCTGGCCGCGGTCGTCGTGCTCGCCGCGTGCGGTGCGTCCCCGACGAACGCCAATGACACATCACCACCGGCCGGCGACCACGGCGACCAGCACGACACAGCCACCCCGATCAAGCACGTCGTGGTGATCTTCGGCGAGAACATCTCGTTCGACCACTACTTCGGCACGTACCCCAACGCCACCAACGCCGACGGCACTCCTTTCACGGCCGACGAGAAAACCCCGAAGGTCGACGGGCTCACACCCGATCTCCTGGAGCACAACCCGAACGCCTACAACCCGCAGCGCCTCTCGCCTGCGCAGGCTCTGACCTGCGACCAGAACCACGGGTACGACGCCGAGCAGGCGGCGTTCAACGGCGGGAAGATGGACATGTTCGTCCAGAAGACCGAGGCCGACAAGTGCACTGGCCAGCCGATCCTCTTCGGCCAGCCGGGCCTGGTGATGGACTACTACGACGGCAACACCGTCACCGCGATGTGGAACTACGCGCAGCACTACGCGATGAGCGACAACTCGTACAACACCACGTTCGGTCCGTCCACGCCCGGGGCGATCAACCTCATCTCCGGCCAGACGCACGGGACGCACGCGGTCACGTCGGTGACGCACGACCCGACGTCGGACTCCTTCGTCATGTCCCCGGACGAGAAGGGGGTCGGCACCGTGACCAGCGACCCCGACCCGGCGTACGACGACTGCTCGGACAAGAACCACACGGCCACCGACAACCTCGCGTTCCAGGACGGCAAGAACATCGGTGACCTGCTGAACGACAAAGGGATCACCTGGGGCTGGTTCCAGGGCGGCTTCCGCCCCACCGGCAACGCCAACGGATACGCGGTGTGCGGACAGTCGCACCAGAACGTCGGGGGCATCAGCGTCGTCGACTACAGCCCGCACCACGAGCCGTTCCAGTACTACGAGTCGACGGCCAACCCGAAGCACCTCCCGCCGTCCTCCGTGGATGCGATCGGGCAGACCGACCAGGCCAACCACCAGTACGACACGGCCGACTTCGACGACGCGCTGAAGGCCGGCAGCATGCCTGCGGTCAGCTTCCTGAAGGCCCCGGCCTACGAGGACGGGCACGCTGCCAACTCGGACCCGATCGACGAGCAGCGGTTCGTCGTGGAGGAGGTCAACAAGATCCAGCAGTCGCCCGAGTGGAACTCGACCGCCATCGTGCTGGCCTACGACGACTCCGACGGTTGGTACGACCACGCCGACGCGGTCGTCAGCGGCTCGAACGACCCGGCGCAGGACTCGGCCATCTGCACCGGCGCGGCGGCAGGGCCCGGCGGGTACGCCGACCGCTGCGGTTACGGCCCGCGGCTCCCGCTCGAGGTGATCTCGCCCTTCAGCAAGGTGAACTTCGTCGACCACACCCGCACCGACCAGACCTCGATCCTGAAGTTCATCGAGGACAACTGGTCGACGGGCCGGATCGGTGACTCGTCGTACGACGACCGCGCGGGCGACCTGTCGAACATGTTCGACTTCACGGGCAAGGACAAGGCACAGCCGTTGACGCTCGACGCGGCCACCGGCGCGGTGGTCGACGACAAGCCGGACACGGGCAGCGGGGGCTGACCCCATCCGACCAGGGCGGCCACCGCGCCGCCCGTCCAGGACCGGCCCGGGCGTACCCCCCTCGCGCCCGGGCTGGTCCGCCTTCGTCAGTTGACGGTTACGTACGGGAGTAGTTACAAATTCTCATGTCGAACGCCGTTTTCGAGGCACTCGCCGACCCCACCCGGCGGCGCATCCTCGAGTTGGTGGCCTCCGGCGAGCGCACGGCAGGCGAACTGGCCGCCGAGTTCTCGACGTCGCGGCCCGCGGTGTCCCGGCACCTTCGGGTGTTGCGGGATGCGGGGCTCGTCGTCTGGCGAGGCGAGGCCCAGCGGCGGCTGTACCGGCTCGACGTCACACCGCTCGCCGAGGCGGGCGCGTGGATCGAGCGCACCCGCAGCAACTGGTCCGACCGCCCCGACGACGCCGAGTGACGCCTCGACGAACCAGGCTCACACCATCGTCAGGAGCATGGCCGACATCGACACGGCCAGCACCAGGTGCCCCGCAGCGGCGGTCTGCGGCGTGCGCAGCGACCAGCCAGGACGCACGGCGACGGACGCGTCGGGGGTCGCGTTCCCGATCGTGACGGAAGGCTGCTCGGCGCAGTCCGTCCGGCGGCACCGATCGGCACATCGGAGCGTGTGCCAGCCGAAGTACCCGGCCAATGCGATGGCGATCGCCGAAGCGATGACGACCACGGAGCCGGAGCCGTGGGATGCGCCTCCCATGCCCGCCATGTGCCCCCCTGCCGAGGAGGCGCTCCCGTGCTCGACGGCAAGCATGAACAGCATCGCCACGCTGCCCACGACATGGTGCCCACGCTCGCCGCCGAGGCCGCCGGAACGCACCACGAGCAGGGCGAACCAGGTGGCGATGACCACGAACACCATGGTCCAGACCGGTTCCGGCACCGGGTTGCCTAACGGGGACGCCATGGCCGCCATACCCAGCGCCATCGCCACGTGAGAGGCCTCGCCGACGACGTCGCGCCGCACCACGACGAGCCGCACGACGTGCAGCACACCGACAGCGAGGCAGGCCACCGCCAGCACTCCGGATCCCCACACCATGCGCGTTCTCCTGCCGTCGGCAGCGCACCCGATCGATGAGTGACGTTAGGTGAGGGACGGCCCGCCGATCTATACCGTCAAGGGGTAGGGGGCACCCGGAAGCGGGCATGTGACGAGGTGGTGACGACCCGGAACGGGTCTTGCGACGGGCCCCTTCGACGTTCGAAGGTGTCCCCTTCCCCTCTTGGGCGAGTACGGCGGAGGTTGGACGATGACGGACTCCCGTGTGGTCCGCGCGGCACTGGTACAGGCGAAGTGGACCGGCGACACAGCATCGATGATCGACGTTCACGAGTCCTATGCGCGCGCAGCAGCAGAGCAGGGCACGAAGGTGATGGGCTTTCAGGAGGTGTTCAACGCCCCGTACTTCTGCCAGGTGCAGGAGTCGGAGCACTACCGCTGGGCCGAGCCGGTGCCGAACGGCCCCACCGTGCAACGGATGCAGGCGCTGGCCCGTGAGACCGGAATGGTGCTCGTGGTGCCGGTCTTCGAGGTGGAGGACTCGGGCTTCTACTACAACACCGCCGCCGTCATCGATGCCGACGGGACATTCCTGGGGAAGTACCGCAAGCATCACATTCCCCAGGTGAAGGGCTTCTGGGAGAAGTTCTACTTCCGGCCCGGCAACCTCGGCTGGCCGGTGTTCGACACCGCGGTCGGCAGGGTCGGCGTCTACATCTGCTACGACCGGCACTTCCCCGAGGGCTGGCGCGCTCTCGGTCTCGCCGGAGCCCAGATCGTCTACAACCCGAGCGCCACGAGCCGCGGCCTCTCGGCCTATCTGTGGAAGCTCGAGCAGCCCGCTGCGGCCGTCGCGAACGAGTACTTCATCGCCGCGATCAACCGCGTCGGCGTGGAGGAGTACGGCGACAACGACTTCTACGGCACCAGTTACTTCGTCGATCCGCGCGGCCAGTTCGTCGGGGATCCGGCGTCGGACAGCGACGAGGAGCTCGTGGTCCGCGACCTCGACCTCGGGATGATCGACGAGGTGCGCCAGCAGTGGGCGTTCTACCGCGACCGCCGCCCCGACGCCTACGGCCCGCTGGTGGAGTCATGAACGACGACCTGCTCGCGCGCACGCGCGCCGTCCTGCCCTCGTGGCTCACCATCTACTACGACGAGCCGATCGAGATCGAGCGCGGCGAGGGCCGTCACGTCTGGGACGCCGACGGCAACCGCTACCTGGACTTCTTCGGCGGCATCCTCACCACGATGACGGCCCACGCGCTGCCCGAGGTGACGAAGGCCGTCAGCGAGCAGGCCGGGCGGATCATCCACAGCTCCACGCTGTACCTGAACCGTCCGATGGTGGAGTTGGCCGAACAGATCGCGGCGGTGTCGGGCATCCCCGACGCCAAGGTCTTCCTCACCTCCAGCGGCACCGAGGCCAACGACGCGGCGCTGCTGCTCGCGAGCTCGCTGCGGCGCTCGAACCAGATCCTCGCGCTGCGCAACAGCTATCACGGCCGGTCGTTCTCGACGGTCGCGATCACCGGCAATCGATCGTGGTCGCCCACGTCGCTCTCGCCGTTCCAGGTCTACTACGTGCACGGCGGCCAGCAGTACCGATCGCCGTACGCGGGGTTGTCCGACGGCGAGTACATCGCGGCGTGTGTGGCCGACCTGAAGGACGTGCTCGACCAGGCCGGCGGTGACATCGCCGCGTTCATCGCCGAGCCGATCCAGGGCGTCGGCGGCTTCACCTCGGGACCGGACGGGCTGCTGGGCGCGTTCGCCGAGGTGCTGCGCGAGCGCGGAATCCTGTGGATCTCCGACGAGGTGCAGACGGGCTGGGGACGCACCGGCGAGCACTTCTGGGGCTGGCAGGCGCACGGTGCCGCCGCGCCCGACATCGTCACGTTCGCCAAGGGCGTGGGGAACGGGTTGTCGATGGGCGGTGTGATCGCCCGCGCCGAGGTGATGGACTGCCTCGGGGCCAACTCGATCTCGACGTTCGGCGGATCGCCGCTCACGTCGGCGGGCGCGCTGGCCAACCTCCGGTACCTGCTCGAACACAACCTGCAGCGCAATGCCGCCCGGCACGGCCCGACCCTGCTCGACGGCCTGCGCGCCGTGCAGAGCCCGATCGTCGGGGACGTCCGCGGCAAGGGGCTGATGATCGGCGTGGAGGTCGTGCGCCCCGGCACCGGCACGCCGGGCGACCCCGCGCCGGAGCTGGCGAGCGCCGTGCTGGAGGCCGCCAAGAGGCACGGCCTGCTCGTCGGCAAGGGCGGGCTGCACGGCAACGTCCTGCGCATCGCGCCACCGCTCACGCTCACCGCGGACGAGGCGGCCGAGGGACTCTCCGCACTAGTGGCATCGATCGAGGAGGTCACGCCGTGACTACGACAGTGATCCGCAACGGTCTGGTCATCACCGCCGCCGACGAGATCGCGGCCGACGTCCTGGTGGACGGCGAGCAGGTGGTGGCGCTCGCCGCCACCGGCTCGACGGTCGCGCAGGGCTGGAACGCCGGCACCATCATCGACGCGTCCGGGATGTACGTCGTGCCGGGTGGGGTCGACGCGCACACCCACATGGAGATGCCGTTCGGCGGCACCTACGCGGCCGACACGTTCGAGACGGGCACGCGGGCCGCAGCGTGGGGCGGCACCACGACGATCGTGGACTTCGCCATCCAGCAAGTAGGCGGCTCGCTGCGGGAGGGCCTCGACGCCTGGCACGCCAAGGCCGACGGCAACTGCGCCATCGACTACGCGTTCCACATGATCATGGCCGACGTCAACGAGGGCTCGCTCAAGGAGATGGAGGCCCTCGTCGGTGAGGGGGTCACCAGCTTCAAGCTCTTCATGGCCTACCCCGGCGTCTTCTACAGCGACGACGGGAAGATCCTGCGTGCGCTGCAGAAGGGCGCCGAGACCGGCGGCCTGGTGATGATGCACGCCGAGAACGGCATCGCGATCGACGTGCTGGTGGAACAGGCCCTGGCGAAGGGCCACACCGATCCGCGCTACCACGGCGAGGTGCGCCACGCGCTGCTCGAGGCCGAGGCCACGCACCGGGCGATCAAGCTGGCTCAGGTGGCCGGCGCGCCGATCTACATCGTCCACCTCTCGGCGGCGCAGGCGCTCGCGCAGGTCAGCGCGGCGCGCGACGAGGGCTACAACGCCTTCGCCGAGACCTGCCCGCAGTACCTCTTCCTCTCCACCGACGACCTCGGCAAGCCCGGCTTCGAGGGCGCCAAGTACGTCTGCTCCACGCCACTGCGTCCGGCCGAGCACCAGGCGGCGCTGTGGCGGGGACTGCGCACCGACGACCTGTCCGTCGTCTCCACCGACCACTGCCCGTTCTGCTTCAAGGGGCAGAAGGAGATGGGGATCGGCGACTTCTCGAAGATTCCCAACGGCCTACCCGGCGTCGAGACCCGGATGGACCTGCTGCACCAGGGCGTGGTCGAGGGCCACATCTCCCGGAAGCGCTGGATCGAGATCGCCTGCGCCACCCCGGCCCGGATGTTCGGCCTCTACCCTCGCAAGGGCACGATCGCACCGGGCGCCGACGCCGACATCGTGGTCTACGACCCGACGGCCACCCAGGTGCACTCCGCGGCGACGCACCACATGGCCGTCGACTACTCCTGCTACGAGGGCCGCGAGACCACCGGGAAGGTGCACACGGTGCTCTCCCGCGGTCGGGTCGTCGTCGAGGACGGGGAGTACCTCGGGAACGCCGGCCACGGCCGCTTCCTCAAGCGAGACACCTGCCAGTACCTGCGATGAAGGGAGTCCCGTTGGACATCGGGCTCGTCCTGCAGACCGACCCACCGGCACAGACCGTCGTCGACCTGATGGCGCGTGCGGATGAGCTGGGGTTCAGCCACGGCTGGACGTTCGACTCGCAGGTGCTATGGCAGGAGCCCTACGTCATCTACCCGCGCATCCTGGAGCGGACCTCGCAGCTGATCGTCGGGCCGATGGTGACCAACCCGAGCACCCGGGACTGGACGGTCATCGCCTCGATGCACGCCACGCTGAACGAGATGTTCGGCAACCGGACGATCTGCGGCATCGGCCGCGGCGACTCCGCCGTGCGCGTGCAGGGCCGCCCGCCGACCACACTGGCCCGGCTCGAGGCGTCGATGCACGTGATCCGGGAGCTCGCCGAGGGCAGAGCGGTCGACGTGGACGGCACCACGGTGCAGATGCCCTGGGTTCCGCAGGGGGCCTCGCTGCCGGTGTGGATGGCCGGGTACGGCCCGAAGGCGCTCGACCTCGTCGGGCGGGCCGCCGACGGGTTCATCCTGCAGCTCGCCGATCCCTACCTGGTGGAGTGGACGGTCAAGACGGTCCGGGCCGCGGCGGAGGCCGTGGGCCGCGACCCGTCGGCGGTCACCATCTGCGTCGCCGCGCCGGCCTACGTCGGCTCCGATCTCGGCCACGCCCGTGACCAGTGCCGATGGTTCGGCGGCATGGTGGGCAACCACGTGGCCGACCTCGTCACGCGCTACGGCGAGGCGTCGGGCGCGGTCCCCGCGGGGCTCACCGCCTACATCAAGGGCCGCGAGGGCTACGACTACAGCTATCACGGCCGCGCCGGCAACCATTCCAGCGATTTCGTGCCCGACGAGGTGATCGACCGCTTCTGCGTGCTCGGGCCGCCCGCCGCCCAACTGGACAAGCTCGCCCAGCTGCGGGAGCTCGGAGTGGACCAGTTCGCGATCTACGCCATGCACGACGCGCGGGAGGAGACGATCGAGGCGTACGGGAGCTCGGTGATCCCCGCACTGTCCTGACCACCGCTCAGCGGCCCGGCGCAGAACCGTTCAGGATCTGCGGCACCGGCGCCGGCACGGCCAGCGCCCGCGCCGAGCGACGACCCACCAACCGCGCGAACCCCGGCACAGCGCAGAGCACACGCAGCGCCAACGGCGGCCGGGGATCCCCGGAGAGCAAGCGCTGCGCCGCGCTGCGCTCCACCTGCACCTGGGACCGCTGGTCCCGGTCCACCAGCGGCCGCCGCGCCCGCTCCACCTCGGCGGCCGCGGCGTCGATCGCCGCGTGGTCGGGCACGGCGGCGGTGAGCGGCCCGACCAGCCGGTTGGCCGCCTCGGCGGCGTCGAGGATCGCAAGGTTGATGCCGTTCCCACCGACGGGCGAGATCACGTGCGCGGCGTCGCCGATGAGCAGCAGCCCCGGCTCGGTCCAGCGATCGAGGCTGGTGATCCGCACCGGCAGCAACGAGAGCTCGTTCACGTCGGTGAGCAGCTCGACACGGTCGTCCAGCCATGGCACCAGGCGGCGCAGCACAGCTGTCAGCGGCCCGACACCGCGCGCCCGTACCTCGGGGAACGAACCGGCGGGAATGGTGAAACCGATCTGCCAGTCGGTGCCCTGCCCGAGCACCGCGACGTTCTGGCCCGGCTCGCAGCGCAGCTCGAGGCCCGACATCGCGGGGTCGCCGGGCCGGCGCGGCACGGCGAACCAGCAGATGTCGAGGCTCGCCCCGAGTTCGGTGGCGTGGACTGACGCGAGCTGACGGATCTTGGAGCTACGCCCGTCAGCGGCGACCACGAGGTCGGCCCACAGCTCGTGGCGCTGCCCGTCGCGCTGGTACTCCACCCCTGCCACCCGCCCGGCCCCGCCGCGCAGGAGCGACGAGACCCGCGCGCGCATCCGGACGTCGACACCGGGGAAGCGCTGCGCCTGCTCCGCCATGAACGGGAGGAACACCGCCTGCGGCACCAGCGCGTAGTAGGGATGGGTGCGGCTGGCGCTCCGGTAGTCGGCGAGCGTGTAGGCGCGCGCGGGCGTGCGCCACACGAACGCATCGGCAACCGTGTGCGGCAGCGTCTCGAGCATCGGCGCGGCCAGGCCCAGGACGTCGAGGTGGTCGAGGATCGACGGGGCGATGCTGTCGCCGCGGAACCGGCGGTCGAAGTCGCCGCGGGATTCGAGCAGCGTCACCTTCGCCCCGCCGCGGGCGAGCAGGTAGGTGAGCACCATCCCAGCCGGACCGCCGCCGACCACGACACACCGGACGTCCTCGTTCATGCGGCCCCCGTCGCTTTTGCCCGTTCCGACGGTAAGCGAAGCCGACAACCGGGGCGCGTCGACGGGGACGTCGAGCTGTTCGGGCGTCAGCGCAGCAGCCGCACCGTGACGCCCGCGTCGACGGTCTTCCAGGCTCGGTCGGCGGTGATCGCCTCCAGGGCGAGCCGGTGTGCGAGGGCGAGGCACGCTCGATCACCGAGAGACAAGCCTGTCTCGCGGCCGGCATCCCACAGCTCCGCCGCGCGCTGGGCGTCGTCCGGTGTGAAGGGCTCGATCCGCAGGCCGAGCTCCTGCAGTGCAGCCGCCATGGCCGAGGCAGGATGGAGCCCACGCTGTGAGAGCTTCTGCAGCACCTCTGACCAGTTGACCGCCGACACGGCGGCGCCGTCGAGCACCTCCTCCACCGCATCCGCCCCGGGCTCGCGGTACAGGAGCGCGAGGATCGCCGAGGCGTCGAGTACAGCGGTCATCGGGAGGACTCCCCGGCCTCTCGGCGCGCCGACGCACGCCGATCGGCGATCAACTCGTCCACCGCGCTACCGGTCGCCCCCGACGCCGCTGCCTCACGGGCCACGGCGTCCTGGATGCGCACGAGAAGGTGGCGCCGTTCCTCGAGCACGAGCCGTCCATCCTCCACATACGCGACGAGCCGCGACCCCGGGGCCAGTCCGAGCTCCTGGCGTATCTGTGCCGGTATCGTCACACGTCCTTGATCATTGACGGATACCTCAGTCTGTGTCACGAGCTGAGTTTACGTGTCACCTCACCCGTTACCCCGCCCGGATCGCCTTCCTGGCGGATCAGGGGTTCGGCCAAGCGCCCCTGCCTCCGTCATGACGGACCGGTTTCACAGTCGGCACCACGGTCGCAGAGGCCGTTTACCAGCCAGAAGAGCTGAACAGAGATGCTCTCGGGGCGAACTGGACTCGGCGCGATGTGCAACGGGCGACAGTTCTTTCGACGTGACTGAAGGGCCACGTTCAAAGGGGCAGGGTGTGGCTATGGGCCGAGATCCCGACGCCGAGCGAGCCGTCGACACCTCCGTCGTCATCGTCGGCGCCGGGGTGGCCGGACTCGCGATCGGCCGGTTGCTGCGCACGGCCGGGGTGGACTGCGTCGTCCTGGAGACCGAGAGCAGACAGTTCATCGAGCAGCGGCCCAGGGCGGGCTTCATCGAGGAGTGGGTGGTGCGGGCACTGGAGCGCCACGGCCTCGCCGACGGCCTGCTCGCCCACTCCAAGCCGCAGAGTGAGTGCGAGTTCCGGCTGGACGGCGTCCGCCACGTCTTCCGGTACGCCGAGCTGAGCGGGCAGCACCACTACGTCTATCCGCAGCAACTGCTGGTCACCGACCTGGTACGGGCCTACGCGGACGACGCCGGCGGACCGATCCACTTCGGCGTCACCGACGTCGCACTGCACGGGCTCGACACCGAGCGGCCCGCCGTCTCCTACACGGCCGCGGAGACCAGGGAACGACACGTCATCACCTGTGACTTCATCGCCGGCTGCGACGGCGCACGCGGCGTGTCCCGACAGGCCGTTCCCGAAGGCGCGATGCAGGTCATCCGGCACGACCTCGGCATCAGCTGGATGGCCATCCTCGCCAAGGCACCACCGTCAACCACACACGCCACCTTTGGCCTGCATCCACGCGGGCTGGGCGCGTTCATGCACCGAAGCCCGGAGATCAGCCGGTACTACCTGGAGGTCCCGCCGGGCGACAGCCCGGACAACTGGCCGCACGAACGGGTCTGGCGCGAACTGCGGGAGCGACTCGAGGTGCCCGACGCACCCCCGCTCGTCGAAGGGGAACTGCTGGAGAAGCGTGTGCTCGACATGCACAACTACGTCGTCGAGCCGTTGTCCTACGGACGCCTGCACCTGGCCGGGGACTCTGCCCACCTACTGGCGCCGATCGGCGCCAAGGGGATGAACTCCGCGTTGCACGACGCGTTCCTGCTGACCGACGCACTGCGGGCGCACTACGAGCAGGGCGACGACAGCCGCCTGGCCGGCTACTCCGACGACGCCCTCCGGCGCATCTGGCAGTACCAGGAGTTCAACCAGTGGCTGTCGGAGGTCATGCACGGCCCGTCGTCGGACGACCCGTTCCGCGCTCGGGTCGCGGCGGCCCGGCTGCGCCGGATGGTGGGCTCGGAGATCAGTGGCGCGTCACTTGCCGGGCTCTACATCGGGGTGGACGCGGACCACTGATCCACCCGGACAGGACCGACCGGCAACGCAGACGAAGCGATCCACCACAGTCAGGAGAACCCGGAATGCCCTCAGCGGAAGCGTACGAGCGCGGCCTGCGCAACCTGCGCGAAACCAACGGCGAGAACGGTCTGAAGGTCATCGACATCCTGGCCGACGTCTCACCCGAGCTCGGTCAACAGGTCGTCGGTTGGGCCTTCGGAGAGATCTCCGCCCGCCCGAACCTGTCGCGCCGCGACCGACAGCTCCTCAACCTCGGAATGCTCACGGCGCTCGGCACCGAACCCCAGCTCGAGCTCAACATCAACTCCGCGCTGAACATCGGCCTCACCCCGGAGGAGATCGTCGAAGCCTTTCTGCACGCGCTCATCTACTGCGGGCTGCCACGCGCTCTCAACGCCACCCTCGCGGCCAAGAAGGTCTTCGCCGAACGCGGGCTGCTGCCCGTCACGCCCAGCTAGAGAGCACCAGGTTGTGGCAGTGGAAGACGTATGGCCGATCCCGGTCCCGCGCCCGGGCCCGGGCAAAAGTGACGGATCAGGAGTGGCGGTGCTCACGCCGCCAACCGGCCGGCGTCGTCCCGTACTGCCGCCGGAACGCCCGCTCGAACGTACTGAGATCGAGGAACCCGACGACAGCCGCAATGCTCGGCACCGCGAGACGGTCGTATCTCGGGTCGGAAAGCAGCGCCCGTGCCGCGAGTAGCCGCTGCTGGCGAAGGTACGCACCGGGCGTGGTCCCGATCCGCTCGAACAGGGTGTACGCATGGCGGACCGATATGTGGTGCCGCCGCGCCAGCTCCGCGACCCGCAGCTGCGGGTCAGCCAGGTGCTCGCGAATGTGCGTCCGCATCATGTCGAGCAACACGCCCGCGGAGCCGTCCCCGCCCGGTACCGAGGGGGTGACGTCCCGCAGCGCCATCGCGAGCAGATCGATCGCGGCGCGCCCGGCGTCCAGCCGTTGCGGTTCGGTGAGGTCGTCGGCGACCTCGAACAGTCGCCCGAAGTAGCCGGACAGCATTTGCATGGCCGGCGTCGCCGGGTCGATGCTGCGTGCGCAGGCCTCGGTGATCTCGGCGGTGCGGAGCGGAAGCAGCTCACGCGAGAAACGCAGGGTCAGGTTCCCGGTCTCGATCGGCGTGACTCGCTCGTAGCGGCTACGCGCCTCGACCAGCACTCCCGTACCGGCCGCCAGCTCGGCGCAGCGGTCGTGCTGGCGGAGGCGGCCCTGACCGGCCATGTACACGCTGAAGAACATCAGGTCGTCCGCCGGCACCCTCGCTGCCATCCGGTCGGTCCGGACCACCGACATCGGCCCCCAGTGCGACCGGCAAAGAGTCAGGGCCTCGCCCAGCTCGTGGACCGCCGACCGCCCGCGAAAGTCGGGCCCCACCCGGGCGATCACCGGTACGTAGATCTCACTGGTGGCGTCTTCCAGCTCCTCACCGGAGAATTCGTGGATCCGCACGGCCCCCGAGGCTAGCTCCGGGCCAGGCTAGAGAGCACTGTCCACCGTCCGGATCGTCGCCATCATCGCCATATCCTCGTGCTCCAGGTTGTGGCAGTGGAAGACGAAGCGGCCGGCGTGGTCGGTGAACCGGACCGCGACCTCGACGATCTCGGCGGGCCGGATGTCGACCGTGTCCTTCCAACCCACGTCGTACGGGCCGGGGACGGCGATGCCACGGCGCAGCACCTGGAACCCGTCGAGGTGCACGTGCACCGGGTGATGGACGTCGGTGACGAACCGCCACACCTCGATCTCGCCCAGAGGGATGTCGGCCAGCGACTGCTGCGGGTCGAAGGACGTGCCGTTGATCGTCCAGCCGCGGTGGTCGCCGACCGGACCGCGCGTGAACCGGAAGGTCCGCCGCGTCGCGCCGGGAGCCGGCACGAGCTGCTCCACGTCCGCGAGGCGATCGGGCACCCGGCTGTCGTCCTTCGCGGTGCGCACCACCCGGAAGCGCATGACGTCGGTGGTGCGCCCGGTGCCGAGTGGATTGACCATCGTGACCTCGGTGCCGATGGGCAACGCCCCGAAGTCCACGACCACGTCGAAGCGTTCGCCAGGGGCGATCTCCAGCACCTGGTGGGTCACCGGCGCCGCGAGCAGCCCGTTGTCCGACCCGACCTGGACGAGCGGCAGGTCCGGTGCTCCCGGCACCTGTAGCAAGAGCCGGTACCGGCGGGCATTCGAGGCGTTGAGCAGCCGGAGCCGATAGCGCGCGGCGTCGACCTCGTGCACCGGCCAGGGTGCCCCGTTGACCAGCACGACGTCGCCGAGCACTCCCTCCATCCAGTCGTCCTCGACACCCGGAACCGAGCGCATTCCCTGGTCCAGGCCCGGATAGGCGAAGGAACCGTCAGCGGCGAACGCCCGGTCGCAGATCATCAGTGGCAGCTCACGCTCGCCGCGTGGGAGGGGCAGCGCGTCCTCGACGTCGTCACGCACCAGATGGAATCCGGCGAGCCCCCGGTAGACCGACGGACCGGTGAAGTCCATGCGGTGATCGTGGTACCAGAGCGTCGCTGCACGCTGGTCGGTCGGGTAGCGGTACGACCGCTCCCCCGCGGCGAGGTCACCGACCATCCCGTGGTGCGACGCCCAGATCGCGGTGTTGCCCACCGGGAGCAACAGATCCAGCGGCCAGCCGTCGCTCTCCGCCGGAGTGTGCCCGCCGTGCAGATGCACGACGGTCGGCACCGGCAGCTCGTTGCGGTGCAGCACCACCACCGGCCGGCCGCGCCGGGTGTCGAAGGTCGGGCCGGGGTAGATCCCGTCGTAGCCGAGTACGGGCGTGCGTACTCCGGGAAGGATCTCCAGGTCGGCCACCCGCTGCGTCACGCGGTAGAGGTCGGCGCCGGACGGGTCGGTGCCCACGGGCCGGGCCACGGGTGGCACGGGCAGCGGCACCCGGAACGCATCGGGCAGCGGTAGCGCGCTGGCGAGCTGCTCCCCCGTCTGGCCGGGGGACGAGCCGATCCCGCAGCCGGCCAGTGCGACGCCGGCTCCGGCCGCGCCCAGCAGGCCGAGGAAGCCGCGGCGTGACAGCCCGGTCATCGTGGGGTCCGCGGCCGGGCGGCCGACGGGGTCCACACCCATCCGGCCAACAGCACCGATGCGACGACGATGGTGACGCCGAGCGGCACGTGCAGCTCCAGCTCACGGGCGTACCCCGCGCCGATCTGGAAGCCCACGGCGAGGAACAGCAGCACCGCCACCGGCAGCACCCACAGGCGGCCACGACCTCCGAGCACGTAGGCGAACGCGATCACGATCACCACGAGCTCGATTACTGCCAGGAGAGATCCGATGACGCCGTGCACGCCGATCGCGTCGACGTCGCCGGTGAGGAAGAGCCCGGCCAGCACCGGCTGCGCGAGCACGGCCAGCAGGTTCACCGTGATCACCACCCGGAGGGCCCACAACGAGATCCGAGGCCTGCGCGTGATGGGCCGCGCAGGAGCAAGAGTTTCCACGCCTAGAAATTTATAAGTAGCCCGCCTACATATACATCCGGGATATCCCTGATCCTCTCCTGATGTGCTGCCGGCTGAGGTACGTAGAATCCCTACCTGTGAAGCCAGACGCGGTGCGCGGCCACCTCGACGGCCTGATCCTGGCGGTGCTCGAGGACGGGCCCCGGCACGGCTACTCGATCATCGAGGCGCTGCAGACCCGCAGTGGCGGCGCACTGGAGCTACCGACCGGCACCGTCTATCCCGCGCTCCGGCGGCTCGAGCGGGCGGCCCTGCTCTCGGGCGCGTGGAGCACCGTCGGCGGGCGGGAACGACGTACCTACACGCTCACCCGCGCGGGGCGACACGCCCTCGCCGGCCAGCGCGCCGATTGGAACGAGTTCAGCGCCGTGGTGGACGCCGTGCTGCGCCCCGCGGCCGGACGACCCGCCGGAGGGATCTCGTGAGCACACCCGATGTGGTCGACGAGCACGTCGCCGAACTCGCTCGCGCGCTGCGGGGCCCGGCCCGCACCCGCCGGAGCATGCTCAGGGAGGTGCGCGACGGACTGCACGACGCGGCCGCCGCCCACCGCTGCTGCGGCCTCGACCCGCAGCAAGCCGCAGTGCGGGCCGTGCACGATTTCGGCCCCGTCCCGGAGGTCGCACGGGCGTTCCAGACCGAGCTCATCGCGCGCCAGGGCCGGTGGGCGGCACTGCTGCTCCTGGTCGCGTTCCCCGGGATGACTCTGGGCTGGGATCTGCTGTGGCGAAGCGGCGGCGTGGCGTGGCATACGTCTCCGGCGCAACCGGTCTCGGACGTGGTCGTGGGGCTGGCGCGGACGCAGGACACCGCGGCCCTGCTGGTCTCGGCGATTTCCGTGATCCTGCTGGCTGCCACGTTCCACCGTGCGGTGTCGGCTCGGCGAATCGCCGTGCTGGTAGGCCATACCGGCGCCGTCGGCGCCCTGTTCTGCGCCAGTATCGGGGTGGTGATGAACGTGGCCGTCGGTCCCGGCGCCGGCGACCTCATCGCGACGAACCCGTTCGCCCTGCCGGCATACGGGGTGAGCGCGCTCGTCTGCGCCATCGTGGTGCGATCAGCGGTGCGGACGCTGCGCGTGGCGTGCGCCCCGGTCGTGATCTGACGCGGCGCTCACGTCAGATCAATGACCGGACCCGCAGATCCGGAAGAGCCGTGGCGAGCACGTCGAAGTCTCGGTCACGGTGCACGAGGACGGCCCCGGTCCGTAACGCAACAACCGCGATGAGGCAGTCGAGCAGCTTCCGCACCGTGCTCCCCCTGGCCCTGACGGCGCGATATGCCAGAGCAGCGTCGCGATAGTCCACTACGACATCCACCGACAGCAGGGGCAGCCCGCTGGTCAACTTCTCGATCTGCGCGAACGCCCGCTCATCAGCGGCTCCGGCAAGTAACTCCATGACGACAGGCTCGGTGAGGGCGAGCTCGTGCGGTCGCTCCTGCACCAGCTCGCGGACCGCGAGATGCGCCCGTGACCCGGTAGCGCGGAGGAACTCGATCCAGGCAGAGGAGTCGATCAGCTCCACCCTGGCTCCGTGATCTTCGAGGCGCGCATCTCGTCGAGGTCGCCCTCCCAGCCGATTCCCTCCAGGCTGTGGAGGAATTCGGGCGACAGGCGCGGCCCGACGAGCCGCCGGAGTGCGAGGTCGACCGCTTCCTTCTTCGTCCTGAGGCCGTATCGGCGCATCACCTCGGAGACGAGCTCGTCGTCGAGGTCGATGTTGGTCCGTGCCATACACCAATGATACACCGTGGTTACACCGACAGGACCTGACAGGGATTCCTGCCAGCCTCATCGCATGACAACGGACAAATCGCTCGCCGATCGCGTCGCCCTGGTCACGGGTGCGACGCGAGGAGCGGGCCGGGGCATCGCAGTGGAGCTCGGCGCGGCCGGGGCCACCGTGTACGTCACCGGCCGATCGACCACGGCCAAGCGCAGCGAATACAACCGCCCCGAGACGATCGAGGAGACCGCCGAGCTGGTCACGGCGGCCGGGGGCACCGGGATCGCCGTACCCACCGATCACCTCGTGCCCGAGCAGGTCGAGGCGCTCGTCGCGCGGATCGACGCCGAGCACGGCCGCATCGACGTTCTCGTGAACGACATCTTCGGCGGCGACTTCCTGGCCGCGTGGGACACGCCGGTGTGGAAGCACTCCCTCGACGACGGGCTGCGGTTGCTCCGGCTCGCCATCGACACCCACCTGGTCACCGCGCACCACGCGTTCCCGCTGCTGATCCGCAACCCCGTCGGGCTCGTCGTGGAAGTCACCGACGGCACGGCCGAGTACAACGCCGACCACTACCGGCTCAACGTGTACTACGACCTCGCGAAGCTCGCGCCGATCCGGCTGACCCACAGCTGGGCCCACGAGCTGCGCGAGCACGGCGCCACGGCTGTGGCGATCACGCCGGGCTGGCTGCGCTCGGAGCTGATGCTCGACACGTTCGGCGTGACCGAGGCGAACTGGCGCGACGCGTGCGCGAAGGAACCGCACTTCGCCATCTCCGAGTCACCCCGTTTCGTCGGACGCGCGGTGGCCGCGGTGGCCGCCGACCCGCAGCGGGAGCGCTGGCAGGGCGCTTCGCTCTCCTCCGGCGGCCTCGCGCGCGAGTACGGCTTCACCGACCTGGACGGCTCGGCCCCCGACGCGTGGCGCTACGTCGTGGAGGTGCAGGACGCGGGGAAGCCCGCGGACACCACCGGATACCGCTGACCTCGGCCCAGGTCAGCTCAGCACGACGGCGTCGCCCTCACGCACCACGCCGCCCTGGATCACCTCGGCGTAGACCCCGGCGCACGGCAGCACGCCGAAGCCCGGCACCTCCACGCGGTTCTCGGTGAGCGGAATGCGCACGGCGTGCGTGGCACGCGGCAACGGGCCGTGCTCCAGCGTCGGCACCGAGCAGCGCGGGGTGGGCAGGGTGCCGCGCAGCCGCACCTCGCCGATCGTGATCTCCCGCCCGACCCAGTCGTTCTCCGCGTACGGGGTGCCGGACGGGGTGGTGACGACCACGTTGGGCCGGTAGCGCACCGCCTCCGTGCCGATCCGCTCGAGCGTGGCGGTGGTGATCAGGTGCACCGGGGCGTAGTCGACGAAATTGCCGCCGGTGGTGCCCTGCGCGATCTCCAGCGTCTCGTAGGGCACCTCGGCCTCCACGCCGCCCGCCAGCACGTCCTCGGGATCGGGCCGCTCGACGGTGGCGCCGGCCGGCCGGGTGGCCGACAGCACGACGGTGCGCCCGAGCGTCTCCGACAACAGCTCGTCGATGCCCTCGTCAGCCGCCCCGACCGAGCGCCCGTCGGGAAGGGTGATGCGCACCCCGGCGCTCTCGCGAGTGGCCGTGAACCTGAGCAACGCCCGCCAGAGCCGGGGGTGCTTGGCCGTGGCCACGCGGCCGGTGGCCGTGTCGAGGAGGGCGAGCGTGCGGTCGCCCTCGACGCCACCCTCCGCCACGACGGCCTCGTGGAGCGCCTCACCCAGCATCGACTTGACCGGGTAGCGCCGCAGGGCCCCGACCTGCCCGATCGCGCCCGCGGCGCCCGGCGTCGTCATCCCAACCCGTTCTGGTCGAGCCAGTTCTTCGCCACCGTCTCGGCCGACGGCTTCGCGTCGCTCGCAGCCTCGGCGTTGAGCTCGGTGAGCCCCTCGGTGGTGAGCTTGGCCGAGATGCCGTTGAGCACCTGCCGGACGGTGTCGTTCACCTTCGCCTTGTTGATCAGGGGCACCACGTTCTGCGCGGCGAAGTTGTTCTTCGGGTCGGTGAGCACCACGAAGTCGTTGGCCGGGATCGAGGCATCGGTGGTGAAGATGTCGGCCGCCTGCACGTCGCCGTTCTTCAGCGCGGAGACGGTGAGCGGGCCACCGGCGTCGAGGGAGCGGTACTCCTTGAACGTGCACCCGTAGGTCTCGGCGATGCCGGGAATGCCGTCGGGACGGGTCTGGAACTCGGGCGGCCCCCCGAAGACCAGCTGTCCGCAGTGCGGGGCGAGGTCGGCGAGGCTCGTGGCGTTCAGCCGGGTGGCGGTCTCCCGGGTGACCACCACGGCGTCCTTGTCCTCGGCCGCGGACTTGTCGAGCACCGTGAGGGTGCCCGGCAGCGCCGCCTGCAGTGCGGTGTACACGGCATTCGGCTCGGTCTCGGGAGCCTGCTTGTTGACGAACTGCAGCAGCACCCCGGTGTACTCCGGGATCAGGTCGATCGACCCGTCCTGCAGGCCGGGGAAGTAGGTCTCCCGGCTGCCGATGTTGAGCTTCTTCTCCACGTCGATGCCCTTGGCCTGCAACGCCTGGGCGTAGATCTCGGCGAGGATCTGGTTCTCGGTGAAGTTGGCCGAGCCGATGATGATCGTGTCGGAGGGTGCAGCCGGGCTGCCGCCCGACGACAGCGGGTCGGACCCGCCGCCGCAGGCGGCCAGGGATAGGACGGAGATTGCGGCGACGGCGGCCGCACGAGCAATCAGGGAGCGTCTCATCGGTGATCCTCCGCTGGAACGGGTTCAGGCCGCCTGTGAGGCGGGTCGGGGGTCGGGAACGGTTCGCAACCTGCGGCCACGGCTCGGGGCCGTCTGGAGACCGGGTGACACGAGCGTCTTCTGCAGGGCGGCGAGAAGCAGGTCGGCGGCGATCGCGAGTGCGGCGACGAGGATCGAGCCCGCGATCATCTCCGGGAAGTCGCGGATGGCGAGACCGTCGACGATGAAGCGGCCGAGGCCGCCGAGCGCGACGTACGCGGCGATCGTGGCCGTGGAGATCACCTGGAGCGTGGAGCTGCGGATACCGCCGACCACGAGGGGCAGCGCATTGGGAAGCTCGACGCGGAACAGCACATCACGCCCCCGCATGCCCATGCCTCGTGCCGCGTCGACCACCGCGCTGTCGACGTTGCGCACGCCCGCGTAGGTGCCGGCGAGGATCGGCGGGACCGCGAGGATGACCAGCGCGATCAGGGGCCCGATCAGGCCGATGCCGATCGCCCCGACCAGCAGCACGAGCAGGCCCAACGTGGGCAGCGCACGCAGCCCGTTGGCCAGCCCCACCACCAGGAACCCGCCGCGTCCGGTGTGGCCGATCCAGGCTCCGAGCGGGATCGCCAGCACCATCGCGATGGCCATGGTGAGAGCCGTGTAGCCGAGATGCTCCAGCAGTCGCTGGAACACCCCGCCCTGGCCGGTCCAGTTGGCTGCGTCGAACAGCCACCCGAAGTAGTTCATGCGGGGCTCCTCGCCGTGGTGACGGTGCGGCTCCACGGGGTGAGCAGACGGCCGAGGAGCACCAGCGCGCCGTCGACGACGAGCGCCATCAGCAGCACCAGCACGATGCCCGCGATGATCTCCTGGGGGATGTCGCGCTGGAAGCCGTCGGTGAACATCCTGCCGAGACCCCCGAAGCCGATCACCGACCCGACGGTGACGAGGCTGATCGACGACACGGCCGCGACGCGGACCCCGGCCACCACGACCGGCACCGACAGGGGCAGTTCGACCGCGATGAAGCGACGCACCGGCCGATACCCCATGGCCGTGGCCGCGTTCACGACGACGGACGGCACTGCCGAGAGCGCGTCGGCGACCGTGCGCACCAGCAGGGCGACGGTGTAGACCGTGAGCGCCACGATCACGTTGATCGGATCGAGGATCTGCGTGCCGAGCAGCGGCGGGAGGATCACGAACAGCGCGAGCGACGGCACGGTGTAGAGCAGCCCGGCCACGTTGATCGTGAGCGTGCGCCCGAAGCCCGTGCGGTTGGCAAGCCAGCCCAGCGGAACCGCCAGCACGATCCCGAGCACGACCGGGACGAGCGCGAACACGATGTGCTCGAGGGTCAGCCCCCAGATCATCTCCAGGTTGGCGAGCACCCACGTCATCGCAACACCGGCGTGATCGCGGCACCGAGGTCACGAAGTGCGCAGGTCATGGTGGTACCCGACGTCATGGCCGCGTGCCTCACGCCGCCGCCGGGTCGCGGCGGGTGTGCTCGAGCACGCGCAGCACGTCGTCGGCGCTCACCGAACCGGCGACGCCTCCGTCGCCGTCGATCGCCACACCCTGACCGGACGGCGAGGACAGCGCGGCGTCGAGCGCGCTGCGCAGCGAGCCCGACTCCACCTCGTACAGCGAACCACCGGGAATGAGGCACTCCTGCGCGGCCGTCACCGTGCCGGTGCCGGTGCCGTGGATCCACCCCAGCGGCTGCCTCGTCTGGTCGATGACCAGCACCCACCCCGCGTCCTCGGGGACGGTGGCGCCGAGTGCCACCGTGGGCAGCTCGCCCAGCGGCAGGGTGTCGGATGACAGGAAGCCCAACCCGCGGTAGCCGCGGTCGCGCCCGACGAACGCGTCGACGAAGCCGTCGGCCGGGCGGGCGAGCAGCTGGCCGGGCTCGTCGTACTGGGCGAGCACCCCACCGGTGCGGAACACCGCGACCTTGTCTCCGAGCTTCACGGCTTCGTCGATGTCGTGCGTGACGAAGACGATGGTCTTGCCCAGCTCCGCCTGCAGCCGGAGGAGCTCGTCCTGCAGGCTCTCCCGTACCACCGGGTCGACCGCGCTGAACGGCTCGTCCATCAGCAGGATGGGCGGGTCGGCCGCGAGCGCCCTGGCCACGCCGACGCGTTGTTGCTGCCCTCCGGACAGCTGGGAGGGGTAGCGCCGGGCCAGCTCGGGAGCCAGCCCCACCACCTCCATCAGTTCCGCTGCACGCGCGCGGGCCTTGGCCTTACGCCACCCCAGCAACAGCGGGACGGTGGCGATGTTGTCGAGGATCGTGCGGTGCGGGAAGAGTCCGGCCTGCTGGATGACGTAGCCGATACCGCGTCGCAGCTCGGCGGCGTCGACGGCCGTGACGTCGCGCCCGTCGATCGTGATCGTGCCATCGGTGGCCTCGATCATGCGGTTGACCATCCGCAACGACGTGGTCTTGCCACATCCGGACGGACCGACGAAGACCGTGATCCGCCCCGCGTCCACCGTGAGATCCAGGCTGTCGACCGCAACGGTGCCGTCGGGGAAGCGCTTGGTCACTCCCCGGAACTCGATCATCCGGGAGACCTCCGCTGTGCTCACCGACGACCTCTTGCCGGTCGCCGCATCGCAGCGAGGCTAGCCCGGTCCACCGACAGCCGCGACCGATTGTGCTCGGACCGAGATCAGCCGGGACAGCGTTGAACGGCCCGTCCCGACGACGACGGGGCCGCTCAACGCCCTCCTACGGTGTGGCCGGCGCCGAGGCCGGCGTCGGGATCCTGCCGCGCAGGAGCACGTCGCGCAGCCGGAGCGAGGAGAGCGACCGGGAGAAGAGCCACCCCTGGTAGGCGTCCACGCCGATGCCGCGCAGAACGTGGAACTGGTCGGCGGTCTCGACGCCCTCCGCCACCGTGGTGCGGCCCATCGCCCTGGCCATGTCGACCACCGCGCGCGCCACCGCGAAGTCGGCGGGGTCGTCCGCGATTCCTGTGACGAACGCCCGGTCCACCTTGACCGTCTGCGCCGGGAGCTCCTTCAGCCTGGCGAGGGAGGAGTACCCGGTGCCGAAGTCGTCGACGGCGAACCGAAGGCCCCGCTCCACCAGCTCGGCCATCGCGGCCAGCGCGTGCGGCGGGAGCGCGACGAGGCTCGTCTCCACCAGCTCCAGCATCAACCGGTCCCAGGCGAGCCCGGTCTCGGCGATGGTGTCGCTCACGACGGTGAGGAAGTCGGGGTCTCCGGGCAGCAATCCGGCCAGGTTGATCGCGATGGCGGGCTTGCGGCCCCGGTGCTCCGGCCAGCCCGCCGCCTCGCGGGCACCCGTGCGCAGCACCCAGAGGTCGAGCTCACGCAGCAGGCCCGTGCGCTGCGCGACCGGCAGGAAGTCGGCGGGCGAGATGAGCCCCCGGTCCGGGTGTGGCCAGCGGACCAGCGCCTCGGCCGAGAGCACGGTGCCGTCGGGACCGACGACCGGCTGGTACTCGAGCACCAGCGAGTCGCCCGCGATCGCCTCGCGCAGTTCGGCCTCGAGCTCCAGAGCCTGGGTGGCCGAACTGACGATGCCGTCGGTGGCCATCCCGATCGCGCCCCTGGACTGCCTGCGCTTCGCGTCGTGCATCGCTGCCTCGGCGAACCGGAGCAGATCGGCGGCCCGCACCTCGCCCGTCGGCACGGACGTGGCCAGCCCGACCGACGCCGTCAGCTGCACCGGCCTGCCGTGCACCGTGATCGTGGTGCTCAGCAGGTCGGCGACCACCTTGGCGAGCAGCTCGGGCCCCCCGACCTCGGTGTGGTCGGAGCAGATCACCACGAACTCGTCACCGGAGAGCCGCCCGGCCGTGCACCCCACCGGCAGCTCCCGCTGCAGCCGCCCGGCCAGGGTGATCAGGAGGTCGTCGCCCGCCTCGTGGCCGAGCGAGGAGTTCACCCTGGCGAAGTCGTCGAGATCGCCGCACACGACCGCCACGCGGAAGCGCGACGATCCCGAGAGCAGCCGGTCCACCAGTTCCAGGCAGGCCGCCCGGTTGGGCAGCCGGGTCAGCTCGTCGACGGTGCCCGCGCTGCGCAGCACCTCGGCCGCGCGCCTGCGGTCGGAGATGTCGGTGCAGGCGACCAGCCATAGCCAGCCGTCGTCGTCGGCGGCCGTGACGGAGACCGAGATCTCGCACCAGACGGTGGTGTCGTCGCCACGGCGCAGGGGCACCGCGCCCACCCGGTAGGCGTGCCGGGCGCCGGGCGGCACCGGGCGCAGCCAGCTCGGCAGTGCCGGACCCCCGTCGACGGTCTCGACCAGATGGGCTTCGGGGTCGAGCAGCTCGTCGACCGAGAGAGACGTGGCCATGGCACCGCGCAGGCGCTCCAGCGAGGTGTCGAGGAGCCGGCAGAGGCCCTTGTTGGCGTCGATGATCCGGCCCGTCGGGTCCACCAGAGCGACCCCGCCCGGCACGATCGCCATCAGGTCGTCGAAGCGCTGGCCCGACAGCTCGACCTGGCGGCGGGCCAACCGCTCCGCGCTGACGTCGTGGACCACCCCGACCAGCCGCAGCGGCGTGCCGTCCTCGGCCCGTTCCACCTCGGCCCGGCAGCTGAGCATCCGGTTACCGGGCAGCTGCAGGTCGATGTGGTGGTCGGTGCTGTGCGCCCCCGAGCGCAGGCCCTGGCAGAGCATGGCCACCTGCGGGCCCTCGACCGGCGCCGTGCCCGCCCCGTCGGGGTCGACGCCGAGGGAGCGGTAGAGCTCCTGCAGCGTCTCGCTCCGGTGCAGCGTCGACGTGGCCAGCTCGAAGGTCCACGTGCCCACCCGCGCCAACCTCTCCAGCTCAGCCGTCCAGCCCGGATCCACCACACGGCTCTCGAGGTCGACGCAGTCGTTCAGCTCCACCAGCACCACAGCCGACAGCCCGGCCCCCGGGAGATCCCAGCGCACGACCCGCACGCGCAGGGGGCTGCCGTCGGGCCGGATCAGCCGGGCATCGACATCCGGCCCGACGACGAGCTGCGACAG
Source organism: Pseudonocardia yunnanensis (assembly GCF_039534065.1). NCBI lineage: Bacteria > Bacillati > Actinomycetota > Actinomycetes > Pseudonocardiales > Pseudonocardiaceae > Pseudonocardia > Pseudonocardia yunnanensis. Next base: position 186,921 of record NZ_BAAAUS010000043.1, on the reverse strand, counting down.
GCTCATCCCGAACAGCGCACTGCGGCCGGCGTCGGCGGGATGGGCCAGCGCGCCGTCCGTGCCCCGGCCGGCGAGGCTCAGCAGTGCGGCGTTGACCCGCAGGATGCGCTCGGCGGAGTCGCAGACGAGCGCGGGAGCCGCCGGCAGCGGGACGATCTCCGGTCCCGCCCCGGCGAGGGAGCTGCCGAAGACCGCGTCCCGCAGCTCCGGCAGGCCCCGCCTGTCGCCACCGGGCCCGTCGAGCTCGGCGAGCTGTACGGCACGCGGCTCGGTGGCGGTTTCGACCGTGCTCTCCGCCTGCCCACTGTCGACGGCGCGCTCGCCCTCGGCCGCCTTCGCGGCGCGGGAGAGGAACATCGCCGTGCGCGCAGGCAGCTCGCGACCGAAAACAGCCTGGCGCGAGCGGAGCAGATCCGCCCGCGCGGCGGCGTCGGTGATCAGTCCGTCTGAGTCCTTCGACTCGGGCGCCGACCCACCGGTCGAACCCTCACCAGAACGGTGTCCGAGCTCATCCACGTGGCCCCCAGCGGTCATGGCGTCTATCTCACCGGGTCAACGACGCCGAATGGCGCTCGATCTGGACGACCGCCCAAACGGCCTACCTAACGTTGAGGACGAGAACGCGCTGGTCAGCACCCTGCGTCACCGGTGCATCCATGTGGGGGTGGAGAGGTAAGGACGGGTTAACCGCCCACTACTGCTCGTCAGGACCGTCCGGAACCGAGCGCGCGGCGGACGCCACCGCCGCGGCCACCGCCGGCGCCACCCGCGGATCGAACGGGCTGGGCACGATCCGGTCGACGGCAAGATCGTCACGAGCCACCGCGAGGATGGCGTCGGCGGCCGCGAGCTTCATCGACTCGGTGATCCGCTTCGCCCCCGCGTCGAGCGCGCCGCGGAAGACGCCGGGGAACGCGAGAACATTGTTGATCTGGTTCGGGAAGTCGCTGCGCCCAGTGGCCACGATGGCGACGTGCCGCGCGGCGACGTCCGGGTGCACCTCGGGGTCGGGGTTGGAGAGGGCGAACACGATCGCCTCGGGCGCCATCCTGGTCAGGAGCTCCTCGGGCAGCGACGTGCTCGACAGCCCCACGAAGACGTCAGCGCCGTCGAGCGCCTCCGCCACTCCGCCGCTCGTGCCACGCGGGTTGGTCACGTCGGCGAGCCGCGCCTTCTCGTCCGTCATCCCGGCGCGGCCCGGAACGAGAATGCCGCGGGAGTCGAGAACGGTCACGTCCCGCGTGCCGGCCGCGAGCAGGATGCGCGCACAGGCGATGCCCGCGGCTCCCGCGCCCGAGATGACGACACGCAGATCCGCGAGCGGACGCACCTGCACCGCGCACGCTCCGCGGAGCGCGGCGAGCAGCACGATCGCGGTGCCGTGCTGGTCGTCGTGCATGACGGGGCAGTCGAGCGCCTCGACGAGCTTGCGCTCCAACTCGAAACAGCGGGGCGCCGAGACGTCCTCCAGGTTCACCGCGCCGAAGCTCGGACGCAGCCGCACGAGCGTCTCGACGATCTCGTCGACGTCGACGGTGTCGAGCACGATCGGGATCGAGTTCAGCCCGGCGAAGGTCTTGAACAGTGCCGACTTGCCCTCCATGACCGGCAGTGCGGCTCGCGGACCGATGTCGCCGAGCCCGAGCACCGCGGTGCCGTCGCTGACCACGGCGACCAGGCGGTTGGTCCAGGTGTAGCGGGCCGCCAGCGCGGCGTCGTCGGCGATGGCGCGGCTCACCTCCGCCACACCGGGGGTGTAGGCGATGGCCAGGTCCCGCGCGTTCGTCAAGGGCGCGGTCGGCTCGATGGCGAGCTTCCCACCCTCATGGGCGGCGAAGATCTCCTCGCGGGTCGGACCCGGGGTGGGCAGGGTGCGGTCAGGAACGATCGTCAACGGAGTCCACTTCCTCGTACGGTGCTGTTGGGGGCGCCCGGAAAGCCGGGCGCACGCTCGCCGTGCACCGGAGGGGCCGCGGTTGTCGACCCGGTCTCCCGGTGCCGGGGCCTCTCGCGGAACTGCCGCAGGATGACGCGGCGCGGATCGGCGGGGTCGGCTGTCTGGGTACGCGCACGACCCTAGCCGCCGGTCTCCGAGCGCCCGTCACTCCCGCCGACCGTCCGGCCCGGTATCGGACGCCGAATCACTCCGCGGTGGGCCGCAGCCTGCCCGGCCGCGGCCACAACCGCCAGGCCACCACGGCGAGCACCTCGGCAGGCCCGAGCGTGCGCGAGTCGGTGGAGCCGTAGGGGTTGTCGCCGAGCACCCACCACCCGGTCTCCGTGTGCTGCACGGCGCGCTTCACCGACAGCTGCCCCGGACGGGTGGCCCACCGCACCAGCACGACGTCGCCACTGCGTACCGCTGCGCCGAACCTGACGAGCACCACGTCGGCGTCACGCAGTGTCGGCGACATCGACGGACCGCGGACCGCCACCCTCCGCCAGCGCACCCGTACCCCCTCGCCACCCTGCTGCGGCCGGAGTCCCAGAGTAGTGTCGGGCGCGCCAGAACGATCACCAACCAGGGAGGACCCATGCGGCTGCTGTCCCGCATTCTCCGCCCGCGGCTGGAGGCCACCGCTCACTGCGACCTCCCCTGCGGCGTGTACGACCCGGCACAGGCGCGGATCGAGGCCGAGTCGGTCAAGGCCATCCAGGAGAAGTACCAGAGCAACGAGGACCCCGAGTTCCGCACGCGTGCGGTCCTGATCAAGGAGCAGCGCTCGGACCTGGTCAAGCACCACCTGTGGGTGCTGTGGACCGACTACTTCAAGCCGCCGCACTTCGAGAAGTACCCCGAGCTGCACGAGCTGTTCAACAAGGCCACCAAGAAGGCCGGCGGCGGCCCCGACGGCGCCAAGTCCTCGATGGACCCTGCCACGGGCCAGCAGCTGCTCGACCTCATCGCCCAGATCGACAAGATCTTCTGGGAGACCAAGTCGGCTGCCTGATACGGGCGCTGACAGCGGCGCTGACCAGCGGGAGCACCCTCCCGTGGTCAGCGCCGTTTTCGTTGTCGGGTGATCTCCGACGACATGGACACATATCGCTGTTCGTAGCCCCGCAGAACAGCGATACGTGTCCATGTCGCGGGAACCGGGACCCGCCTCGTTCGAACGCTTCAGTCGGGCACGGTCACGGCCTCCGCCAGCAGTCGGCGCAGGTGCTCTCCGCGGGCCCGGTAGAGCACGCGCCGTCCGTCGCGCCTGGTGGCGACGAGGCCGGTCATCCGCAGCTTCGCGAGGTGCTGAGACACCGCGGGCCGCGCGGCGCCGCTCGCCGCGGCGAGGGCCGACACGTCGTACTCACCGCCGCACAGGAGCCAGAGCAACCGCAGGCGGGTGGGGTCGGCGAGCATCCGGAACGACTCAACTGCGACATCCACGCGGTCGCCCGGTGGCAGCCGTTGCCACTGGTCGGCACCTGCATCGTAGTCGCGTGCGTACATGAGCACGTATAGTGCCCGGATGCAGACCGCGCCGCAAACCGGCCACGGGCACGGCCATGGACACGGCCATGGAGGGCACGGCCACGCCGGCACCGGCGGTGTACGACGGCTCTGGGACGCAGTCCGCCACCTCGCCGTCCCGCACAGCCACGACCCGGCCGACCGCGTCGATCAGGCCATGGCGGCCTCCCGGGCCGGGATGCGAGCCCTGTGGGTCTCCCTCGGCGTGCTCGGCGCCACGGCGGCGTTCCAGGCAGTCGTGGTTGTGGCGTCCGGTTCCGCGGCGCTGCTGTCGGACACCATGCACAACGTCGCCGACGCCGCGACCGCCGTGCCCATCGGGATCGCCTTCCTCCTCGCCAGACGCCCGCCGACGCGCCGGTTCACGTACGGCTACGGACGCGCGGAGGACGTCGCAGGCATCGTCGTGGTGCTGGTGATCCTCGGTTCCGCCGTATTCGCCGGCTACGAGTCGGTGCGCAGGCTCACGGAGCCCACGGACGTCCGGTTCCTCGGCGCGGTCGCCATCGCCGGACTGGTCGGCGCCGCAGGCAATGAGATCGCCGCGCAGGTGCGCATCCGCACGGGACGGCGGATCGGGTCCGCCGCGCTCGTCGCCGACGGCCTGCACGCCCGTACCGACGCGCTGACCTCGCTCGCCGTGCTGCTGTCCGCGGGCGGGGCGGCGCTGGGCTGGAGATGGGCCGACCCGGTGGTGGGCCTGGCCATCACGGCCGCGATCGTCACCGTCACCTGGGGCGCCGCCAGGCAGGTGCTCGCCCGCCTGATGGACGCCGTCGACCCCTCGCTGGTCGAGCGGGCCGTCGCGGCGCTGCAGGGCGTGGCCGGGGTGGTCGGCGTCGACCACGTGCGACTGCGCTGGATCGGGCACGCCCTGCGCGCCGAGGTGGACCTGTCGGTGTCGCCCGGGGTCAGCATCGAACGCGCCCACGCCATCGCGCACGCCGCCGAGCACGAGCTCACACACGCTGTACCCCGGCTGACCGCCGCCACCGTGCACGCACACCCCGCGCGAAGCCCAGCCGCACACTAGTGTCGACGCAGTGAGCAGCGGTCGGGTGTTCCTGTTGCGTCATGGAGAGACGGAGTGGTCGCTGTCCGGCCGTCACACGGGCCGCACCGACATCCCGCTGACCGAGCGCGGGAGGGGCCTTGCGAAGGCAGCGGGCGAGCTCCTGGCGAGGCTACGCGGCGATGGGCCGCCCGCTCTCGTCCTCACCAGCCCCCGCGCCCGTGCGCGCGACACGGCCGAGCTGGCCGGCCTGCGCTCCGACGGCGTCGACGAACGGCTCGCCGAGTGGGACTACGGCGAGTACGAGGGCCTCACCACCGAGGAGATCCGAGAGACCGTGCCGGGCTGGACGGTCTGGACCCACCCCTGCCCCGGCGGTGAGACGGCCGAGCAGGTCGCCCGCCGGGCCGACTCCGTGCTCGCCGACGCCCGGGCGAAGCTCGACTCCGGCGACGTCGTTCTCGCCGGGCACGGCCACTTCAGCCGGGTTCTCACCAGCCGCTGGATCGAGCTTCCCGCCACCCAGGGCGTCCGGTTCGAGATGTCGGCGCCGTCCCTGGCCGTGCTGGGCGACGAACGGGGCGTCCCGCGCCTCGACGGCGTGAACCTGCGACCGCTCACGTGAGCGCTGCCTCCGCAGCGGTGATCCGGGAGGTACGCCCCGGCGATCTGGCGGCCGTGGTCGGGCTCGTGCACGAGCTCGCCGAGTACGAACGTGAGCCGCAGTCCTGCACGCTGACCGAGGCGCAGCTCGCCACCGCCCTGTTCGGCCCGGCGCCCGCACTGTTCGGGCACGTCGCCGAGGTTCCATCGGGGGCTGACGGGGCGGGGCCCGCGGAAGTGGTCGGCTTCGCCCTCTGGTTCGTCAACTTCTCCACCTGGCGCGGCGTGCACGGCCTCTACCTGGAGGACCTCTTCGTGCGGCCCACTCACCGCGGCGGCGGCATCGGCAGGGCCCTACTGGCCACCCTGGCCGCTGTCTGCGCCGAGCGGGGCTACGCGCGGTTCGAGTGGTCGGTGCTGGACTGGAACGAGCCCTCGATCGGCTTCTACCGCAGCCTCGGGGCGGTGGCGATGGACGAGTGGACCACGTTCCGGCTCCACGGCGACGCGCTGAGCGCCCTGGCCGCTACCGCGGGCGGCGCCGCTAGCGCTGCTTCGCGTCCGGCAGGTCCAGACCCATCGACCACTCACGCGACCGCTCACTGATGAGCAGCATGAACGTGGCGACGACGAACACGCCGCAGACGATCCCCAGCACGAGCTGACGCGACGGCCCGATCAGCGAGTAGACCACCGGGAGCAGCAGCAGCTGGGTGACGATGGCAGGGGTGCGCGCCCACCGGCGCCCCCTCAGGAGGCCGACGCCGACGGCCACCAGCGCAGCGCCGATGAGAACGAAGTAGCCGGCCTCACCGAGCACGCTGCTGACACCGACCCCGGGGGCGAGCGAGCGCAGGCCCAGAGCCACCGCGAAGCCGACCCCCACCAGTCCTTGCACCCCGACCAGGACTCCGGCCAGGCGCACCTGCCGCGGCAGTCCTGCCGCCGGTCGCTCCGCCTTCACGAGCTCGAGGATAGGCGTCGCGACCTGTGTCACGTCCGGTCCCGCCGTCCGGTTGGGAATTTCCCCGCCCCGGCCACCGTTGTCGCTGGTCTGTGTGGGCCGAACCCGGCCCCGGCGGTACGCCGTCCGGATCGTCCCGCACGCCCAAAGAGTGATTTCGCACCGTGTTCGCGGCGCTACGGGTCATCGTGTGAGATGCGCAGCTCGTCGCAGCCGGGCGTACCCCGTCACTCACGAGGGTGAGGATTCTCGTCCACTCACCGATGCCTGTGGACCGTCGAGCCGATAAGGGCTCGCACCTGGGCAAACGTTGCCCCAAGGTTGTCCAGGGACAAGCGAGTGATCGCGAGGATCCTTCTCGCATGGTCCTTCGGGACCGGGGGTAACCCGGTTCCGGTGGGCGGGACGAAGTCCATAGCTCAAGGTGACGAGTCACGAACGCGGTACGCAACAAGTAACCGATCGTGGCGCAACTCGTTGCTATGAGTGGGTGAGAGTGCTCACCTGGGTGGACCTCGGACCTTGAACACCGAGCGCGCTCGTGAAACGATTCACAAGCGCGGAAACACCGTGACAGACGATCGGCGCGACCCCGATCGCGCAAGTACAAGGAGCCGAGAGACCATGGATTGGCGTCACCGCGCTATCTGCCGCGACGAGGACCCCGAGCTGTTCTTCCCCGTGGGGACGAGCGGGCCTGCGTTGCTGCAGATCGCCGAGGCCAAGACCGTCTGCCGGCGCTGCCCGGTCGTCACCGAGTGCCTCACGTGGGCGCTGGAGAGTGGCCAGGACGCAGGCGTCTGGGGCGGCATGAGCGAGGATGAGCGGCGCGCCCTGAAGCGCCGCAACGCGCGTACGCGCGCACGCACCGCCTGATACACCGCAATACGCAAACCTCCCCCACCGCGGGCCCGAGGCCGGACTGCACCCGGCACCGGGCCCGCGGTCGTTTCACCGGGCGCACGCAAGAGCAGCTCCGGAGGGGGATCGACGGCCCGGGCGGCGACCGCACAACCGGAATCCTCGACCACGACCTGAAGGCTAACGCCCCCGCAACGAGAGCCTGATGACGGCCTCGGTTCCGCCCCCTGCGCGGGGCCGAACCTGCAGCGCCGAGTCGAGTTCGGAGTCGAGCAGAGTCCGCACGATCTGCAGGCCGAGCCCCTTTGACGAGTCCGGGTCGAACCCCGGGGGGATGCCGCGGCCGTCGTCGGCCACCACCACGTCGAGCCCGCCGGCCGACCGATGGGCCGACACCACGACCTCCCCGGCCCGGCCGGGCTCGAAGGCGTGGGCCAGCGCGTTGTGGACGAGCTCTGTGAGCACCAGCACAAGGGGCGTGGCCAGCGCGGCAGGCAACGTGCCGAAGCTGCCGTCCCGCCGCACCTTGGCCCGGAACTCCGCGGTGGCGCCGTCACCGATGGCGGGCAGGACCTTGTCGACCAGCTCGTCGAGGTCCACGCGCTCGGCCACCGAGACCGAGAGCGACTCGTGCACCAGCGCGATGGAGTTGACACGCCGAACACTTTCCACGAGCGCCCGGCGGGCCTCCGGAATCGCCGTGCGGCGGGCCTGCAGACGCAGCAGCGCCGCCACGGTCTGGAGGTTGTTCTTCACCCGGTGGTGGATCTCCCGGATCGTGGCGTCCTTGCTGAGCAACGCCATGTCCCGGCGACGCAGGTCGGTCACGTCGCGCACGAGCACCAAGGCGCCCGCCGCGTCGCCCCGTGGGCGCAGCGGGAGGGCACGCACGAGCATCACGGCGCCGCGTGCGTACACCTCCATCCGCAGCGAATGCCGCCCGTCGAGCGCCGCTCCGATGCGGGCGGCCACCTCGGCGGCGTCGAACGGGTCGTGCACGAGCTCCCGCGTGGCCTGGGTGAGCGACAGCCCGACGAGGTCACTGGCGTGACCCATGCGGTGGTAGGCCGAGAGCGCGTTGGGGCTCGCGTAGGCCACGAGTCCGTGCGCGTCGAGGCGGATCAGGCCGTCGCCCGCCCGCGGGCTCGTGTCGGCGCCCGCGACGGCCGCCCGCGGCGGGAAGGTGCCGTCGGCGACCATCTGGCACAGGTCCGACGCGCTGCCGAGATAGGCGATCTCCAGCGGGCTGGGTACCCGGGGCATGGCGAGGTTCGTGTCCCGGGACAGCACAGCGACCACCGACCCTGCGTGCCGGACCGGAATGGTCTCGCGGCGCACGGGCACCTCCAGGTGCCAGCGCGGGTTCTCCTCCCGGCAGATCCGGCCTTCGACGACGGCCCGCCGCAGCTGCGGGTTGTCGGTGGACTGGACGCGCGCGGCGACGACGTCCTCGGGGTGCGCGGTGGGTGCGGTGGTGGGACGGGCCTGGGCCACGCAGAGGAATTCGCGCGGACCGAGGTGCTCTTCCTCACCGTTGAGCGGGACCCAGAGCAGGAAGTCGGCGAATGACATGTCGGCGAGCAGTTGCCACTCGGCGACCACGCGCTGCAGATGGTCGACGGCATCGCCGGCCAGTTGGGTGTGCTCCGCGAGCAGCTCGCTGAGGGTGGACAACTAGAAACCCCTCCCGGTCAGGGCGCCACGCCCCACGGACCTGGTCCCAGTCAAGCACGTGGAAGACTCGAGGCACCGTCGGTACGACGAACCGATCGCGAAGAACGAGTCAGGGGGAGGGAAGATGTCGAAGCGCGCACGCAAGCGTCGCGACCGCAAGAAGAGCGCGGCCAGCCACGGCAAGCGGCCCAACACCTGATCCATCTGCAGGTGATCGTGAGAAGGCGCCGGTGGCCAATGGCCCCGGCGCCTTCGCGCGCTACCGCCCTATCCGCTCAACCACGCTGTTCGATGCGGCTGGCACGCACCTCGACGGTGGTTGTGGTGGCGCCGTCCGGCCCCGCCTCCACGGTGATGTCCGCCTGCTCGAGCACCGCCACCCTGATCTGGCGTCGCAACCGGTTCTTCAGCTCGTCAGGAGCGTGCTCACCGCCGCATTTCGTGGCGAGCAGCCTCTTCAGCTTGTCGTCGATGCCGTACTCGGCGAGGCATGGCCCGCATTCGTCCAGATGCTGCGCGAGCAACGCTCTGCGCGCCTGGTCGCACTCGTGGTCGAGGAACAGCCAGACCTCGGCGAGCACCTCGGAGCAATCGGTGTCGTGGTGGTTCCCGCAGCTCATTTGGAGACCTCCTCCGGCTGTCCCCGCAGGAACCCGCGGTCGCGGGCGGTGTCGGTGAGCATGTCGCGAAGCTGGCGCCTGCCCCGGTGCAACCGGGACATCACGGTACCGATCGGGGTGCCCATGATGTCAGCGATCTCCTTGTATGCGAAGCCCTCGACGTCAGCGAGGTACACCGCCATCCGGAAGTCGTCCGGCAACTGCTGCAGAGCCACCTTGACGTCGTTGTCGGGGAGCCGGTCCAGCGCTTCCATCTCGGCCGAGGGCAGGCCCTGGGACGTGTGCTCACCGGCCTGCGCGATCTGCCAGTCGCTGATCTCGTCGGTGGCCGACTGCACGGGCTGGCGCTGCCGCTTGCGGTACCCGTTGATGTAGGTGTTGGTAAGGATCCGGTACAACCAGGCCTTGAGATTCGTTCCGGCCCTGAAGGTCCGGAATGCGGAGTAGGCCTTGAGATAGGTCTCCTGCACCAGATCCTCGGCGTCGGCCGGGTTACGCGTCATCCGTAGGGCGGCGCCGTAGAGCTGGTCGATCAGGGGCATCGCGTCGCGTTCGAAGCGGGCAGCCCGCTCCTCGGCGGACTCGTCCTGCTCATGCTCGACGTCTTGACCTGCGGTGATCTCCGCTTCGGCCGCCTGTTCGGTGCGTGGCACCCTGCTCCTCTCCCGCCGGGTCGCATGATCTGCGACCTCGAGGCCGGCCACTCGTTGGCCGCCCTGCTGACGGATCGAGCTTACGCCGCCGAGCGCCACCCCGAAGGCCGGACGCACCCGGCCGTCGCGGCGCGGCGCGATTTTCGGCGCATCCATCACTGCCTGATTCACCCCCTTCTCAACATCCGGCTCCGCCGCGCGATTCCCTTCCCGTTATCGTGCGGGGGTGGCAGGTAGGGGAACGCAGGCGACCGCGTTGCTCACGAAGCAGGCCGTCTCGCACCGGCTGCACAGCTACACCCACGGGAGCGGTCAGGCCTACGGGCCGGAGGCCGCGGAGATGCTGGGGCTGGACCCAGCGAGGGTGTTCAAGACTCTGGTCGCCGACGTGGACGGCGCGCTGACCGTCGGAATCGTCCCCGTGCTGACGACGCTCGATCTCAAGGCGCTCGCGGCCGCGGTGGGCGGCAAGCGGGCGAAGATGGCCGACGTCGCCCTCGCCGAGCGGGCCACCGGTTACGTCGCGGGCGGGATCTCCCCGCTGGGCCAGCGCAAGCGCCTGCCGACCGTGCTGGACTCGTCCGCGGAGGAGTTGGAGACGCTCTTCTGCAGCGCCGGGCGCCGCGGGCTGGAGGTGGAGCTCGCGCCCGGCGACCTCGCACGGCTCACCGGCGCTCGCTTCGCCTCGATCGCGACTTCGTAGCTACCCGGCCACCGGCACGGCCTCGAACCGCTGCGCGAGCCAGCCCGCCACAGCCGCCCGCAGGCCGGGCATGTCGCTGCGCAGGCTGTGGTTGCCGCGCAGCATCACCACCTCCCGACCGGGAGCAGGATCGGGACGGCCGAACGGGTCGCTCTCCCCCTGCACCACCAGCACCGGGACGGTCGGCGCGGCCAGCTCATGAAGCCGGTCCTTCTCCGGCTTTCCCGGCGGGTGGACGGGGAAGGCGAGGCACATCACGCCGGCAGCTGCGCCTTCCGCGGCTGTCCGGCACGCCACGCGGGCCCCGGAGCTACGGCCTCCGAACAGCAGCGGCAGTCGGAGATCGGTGCCGGCCCGGACATGCTCCACCACTGCCAGCCAGGCCGTGTCGAGCTGGACCGCCGGAGCGGGAGCGCGGCGCCCGGCAACGCGGTAGGGCTGCTCCACCAGCACGACACGCATCCCGGCCGTGACGGCGACGCCCGCCGCGGCAACCAGGTCGGGCGCGCCCACCCCGCCACCCGCACCGTGGCCGAGCAGCAGCACGCCCCGCGCTTCGCCGTCGGCGTCGTGGCGGGTGATCCGGGCCGGACCATGGGGGGTGGCGATCTCGGCGACCACGCCGCCACCGCCGGACTCCGGAGCGGTCACTTGGGGTTCGGCCCGGCCAGCAGGTCGAGCTGCAGCGGCTCGCGGACGTCCTCGGTAGCGAGCCGTTCCAACAGCTCCGGCCCGTTGTTGCGCACGCTGTTGACCCGCGGGGACACCGGTCGCAATTCGAGTGCGGCCACGAGCTCCGGTGACGGCGGAGCGAGCAGGGCGGCCACCCTCTCGTCGTCGGCACCGGCGTCCGGGTCGAGCCACGCGTCCCACGCCGACCGCGGGAGCACCAGCGGCATCCGATCGTGCACCTGCGTGAGCGGGCCGACCGCATCGGTGGTGAGGACCGCGGCCGTGACCAGCCCGTTCGGGTACTCGTTCTCGGGGTCGTCCTTCGGCTTCCAGTACTCCCAGAGCCCGGCCATCGCGAGCGAGCTCCCGTCGGAGTAGTGGGTGTAGTAGGGCTGCTTGTGCTCGGGCCCGCGCTGCCACTCGAACCAGCCGTCGGCCGGGATCAGGCAACGCCGAGAGTTGAGCGCCCGGCGGAACGCGGGCTTCGTGGCCGCCGACTCCGACCGCGCGTTGATCATGCGTGCGCCTGACTTCGGGTCCTTGGACCAGGACGGCACGAGCCCCCAGCGCAGCATGCGCAGCGTGCGCTCGGTGGTGTCGGGGTCGGGCGTGCCCTCCTCGTCACGCGGGTGCCGCTCCACCACCGTGATGATCTGCTTGGTGGGCGCCACGTTGTAGTCCACCTTCGCCGCTCCGTCAGTGGCGTCGACGGCACGGAACTCGTCGGCGAGGTCGGCGGGGGCCTTGATCGATGCGTAACGACCGCACATGTCCCCATCGTCCCACCGTCGACGGCTACAGCGCCGCACGGCGCAAGTTCGACGCGCGGCAGCCTCCCGGCCGGCGCGGAGGGCAGCATGCGGAATCATTGCGGGGGTGACCAGCCCATGGCCCGCACCGCTCGCCCACGGGCCCGTCCGCGGCCGCGTGGCTGCGCCCGGGTCCAAGTCCGTGACCAACCGCGCGCTGCTGCTCGCCGCGCTCTCCGGCGGTGCCGCCGTCGTGACGGGCGCGCCCGCCACCCGCGACACGGCACTGATGGTCGGCGCCATGCGCGCGCTCGGCGTCCCGATCGAGGTCGACGGCGAGCGGGTCACGTTCTCCCCCCACGACGGACTGCGCGGCGGTGGCACGGTGGACTGCGGGCTCGCCGGCACCGTGATGCGGTTCGTGCCTCCCGCGGCGGCGCTGGCCGACGGCCCGGTCGCGTTCGACGGCGACCCGCAGGCCCGGAAGCGGCCGATGGCCACGGTGCTCGACGCGCTGCGAGCGCTGGGGGCGCGAGTGGACGGGGACAGGCTGCCGTTCACCGTGCACGGCACCGGTGGACTGCCCGGTGGCGATGTGGTGATCGACGCCTCGGCGTCGTCCCAGTTCGTATCCGGGCTCCTGCTGTCCGGCGCCCGCTACGACAAGGGCGTCACCGTGCATCACGACGGGAAGCCGGTGCCCTCGCTGCCGCACATCGAGATGACCGTCGACATGCTGCGCGCGGCCGGCGTCGAGGTCGACGACAGCGCGGACGGAACGGGCCGCAGCGAGCCCGACACCTGGCGGGTCGCCCCCGGGCCGATCGCGGCCCGCGACTGGACCGTGGAGCCGGACCTGTCGAACGCCGCGGTGTTCCTCGCCGCCGCTGCCATCACCGGGGGCGAGGTGACCGTGCTGGGCTGGCCCACCGACTCCACCCAGCCGGGCGCCGAGATCCTCTCCGTGCTCACCCAGGCCGGCTGCACCGTCGAACCAGGGCCGGACGGGATGACGGTGCGCGGGCCGGACGCCCTGGCAGGCGTCGACGTCGACCTGCACGACGCCAGCGAACTGACGCCCACGGTCGCCGCCGTTGCCGCGCTGGCCACGGGACCGTCCTGGATCCGCGGCGTCGCCCACATCCGCGGGCACGAGACCGATCGGCTGGCCGCACTCGCCACCGAGATCAACGCCCTCGGTGGAGACGTCACCGAGATGCCGGACGGGCTCGAGATCCGTCCGGTGCCGCTGACCGCCCCCGCCGACAGGCCCTGGGGGGCCTACGCCGACCACCGGATGGCCACGGCAGGCGCGCTCATCGGGCTCGTCGTGCCCGGCGTCACGATCGACGACGTGGCCTGCACCGACAAGACCATCCCCGACTTCCCTGCCCGCTGGTCCGCGCTCGTCGAGGCGGTCCGGTGACCGGGATGCCGTCGGCGTCGCGCTGACGTGAAGCGCCGCGAGTACGACGAGTCCGACGTCCGGGTCCGCCCCGGACGCCGGGGGTCACGGCCGCGCACCAAGCGCCGCCCCGAGCACGCCGACGCCGCCGAGGCGATGGTCACCACCGTGGACCGGGGCCGCTGGACGTGCGCTCCCGGCGCCGACAGCACGCGCCCTGCGGTCACCGCGATGCGGGCCCGCGAGCTCGGCCGCACCCCGATCGTCGTGGGTGACCGCGTCGGGCTCGTCGGGGACCTGTCGGGTGCCCCCGACACGATCGCCCGCATCGTTCGCGTCGAGGAGCGCCGCACCCTGCTGCGCCGCACCGCCGACGACACCGACCCTTTCGAGCGGGTCGTCGTGGCCAACGCCGAACAACTCGTGATCGTCACCTCGGTGGCCGACCCGGAGCCACGCACCGGGTTCGTGGACCGCTGCCTGGTGGCCGCCTACGCGGGTGGACTCGCCCCCATCCTGTGTCTGACGAAGGCGGACCTCGGCGACCCCGAGGTCTTCGCCGCGCAGTACCGCGACCTCGACCTGCCCGTGATCGTCACGCGTCGCGACCAGGAGCCTGCCGAGCTCGCCACGGTGCTGACCGGCCGGGTGTCGGCGCTGGTCGGGCATTCGGGCGTGGGCAAGTCGACGCTGGTCAACGCCCTGGTTCCGGACGCCGCGCGGGCGGTCGGCCTCGTGTCGGCCGTCGGCAAGGGGCGCCACACCACCGTCGCCGCACTCGCCCTGCCGCTGCCCGAGGAACGTGGCGGCGGCTGGGTGGTCGACACGCCCGGCGTCCGGTCCTTCGGCCTCGCCCACGTCACGCCCGACGACGTCCTGGCCGCTTTCGACGATCTCGCCGCGGCGATCGAGGACTGCCCACGCGGCTGCGGGCACCTCGGCCCGCCCGCTGATCCGGAGTGCGCGCTGGATGCCCTGGCGGAGAAGGGACTGCTGCAGCCCGGCAGGCTCGCCGCGCTGCGCCGGGTACTGGTAGCACTGAGATGACGGGTTTGGCACGCTCTGCGCATGACGTCCGGGGAAGAATCCTCGCCCCTGCGGATCGGCACTGCTGAACGCACCGCGGCTATGAAGGCACTAGACGAGCACCTGTCGGAAGGCAGGCTGGGAGTCGAGGAGTACGGCGAGCGCACGGCAAAGGCGGCCAATGCCGTCGTGGCCTCCGAGATCGCCGAGCTGTTCACCGATCTGCCGGAGCCGCACCCACAGCTCCCCGGCACGGTCGCTCCGTTGACCGCGCCGCTGCCCGTGGCCCCGGCCGCCGGTGAGGTGGCCCCGAAGAAGGACGGCTTCCTCGACGGTTGGGGGCCACGGCTCGCCACGATCACCCCGATCGTGGCGGTGTTGCTGTTCTTCATCACCAAGCAGTGGTTCTTCTTCCTGCTCATTCCGCTGATGGGCGCGCTGGTCTACGGCGGTGGGGTCGGTCGGGGCGACGGTGGGCGCGAGCAGCGCCGCCGCGACCGCCGCGACCGGCGCTGACCCGACGCCCGAGGGGTCAGCCCGAGAACCGGAGCACGTCGGCCACGTCGAGCGCAAGCGCCGCGACGTGCGCCGGCTCGGCCACGTCGAGCGCGACCTCCGGGCGCCCATCGCGCCGCCGCAGGGTCCACGTACCCACCACCGCACCGTCGACCGTCGCGATGGCCCGCAGCATCCCCCCACCCGGGTGCACCCGCGACCGCAGATGCTCCGGCACCGCGAACGAGCGGTCGGCCCAGCCGAGCAGGAACGGATCGAACGGCGGCAGCAGCCGCGGGGGCACCCCCGGTACATCGCCCCCGGCCGCATCACGGCAGGCCAGGTCGACGAGGCCGTCGGCGCATTCGACGAGCGCTGCGCCGAGTCCTCGTAGCCCGGCCCTGGCGTCGCGGAGCGGCAGACCCGACCATGCCGCGAGGTCGGCGGCTGTGGCCGGTCCGTGGCCCCGAAGGTAGCGGCGCGCGAGCTCGACGACGGCGGCATCCCGATCAGTCGGCGCCGCGGGAGGGTAGATGGCTCGGACGAGCAGCGATCCCGCCTCGGCTCCCGGCACCAGCACCGCGCGCCCGTGCAGCGCCGCGAGGCGCAGGCAGTGGTACACGGCCTGTCCGGCGACCGGTACACCGGCTGCGGCAAGCTGGTCGGTGAGCTCTTGGCGGGATCGGGCTCCGTCCGCCGGTCCCGAGGTGATCACCCGCAGGGCCGTGTCGACCTGCGGCTCGGTCACGCCCTCCTCGGCCAGCCTGCGCCGGGACTGGACCATGCCGGCTCGCGCGGTGAACCCCAGAAGCCATCCGTGGTCCTCGGCGCGCACCAGGTGCAGCGTCCCCCGCAGGAGCCAGGAGACCACCAGCGAGCCGTCGGCCGCCGCGGCGTCCAGAGCGTCGGTGGTGAGGCCGTCGGACCGGGCGCGCAGAGCGAGCCGCGCCGACCGCCAGTCCTGGGCCTGCACAGCGACCAGCCGGCCGACGACATCGCATGGATCCCGCGTGCCGGGAGTGAGGAGCTGAGCCCGCGCCCGCCGGACGGGCAGGGCCGCGTGGGGCGTCAGCCCAGCTCCACCAGGAACGCCACCTCGGACGGGTCGTACCAGGCCAGCTCGTGGTCCTCCGCCTCACCGACGAGGAACTCCGCGTCGAGGTCGCCCATGTCGGCGGCGTCGACGGCACCGGCGGCCTGGCGCACCGCGTACTCCGCCTCGTCGTTGTCGACGTGGACGGCGGCGATGGTCTCGAACGGCACCGTGCCCGCGATCCGGACGGCGCCGTCGTCCAGGTCGGGCCGCAGGGTGACATCGTCGAGGTCGGCGGCGATGACCACACGCCGGGCCGGCGTGGTGTCCTCACCCACCCCGAGCTCCACGGCGAGCAGCCGCAGTGACGCACGGGCGGCCTCGGTGAGCGCGGCGTACTCGAGCTCCTCCTCGTCGCCGCTGGTGTAGGACTCGCGCAACCGCGGCGTGAGAGCGAACGCGGTGCCGCCGATCGGGTCCACGGTGCCGTTCTTGACCAGCGTCCGCAGCATCGGCCAGGTGGCAGGCACGTAGATGCGCATCGCGCTCACGACCCCACGGTCGAGAGGAGCTCGTCGAGCGCTTCGTCGACCAGACCGGCGAGCACGTCGACATCGGACATCGCGTCGCGGTCGCCGTTGAAGCCGTAGAAGACGCCGCCGTCGTACGAGGTGAGCCCGATCGAGAGCGCCTGGCCCTTGGCCAGCGGCACCACCGGGAACATCTCGAGCATCCGGGCACCTGCGGCGTACAGCGGGAACTGTGGTCCCGGCACGTTCGTCACCACCAAGTTGAAGATCCGCTTCGAGAACCCGCTCGCGGCGCGCGCCCCCAGGGCGTGCAGCGTAGGCGGGGCGAAACCACCGATCCGGACCAGGGTGTCGGCACCAACAGACTGCCCCGTGGACGTGTGTTCACGCATCGCGTGGGTCACGTGATGTAGTCGCACCACCGGGCTCTGCTCGCCGACCGGCAGATCCACGATGAACGACGACACACGGTTGCCGAGTGAGCCGGCCGTGGCCGAGCTGGGGACGTCAGCCTCGCCCCGCACCGACAGCGGCACCATCGCCCGCAGCGTCGACGACGGGCTGACCGGCTCCCCGCGCGAGAGCAGCCAGTTGCGCAGCGCACCCGAGACCACGCTGAGCACCACGTCGTTGACGGTGCACCCGTGCGCGGCGCGCACCCTCCGGTAGGAATCGAGCTGCGTGCGCGCCACCGCGAACCGACGCTGGGTGGAGATCGGGACGTTGAGCGGGGTGCCCGGCGCCCGCCTGCTCGCGGCCCGCGCCATCGAGAACAGGCTGCCTGCCGTGCCGGCGATCTTGCCGACGGTGGCCAACGCATCACCCGCAGCGACCCGGACGTTGTCGACGATCTCGGCCGGGCGCGCCACCGCCTCGGCCACGGCCCCGAGAATCAGCTGGGTGTCGCTCGGCTCCGGCCGCGGCATCCAGAACTCCTCCACCATGCCGCGTCCGCGCCGCCCCCGTCCCGGAAGCGGCGCGTCGCCTGCCTCCCCGTCGAGCGGTGCCGCGCCCGGAGTGGCCGAGACGTCCAGGATGACCTGGCCGATGTCGAACGCGCTCACGCCGTCGACCATCGCCTGGTGGGTCTTGGTGAGCACGGCCGTGCGTCCCCTGGCCAGCCCTTCCACCAGGTACATCTCCCAGAGCGGGCGTGTGTGGTCGAGCGGGCGCGACATCAGCCGCGCGACGAGTTCGGTGAGCTGCTCGTCCGAGCCGGGTTTGGGCAGCGCGGATCGACGAACGTGATAGGCGATGTCGAAGTCCGGGTCGTCGACCCACACGGGCCGGGCGAGGTTGCCCGGCACGTAGCGAACCTTCTGCCGGTAGCGCGGTACCAGCGCGATCCGCTGCTCGATCAGCTCGACGAGCCGCTCGTAGTCGAATCCGCCGGACGGGCCGGGCGGGCGCGGCCGCCGGAAGATCGACACCCCGCCCACGTGCATGGGCGTCGTCGGCTGCTCCAGGTACAGGAACGAAGCGTCGAGCGCGGAGAGCCGGGGCGGCATGGACCAGATCCTAGGTGGCACCCTGACACCCGTGCGGAGCAGCAGCGGAGCGCAGGGTTTCACGGGGGAGCCGGGAGCCCGTTCTCCCAAGGACACCTTCATCACCGTCTACGGACGCAAACCGGTGCTGGAGGCTCTGACCGACGCGCAGCTGCGGGTGGACAAGGTCGTCCTGGCCGAGGGACAGCGGGGCGAGCCGGTGCGGGCTATCACCAGCGCCGCACGTCAACGCGGGGTGCCGGTGCAGTGGGCGTCTGCGCACCGGGTGAAGGTGCTGGCCGGCAACGGACGCCATGACCAGGGCGTACTCGCCGACGTCGTCGCACCACGGATGGCGCCGGTCGGCGAGTTCGTGGCTGCGCTCGCTCCCGGCGCCCCGGCGTCGGTGCTCGTGCTCGACCGCCTCACCAACCCGGCCAACGTCGGGATGATCCTGCGCAGCGCGACCGCAGCCGGGCTCGACGGGGTGCTGCTCCCCCGCCGCGGCGTGCCGGCGATCGACCCGCTGGTCGTGAAGGCCTCGGCAGGCGTCGCGTTCCGCGCGCCCGTCCTGAGGTCGGGCACGGTCGAGGAGGGATGCACCGAGCTGGCCGCGGCCGGGTTCTCCGTGTACGGGCTCGACGCAGGGGGCTCATCGCTGCTCGATGCCGAGCTCCCCGAGCGCGTGGCGCTCGTGCTGGGCAACGAGACGGACGGGCTCTCGTCATCGGTGCGAGAGATGCTCGACGGCCTGCTGGCGATCCCCATGCACGGTGGCGTCGAGTCGCTGGGCGTGGCGAGCGCCGGGGCGGTCGCGGCGTTCGAGCTGGCCCGACGCGCTCGCTGAGCGCTTCGGCGCCGGATGAGATCTAGTCTGTCTGGATGGTCCAGCGCAGGCTTCCTCGTCCCTCCGAGCTCCGCCCGCTGCTGCGGCCGGCACCGTTCGTGCGCGACTCCGCGCAACGACGGCTGATGCGCGCCGCGAGCATCGCCGACCTGCGGGCGATCGCCCGCCGCCGCACCCCACGGGCCGTGTTCGACTACACGGACGGCGCAGCCGACGGCGAGCACTCGTTGCTCCGCGCCCGCCAGGCCTACGCCCGCGTCGAGTTCAGCCCGACGGTGCTGCGCGACGTGTCGTCCGTGGACACCGGGCGCGACATCCTGGGGAAGCGTTCTGCGCTCCCGTTCGCCTTCGCTCCCACCGGCTTCACGCGGATGATGCACCACGAGGGCGAGCGTGCTGTCGCGTCGGTGGCCGAGGAGGCGGGCATCCCGTACGCGCTGTCGACGCTGGGCACCACCACGATCGAGGAGGTCGCAGCCGCCGCTCCCGGCGCGCGCAAGTGGTTCCAGCTCTACCTGTGGCGCGACCGCGCGCCCGCCAAGGAGCTCGTGCAGCGCGCCACGGATGCTGGCTACGACACCCTGCTGCTCACGGTCGACACTCCGGTCGGCGGGGCCCGGCTCCGCGACGTCCACAACGGGCTCACCATCCCGCCCGCCCTGTCGATGCGGACGTTCGTCGACGGCGCCCGGCACCCGCACTGGTGGTTCAACCTGCTCACCACCGAGCCGCTGAAGTTCGCGAGCCTCACGTCCACCGAGGGCACTCCCGCCGACCTGATCGCACGCGTCTTCGACCCGGCGCTCACGATCGCCGACGTCGAGTGGCTGCGTGACACGTGGCCGGGAAAGCTCGTGATCAAAGGCATCCAGAGCGTCGAGGACGCACGCCGTGTGGTCGACGCGGGCGCCGACGCCGTGCTGCTGTCCAACCACGGTGGCCGTCAGCTCGACCGCGCACCGGTGCCGCTGGAGCTGGTCGAGCCCACCGTCCAGGCCGTCGGCGATCGCGCCGAGGTGCTCGTCGACACCGGGATCACCCACGGCGCCGACGTGCTCGCCGCGATCGCGCTCGGCGCCCGGGCCGCCCTCGTCGGACGCGCCTACCTGTACGGGCTGATGGCAGGCGGCCGACTCGCCGTGGAGAAGGCCGTGGCGATCCTGACCGGTGAGATCGTCCGCACGCTGCAGCTCATCGGCGTCAACAGTGTCGACGAGCTGCGGCGCGAACACGTCCGCCTTCGCCCGAATGCATGAGCCCACGCTGCGGAGATGGCG
Organism: Pseudonocardia yunnanensis; assembly: GCF_039534065.1. Lineage (NCBI taxonomy): Bacteria > Bacillati > Actinomycetota > Actinomycetes > Pseudonocardiales > Pseudonocardiaceae > Pseudonocardia > Pseudonocardia yunnanensis. The sequence continues at coordinate 166,841 of NZ_BAAAUS010000043.1, read as the reverse complement.
CCACGGGGCCATCGTGCACGAATGGGACTCATGGAGAAACTTCGCGAGCTGCTGCATCAACACGACGACAAGGTTGACCAGGGGCTCGACAAGGCCGGAGAGATGGCCAAGACCAAGGTGCAGGGCCACGACGAGCAGATCGACCAGGCTGTCGACAAGCTGCAACAGATGACGGGCGACGGCGACACGACCGAGCCCAAGCCTCCGGGCGAATCACCGCCTGGATCTCCGCCGCAGGGCGCGGCGCCGCCCGACGCGACGCCGGGCAGCCAGGAACCACCGCCGCCGCGGTAGCGCTCACCTGTTTGGGCCGGTCCGGATCGGAGTACTCCGTCGGCGACCTGCTGCGGCAGTCGATGATCACAGGGACCGAAAAGGACGACCCGGCCCAGCCGCCGGAGGAAGAGCCGTCCGACGCCGACACGTCGTGACCATCACTGCTCAGGTGGGCGGCAGTTCCAACAGGATCTCGACCTCGGCGGTGGTGGCAACGGCGTCCTGGTGGTGGACGACGACCGCTCCCGCCTCACGCGCACCTCGCAGGTTGCGCAGCTGATCGTCCACCACGAGGCACTGGGCGACGGGGAGCCCGAGCATCTCCGCGACGCGGCGGTACACCTCAGGGTCGGGCTTCCGCACGCCGAGCGAAGGCCCCAGCACCACGGCGTCGAACTGCGCTGCGCACTCGTCGGGCACGGCGTGCGCGTCGGAGACCAGAGCGGTGGCCACACCCGCCGCCCGGGCCCGCCCGACCAGTTCGACCACGGCCGCCCCGTCGGTGAGCACTCCCTGGTAATCCATCAGCAGCCCACGCAGCGGCACCGCAGGCACATTACCGGTGATCGGTGACCAGGCCCTCGGCAGCCGATACGGCTACGCGCCCTCAGCCGTCGACCTCACACTCTGGTGACGGTTCATGATCGGCGTTCGGGTACCGGGAGGCGGGCCGGACACGGTTGCGCGTCCCGATCTGACGATCATGCAGGCCGGCCCCGATCCCGCCTGTGATCGGCAGTCACAGGACCCGCCAACCGCACCGCGCACAGCTACCCGCCCTGAACCGGGGATCCGATCCTGGCGGGGGCCGCACCCCGGCCGGCCCGGACCCGCCCGCCGCTTTCATGATCGACGTTCCGGGCCCGACAACAGCGTCCGGCACGGCTACCCGTCCCCAACCGACGATCTTGGAAAACCGGTCCGCCCATGATCACCAATTCGGACCCGGCAGCCGCCCCTGACCCGGTTGTGCGCCCCGAAACGACGATCATGCACGCCGGGCAGTCGCCGACCCGAGACCGGACGCCGGCCGCTACCGACCGCCACCCGACCTCGCCGCCCATGATCGGCAATCCGGACCCGCCAACCGCCCCGAGCACGGCTACCCGCCTCGAACGGGCGATCTTGGAAAGCCGGGCCGCGCATGATCAACGATTCGGGCCCGGCGGCCGTCCCGAGCCCGGTTGTGCGCCCCGAAACGACGATCATGCAGGCCGGGCAGTCGCCGACCCGAAACCGGACGCCAGCCCTACCCGCCGCAGCTCGATCCCGCCACCCATGACCGGCAAATCTGGACCAGCCAACCGCGCCGAGCACAGCTACCAGTCCCAAATTCTGGCGGGGTGCACCGCGGCCGGCCCCACCGCCCGCCACTTTCATGATCGACGTTCGGGGCCCGACAACCGCGTCCGGCACGGCTACCCGTCCCGAACCGACGATCTTGGAATCCGGTCCGCTCATGATCACCAATTCGGACCCGGCAGCCGCCTCTGGCACGGTTGTGCGCCCCGAAACGACGATCATGCACACCGGGCGATAGCCGACCCCGAAACCGGACGCCGGCCACTATCCACCGCTACCCGACCCCGCCGCCCATGATCGGCAATCCGCGCCCGCCAACCGCCCTGAGCACGGCTACCCGTCACAAATCCTGGCAGGGTCGCGCCCCGGGCCGGCCTCGACCGCCCGCCGCTTTCACGATCAACGCCTCGGGCCCGACAACCGCATCCCTCACGGCTACCCGTCCCGAAACGACGATCTTGCTGCAGGTCGGCCGGTCGGACGGGCCGCTGCCGAGCACTACGCCGTGGCGAGGATCTTCTGCAAGTCGTCGAGCACGATCATGGCGCCCGAGGGCCCCAGGCCCAGGAACCAGACCTCGTCGTCGACGGGTCGCGCGTGGCCCTTCTGCACGGCGTTCAGCCGACTCCACAGCTCCCCGTTCACCACGGCGCCCTGATCCGTGGCCTCCGGCGGGCCGTAGCTCGAGTAGAAGATCCAGTCGCCTTCGGCGCGGTTGATCACTTCCGGCGAGACCTCCTGGGCCAGCTCGTCGAAGTCCTGGCCCGGCGCCCGGGGCAGGCCGACGTCCTTGAGGATCACCCCGATGAACGACAGGTTCCCGTAGAGGCGGATCCGGCCGGGCATGAACCGCACGAGCGAGATCGCGGGCGCGCCACCCGCCAACGACGCCTTCACCGCGTCGGCCCGCCGCTGGTAGTCGTTGAGCACCTCGGTGGCCTTGGTCTCCTCGCCGAGCGCGGCGCCGGCCAGCAGGAAGTCTTCCTTCCACGGGAAGCCCGGGCGGATGCTGAGAACTGTGGGCGCGATGGCGCTGAGCGGCTCGTAGAGCTGGTCGACGCGCAGCTGGCTACCGAGGATCAGGTCGGGCTTCAGCGCCGCGATGGCCTCGAGGTTGAGGTTGTTGGTGTCCCCCACGCTGGTGATGCCCGCGACGCGGTCGGCCAGGTAGGACGGCGCCTTCGCGTTGGGGTTCGCCATGCCGACCGGCGTGACCCCGAGCGAGAGGACGGCGTCGAGCTCGCCGCTGTCGAGCGTGACCACCCTGGCCGGCTTCTTCTCCAGCCGCGAGGTGCCCCGGGCGTGGGTGATCGTCCGGGGGAAGACACCGGGGCCGACGTCGGCCCCCAGCTTCGCGGTCGCCTCGTCGGCGGTGGAGAACAGTTTGCCGCCGGTGGCCACATCCGTGTTCCCGGTGCCGCCGGACGAACTCTGCTGCTGCGTAGCGCAGCCCGTGGCCAGCACCGCCGTGAGGGCCATCACGAGCCCCCAAGACATCCACCGGCCCGACGGCCGGCCCACCCTTCCAGAGCGCATGAGGTGACCCTAACCTAACCGATCACGGTGCTCGGCACGGGTCGGCAAAGCCGACGGGACCGTCATTCCGCCCGCGTGGCCGCCGCCAGCACGGCCAGCAGGTAGGCGCGGATGACCTCGGCGTCGCGCGGCGACGGCTGGGGAAGGCCGCTCCGCAACGCCGTCGCCACGGCCCCGTGCGCGCCCGCCAGCCGGAGCCGCCCGCGCTCGGTGATCCGCAACCGCACCACCCGACGGTCTGACGCGTCGCGCTCGCGAGCCAACTCGCCCGCAGACTCCAGCGCGTCCACCACCGGGGTCAGCGTGGCCGGGGCGACGCCGAGGTACCCGGAGAGCTCGCGGTGCGACACGGCCTCGCCGTCGGCGAGCGCACCGAGCACGCCCATCGAGGTGACGGTCAGCCCGTGTGCGGCGACCACCTCACGGGAGTACCGGGAGACGGCCTGCCCGGCCCGGGACAGCAGCCGGTGAAGCGGCATCAGCTGCGGGTCGGGCTCGAAGAAACCGCCGGTCATCGGCACACCGTACGAAGTTGGATCATCAGTGCCCGTACGGTTCGTCGCCTGATCACCCCAACGGACCTCGGCGGCCCGGCGCCAGGTCGCACTCTGACGCCGTGACCACCACGCTGGCCTCACCACCCCCGCTACCTGCGCCGCAGCATGCCGCCTGCCCAGCCGGACGGCCGCGGCTGCGACGTATGGCGTACGAACCGGGCCCCGGAGCGAGCGCAGTCGTCGCCGCCATCCCGGCGCCGCGCCCGCCGCAGCCGGAGCCGGCCGGGCCGTCGGCGGCCGAGCTCGGCGACGCGCACCGCAGCATCACGCGGATCCTGCGGCTCGCGCTGGAGGTGCTCGACCACCGCAGGCCGTCCACACAGCTCGCCGACCACGTCACGGCGTCCGTGCTGCGTTACTGGCGCACGGCTGCGCAGCAGCGCACCGTGCGTTCCCCTGCCCGGTTCGCCCGCATGCGTCTGTGCCTTCCGCAGCCAGGCATCGCGGAGGTGGCCGTGGCGTGCGCCATGGACGGACGCGTGCGCGCAGTGGCGGCGCGCTTCGAGCGAGCCGACAGCGCGGGCACCGGCTGGCGGTGCACCGCGCTGCGACTTTGCTGAACCCGAACCGCGCAGGTCAGGGGCGTGCTGCAGTGGGCGAGCCGTGGCACTGCTTGTACTTGCGACCCGAGCCGCACGGGCACGGCCGATTGCGCGACGGCTCGGCGGAGCCGGACACCGTGGATTCGCCCCGGCTGCCGTCGCGCGCACCATCGCCGCTGCGCGAGCGCGTGGCGGATCCGTCCTCCGCCGGGCCGCTGTAGCGCAGATCCGCCGGACGGGAACCGCGGAAGGCCGGCGGCAGCACGCTGGTGGTGGCCGTCGGGTCGGCCGAGTGGCGGCCGCCGGATGCCGCCGCCGCCGGCCGGCGCTCGGCCGGAGCCGGAACCTGTTGCACCTGCGGCTGCTGCACCGGGGCCTGCTGCACCGGGGCCTGCTGCGGTTGCGCAGAAACCTGCTGCGCCGGCTGAGCCTGGGCAGCGGGCGGGACCTGCGCGGCGGGCTGCGCCGGCTGGGCCGGTTGCACCTGGGCGTTGAACAGGTAGGAGACCGTCTCCTCCTTGATGCCCTCGAGCATCGCGGAGAACATGTCGTAGCCCTCGCGCTGGTACTCGATGAGCGGGTCGCGCTGGGCCATCGCCCGCAGGCCGATCCCGTCCTTGAGATAGTCCATCTCGTAGAGGTGCTCGCGCCACTTGCGGTCGATCACCGTGAGCAGGACCTGCCGCTCGAGCTCCCGCATGCCACCGAGGGGGGCGATGAGCTCGTCGACCTCGGCCTCGCGCCCGGCGTACGCGTCACGCGCGTCGGCGAGCACGGCCTCGGCCAGCGCTTCCTTGGTGAGGTCGCCGGGATCGGCCAGCCCGTTGTCGTCATGGCCGTCGGTGAGGTCCTCCCAGCGGATGCCGACGGTGTACAGCGTGCGTAGCGCGGTCCAGAGCTTCTCGAGGTCCCAGTCCTCGGCGTACCCCTCGGCGGTGGCCCCGTCGATGTACGCCGTGATGACGTCCTCGAGCATGTGCTCGATCTGCTCCTTGATGTCCTCGCCCGCGAGGACCCTGCGGCGCTCGTCGTAGATGACGGTGCGCTGCTTGTTCAGCACCTCGTCGTACTTGAGCACGTTCTTGCGGATCTCGAAGTTCTGCTGCTCGACCTGCGTCTGCGCGCTGCGGATGGCCTTGGTGACCATGCCCGCCTCGATCGGGACGTCGTCCGGGAGGTTGAACCGGTTCATGATCGACTCGACCAGCTGGCCGTTGAACCGGCGCATCAGCTCATCGCCGAGCGAGAGGTAGAAGCGCGACTCACCCTGGTCACCCTGACGGCCCGAACGACCGCGTAGCTGGTTGTCGATGCGCCGCGACTCGTGCCGCTCGGTACCCAGCACGTACAGGCCACCGGCGGTCTTGACCTCCTCGGCCTCGGCCGCGACCTGCTCCTTCATCGCGGCCACGACGTCCTCCCAGGACGCCTCGTACTCCTCGCGGGAGTTCACCGGGTCGAGGCCACGACCGCGCAGCTCGATGTCGGCGAGGAACTCGGGGTTGCCGCCCAGCACGATGTCGGTACCACGGCCGGCCATGTTGGTGGCCACGGTGACCGCCCCGGCCTGCCCGGCCTGGGCGACGATCGCCGCCTCCCGCTCGTGGTGCTTCGCGTTGAGCACCTCGTGCGGTACCTGGAGCCGCACCAGCAGCTTCGACAGGTACTCCGACTTCTCGACGCTCGTGGTGCCGACCAGCACGGGCTGCCCGGCACGGTGCTTCTCGGCGATGTCGGCGGCGACCGCCGCGAACTTCGCCTCCTCGGTCTTGTAGATCAGGTCCGGCTGATCCTTGCGGACCATCGGCCGGTTGGTGGGGATCGACACGACGCCGAGCTTGTAGATCTGGTGCAGCTCGGCCGCCTCCGTCTGGGCGGTACCGGTCATCCCGGAGAGCGTCTCGTAGAGCCGGAAGTAGTTCTGCAGGGTGATGGTGGCGAGCGTCTGGTTCTCCGCCTGGACCTCCACCCCCTCCTTGGCCTCGATGGCCTGGTGCATGCCCTCGTTGTAGCGGCGGCCTGCCAGCACGCGACCGGTGAACTCGTCGACGATGAGCACCTGCCCGTCGCGGACGATGTAGTCCTTGTCCTTCTTGAACAGCTCCTTGGCCTTCAGAGCGTTGTTCAGGTACCCCACCAGCGGGGTGTTCGCGGCCTCGTAGAGGTTGTCGATGCCGAGCTGGTCCTCCACCAGCGCGACGCCGTCCTCCGTGACGCCGACGGTGCGCTTGCGCTCGTCCACCTCGTAGTGCAGGTCGCGCTTGAGCAGCGGCGACATGCGGGCGAACTCCTGGTACCAGCGGGCGCTCTGCTCCGCCGGGCCAGAGATGATCAACGGGGTGCGCGCCTCGTCGATGAGGATGGAGTCGGCCTCGTCGACGATGGCGAAGTTGTGCCCGCGCTGCACCATGTCGGCCGCTTTCCAGGCCATGTTGTCGCGCAGGTAGTCGAAGCCGAACTCGTTGTTGGTGCCGTAGGTGATGTCGGCGGCGTACTGGCCGCGGCGCACGGCGGGTGGCATCTCCGAGAGGATCACGCCGACGTTGAGCCCGAGGAACCGGTGGATGCGGCCCATGTTCTCGGAGTCGCGCTTGGCCAGGTAGTCGTTGGTGGTGACGACGTGGACGCCGTCGCCGGAGATCGCGTTGAGGTATGCGGGGAACACAGAGGTGAGCGTCTTGCCCTCACCGGTCTTCATCTCGGCGATGTTGCCCAGGTGGAGCGCGGCACCACCCATGAGCTGCACGGGGAAGGCCCGCTGGCCGAGCGTGCGCAGCGCCGCCTCACGCACCACGGCGAACGCCTCGAACAGCAGGTCGTCGAGCGACTCGCCGGCCTCGTAGCGCTCGCGGAACTCGTCGGTCTTCGCGCGCAGCTGCGCGTCGGAGAGCGCCTGCACCTCGGGCTCGAGTGCGTCGATGCTGTCGGCATAGCGTGCCAGCCGCTTCACCAGCTTCGTCTCACCGGCACGGAGCAGACGGTTCAAAAGCGGCACGGTCGACCTCATTCGCCTTCGCGGATCAGTACGCGGGTTCTCGTCCGGTAGCCCGCCGTGCCCCGGCGAACCACCGGGCCCAGGGTAGCGAAGCTACGGATACCTCTTAGCACAACGCCGGAGGGGCGGCACGCGTTCCGGTCGGGAACACATGCCGCCCCTCCTGGGCGTACGCGTGATTACCGTACGAGACGGATCATGCCGTAGTCGTAGCCCTTGCGGCGGTAGACAACGCAGGGCTCGCCGCTGTCGGCATCGGCGAACAGGTAGAAGTCATGACCGACGAGCTCCATGCGGGACAGTGCGTCGTCCACGCTCATCGGGTCGGCGGTGTGGACCTTGCTCCGGACGATCCGGCCCGGAAGCTGATCGTCGGGCGGCAGGTGCTCGTCATGGCCACGGGGGCTGGGTACCTCGACCTCGGCCGACGTGTCGGCCGGTGGGAGCTCGTCGAGGAGCGCAGTGGCGGCGCCGCGGCCGGCCATGACCCGGGTGCGCTTGCCGTTGACCTTGCGGCGGTCGTGCGAGCGGCGCAACCGTCCTTCTAGCTTTGCGACAGCGGCGTCCAGCGCGGCGTAGAAATCTTGGGCGCATGCCTCTGCTCTGGCGACAGGACCACACCCTCTGCCCGTGATCTCGACCCGCTGACAGCTCTTGAGCTGGCGCCGGTTCGGCTCGTGGAAGAGCTCCACCTCCAAGCCCACGATCTTGTGGTCGTAGCGTTCCAGGCGAGCGACCTTCTCGGCGACATGGACCCGGAAATGTTCCGGAACCTCGACGTTTCGGCCGGTGACAACGATCTCCACGCAGACTTCCCTCGCTCTCAGCGTCGGGTTGGCGTTGCAGACTGCGGCCGGGAACCGAATCCCCGGGCGCACGATCGGTAGATCCTCCTGATAGGGGCCTCGGCGGATGCGGAGCACCGTAACGCGCATCACGGTTCGGCAACAGGGCTGAGCGTCAGAGTGACCCAGGATGGGTGATATAGGTGCTCGACACGTTTGGTAGGACTGCCGGACGGTAAAAGTCCATGCTCCGTTCAGGCTTCCGGGGCCCTCATCCGGCCGAGGCACTCGGCGTCGCCCATACGCTTCGTCGCGTCGCACAGCACGAGGGCCGCCTCGGCTCTCACACCCACCTCCGCGAGGGCCGCTCGGCAGGCCCGGAGGGTGGCTCCGGTGGTCACCACGTCGTCCACGAGGAGCACGGTCGCTCCTGCCGGCGGCAGGGCCGCGGGCCGCACGCGCAGGCGCCCGGAGAGGTTCTGCGCGCGCTGCACGGCGTCGAGCCCGACGGAGTCGCGGGCCCGGCGGGCGAGCCGCAACGGCCGGGCCACCTGCACGCCGGGCCGCCCGGCCGCCATCGCCCGGCAGAGCCGCACGACGTGATCGCCACCGCGGGAGCGCGCGGCGGCCGGACGGGAGGGCGCCGGCACCAGCCACGTGATCGCGGGCGGCCGGAGGATCTCGTCGAGCGGTGCCGCGAGCAGCGCGGCGAGCGGCCCGGCAAGATCGCGGCGGCCCCGCTCCTTGTAGCGGAGCAGCGCGGCTCGCAGCGGACCGCGGTAGCGCCCCACCGCGAGCACCGCCGGGCCGCCCGGCAGCGCAGGCCACGCCGGCCGCCCCAGCCCGGCCCTGCATCGCGGACACCACGGCGGCACCGGATCACCGCACCCTGCGCAGTCGCCGGGCAGCACGAGATCGATCAACGCCGCCCGAAATTCCCGAATCCCCACCCGCCAAGCGTGCACCCGCCCCCGGTCACGAACAGTGAGGAACGAGCCAGTTATCCACAACTCACCCCCAACCCGCTCGCCGGGCTGCGGCGGGGGTCAGCCGGGGTACAGGGGGACCGCGTCGGGGGCGCCGCCCAGGACCTGACGCCACGCAGCCTGGTCACCGCCCGCGAAGCTCCACACGCCGGTCTGGTCGGTGACGAGAAGTGGGCGGTTGGCGGCGGCCGCGATGGCCGTGAGCGGCGGCGTGAGGTTGTTGCCGAGCACCTGCTGCACGCTCAGGCCGTCGACCGAGACCTGGCCGACGAGCATGTCGGTGCCACGCGTGATCGCGACGATCGACTCCGCCGAGCGCCAGTCGGCCGCCACGACCTCGCCCAGGTCGTCGGGACGCAGGCGGTGGATGTTGCGGATGGCCACCTCGCCGTCGATGCTGCGAGCCACAGCGGCGGTGTAGAGCGCCCCGCCGACCACCGCCACCACGCGCATCCCGTCGCGGGAGAGCCGCAGGTCGCGGATCGGGCCGAGGGCGGTCAGCTGATCGGCGTTGACCTGGCCGGTACGGGCCGGCCCCGTGCCGTCGACGAGCACCCTTGCGACGACGGCCCCGTCGAGGACCGTCCACACCTCGCCACCCGTGGGCGTCCAGGACGGACGGGTCATCGTCGCAGCGTCCAGCGACACGGGGGACACCGCTCCCCCCGCTCCCCCGCCGACCAGCAGCGCGCGCCGTCCGCCCATCCGGACGACGGCGGCGAGCCGCTGGCCGTCACCCGTGGTCGCCGCGGACTCCACGTCGTAGGCGCCGTTGCCGACCGGGCCGGGCAGCGGTGCGCTCGGCTGTGGACCGTCCAGCTGCCGGACCCTCCCACCCGCGACGACCACGCCGGGCACGTCGGCACCGGGCTGTACCTCTGCGGAGAGCGCTGCGACGTCCTCACGCGTGAGCTCGGGTGTGCCGGACAGCAACGGTTCGCCGTCCACGAGCAGCCGCACACGCGCCACGTTGACCTCGGACAGCGTGAGGACCACCTGGGCTGCCAGGAGCTGCCGCGCGGGCTCGTCGAGGTCGCCGACCCCGGTGAGGTCGACGATCAGCGCACCGTCCGAACCCACGGCGGCGTTGGACCGCAGCTGCGCTCCCGGCGGGAGCTGCGAGACGGCCGCGTCCAGCAACGCCTCGGACGGCCCGGCGAGCAGGAGCTCGAGTGCTCTGGCGGGCTGTGCCCTCGCCGGCACGCTGGGCACGTAGCGCAGGTCGGCCACGGCGAGCCTGCGGACCGGGTCGACGAACCAGGTGCGCACCTGCCGGTAGTTGTCCCGGAAGATCGACAAGGGCACGACGACGCCCGCCGGCACGTTGGAGATGCGCCATTGGCCGTTGCGACGCACGACGGTGACGTCCTGCTGGAACGTGGCCTGTTCCGGCTCGAACGCCCCGGAGGACGAGAGACGGCCGACCGCCGTGCCGCGGATCCGGATCGTCGTGACTCCCGAGTTCGGATCCTGCGCCCCGGCTGCGGGCACGGTGTCGAACTGCCCGTCGAGGATGGTGAGGCTCGCGGCGTCGTCCCATTCCACGGCGTCGGGCGCGAGGAAGCGACGTGCCAAGCCGTGTTCGGCGGCGCTGCTGCCGGAGGCGAACACGAAGTCGCGCACCAGGTCGAGTGGGTTGCTGCCCTCGACGGGCCCTGCGGGCAGGGTGCCGCCCTCCCCGTCGCTCACCTCGCGCAGCACCTGCACCGGTGAGCTCTCGGGCACGCTCGCGCAGCCTGCCAGCCCCGTGAGCGCGAGGATCAGGGCGAGCGCTGAACAGAACCGTCGGTGGGTCACGGAAGGTCCGCGTGCCGGTTGGCGGTGTCGACGCCGTCGTCGGACCACGACGGCACGACCGTGATGGGGCGCCCGCGCGGCGGCGTCGGCACCGGGGGCGGCGTCGGCGACGGCACGGAGGACGGCACGACCTCGCTGGCGGGTGCGGGGTCGGGGCCGAGCGGCAACGGGCTGGATTCGACGAGCTCGTCGAGCGTGCGCGGCAACGTCAACCGGAACGCTGCGCCCTGGCCGACCGCACCCCAGGCCTGCAGCCATCCTCCGTGCAGCCGCGCGTCCTCGATGGCGATCGCGAGACCGAGCCCGCTTCCGCCGCTGCGCCGCGCCCGCGACTCCTCCGCCCGCCAGAACCGGTTGAACACCAGCTCAGCCTCTCCCGGGCGCAACCCCACGCCGTGGTCGCGTACCAGCACCGCGACGACGTGCTCGTCGTAGGCCAGCGTGATGTTCACCGGCCGACCCTCGCCGTGGTCGATCGCGTTGGCCACCAGGTTGCGCACGATCCGTTCCACCCGGCGCGGGTCGACCTCCGCGTACGCGCCGGTGGGCAGCCGCAGCTCGAGCGGGGTGCCGCTCTCGTCGGCGAATCCACGCACGGCCTCGACCGCCCGCATCACCACCCCGTGCATGTCCACCCGCTCGGCGCCCAGCTCGGCCACGCCCGCGTCGAGCCTGCTGATCTCCAGCAGGTCGGCGAGCAGCGCCTCGAACCGGTCGAGCTCGCAGACGAGCAGCTCGGAACTGCGCCGCAACGCGGGCAGCAGGTGCTCCCGGGATGCGTAGAGCACGTCGGCCGCCATCCGGACGGTGGTCAGCGGCGTGCGCAGCTCGTGGCTGACGTCGGATGTGAACCGCCGCTGCAGCGCACCGAACTCCTCGAGCTGGCGGATCTGGTTCTGGATACTGCTCGCCATCTCGTTGTAGGACTCTCCGAGCCGTGCGACGTCGTCCTCGCCCTGCACCGGCATGCGCTCGTCCAGGTGCCCGTCGGCGAACCGTTCGGCGATCTCCGCGGCCTGCCGGACCGGCCGTACGACCTGCCGTGTGACCAGCCCCGCGATCCCTGCGAGCAACAGCAGGAGGATGAGCCCGCCGACGATCAGCGTGCTCTGCACCAGCCCGAGCGTGCGTTGCTCGGCGATCAGCGGGAACAACAGATAGAACTCGAGGTCGCCGTTCGCCGTGCGCACGGGCTGCCCGACGATCAGCGTCGGGATGTCCACGCCCTGCTCGCTGAGGGTCACGTACTTGCTCGACAGCGTGCCCGCGGCGACGGCGTCGCGCAGGTCGCCCGGGACGTCCTCCACGGGGCCTGCGGCGATTCCGGCACCCTCCCCGCGCGGCGTGCTGAGGACCGCCCGGAACTCGCCGGCTCCGGTGGACGAGGGCTCGTCGGCGACGCTCGCGTTGGTCAGCCGGTCCAGCGCGTTGTTCAGATCGCCCTGGGCGCCGTCACGGCTCGGGTCGACACCGGACAGATCGCGTTCCAGCAGCACCGCGCCCGCCTCGGTGCGCGTGAGGGTGTCGGCCTCCTTGCCCTGCAGCACCCGCAGCGCGATCTGGGTCTGCAGGACGAGACCGAGCACCACGATGACGGCGGTGGAGAGGACGAGTGTGCTGACCACGACCCGCAGCTGCAGCGACCGCCGCCAGACCGCGCCCCACGCATCCGCCAGTTCCATCGCGAACTGGCGGACCTGTGCGGCTGCGCGGCGGGCGCGGTCCGCGAGCGGCAACGCGGTCATGTCGGACGGGCGGCCGTGACGCTCATGGTGGGCCAGCCTTGTATCCCACGCCGCGGACCGTCAGCACCACCTCAGGGTGCTCC
>NZ_BAAAUS010000043.1:53024-154172 GCF_039534065.1 Pseudonocardia yunnanensis | reverse complement strand
GCCGGTAACCCCACACCTGTTCGAGCAGGACCTCGCGCGTGAACACCTGGCGCGGCTTGCGGGCCAGCGCGACGAGCAGGTCGAACTCCAGCGGGGTGAGCGCGATCTGCTCGCCACCCCGCTCGACCTGGTGGGCCGGCACGTCGATCGTGACGTCGCCGATCGAGAGCTGCTCGGCAGGCTCGGCCTCCGTGCGCCGCACCCTCGCGCGGATGCGGGCCACGAGCTCCTTGGGCTTGAACGGCTTGACCACGTAGTCGTCGGCGCCGGACTCCAGCCCGAGCACGATGTCGACCGTGTCGCTCTTGGCCGTGAGCATGACGATCGGCACGCCCGACTCGGATCGGATGGCACGACAGACGTCGATGCCGTTCATGCCGGGGAGCATCAGGTCCAGCAGTACGACGTCAGGTCGTAGCTCCCGGACGGCCGGCAACGCGCGGGTGCCATCACCGACGACGGCGGTGTCGAAACCCTCGCCCCGCAGCACGATCGTCAGCATCTCGGCCAACGCCGGGTCGTCGTCGACCACCAGAACGCGCGACTTCATGTGCGCAGCATCCCACCACATGGGCAGGGTGCCGCCTTGGACCCGTTCTTACCGGGGTGCCGGATGCGGTCCCCGCGCTGCGGACCGCGTCTTCGGGCTACCCGAGGAGCCGCGCTGCCAGCTCGTCGGAACCGACCGGGGCGGTGCCGTCGACCACTGTCCACGGAGACAGCCAGGACGCTCGAGCGAGCTGCACGTACACCTCCGACGTGCGGGTTTGCAGCCCGGCGTCGGCTTCGAAGGCGTCACGCTCCCGGCCGGTCTCGGTGCGCTCGCGGTGCGCCACCCGCTCGTCGGCCACGGCGTCGGGCACGTTGAGGAGCAGATGATGATCGGGCGCGGGGATCCGGAACCGCTCGATCTCCAGAGCCCGGATCCAGGCGACGAACTCCCCGCCGGCCTCCTCGCGCAGCCGCGCCGCCCCGTACGCGGCGTTCGAGGCGACGTAGCGGTCGACGAGCACGATGTCGTTGGACCGCAGCGCCGCGCGCAGCTCGGCGGCCGCGTCCCTGCGGTCGAGCGCGTACATCAGCGCCATGCCGTGTACCGAGTCGATCAGGTCGCCGAGGCGGCCGTAGAGCGCGTCGCGTACGAGTTCGGCGTGGACGTCGGTGTCGTAGCGCGGGAAGGCGAACCCGCCGACACTGGCGCCCCTGCCGACGAGCGCACGGCAGAGCGCGTCGGTCAGCGTGCGCTTGCCTGCGCCGTCCACTCCTTCGATCGCCACCATGCGGCCCACGGGCGGGGACCCTAACGGGCTCCCGCCGCGGGAGACCGTCGGGTGGGGAACGCCTCAGGCGATGGCCCGCACCGTGTCCCATGTGGCGTCGAAGCCGGGGTGCAGCGGGAGCTCCCGGAGCCGGTCGGCGGGCACCCAGCGCATCTCGATCGTCTCGCCGGTCTGAGCGGTGAGATCCACGGCCTCGTGGGCGCGGGCGACCACGGTGGTGTACGACCAGCCGCCATGGTCGTCCACGTAACAGCCGGTGACGGTGTAGGCGTCGGAGGCGAGACCGGCCTCCTCGGCCGCCTCGCGCTGGGCGGCCTGCTCGGCCGTCTCCCCGCGGTTGCGGGCGCCGCCGAGCAGGCCCCACGTGCCGCCGTGGTGGCTCCAGAGCGCACGGTGCTGCAGGAGGATCTCGCCCTCATGACGCAGCAGCAACCCCGCCGCACCGAACAGGCCCCAATGCCGATGACCGAGTGCACAGCGGACCCAACCGTCGCCATTGCCGCGGGGGAGCACCACTTCTCCAGAGTAGGCGCCGGAAGGGCCCGGCAAAGGGGTTGGAAACCACCTTCCTGAACCGTGGAACAGGAAGGTGGTTCTCCGGACCGGGGGCGGAGCCGCCGATCAGTAGCGGTAGTGCTCCGGCTTGAACGGGCCCTCGACGTCGACGCCGATGTACTCGGCCTGCTCCTTGGTGAGCTTGGTCAGCTCCCCACCGAGCGCCTGCACGTGGATGCGGGCGACCTTCTCGTCCAGCACCTTCGGCAGCCGGTAGACGTCCTTGTTGTACTCCTCGTACTTGGTGAACAGCTCGACCTGAGCGATCACCTGGTTCGAGAAGCTGTTGGACATCACGAACGACGGGTGCCCCGTGGCGTTGCCCAGGTTCATCAGGCGGCCCTCGGACAGCACGATGATCGAGTGGCCGTCCGGGAAGATCCACTCGTCGACCTGCGGCTTGATGTTGATCCGCCGGATCCCGGGGTAGCGCCCGAGGCCCGCCATGTCGATCTCGTTGTCGAAGTGGCCGACGTTGGCGACGATCGCCTGGTGCTTCGTGCGGGACATGAGCTCGGCGCTCACGAGGTCCTTGTTGCCCGTGGCGGTGACGATGATGTCGGCCTTGTCGATCACGTCCTCGAGGCGCGCCACCTGGAAGCCCTCGAGCAACGCCTGCAGCGCGCAGATCGGGTCCGCCTCGGTGACGATCACGCGGGCGCCCTGCCCTGCCAGCGCCTGCACCGAGCCCTTGCCCGTGTCGCCGTAGCCACAGACCACCGCGACCTTGCCGCCGATCAGCACGTCCGTGGCGCGGTTGAGGCCGTCGATCAACGAGTGGCGGATGCCGTACTTGTTGTCGAACTTGCTCTTCGTGACCGAGTCGTTGACGTTGATCGCCGGGAACAGCAGCAGGCCCTGCTCAGCGAGCTGGTAGAGCCGGTGCACGCCGGTGGTGGTCTCCTCGGTGACGCCGCGGATGTCGGACGCCACCGTGGTCCAGTGCTTCGGGTCCTCGGCCAGCGAACGGCGCAGCGTGTCGAGGATGATCCGGTACTCGTCGGAGACGGTCAGGTCCTCGTCGTCGACCGTGGGCACCACCCCGGTCTTCTCGAACTCGACGCCCTTGTGCACGAGCAGCGTGGCGTCACCGCCGTCGTCGAGGATCATGTTCGGGCCGACGATGTTGCCCTGCTCGTCGGTGAACTTGAACAGCTGCTCGGTGCACCACCAGTACTCCTCGAGCGTCTCGCCCTTCCAGGCGAACACCGGCACGCCCTTGGGCTCCTCGGGGGTGCCGGCAGGCCCGACGACGGTGGCGGCCGCCGCGTGGTCCTGGGTGGAGAAGATGTTGCAGCTGACCCAGCGCACGTCAGCGCCCAGGCTGACCAGCGTCTCGATCAGCACGGCGGTCTGCACGGTCATGTGCAGCGAGCCGGCGATGCGGGCGCCGTGCAGCGGACGGGCCTCCGCGTACTCGCGCCGCAGCTCCATCAGGCCGGGCATCTCGTGCTCGGCCAGCCGGATCTCCTTGCGACCGAACTCGGCCTCCGACAGGTCGGCGACGGCGAAGTCGAGGCCGTTGCGAGTCTGCAGCAGGCGGCTCGGGTCGGTCGTGATGTCGGCACTGGCGGTCATAGGGTGGTGATGCCTCCTCATAGGGCCTTTCCGGCCGGTCACGCCGTCTCCGGGGGAGGGCGTGACCGCTGAATGATCCGCCGCAGGTGCGGGCCTGGACGGAACGCGATTCGTGGTGCGGGTTCGGGCCGCTTCGCCGCTGTCGGGCTCGACGTCGACCGAGCTCCCGGTGGGACGTGCGGGTCCGGCCGGGTTCGATGTCGGAGCCGCCCGATCGGCGGCGGACAACACCTCTGGGTGGACACCCGCTCGGGCGGGAGAGGTGGATGGTGGCGACACGGCTGCCTCCTCACACGAGGTGTGGAAGGCGCCCTTTCTGCAATGGCCTGGCGGTCGAGCGTGGCGGACCGTCCGGTCCGTCGCAGCGCCTCTCGACCCCGACACACGATTGCTCTACCAGGATCCCGAGCGGGACTCCGGCCTGTCAACCCGACCCGGCCACGGGCTCCACTGTGTGCCACTCGTCACACCGCTGCTCGCCCGCAACGCAGGGCATGTGCCGCTGCGTCACAGGGGCGACATCGGCTCGACGACAGGAACAGACATGGACTTTCGCGCACGGGCAGGTCGTCTCGCGGGCGGGCTGGTGGTGGCCACCGCGCTCCTCGGTGCCCTTCCGGGCCAGGCACTCGCAGCTCCGCCGACGCCCGCGCCCGCCCCGCCGACCGCCCCGGTGACGACTGCCCCGGCCGAGTCGGCGCCGCGTCCCGCTGAACCGCCCATGGCGCGGCCCGTTCCGGCGACAGAGAGCCGTCAGCCCCAGGTCAGGCAGGTGCCTGCGGGGGCGCCCGACACGGGTGGGGGCAGCACCGCGGACAACGCCGGCGTTCCGGACGGGGCGTTGCTCGCGCTCGGAGCGCTCGCGGCGGCCGGGGCGGCAGGTGCGCTGATGACCCGGCGCCGCCGGGCCGTCACGCAGGACTGAACGTGCGCGACGAACCCGCTGCTCGTCCCGGTCACCGCTCCCGGACCGGGAGACTGCTGCTGGCACTGGCCGTGGTGCTGGCGTTCGCCGCGGCGGGTTCGCTCGCGCTCGCCCTCGGTGACGGCCCGCGCACACCACACCGGGCCGTCACCGTCATCGCTCCGCCCGCCGTACCGGCAGGCGGCGCGGTGCCGGACACCGCGCTCGGCCCATCGGCCCCGGTGTCCCTCGACGTCCCGGCGATCGGGGTGCACTCGTCGCTGCTGCATCTGGGCCTGAACCCCGACGGCACCGTCGAGGTGCCACCGCTGGACTCCCCGCAAGCCGGCTGGTACGCGAACTCCCCCACACCGGGCGAGCAGGGGCCCGCGGTGATCCTCGGTCACGTCGACTCCGCGCGCACCGGACCCGGGGTCTTCTACGACCTGCGCACGATGCTGCCCGGCGACGGGATCACGGTGGGCCGGGCCGACGGAACCACGGTCGCCTTCCGCGTCGACGAGGTGGCGACGTACCCGAAGAACGTGTTCCCCACGGCAGCGGTGTACGGCGACATCGACCATGCGGGCCTGCGGCTGATCACCTGCGGCGGCCGGTTCGACAAGGCCGCCCGCAGCTATGAGGACAACATCGTCGTCTACGCTTCCGCGGTATCCGCCGGGCAGATCGGGTGAGCTCCGCCGAGGCGGACGCGCCGTCGTTCGAAGCCTTCGTGCTCACGCACGGCCCGGAGCTGGTGGCGTTCGCACGCCGGCTGACCCTGGACCACCACCGGGCCGAGGACATCGTCCAGGACGTGCTGGCCCGCATCGGGCTGTCCTGGTCACGGGTGTCCCGCGTCGACGACCTGCGGGCGTACGTGTTCAAGGCAGTTCTCAACGACTTCTTGTCGTGGCGGCGCAGGCTGTCCTCCTTCGAGCGCCCGACGGCCGATCTCGCTGCCGACCGGTCGGCCACGGAGCCGGGAGTGGAGGAGCTCGTCGTGCGCCGTGACGAGCTGCAGGCGGTGCTCGCTCAGCTCTCGCCCGTGCAGCGGGCCGTCTTGGTGTTGCGCTACTACCACGACCAGCCCGACGCGCAGATCGCCGCGTTGCTGGGCTGCCGGGAGGGCACCGTGCGTTCGCACGCCCGGCGGGCCCTGACGGCTCTACGCAGCTCCCCCGCCGCACGCACGAGGGAAGGGATCCGGCGATGACCGACGCGGAGGAGACACTGCGGGCCGGTCTTCGCGACCCGGCTCTGGACGAGGGCATCTCGGCCACTGCGCTGCTCGCGGGAGTGCAAGCGCGGCAGCAGCGGCTGCACCGGCGCCGCCAGCACGCGAAGACGGCCATGGCGGCCCTGGCGGCCGTCCTTGTCGTCGGCGGGGCGGCAGTGGCGACCGCACACCGACCAGTGGTGACGCCGGCGCAGCAACCTCCTGCCGTGCCTGCGCCGGTCCCGATGCACCCGATGACCGAACCGCCCACCGTGACCCCGGTCCAGACGCCGCCCACCGGGTCGCCACTCCCGGCGCCGACGCTCACGGCGCCCCCGGTGCCCGGCGCACCGCCCCTGCCGGGCGCGCGGGGCCGGACCGTCGAGCCCGCGCCGTCAGCCGAGCCCAGCACGAGCGGCCCCACCGGCCGATCACGACGGGTACCTGTCACTGCGACGAGTACCCCGGAACCACCGGCCAGGGAGCTCCCACCGCCCCCGTCTCGCTGATCCTCCGTTGACAGGCAACTAAAAGGTTGCCTATTCTGGTCCACGTGCAGGACGACGACGCCGTCTTCCACGCCCTCGCCGACGCGAGCAGGCGTGAACTGCTCGACCGGTTGTATGCCCGCGACGGCCAGACGCTGCGGGAGCTGACTGCAGGCCTCGAGATGTCGCGGCAGGCGGTCAGCAAGCACCTGGGCGTGCTCGAGGCGGCCGACCTCGTCGTCACACGCCGATCGGGCCGGGAGAAGCTCCATTTCCTCAATCCCGTGCCGATCCGGCTGATCCACGACCGGTGGATCGACAAGTACACCGAGCACCGGGTCGCGGCGCTCGTGGACCTCAAGGCCGAGCTCGAGGAGAACCAGCGATGAGCAGCACTACCGCCCCCACCACCACCGTGCAGGTGCACCGCGTGCACATCCGGGCCACGCCCGAGGCGATCTGGGAGGCCATCACCAGCCCCGAGTGGACCAAGCGGTACGGCTACCACAGCACCGCCGAGTTCGACCTACGCCCGGGAGGGGCGTACCGGGGCCTGCCGAGCGAGGAGATGGTGGCGCACGGGATGCCTGCTGACTCCGCGGTCATCGACGGCGAGGTCCTCGAGGTCGACCCCCCGCGTCGGCTGGTGCAGACCTGGCGCATGCTCTTCACCCCCGAACTCGTGGCGGAGGGCTTCACCCGGCTCACCTACGAGATCGAGCCGGAGACGGGCGGGGTCACGATGCTGACGGTCACGCACGACGTCACGAACGCACCGATCACCGGGGCATCGGTCAGCGCACCGCCCTCGGACGCGGGTGGCGGCTGGAGCGTGATCCTCAGTGACCTCAAGACCCTGCTGGAGAGCGGCGAACCCCTCTACCGCTGAAGGCACACAACTCGCCGGAAGAAACGGGGCGACTCGCGGAACCCCCGCGAGTCGCCCACTCCCCGCGCGTGAGTCGCCCGGTATCGGGCGGGCGGACTCAGCCGAGCAGGTGGTCGCGCAGCAGCGACTCGGCCGCCGTCGTGCGGCCCCGGGCGGCGAGCAGCCCGGCAGGGACGACGGCGAAGTCGGCGTCCACCACCACCGGCGCGTCACGCAAGGCGGGTGCGAGGACGGGGTCGGTGCGCAGGGTCGCCACCACTGCACCGAGGCCGCCCGACCGGTCCCGCTGCCGGAAGACACCTCCGGACAGCACCACCAGCTCCACATCCCGTCCGGCATCGCGATGCACCCGCAGGTGCCGGCGCACCGCGATCACCGAGGCAAGCGCAGCGATCCTGCGGTCCTCGGCGGCACTGCCCGGATCACGCGGGACGAGTCCGACCTCGCTCGCCATGCGGGAGACCGTCGGGCCGAGCAGGTCGGCTTCCACCGGGTCGACCACGCCCTCGGCCTGACCCTCGACGAGCACCCCGCCCGCGGCCGCCCGCACACCGAGATCGCCCTCGACCGTGCGACGGACGTCGGCCCCGCTCGCAGAGTGCACGTCCGTGGTCGCGCAGCCGACGTCGACGAGGAGCACCCGGGCGTCGCAGATCCGAGCGAGCGCGGAAGCCGCATGACCGACCGCGTCCGGCGTGGCCACACGTACGAGCCTGCGGAACCGGGGCGCGACGGCCGGGCCCCGCCCACCGAGCGCGTGCCGCTGATACAGCACGGCCAGCGCCGCCCGCGCCGGCTCCGGGGCGAGCTCACCCCGGCGCGGAAGCACGTTGTCGCAGGGCACGACGGTGCGTCCGGTGGCCCGCAGCAGGGCCAGCGCGTCGTCCTGGGCTGCGGCGTTCCCGGCGAGCACGATCGGTGTGCGGATACGGGCGCGCGCCAGCCGTCCCGCGTTGTGCAGCAGGCCGGCCGGATCGTCGCCGTCCGCACCGCCGAGCAGCAGCACCACTCCCGGCCGCGTGCTGCGCAGCATCCGGACGTCAGCGGGTTCGAGCGGACCCGCGTGAACGTGCACGACGTGGGCTCCGGCCGAGCAGGCCACACGATGGCCCGCCTCCGTGGTGGTCAGCCGGTCCGAACCGATGACTGCGAGCCGCAGTCCACCGCCTGCCGATGAGCAGGCGAGCAGCTCGGGCTCGACACCGGTGCCGGACGGGCCCGCCGCCGACACCGCCCGAACCGCCGCATCCATGCCCGCGAGCACGTCGCCTGCCGTGGTGGGGTGCTCGGCGAATCCCGCGAGCGCCCCATCGGGACGTACAAGTGCGGCCTTCGTCCAGGTGGAACCCACATCGAGGCAGACCGAAGGGCCTTCGTCGACGGGTGTCACGGCGAGTGAGCCTAACGCCACTGCGTCCGGATGGCGTGAGTTGGCGCGATGGTCAACGACGTCGCCCGGCGGTAGCTTTCCGAGATCACGGAGTTAACAGGCACAGGAGCCCCCATGCTCGCACTGATGCAGCAGCGTCCCCTCGCCCTACCGCACGTCTTCCATCGCGCCGAGCAGTATTTCGGACACAAGACGCTCGTCACGGCCGAGGCTGCCGGCGAGAGCACCATGAGCATCGCCGACTGGGCGCAGCGGGTCCGGCGGCTCGCCTCCGTGCTCGACACCCTCGATGTGAGCGCCGACGGCCGCGTCGGCACCTTCTGCTGGAACACGGCTCGGCACCTCGAGCTCTACATGGCGGCTCCGTGCACCGGCCGTGTGCTGCACACGCTCAACATCCGGCTCTTCCCCGAGCAGCTCACCTACATCGTCAACCATGCGGCGGACGAGGTCGTGTTCGTCGACCGGTCGCTCCTGCCGGTGCTCTGGCCGCTCGTCGACAAGCTCGAAACGGTGCGCCACTTCGTGGTGATCGACGACGGCGCCGACGCGGAGGTGCCGGACGACCCCCGCGTGCACGACTACGAGGAGCTGCTCGCTGCGGCCACGCCGTTCACCGGCACGTTCACGATCGAGGACGAGAACACCGCCGCCGCGATGTGCTACACGTCCGGCACCACCGGCAATCCCAAGGGCGTGGTCTACAGCCACCGGTCAGCGGTCCTGCATTCGCTGATCTCCCTGGTCGCCGACGGGATCGCGCTGTCCGAGCGTGACGTCGTGCTGCCCGTGGTCCCGATGTTCCACGCCAACGCGTGGGGCCTTCCCTACGGCTGTCTGCTCGCCGGTTCCGACATGGTGTTCCCCGGCCCGAACATGACGCCCCAGGCAATCGCGGCGTTGCTGGAGAAGCACCGGGTCACCGTCACCGGTGGCGTCCCGACCATCTGGATGGGGATGCTTCCCCTCCTGCCCGACCTCGATCTGTCGGCGCTGAGGTTGATCCTCTGCGGCGGCTCGGCGGTGCCGAAGGCGTTGTCGGAGGACTACCGCAAGGCGATCGGCGTGCCGATGCTGCACGCCTGGGGCATGACGGAGACCAGCCCGATCGCCACGATCTCCGGTCTGCGCAGCCACCACGCCGGCGCCTCGGAGGCGGACCTGGCCGACGCCCGCTCCCGGCAGGGGTACGCCACGCCCCTGGTCGACCTGCGGCTCGTGGATCCCTCCACCGGCGAGATCCAGCCGTGGGACGACGTCGCGTCCGGAGAGATCCAGGCGGCCGGACCGTGGATCGCGGCGGAGTACTTCCGCGGTGAGGGTGAGGGAGCGCAGTTCACCGAGGACGGGTGGCTGCGCACGGGCGACGTCGCCACGGTCGACCGCTACGGCTCCGTCCGGCTCGTCGACCGCACGAAGGACCTGATCAAGTCCGGCGGCGAGTGGATCGGCTCCGTCGAGCTGGAGAACGAGATCATGGCTCACCCGAAGGTCGCCGAGGCCGCCGTGATCGCGATCCCGCACCCGAAGTGGGTGGAGCGGCCGATGGCGTGTGTCGTCGTGAAGGCCGGTGAGACGCTCACGGCGGAGGAGGTCATCGCCCACCTCGAGCCCCGCGTGGCGAAATGGTGGCTGCCCGACGCCGTCGAGTTCATCGACGAGGTGCCCAAGACGAGCGTCGGCAAGTTCTCCAAGAAGACGCTCCGGGAGAAGTTCGGCGGATACCAGGTGCAGAACCCCTGACCGCTCGGATACTCCCGATCGCCGATGTCGCCGGCCGGGTGCTCGCCACACCGCCGACGTGCGGGGCGACGCGCCTGGTCTGCATCGACGGACCGTCGGGGTCGGGCAAGAGCTCGCTCGCGCGGCGGCTCGCCGGCCCGCTCGGCAACCCGCCGCTCGTGCAGATGGACGACCTCTACCCGGGATGGGACGGCCTCGACGACGCCGTTCCGCTGCTGCGCGACCGGATCGTCACCCCGCTCGCGGCCGGCATGCCCGCGCGGTACCGCCGCTACGACTGGGTCGCCGGCGCCTACGCTGAGGAGCACGACCTCGGGGTGCCTCCGCTGGTGCTGGTGGAGGGCGTGGCGTCGGGGGCGAGGGCCGTCGCTTGCCACACGACGCTGCTGATCTGGGTGGAAGCGCCCCAGGACGAGCGGTTCCGCCGCGGCATCGAGCGCGACGGAGAGAGCTACCGCCCGCACTGGGAGCGCTGGGCCCGGCAGGAGGAGGCGCACTTCGCAGCGGAGGCGACCAGCAGCCGCGCCGACCTCCGCGTCGACGGCGCCCCCACCGCACCGCACGACGTGGAGACAGAAGTGGTCCTGCTCCCCTGACACCGGACGCGGCAACGCGCGGTGCCGGACGATGATCGCCAGTTGGGGACGCACAGCCGCGTGCCGCGCGGTTCTCGGGACCCAACTGATGATCAACGCCAGACACCGAGCCCCGCTCATCACCGATCCGGGCCGTGTACCCGCATCTGGCGCGGTTCGCAGGCCCAGGCTGCCGATCACATGGCGGCTTCGGACTCAGCGGGTGGCGGGTTGCCGTGCTTCGCTCAGGTCGTCGACGAGCTGCTGCATGCGCGCATTGACGGCCGACAGCGCCGCGTCCGGGCCGCCCTCGGAGCCGGTGTGAGTGAGCACCACGCGCGCGCCGTGGCCCGTGCCCTCGACCAGCTCCCAACGGAGGCGGCCGCTCGGTTCCGTGTCGTGCTCCAGCACCTGACCGTTGCGGACGGCGTCGGGCGGGGCCTGGGCCGACAGGACCGCCCATGCGTCGTCGGCGGGACGAGTGAGCTGGCGTTCGTAACGGACCCGCCAGCCGTCAGCTGTGGTCTCGGCCGTTCCTGCGTCGAGCCCGAACTGGACGATGAACTGCTCGTGCAGCGCCACGTGGTCGTAGCCGGGGTCGACGCCCGGGCGCCCGTCGAGGGCGAGGTCCATAGTGGCGATGCAGATGTGCCAGCCGGAGGCGAAGCTGGCGGCGCCGGCATGGTCGTCGAACGTGGCCACGAGGACGAGACGGGTGCCAGGGCCGTCCGGGTGGAGCTCCCAGCGTAGGTGGTGGTCGTGCCAGGTGTAGGCGAACAGCCGCGGTGCGTCGAGGTCGGTGACCGTGCCTGTGCCGCCGAACCCGAACTCGATCTTCCCACCGCGGCGCAGCTCGGGCGTCATCGTGGACGGGAACCAGTCGGCCAGCCGCTCGGGTTCGGTGATCGCCCGCCAGACCTTCTCCGGTGGGTGCTTCAGCCGGCGCTCCATGGTGAGCACGGAATGGCCGTCGGCGGTGTTCAGGTTCTCGGTCATCATTCCTCCGGGCTGTCGGCGTCGAGGTGACGTTCGAGGGCGTCGAGCCGGTCCGCCCACATCCATCGGTACGGCGCCAGCCACTCGTCAACCTCCGCGAGCGGAGCAGGATCGAGCTCGTACCAGCGCCGCTGCGCCTCGGCCCGCACCTTCACCAGGCCGGCGTCGCGCAGCACCCGCAGATGCTTCGACGTGCCGGGTTGGCTCAGGCCGAGTTCGGCGGACAGTTCCCCGACCAGCCGGGGTCGATCCCGGAGCAGGTCGAGGATGCGCCTTCGCGTCGGCTCGGCGAGCACCTCGAACGTCACGCCGATAACATACCGATTCGGCTATATAACTGCAAGGGCATAATCAGAGGTAGGTATCGGGGCGCCGCTCCCGCAGGTGGGCGAGAACCCTGCGGGCCGCCGCCACCGATCCCTCGATGTCCACCTCAGCCACCGCGATACCCGCCTTGGACCACGTGCGCGCCAGGATCTCCCCGTCCGGGCCGACGACCTTGGCCTGGCCGAGAAAGCGCATCCGGCCGGCCACCCCGGTCAGGTTCGACGACACGAGCACCACCTGGTTCTCCGCCGCCCGCGACCGGTCGTAGAGGTCGAAGAGCTTGGCCTGCCGGTCATCGACCATCCGTGGCGCCCGGTTCGTGATGCTCGTCGGCCAGGCCGAGAGGCAGGCCAGCACCTGCGCCCCGTCGAGCGCGAGGCTGCGGGCCGACTCCGGGAACGTCTTGTCGTAGTCGACGAGCATCCCGATCCGCCCGACGGGTGTGTCGACCGCGCGGAATTCCGACCCCGCCGCATAGACCCGTGACTCCCCAGGCGGCTGGTGCACCTTCCGGTGCAGACCCAGCACCCCGTCACCGGTGACGCACACTGCGGTGTTGTAGCGCAGGTCGCCGTCGGCCTCGCAGAACCCGACGCAGATCACCATGTCCCTGGCCAGCTCCGCGACCGCCTTCACCTCGGACCCGTCCGGGTCGAGTGCTGGTGGCACGGAGCTCGGGTCGGGATCGGTGATGTCGTCGAGGTAGCCGCCGAGCGCGGCGTCGGGCAGCACCAGCAGCCGCACGCCGTCGCGGCGGGCGTGCTCCACCAACGTTGCGACGCGCGCGAGATCGAATGCCACGTCCCTGCCGAAGGATGCCGCCACGGCTCCGATGCGGATGGGACCCATTCGAAAGATTGTTCAGGCAGCCGCGGGGCTCGGGGTCGCCGCCGCGCCGTACGCCTCGGGTCGCAGGTCCCGCAGGTATCCCATGGCACGCCGGGCCGACTCCACCACCGCCGCGACGTCGAGCTCGGCTACCGCGGTGCCGGCCGTGACGCCGGTGGTCGCGAGCACCTCGCCCCCGGGATCGACGATCTTGGCGCCCGCCGCGAACCGCAGCGAGCCGAACGTGCCGGACTGGTTGGCAGCGAGCCAGACGATCTGGTTCTCCAGAGCGCGGGCCCGGTCGAAGAGGTCGAAGCGGCGGGTCCACCGGTCCTGGGCCGGATCGGGATGCCGGTCGGTGGCGCTCAGCGGCCACGCCGAGACCGAGACGACGATCTCGGCCCCGTCGAGCGCGAGAGCGCGCGCCGCCTCGGGGAACGCCTTGTCGTAGCAGATCTGCAGGCCCAGCCGGCCGACCGGCGAGTCGAACGCGGCGAACCCGTCTCCCGCGCGGTAGCTCGCGTCCTCGCGCAGCGGCTGGTGCACCTTGCGGTAGTTCGCGAGCACCCCGTCGCCCGTGACGCAGACCGCGCTGTTGTAACGGACGCCCGAACCGTCCAGCTCGCAGTAGCCCGCCACCACCACCATCTCGCGGGCGAGCGCGGCCAGCCTGCGGATCTCGGGACCGTCGCAGCGGAGGGCAGGTGGGAGATCCTCCGGACTGTCGAGGCTCGTCAGGTAGCCGCCGAGGCAGGCCTCGGGCAAAGCCAGCAGCCGCACGCCCGATGCGCGCGCGCCGGACACCAGCGCGGAGATCCGCGCGAAGTCATCCTCCAGATCGCGGCCGAAGGGGGCCGCGACAGCCGCCATGCGCAGCGTCGCCATTTCTCGTGCTCCGTCCTGTGGTGGTCGGTGGTCGCAGTGGTGGTGGCACAGCGGGCGTCGGCACAGCGACGAAGGGGCGGGAGTCGCTTCCCTCTGACGACCCCCGCCCCTTCTGCCCGTCGAGCGCGAAACCGACCGTTCAGAACATGTAGGTGGAGTTGATGATCGCTCCCTTGCGGGCGTAGTGGATCAACGCGTCCTGGACGTCGAGCGGGTGCGTCGGGATGACTCCCTCGATCAGGTCCTCCTCGCGAGCTCCGTGCAGCGAGAGCCCGAAGCGGCAGCAGTAGACCTTGCCGCCCTCCTGGATGAACGTCCCCAGGGAGTTGTTGATGTTGTGCTCGCCCGGGAACGCCGAGTTGCCCGTGGTCGGGAAGCCGCGCGTGGCCAGGCAGTTCAGCGATCCAGGGCCGTAGAAGTAGATCGCCGACTCGAAGCCCTTCCGCAGCGCCCGGGTGGCCTGCAGGATCGCGACGAAGCTCACCGACGACTCGTGTGCGATGCCGTGCACGAGCGTGAAGTAGGTCTCGCCGTTCTCGGCCTGGTAGTCGGGGAACACCTTCGTGCCCCCGTAGATCGTCGAGCCCTCCGGCAGCGCCGGGTGCTGGATCTCCTCGAGGCTCTGCTTCTCGAGATCGGTCAGATCGGCCATGGTTCTCCTTCTGGTGGGGTGGTGCGACGGGCTTGCGACACGGACGGACTAGGCGACGGTGCGCGGGGCGAACCAGTCCTCGTCGTCGACCGGCGAGGTCTGGTACGGGGTGCCGGCCAGCCAGTGCAGACCGGTGTGGACGGTGCGGTGCTGGTGGGCCACGATCTCGCGGGCCAGGTGCTCGGCGTCGGCACCGACCCCGGCGAACCGGCCCGATCCCCAGGTGTGCATCCACGGCAGCCCGAGGAAGTACAAGCCCGGACAGCTCGTGACGCCGCGATGATGGGTCGGGTAGCCGCGGCCGTCGAAGATCGGCAGTTCGATCCACCGGTTGTCACGGCCGAAGCCGGTGCTCCACACCACGCTGGTGACGCCGGCCGCGTCCAGGTCGAGCTCGGCCGGTTCGTCGGCCGGCTCCCAGACGGGGACGTAGCGGGGCTCGGTCGGGGCGTCGATGCCGTGCGCGGCGATGAAGGTGTCGATCGAGTCCTTGATGCCCTCCGAGACGGCGTCGGCGTCGTCGAGGTGCTTGCGCAGATCCGGCGCGAACCGCACGTGCCCGCCATCGATGCCCGAGAGCCGTCCGTAGAGGCGCATACCGTCGCGCGCGAAGGCGCGCAGGTCGATGTCGCGGCCACCGTCGCGGCCGGTGACGTAGTGGTTCACCCGGAACCGCACGGCGTCGGCGTCGTCGAACTCGGTGACGGCCTTGCGGTAGTAGCCCATGTCGGAGAGCCACGCCACGACGTCACGGCCGCGGTAGAACCGCGCGACGCGCGGGGCGCTGCCGGTGGCGAGGTGTACCCGCCGGCCCGCGAGGTGCAGGTCCTCGGCGATCTGGCAGCCGGACTGGCCGGTGCCGACCACCAGCACGTCACCCGGCGGGAGCTGCTCGGCGTTGCGGTACTGCGAGGAGTGGATCTGATGGACGCCGGCGGGCAGCCGCTCGGCCATCCGCGGCCGCATCGGCACCTGGTAGGGACCGGCAGCGACGACCACCTGGTCGGCGGTGAGCGTGCCTGCCGTGGTGCGGATCTCGAAGCCGCCCGTCCGACGGCCGCGTAGGCGGGTGGCCGCGGTGCCCTCGACGACCGGCGCGTCGAACGACGCGGCGTACGCCTCCAGGTAGGCGACGATGTCGTCGCGGACCATGAAGCCGTGGGCGTCGCGGCCCGCATACGGGTGGCCCGGAAGGTCGCACTGCCAGTTGGGGGTGACCAGGCAGAAGGTGTCCCAGCGGCGGTCCCGCCACTCGCCGGCCACGCGGCCTCGCTCCAGCACGACATGGCCGATCGAGCGCTGGGTGAGCCACCAGCTCATCGCGAGGCCGGCCTGGCCACCGCCCACCACGACGACGGGGCGATGGTCCCCGCCGAGGACGCTGCGCGTCGTCTCGATCACGTAGACGATTACAGCGACCGTTGATCACCGGGGCGTTTCCCCCGGAACACGCCGGTGTTAGGGCGTGTTGCCGACTCCTTTCCGAACGCTCACACCCTCGGCGTCGGCTCCCCCGCGCAGCCCGAGCCGGGAGTGCGTACGCCCGTAGAAGGCGTACACGACGAGGCCGATCAGCATCCAGATCACGAACCGCAGCCACGTCTCGACAGACAGATTGATCATCAGCCAGACGCACGCGAGCACCGACAGCACGGGCACCAGCGGCACGAGCGGGGTCCGGAAGCCACGGGGCAGGTCCGGCCTCATCCGCCGCAGCATCACGACACCCACCGACACCAGCACGAAGGCGAACAGCGTGCCGATGTTGACCATTTCCTCGAGCGCCCCGATCGGGAAGAACGTGGCTCCGGCCGCCACCACGACCCCGACGAGGATCGTGGCGCGGGCGGGGGTGCCCCGTTGTCGGCTCGTACGGGCGAGGCCGCGGGGCAGCAGACCGTCGCGCGACATCGCGAAAAGCACCCTGATCTGACCGAGCATCAGCACCATGACCACGGTGGTGAGCCCGGCCAGCGCGCCGAACGCGATGATGGTGGCCGCCCAGTTCACGCCGAGCGACTCGAACGCCGTGGCCAGGGTGGCGCGGGTGCCGTCGGGCTGGGTGCGCAGCTCCGTGTAGCTGACCATGCCGGTGAGCACCAGCGCGACGCCCACGTACAGCACGGTGACGATCGCGAGCGACCCGAAGATGCCCCGCGGCAGCGACCGCTGCGGGTCGCGCGTCTCCTCCGCCGTCGTGGCGACGACGTCGAAGCCGATGAAGGCGAAGAACACCAGAGAGGCGGCGGCGAGCAGGCCGTAGATCCCGTAGGTGCTGGAGGCACTGCCACCGAAGATCGACAACAACGACTGCTGCAGCCCGCTGTCCCCGGCCGCCCCCTCGGCAGCCGGCGGGATGAACGGGCTGTAGTTGGCGGCGTTGATGTAGAAGATGCCGACGACGATCACCAGCAGCACGATCGCCACCTTGATCGTGGTGAAGACGAGGCTGACCCGGCTCGAGAGCTTGGTGCCGAGCGCGAGGAGCACCGTGAGCACGCCGATGAGGAGCAGCGCGCCCCAGTCCAGCGTGACCGGGCCGAGGTGTATCTCGGTGCTGATGTCGGCCCCGAGGAGCCCCAGCACGTTCTCCAGGTACTCCGACCAGCCCTTGGACACCACCGCGGAGCCGACTGCGAACTCCAGCACGAGGTCCCAGCCGATGATCCAGGCGATGAACTCACCGAAGGTGGCGTACGAGAAGGTGTAGGCGCTGCCCGCCACCGGCACGGTGGAGGCGAACTCGGCGTAGCACAGGGCGGCGAGGCCGCAGGCGATCGCGGCGAGCACGAACGCCAGCGACACCGAGGGCCCCGCGACGTCCCCCGCGGTGCTGGCGGAGAGGGTGAAGATGCCCGCCCCGACCACCACGGCCACGCCGAAGACGATCAGGTCCCAGGTGCCGAGGTCTCTCCGGAGCCGACTGCCGGGCTCGTCGGTGTCGGCAATGGACTGTTCTACGGACTTGGTCCGCATGATCCCGCTCTGCCTGTCCCGCAGCGCCATGCCCGCTACATAACCCCGCGAGGTCGAACCGAAACACTGCTGGCAGCCACGCCCTGTCGAGGAGATCACACGAACGACTCGTGGGCGCCACGCTGCCGCAGTGGAACCGACATGCGCATGCGGGAGAAACCGCACCGTGAGCGCATCTGTGTCGGATTCGAGTACCACCCCGTTGATGACGGTTCGCGTGGATCGAACCAGAGAAGCGCGGGTCACAGCAGGGAGAACGGTCGCGGTGCTGTGCCTGGCCGCCGTGCTGCTGGAGGCCACGGCGGACCTGCTGCCCGACGAACCGGTGGTATGGGTACTGACCCCCGTCCGGCTCGTACTGGGCGCCGGGCTCGTCGCCGCCGCAGTCGCGGGGGTGCGTCCCGGGCAGTGGCGAACCCCGCTGGATCCGGCGATCGGCGCGCTCCTGCTGGCCGCGGCCCTGGGAACCGTGCTGGCCGGGCAGCCGTGGGCCGCGTGGCGCGGGGTGCTCACCGCGGTGGCGGCGTACTACCTGGTGGTCGGCGTTCGCCGGTCCGTTCCCGACGCCGGCCCTGCCCTCGGCCTGCTGGCGCTCGTCGGGGTGGCCGTGGCAGGCACCGTCGCGGCCAGGCAGGCGGCCGCCGGAACAGCCACGGGGTTCTGCCGCGGCGCCATCGACGGCTCGGCCGACGTCTGTGGTCCGGACGCCGTGATCCGCGCGGTCGGCACCTTCTCCAACCCGAACCTGCTGGCGGCGTTCCTGGTGCTGCTCCTGCCCGTGGCCGCAGCGGGCGCGGCCCAGCTCGCCGACCGGGCGTCCCGGCTGGTGGGTACGGCGCTCGTGGTGGTCGGGTACGCGGCCGTGCTGCTGACGGCCTCCCGGGGCGGCATCGTCGCCGCAGTCGTCGGAGCCGTCGTGTTCGTCGTGCTCCGGCGCGGCCACGGTCGCGCTCTCCCGGTCGGCGGGAGGCGCCGGCCAAGCAAGATGGTCGTCGTCCTCCTCGGGGTGGGTGGCGTGGTCGCGGCCGCGGCAGGCCTGCTCCTGCTGGCCACCGCGCTCTCCGTCGGGGTGCGCGCCGACGTCTGGACGGCCGCGGTCGGGCTGGTGGCACAGCACCCGCTGGGCGTAGGGCCGGGCCGCGCGGGCGCGCTGCTCGACGCGGCGATCGCCGGTGACGAGGCGTTCCAGCACGCGCACAACCTCTGGCTCAACTGGGCTGTCGAGGCCGGCGTACCCGGACTCGTGGCCGTGCTGGCGATCACCGTGGGCGCAGTGATCGTCACCCGCCGGGCCGCGCTCGCGGGGTCGGCCACGGCCGTTGCCGCCGGGGCGGGGCTGGCCGGTTTCGCGGTGATGAGCCTCGCCGACCACCCGGCGAACGCGATCCGCGTGTCGATCGTCCTGTGGATCGTGCTGGCGCTCGTCGCGGCCGAGTCGGCGCCGCGGACGCTCGCCCGGCGCCGCTCCGGTCAGCTCGCCACAGGAGTGCGGTCGAGGTCCGGTTCGAGGTAGATGACCCGGGCCTCCGGCACCGCTTCCCGGATGCGCTTCTCGGCCTCGTCGATGCTGCGGGCGACCTGCTCGAGGGGCAGGCCCGGGGGCAGCGCGATCTTCGCGGCGACGAGCATCTCCTCGGGCCCGAGGTACTGGGTCTTGATGTGGATGACGCGCTCGACACCACCTGCCTCGAGCGCCGAGACGATCTTCGCGAGCACCGGCTGGGTGGCGCCCTCCCCGACGAGCAGGCTCTTCATCTCGATGATCAGGATGATGGCGATGACACCGAGCAGCACGCCGATGCAGATGGTGCCGAGCGCATCGAACACCGAGTTGCCCGTGAGCACGGTGAGCCCGACACCGAGAAGGGCGAGCACCAGACCGACGAGCGCGCCGAGGTCCTCGAGCAGCACGACGGGCAGCTCGGGCACCTTCGACTGGCGGATGAACTGCCACCACGTACCCGAGCCCTTGAGGGGCCGGGACTCGTGGATCGCGGTGCGGAACGAGAACGACTCCAGACCGATCGCGACGACCAGGATCGCGACGGCGACCAGCGGCGACGTCAGGGGCTCGTGCGACTCCAGCTTGTGGATGCCCTCGTAGAGGGCGAACACCGAGCCCAGCGTGAAGAGCAGCAGTGCCACGACGAAGGAGTAGAAGTACCGGTCGCGGCCGTACCCGAACGGATGCTCCGGGGTGGCTGCGCGCCGCGCGGTGCGGCCACCTAGCAGCAGCAAACCCTGGTTGGACGTGTCGGCGACCGAGTGCACAGCCTCGGCCAGCATGGAGGACGACCCTGTGACCAGGAAGCCGATGAACTTGGCGATCGCGATTCCCGCGTTGGCGAGCAGAGCCGCCACGATCGCCCGGGTTCCACCACTCGCTGCCACTGCACTCTCCTCGACCCACGGCCCGATGCGGCCCGGACCCTAGCGTCTTGTCGGACACTCATGAACCGCGGGCAGGATCGCCTGGTCGACGATTTCGGCGAGGCGCTGGGGCGTCGGTTCTTCCCCGGTGTCGATCGCGTGCTTCATCACCAATGCCTCGCCGATGTCCTCCACCACGGGCGTGATCAGGCCGGGATCGAGCTGCCCGACCTCGGCGTAATGATGCAGCACGGTGGCGGTGAATCGGCGACCGGCCGGTTCGAACACGCGGGAGTAGAGGGCGTCGACGAGCTCGGGGTGGCGGTGGCGCTCGGCGAGGACGGCCTGGACGGCACGCGCCGTGGGATGGCGTGACCACTCGATCATCAGCTCGAGGGCGCGGATCAGATCGCCGCGCAGATCGTCGGCCGCAGGCGAGGGCGTCTCGACCGGATAGGCGGCCGCGATCGCGTCCAGCAACAGTTCCTCGGGGCTCGGCCAGCGCCGGTACAGCGAGGTCTTCGCCGTCTCGGCGCGACGGGCGATCCCCTCCATGGTCAACCGCCCGAGGCCGACCTCGTCGAGCTCGTCGAGCACGGCCTGGTGGACGACTGCGAGCAGCGCGTCCCCCCGCCTGCGCGTCCGCCCGCCCATCGTCCCCTCGCGATCACCCTTGCCCAGCTACGGATCCGTAGCTTATCTTTCCGCCATAAGCTACGGATCCGTAGCTTAAAGAGGGGGAGTTCGAATGACGACACCCGGATCGCTACCGCCGACCACTCCTGGGGCTCGGGCGCTCGCTCCCGATCTCGGCCGCGGGGCGATGCTGGCGTTGATCGCACTGGCGCACGCGCAGGTGCTGGCGCGCGGCGGTGGGCCACTGACGAACGCCGTGGACGCGGCGGCGCAGACGGCGCTGACGTTGTTCGTGGACAGCAGGGGCTACCCGATGTTCGCCGCCCTGTTCGGCTTCGGGATGGTGCACATCCTGCGCCGGCAGACGGCAGGCGGCGGGTGGGAGCAGGCACGCAGCGTGCTGCGCCGCCGGGGCGGCTGGCTGGTGCTCTTCGGGTTCGCCCACGTCCTGCTGCTGTTCCCCGGCGACATCCTTGCCGCATACGGGCTGCTCGCCGTGTGCCTGGTCGGTGCCTTGCGGTGGCGGGACGAACTACTGCTCACCGTCGCGTGCGTAGCCGGTGCGGTGGGTGCCCTGGTCTACGGCGCGGTGCTGACCCTGCCCTTCCCCGACTCAGCAGGAGCACCGGTCGACCCGTTGCTCTCCGCGGCCATCCGCATGGCGACGTTTCCGGTGCTCACGCCCCTGAACGCCGTGATGGCGGCGGGCCCCGTGCTCGTCGGCGTATGGGCCGCCCGGCGCCACCTGCTCGACGAGCCCGAGCGACACAGGCGGCTGCTGAGCCGTATCGCCGGAGTCGGCATCGCGGTCGCGGTGGTCGGTGCGCTACCCCAGGTGCTGGTGACGACGGGACAGTTGCAGTCGACGGGCGGGCTCCTCCTCGCCGCCGGGGCGCTGCACACCGCCACCGGGTACGCGGGCGGGCTGGGGTACGCCGCCCTGATCGGCGTTGTGGCCGCCCGACTCGGCCGGACGGCCCGGCAGCCCCGTCGCGACGGGCGCATCGTCACCGCTCTGCGTGCCTGTGGACAGCGCTCGATGAGCTGCTACCTGGCGCAGTCCGTCTTCTGGCTGGTGCTGTTCGAGCCGTATCTGGCCGACCTCGGTGGCGAGCTCGGGGTGGCCGGCGCTGTCGCGGTCGGGCTCGCGGTGTGGGTGCTCACCGTGGTGGCCGCCGACCTGCTGCACCGCCTCGGCCGGCCAGGTCCCGCAGAGGCCCTGCTGCGCAGGCTGACCTACGGCAGCGCCGTGCACTCCTAGCCCAGGCCGTCGCTCGCCAGGAAGAGCTGGGTGCCCTCCACGAGTGGCTGCACGGACACCGCCGTCTCGTGGGCCGCGACCCACAGCGACCCACCGCGGGTGATCTTCAGCTCCGTGCCGGCGGCACGCACGCAGGCCGAACCCGCTGTGCACAGCAGAATCCGCGGACCGCCGTCGGGCACCGCCACCACCGCGCCACCGTCCCCGTCGGCCAGGCGGCGCAGGAGGAACTCCTTCGCGGGAGTGTCGTAGCGGATCCACCCGCCGTCGGGCTCGCCCGTGAGCACCGGCGGCGGCTCGGCCGCGAAGTCGAGCACCCGGAGCAGCTCAGGCACGTCCACGTGCTTGGGCGTGAGGCCGCCGCGCAGGACGTTGTCGGAGTTGGCCATCAGTTCGATCCCGGCGCCGGACAGGTAGGCGTGCAGGTTCCCGGCGGGCAGGTACAGCGCCTCGCCCGGCGCCAGCGTGACGCGGTTGAGCAGCAGCGCGGCCAGCACACCGGCGTCCCCCGGGTAGCGCTCCGAGAGCTCGAGCACCGTGCGTGCCTCGACGTGGAACTCGCCCCCGCTGCCTGCCAGCCGGATACAGCCGTCCTGTAGCGCTGGGACCAGCGTGTCGAGCATCGACTGGGGCAGGGTGATCCACGTGGTGAACAGCGCCCGGAGGCCGTCCTGGTCGGGCTGCGCGGCGAGCAGCTCGGCGTGCCCTGCCAGCTCCGGAACCTCGAGCTCGCGGAGCAACCGCACCGTGGCCTCCGGCGTGCGGAACCCGACGAGAGCGTGGAACTCGGTGAGCGCACAGATGAGCTCGGGCTTGTGGTTGGCGTCCCGGTAGTTGCGGTCGGCGGCGTCGCGCGGGATGCCGGCGGCGTCCTCGTGCGCGAAGCCCGTGCGCGCCTGCTCGATGCTCGGGTGCGCCTGAAGGGAGAGCGGTTCGTCGGCCGCGAGCACCTTGAGCAGGAACGGCAGCGTGGCGTCCCAGTGACCGCTGCGGTCCGTGCCGAGTAGGCGCTCCGGGTCGGCGCGGAGGGCGTCGAGGAGGGACGTGTGCGAGCCGTCCTCGTGCACCAGCCGCGATGGATCGGCCGGATGCGCGCCGAACCAGAGCTCGGCCTGCGGATGTGGAGACGGCACTTCCTGGCCAAGCAGCTCGGCGATCACCGTTCGTGAGCCCCACGCATAGGCCCGTACCGGGTTGTCCAGCAGCTCCACGGTCTCGTCAGCTCTCCTCACGTCCGGCACCGGTGGAAAGGTGCCCCGGATCGATCGAGCGGGTGGCCAGCCCGAGGTACACCGCTGCCACGTCGAAACGCGACGCGAGGAGGCCTGCCCTCAACAACGGTGCGTGCGGCACGCCGCGGGCGATCTCGTCCACCGGGTGCACCACGTCGGCCGACTGCCACATGCGGCCAGCACGGCGGAGCGTCACCTGGCCAGGGTCCTCCTCGCCGGTGGCGAGCAGCACCAGTCGCGGCGGGGGTGCCTCCGCGCCACCGTCCGGGTCGTCGAACGGGTCGTGGAACACATCCGACTCTCTGGCCGCGTGGTCGATCGCGCGGAGCAGGCCGGTGGCGGTGGCGGCCCGGCCGACCTCGTCGGCGTGGGCCACCACACCGGCGTGCGTGGCCAGTGCGCCTGCCGCGTGGACGGCCGCAGCCGCGCCGAGCGGGTCGGTGCCCCACAACAGCGGAGTGCGGTCGGCGAGACGCAGTGCGAGCGACTTCGCGGGGTTCATGAACGGCTCATGGGCCGGCTGGTTGCGTTCCGCCTCGGTGTCGAGCTGGTCGGCCAGCACGTCGAGACCTGGGTCCAGCGGGCTGGAGAGCAGTTCGAGCGAACTCACCACCACGAGCCCGACGGCCAGTGCCCGCGGAAGGTCGAGTCCCGGAGGAACGGGGATGCGCTGCTCGACCAGCCGGGCGCGGCCCGCTCCGGCCGAGGCGACCGGGCCGTCGGTGGGCGCCGAGAGCACGACCTCCGCACCCCGGCGCACGGCGAACGCCACCCCGTCGGCGAGCTCCACGTCGTTCGCGTCGGCCGTGTGGGCGATCACCACGTCGAGCGGTCCGATCCAGGACGGCACGGTGTCCACCACGACGACCGGGACCGGGGACGACGGGCCGAGCACCGCGGTGAGCAGCCCTGCCGCCGGGCCGGAGGCACCCGGTCTGCGCACGAGCACCAGCGCCCGCGGACGCGCGCCGGCGAGGTCGCCGACCCTGGCGTCGGCCGCCCCCTGCGCCGCTGACCGGACCTGTGCGCCCGCCGTGGCGGCACCGCGCAGCACGCCCCCCGTGTCGAGAGCCGTGAGCGCCCGCGGATCGGCGAGCAGGATGTCGTCGAGCACCGTCACACGCCGACCACGCCGGAATCAGGGGGGTCGGCCGGCAGGATCGCCTCGTCGAGCAGCAGTACCGGCACGCCGTCGACCACCGGGAAACCCCGGCCGCACGACGTGCAGGTGAGCACGTCGGCGGAGGGGTCACTGGGAGTGCCTGCCCGCAACGGCGCGTGGTCGTCGGACGGGCAGGCCAGGATGTCCATCAGCTGGGGGTCGAGCTCTACGGCCACGGTCTTCCTCTTTCTCTGCGGGACGGCTCCGCGGGCAGATCCGTACCCCGCGATGCTGCCAGGGCGAAGCGCGGAGCGCCGGGTCCATCCGACAGCCATTTTGTGCCCCCGGAGGAGCTCGCTATGCGCGGATGACCGAGAGGACCTCGTCACGCAGGACGGCGACGGCGACGGCGTCGGCCGCCTCGACGTTGAGCCGCAGCAACGGCTCGGTGTTGGAAGCGCGCAGGTTGAACCAGGAACCGTCGGGAAGTGCGACGGTGAGTCCGTCGAGCTCGTCGAACTCGACGCCGTCCCGATCGGAGTAACGCTCCTTGATGGCGGCGATGCTCGCGCCCTGGTCGGCGACCGTGGAGTTGACCTCACCGGACGCGGCGTACCGCTCGTAGGCCGACATCAGCTGCGAGATCGGGCGCTCGTCCTCGCCCAGCGCGGCCAGGACGTGCAGTGCGGCGAGCATGCCGGAGTCGGCGTTCCAGAAGTCGCGGAAGTAGTAGTGGGCCGAGTGCTCCCCACCGAACACCGCACCGGTCTCCGCCATCGTCTGCTTGATGAACGAATGGCCCACGCGGGTACGGACCGCCCGGCCCCCGTGCTCGGCCACGAGCTCGGGCACGGCCCGGGACGTGATGAGGTTGTGGATCACTGCGGCGCCCGGCGCCTTGGCGAGCTCGCGGACGGCCACCAGCCCCGTGATGGCGCTCGGGCTGACGGGATCGCCGAGCTCGTCGACCACGAAGCAGCGGTCGGCGTCGCCGTCGAAGGCGAGCCCGATGTCGGCCCCCTCCTCCACAACCCGCTTCTGCAGGTCCACGAGGTTGGCCGGGTCGAGCGGGTTGGCCTCGTGGTTGGGGAAGGTGCCGTCGAGCTCGAAGTACATCGGCACCACGTCGAAGGGCAGCGGCGCCAGCACGGCGGGCACCGTGAAACCGCCCATTCCGTTGCCGGCGTCGACCACGACCCGCAGCCGGCGACTGCCCGACAGATCGACGAGCCCGCGCAGGTACTCCGCGTACCCGACGAGCAGGTCGTCGCGCTCGGTGATGCTGCCGCCCCCTGGGCCGGCCGGCACCCCGGCCTCGACGGCCTGCCGGATGGCGGCGAGCCCGGTGTCCTGGCCGATCGGCACAGCACCGGCGCGGCACAGCTTGATGCCGTTGTATCTGGCCGGGTTGTGGCTTGCGGTGAACATCGCGCCCGGCAGGCCGAGCGTGCCGGAGGCGAAGTAGAGCATGTCGGTGCTGGCCAGGCCGATGGAGACGACGTCCAGACCCTGTGCCGTCACACCCTCGGCGAACGCGGCCACCAACTCGGGGGAGCTCGCACGCATGTCGTGGCCGATCACGACACCGCTCGCGCCTTCCGCACGCATGAGGGACGCCATGGCGGCGCCGATGTCCCGGACGGTCGTGCCGTCGAGCTGGTCACCGACAACGCCGCGGATGTCGTAGGCCTTCACGATGGCCGACAGGTCAGCTGCCACGGAGGGAGACCCTAGCGGGCTCTGCGCGAGGGGCGCAGGCAGTCGCCCGGGCGCGTCAGTCGTCCACCGGTCCGGGGAGTACGCGCAGATGGCCGCGCCGCCCGGTGCCCGTGGTGGGAACGGCGTCGACCGGCCGGTCTACCCTGCCGGCCTCTCGCACGGCCTCGGCCAGCGCCGTGAGGTCGTCGTTGCTGGGCTGCGGCGGGGCGAACTCGCCCTCGAACCGCACAACCTCCCAGCCGCGCGGCGCGGTTAGGCGGTGCGCATGCTTCGTACACAAATCGTATGAATGTGGCTCCGCCTGGGTGGCCAACGGTCCCACGACCGCCGTGGAATCGGCGTAGACGTAGGTGAGCGTGGCCACCGCGAGCTCGGTGCACCCGGTCCGCGAACACCGCCGCACACTCAGCACGCCTCTGACGATAGCGCTTCGACGGTCCTTGATCCCACCGCGACGCGCGGACGTCGATGGCGGCAGGCGCCCGGAGCCGTAGGATCGCGCGGGTGACCACAGCGCGCCGCACGCTGCGCCGCTCACCCCGCCGGCGGGACCGACGAGGGCGTGGGTTGCGTGGGCTGATGTACCCGGCCACCACCCCGGCCTCACGCACCCGGGCCGAGAAGTTCGACGCATTGGTGCTGGAGGCGCTCGAACCGATCGAGCTGCGCTGGGGCACCGAGCTCGCCGAGCTCGACCTCGCTGTGGACGAGGTACCGGAGGTCGATGTGACGTCCCCCGACGAGGTGGTCTGGGGGCAGGGTGTGCTGTCCGACGTCGGGGTGCCGCTCGCCCAGCTGGTTCCGGCCGGCGTCGACCCCGAGGGCCTCCCGTCGCGAGCGCGGATCGTGCTCTACCGGCGCCCCCTGGAGGCGCGGGCCCGTGGCGGAGCGGACCTGGCCGATCTGCTCCACGAGGTGCTCGTGGAGCAGGTGGCGGAGTACCTGAACATCGAGCCCGACGCGGTGGACGGCGGCGCCGAGTAGCGCCGCGCGGTGATCGTCATTTCGGGACGAACGCCCGCACAACGCAAAGACTCCACAAACAATGATCAAGAAACGACTTCGCGGCACCTGCTCCGGGAACGTGCCCGAACTTCCCGCAGTTCTTATCGATCTTCGAAACTGAGCCGGCGGGGGCTGCCCCTCCCCCTGGGCAGCGACCCCGCCGGTGTCCGACCCGGTGCCCGGCGCTCGCCCGGAGCTGCCGGCCGATCGACTACCCCACCCGGCTCCGTGTCACCTCGGTGACGGATCCGGCGCACGGACGGCTGCTGCGCCGGCGATGCTGTTCGGGGTGCTCAGGGCGGCTTCTCCGGTCCGACGAGGCCGGGGACCGTGTGGGGCTTAGACAGCTGCGCGGCGCAACCGGCGCCGCTCACGCTCGGAGAGACCGCCCCAGATCCCGAAACGCTCGTCGTGGGCGAGGGCGTAGTCCAGGCACTCGGCCCGCACCTCGCATCCCGAGCAGATCCGCTTGGCCTCTCGTGTGGAGCCGCCCTTCTCGGGGAAGAACGCCTCCGGATCGGTCTGTGCGCAGAGAGCGCGCTCTTGCCAATCCTGCTCCTCGGCCTCCTCCTCGCCGAGAGTTACAACCGCCTCTCCGAACGGATCGAGAGCCGGGAACGGCACACCCGCCGTAGTCCCGACCAGCTCCATCGTGGCTGTGATCACGTTCACTCGCCTACCTCCCCGCACCCCGGCGAATGGCTGCCCGCGGGGATCCGTCGGTCCCCCACCCCTGAATAACAGCGATGTAAGTACAGCGCTGTTAGTCCGGCCTTGGCAAGCTGAAGCTGCCGTCCGGGTGATGCAGTCCACCCGGTCGGTCGTCCGATCAGCACAATGGTCCGGTGCGCCACGTATCGAAGACGGTCAGCCCGTGGTTCCTACTCCTCCTGGCCGTGACGATCGGGGGCGCTGTACTGACTGTGATCGGTACTCCGCAGATCCTGATCTCCGGAACGTCCGTGCTGCTCACCGCCGGTGTCGTGCTGCTGGTGCTGGGTGGCTGGGCGGTGTCGTTGTGCCTGCACGAGTTCGGGCACGCGTACGTCGCCTACCGCGGCGGCGACCTCTCGGTGCGCCACAAGGGGTATCTGACGCTCGACATCCGCCGCTACACGGATGTCGGACTGTCCTTCGTCCTCCCAATCGTCTTCCTCCTGCTGGGTGGTATTCCGCTACCGGGAGGCGCGGTGTGGATCGAGCAAGGCGCGATCCGCTCCCGCGCGATGCGGAGCTTGGTGTCACTTGCGGGCCCCGCGATAAATCTCGTGATCGGAGCGTTACTCACCGCCGCCGTCGCACTGGCGCCGATGAGCTACGGACTCGCGGTGGGCCTGTCCTGTCTCGCC
Organism: Pseudonocardia yunnanensis; assembly: GCF_039534065.1. Lineage (NCBI taxonomy): Bacteria > Bacillati > Actinomycetota > Actinomycetes > Pseudonocardiales > Pseudonocardiaceae > Pseudonocardia > Pseudonocardia yunnanensis. Next base: position 126,213 of record NZ_BAAAUS010000043.1, on the reverse strand, counting down.
TTGATCCAAGTACTCGCGTTCGTCCTGAACATCCTCCCGATTCCCGGTCTCGACGGGTTCGGGGTACTCGAGCCGTTCCTGTCCATGCCCGCGCGGCGGCTGGCGGCTCAGGTTCGCCCGTGGGCGCCGATCGTGCTGTTCCTTCTGATCATCGGCGTACCCGGGGTGTCACAACTGTTCTTCGAGGTCGGCGGTGCGGTCTACTCCGCGGTCGGAGGCGACTTCAGCCTCGCGGCCGACGGCTACGACCAGCTGCTGTTCTGGCGCTGACCAGGGCAGGAGCGGGCTCGCTCAGCCCACCGCCGTGCGACGCTCGCGGGCGAGGGCGACCATCGTCGCCACGGTGTCGGCGCTGTCGGGCAGCGCATCGATCGGCCACCAGCGCAGGTCGTCGGACTCGGCGCTGATACGGGCCACCGCGCCGGCGGGCGCACGCACGAGGTACCGGACGTCGAGGTGGTGCGTCGGCACGCCGAGCGAGCAGGTGACCGGGTGGACGTCCACGTGCAGTGGCTCCTCGTCGATACGGAGCCCCTCGATGCCCGACTCCTCGGTCGCCTCCCGCAGCGCCGCGTCCCGCAGCGAGGCGTCGCCGTCCTCGCAGTGACCTCCGAGCTGCAGCCACCGTCCGACCCGCGGGTGCAGGGTGAGCAGCGTCCGCTCGCCGTCGGCGTCCAGAGCCAGCGCCGAGGCCGTCAGGTGCCCCGGCACGCACGACCGCGAGCACGCATCGTCGGGTCGTGCGGCGAGGAACGCGAGCAGGGCGTGCTGGAGCGCGCGCTGCGCCTCCTGCGCGGGCGCCCAGGCGCGTAGCTCCGCGGCGGCCGTGGCCGCCGCTACCACTCGACCAGTCCGGCGTCAGGGTCGCGCGGCGGCCGTGGGGCCGACGGCTCTAGCGGCATGCCGACGGCGACCGCACCGAGTGGCTGCCAGTCGGCCGGAAGATCCAGCGCAGTGCGCACGACGTCGGGGGCGAAGATCGTGGATCCGACCCAGCACGACGCCAGCCCCTCGGCGGCCAGCGCCACCAGGAACGACTGCACGGCCGCCCCTCCCGCCACCGTGAACATCGTGCGTTCGCCGATGCGGCGGGCGTCGTCGGGGTAGGTGTGCATGCCTTCGCCGGTGCGGAAAGCCAGAACGAGTTCGGGCGCTCGGCGCAGCAGGTCGCCACGGCGCATGCGGCGCTCGACCTCGTCGGCCGGGCGCCCGTCGGCTTGCAGGTGCTCATGCCACCGCGCCGCCATCGCGTCCAGCAGAGCGGCGCGGCGGGCGGGGGTGCGCACCCAGGCGAACCGGAACGGGGTGCTGTGGTGCGGCGCCGGCGCGGTGAGGGCCACCCCGACGGCCCGGCGCAGCGCGGCCTCGTCGACGGGCTCGTCGGAGAAGTCGCGGGTGCTGCGGCGCAGCAACACCGCCTCCCGCCTGCCCTGGGCGATCGCTTCCGCGGTGCCGAGGTAGAACATGTCCTCGTCGAGCGGCCGCACGAGGTCACGGGCGGTGGATCCGTCGTCCACCGGCCGCATCCCGCGCACCACGGCCACCGGCAGGCCACCCAGCTTGCCCTTCACGAGGTCGGCCGCGCCGGCCACCTCGTCGGCGATCGCGACCTCGGTGACCAGCAGCTCGTTGCCCTCGGAGTCGGACGCCCCCGCGTAACGGTGCACCGCCTCGAGACCCGCGGTGCCGATCGCGACGTCGGTCTGCCCGACCCGCCAGCTACGGCCCATCGTGTCGGTCACCACCACCGCCACATCGACGCCGAGCAATCGGAGCAGCTCGGCGCGTAGCTGGACGGCGCTGCTGTCGGGGTCGGCCGGCAGGAGCGCGAGCTCGTCGCGCCGCACGTTGGAACCGTCGATGCCGGCGGCGGCCTGCACGATCCCGAGCTTCCCGGCGACGATCAGGGTGCGCCCCCGCCGCGCGAGCACCCGCTCGGTCTCGGCGTCCACGAGCTCCCGGCGCAGCGCGTCGCGCGCCTCGGGATCGGTGGGCGAGGGGACGAGTCGGCCCTCGACCTTGGAGAAGACCTTCGACGTCACCACGACGACGTCCCCGTCGACGATCCAGGGCGCCGCGGCCGCGAGGGCCGCACCCAGGTTGTCGCCGGGCCGGAACTCCGGGAGCCCACGGACGGGCAGGACGGTGATGGCGTCGGGAGCGGCGTGGTCGACCGGCAGCTCAGCCAACTGCGGCACCCGCCAATTCCAGGGCGCGCCGAGCCATCTCCGCGGTGGCGTCGACGTCGGTCATGAGCAGCGGGATCGATCGCACCTCGGCTCCCGGCACATCGGCGGTGTCGCCGGTGTGCACGAGCCAGCCGTCGAGCAGGCCGCCCTCGCCGCGACCACCGTAGTGGCGCCCGACCGCGTCCGCGGTGGTCTCCACGCCGATCGCGGTGAGGCACGCATCGGCCATCCCGCGCAGCGGCCTGCCGCCGATGATCGGCGAGAGCCCGACGATCTTCGCTTGCGTGTCGCGCAGGGCGTCGCGGACGCCCGGGACGTCGAGCACGGCACCGATGCTCACCACGGGGTTCGACGGAGCGAGGAGCACGGCGTCGGCGCCCAGGATCGCGTCGCGGGCGGCGGGCAGCACGCTCGCCTGCTCCGCGCCCACCGAGGCGAAGCCGTGGGCATGCGGTTCGGCCTTGTGGCGCACCCACCACTCCTGGAAGTGAATCGCCTTGCGCGCCTGGGGGCTGGTCTCCGGGTCGTCGATCACCACGTGCGTCTCCACGCGGTCGTCGGTGGCCGGGAGCAGCGTGACGCCGGGCCGCCAGCGGTGACACAGCGCCGCGGCGACGTCCGAGAGCGGGTAGCCGGCCCGCAGCATTCGGGTGCGCACCAAATGGGTGGCGATGTCACGGTCGCCCAGACCGAACCACGAGGGATCCGCGTCGTAGGCGGCCAGCTCGTCGCGTACGGCCCACGTCTCCCCTGCGCGGCCCCAGCCGCGGTCCGGGTCGATGCCGCCACCGAGTGTGTACATGCATGTGTCCAGGTCGGGACAGATGCGCAGGCCGTGCATCCAGACGTCGTCGCCGACGTTCACGACAGCCGTGATCTCGTGTTCCGACTCTCCCGGGCCGACCGCGGGCAGCCCCAGCGCCGCCTTCACCCCGAGCAGGAACCTGGCTCCGCCGACGCCGCCGACAAGCACCGTCACTCTCACCCGAACGAGCCTACGCGGGGAGATCGCCGCTCCGGCGCGGCGTCCGGCCCGGAGGACTTCACACCGATCGCCCGAATGCCGGTGCGTGCTCAGCAGCCCAGTCCGCGAACGTCCGGGGGCGGCGGCCGGTCATGCGCTCCACCGTGTCGGTCGCCGCGCGCGCCGACGCCGGTGGGTTCGACTGCCAGGCCGCCAGGATCTCGATCAGCTCCTCGGCGTGGCCGGCCGCCCGCCACCGCTCGCGGGCCTGCGCCTCGGTCAGCTCGGCGAACTCGACCGGCCGACCGATCGCCCTCGCGATGGCGGCCACGCGCTGCGGTGGGGTGAGCGCCTGCGGACCCGTGATCCGGTACGTCCGGCCGGCGTGCCCGTCATCAACGAGCACCGTGGCCGCGACCGCCCCGACGTCCGCCTCGTGCACCACGGCCAGGGGCACCGCCGCGAACGGTTCCCGCACCACGTCCTCGTCCCGGATCGAGGTGGCCCAGCCGAGTGCGTTGCTCATGAAGTCGACGGGCTGCAGCCGCGTCCATTCCAGGCCGCTCGCCTCGACGGCCTTCTCGACGGGCCCGTCCTCGCCGTTCCAGAGCAGCGCGGCGCGTCGCACGCCGGCCTTCAACGCGATCTCGGCGATCTCCGGACCGGTCCGCAGCGTCGCGTAGTCGTCGCCGCCGACCGTCAGCAGGTGCACAGCCGTCACGCCGTCGAAGGCAGGACCGAGGGTGTCCGGGTCGGTCAGGTCACCGCCCACCACCTCGACCCCGGCGGGGAGCATCGCGTGTTGCGGGTGCCTGGTCAGCGCGCGCACGTGCTGCCCCGCACGCAGCAGGTGCGCAACGACGTGGCGGCCTGCATTTCCGGTGGCGCCGGTCACGAGAATCGTCATGATTCGGACGATAGGAGTTAAAGCGGACTCGAGGTCAAGCTCAGATCGCGCGGTAGTCCTTCGGCGAGAACCGCGGCCCGAAGCGCGGTCGCCGGAAGCCCGAGACCTCCACGAACCGCACGGCCCGCTGGCGCTGCGGCACGTAGGGCGCGAGCACGCCGAGCATCGCCGCGTCGTCGATCGGGCGCCCGACGAGGGCCCAACCGACGAGCGTGGGAATATGGAAATCCCCGACACTCACGGCGTCCGCGTCGCCCCAGGCGCGCTGTGCCACCTCGGCGGCCGTCCACACCCCGATCCCCGGCACCTTGCGCAGCAACTCCCGACCGGCCTCGCCGCCGAGCTCGCACGCGGCTTCCAGGCGGTGGGCGACGGTCGCGCTCGCGAGGATGGCGCGCCGCCGCGCCGAGTCGACGCCCGCGCGGTGCCACTCCCAGTCCGGGATCTCCCGGATCTGCGCCGGAGTCGGCGGCACGCGCATCCCGTCAGGGGCCGGGCCGGGAGCCGGGTCGCCGAAGCGCCGGCACAGCTCCCGCCACGACCGGCGTGCCTCCACACCTGTCACCTTCTGTTCCAGCACCGCGGGCACGAGCACGTCCCACACACGCATCGACGCGCCGAACCGCAGGCCCGGCATCCGCCGAGCGGCGTCGGCGACGAGCGGGTGGTGCGCGACGAACTCCTCCGGTCTGTCGTGCACGCCCAGCAACGCAGGCAGACCATCCAGCGACCACTGCGCACCCGGTCCCCACGCCTCGCACACCACGGTGCCGTCGGAGCGGCGATGCAGACGAGTGGTCGCCGGTCCGTCCGGGGTGGTCGAGGTGCGCCAGATCGCCGAACCCTCGCCGACCGAGTGCCAGGTGGGGTCGCCGCGCCCACGCCGGAGCGGGGCGAGCACACCCGAGAGGTCGAGGCGGTAGGCCGGGCGCCACTCCCGGGCCCCTGCGGGCCCGGGGTGCTCAGACATCCGGGGAGAACCGCAACCCATGGGGTGGAAGCACGACGTCCGGCCAGATCCGCAGGCCGCGGCGCAGCTCGCAGTGGGCCCCGACGACCGCCCTGTCCCCCACGACGGTGTCGTTGACCAGCGCGCCTTCCTCGACCCGCGCACCCGCGCCGATGACGGCGTGCTCGACGACAGCGCCTTCTCCCACCACGGCACCATCGAACAACATGGCGCCTTCCACGCGGGCACCTGCCCCGATCCGGACGCCCCGGCCGACGGTGGTGCCGCCGAAAACCAGCGCGGAGTCATCGACCTCGGCGCCCTCCAACACCAGCGATTCGCCGGTCGGCCCCGGCAACGCGGCGGAGGGCGCGACCCCTCGCACCAGGTCGGCCGAGCCGTGGATCAGGTCGGCCGGGGTGCCCATGTCACGCCAGTAGGCGTTGTCGACGTGCCCGAAGACCTGCGCCCCCGCCGAGAGCAGCTCGGGGAACGTCTCGCGCTCCACCGACACCGCGCGTCCCTCGGGGATCGACTCGATCACCGAGCGGCGGAAGACGTAGCAACCCGCGTTGATCTGGTCGGTGGGCGGGTCCTCGGTCTTCTCGAGGAAGTCCAGCACCGAGCCCGACTCGTCGGTGGGGACGCAGCCGTAGGCGCGGGGGTCCTGCACGCGCACCAGGTGCAGGGTCACGTCGGCGTCGTTGCGACGGTGGGTGTTGACGACGGCGCGCAGGTCGGTGCCGCAGAGCACGTCGCCGTTGAAGACGAGGACGTTGTCGGTGGTGAGGTACTTGGCGACGTTGCGGATGCCGCCACCGGTGCCCAGCGGGTGGCTCTCCACGACGTACTCGATCTCGAGGCCGAGGGCGGACCCGTCACCGAAGTGCTCGGAGAACGTCTCGGCGAGGTACGAGGTGCCTAGTACGACGCGCCCGACACCCGCGGCCCGGATCCGGGACAGCAGGTGCGCCAGGAACGGCACGCCCGCCGTTGGCAGCATGGGCTTGGGGGCTGAGAGTGTTAGCGGCCGCAGCCGTGTTCCCTTGCCCCCGACCAGCACCACGGCCTCGACGTCCTGCAGCACGCGTTCTCTCCTCCAGCTCCGTACAGCTCGGTTACAGCTCGGTCTTCAGCTCTCGGTAATTCGACTCGCGATGTTTCGGTATGTGCCCCGGCCAGTGAGCGCCGCCACCCGATCGGTGAGCGCCAGCAGCAGCCGGGCCGGGGCCGGGCCGCGCTCGTGCACGTACCGGTGCAGCCCGTCGGTGTGGGAGGCCAGGATGTCGTGCCCGCCGCGGATCCCGGCGCCTGCCGTGATCACGACGCCGGGCACGTGCACCAGGAGCCAGCCGGCGCGGCCCAGCCGGTCGCCGAGGTCGACGTCGGCCATGTCGACGGGCCCGGGGGCGCCGAGGTAGCGGGCGTCGAAGCCGTCCACGGAGTCCCAGGCGGCGCGGCGCACCAGCACGCACGACGTGGAGAGCCAGCCCGTCCTGCCTGAGCCCGCGCCGGTCGGGATCCGGTCGCGCAGCACCTGCGTGACCGAGGGCAGCGTGCCGGCCGACGGCACCACGGTGCCGGTCGCGTCGGTGAGCCGCGGCCCGAGCAGTGCCGCTCTCGGGTACCGGGCAGCGGCCACGAGCAACGAGTCGAGCGCGCCGGGCTCCCAGCGCACCTCCGGGTCGCTGATCGCGACCCAGCCGATCGCGGCGTCCAGGCCGGCCACGGCGCGGTTGATCGCGGCAGGCCGGCCGATGTCCTCGGCGAGCCGCAGCACCTCGACCGCGTCGTCGGAGGACTCGGGTGCCGCGCCCCCCACGACGGTCAGGACGATGCGCAGCGGGCGGGTGGTGGCCGCGCGGAGCACCCCGGCGTCCACGTCCGGAGAGGTCGAGCGCGCGACGGTGACCACGGCCAGCCCGTCGCCGTACTCCCGCTGCGGGTCGCCCGAACCGGAGCGGCCGGGCGTCCCACGGCTCGGCTCGTCGCGGATCGGATCGCGGCCCACGGCGGCACCCTAGTGGCGCCCGACACTGCGCCCGCCGCGCCCCACCGGCTGGGTCGACGCCCGGAACGGGTGGTGTTCGCCTCAGTCGTCCTGGTCGCCGCCGTCGAGCTCGATCATCGCCTGCTGCGCCGCCGCGTCACCGGAGTCGATCGCGAGCTGCAGGTAGGCACGCGCCTCGTCCGACCGGCCTTGGTCCAGCAGGAAGCGCCCGAGCGTGTAGGCCCAGCCGGGCTCCTCGCGCTGCTCGGCCTCGCGCAGCTCGCGCTCCGCGCCCTCCGCATCGCCCAGCCCGGCGAGGAACTGGCCGTACGCGATATGGGCGCGCATCGCCCCGAGCTCGCTGGCCTTGCGGTACCACCCGTCGGCGTCGTCGGCCCGGCCCTCCAGCGCCCGGAGGTCGGCGAGGGCCACGAGGCTGTCCGGGCGGCTCTCGTCGGCGTAGCGCTCGGCTGCCTCTCGCGCCGCCGGCAGGTCCTCCGCCTCGAGATGCAGCTGCACGAGGTTCGCCGATGCCAGCTCGTCTCCCGCTTCGGCCGCCTGGACGAGCACCTGCACCGCCTCGCCGGGCCTGCCCTCGTCACGGAGCAGGATCGCGAGATCGTTGGCCGCGGTGACCTCGCCGGACTCGACGGCGAGCCGCAGCATGCTCTCGGCGCCTGCGCGATCACCGAGCTCGGCCCGCGCCACCCCGAGCCGGCCCGCGAACGCCACGTCGCCCTGATCCACCACCGCGGTCAGCCACTCGGCGGCGGCATACCAGCTGCCGCTCTCGAAGTAGGCGCGGACCAATAGGTCGGGAGCGGACGGCTCGCCGACGGCCACACCCTGGCGCAGCACCTCGACGGCGTCCAGCGGCCGTCCCGCGTCGAGCAGCGCGGAACCTTCAGCGGAAAGGGGTTCGGACGGTGGCGAGGATGACTGGGTCATCGGGTTCCCCTCGATCGAATGATCGATCATCCCACTTCGACCCGGCGACGATCAGCTTCGATACGTGGCGATCACATTTCGATAGGCGATCCGGCGAACCCGCTCCGGGACGAGCCGGTAGCCCCCGCGAACGAGGAGGTTGCGCGCGAACTGGCCCCCCGTCGTGAACCCCATCGAGCGGAACCGCCACTGAAGAGCCACCTCGACACGCAGCTGCCGCAGCCCGCCCCGCCTTGCGTAGGCGCCCGCCCCGACGCGGTACTTCACGAGGGGCTCCTCGAGGTTGGCCACCTGCGCTCCGGCGACGATCATCTTCGCCCAGAGCAGATAGTCCTCCATCAGCGGAAAGTCGGTGTAACCGCCGACGGACCGCACCAGCGCACGCCGGTAGACCACGGTGGGGTGGTTGAACGGCACGGCGAACCGCGCGCGGGTCCGGATGTCCCTCGGCTCGGTCGGAGGCGTCCGGGTGCCGACGACGTCGTCGGGGTGCTCACCGAACTCCAGCAGACCCGAGCCGACGATGTCCGCGCCGCCCTCGATGATCGGCATCTGCACGGCGAACCGGTGCGGAAGGGAGATGTCGTCGGCGTCCATCCGGGCGACGACCGCGTACCGGCAGGCCGCGAGGCCGGCGTCGAGCGCGGGGCCGAGGCCGACATTGCGCTCCAACGCCACCACCTCCACGGGCACCGGACTCGTCACGGCGAGCTTCGCGATCCGCTCCTCGAGCGCGGCGGGCACGGGGCCGTCACGAACGATCACGACCTCGTCCGGCCGGCGGGTCTGGTCGTCCACTGAGGAGCGAAACGCCTCGGTGAGGAAGTCGGGCTGGTCACCGGCCCATACGGGAAGCAACAACGACAGCTGTTCGGGCAACGAGGGCCCCCTCTTCTCCCGGGCTGCCACCCGGGGCCACTCTTCGTGACAACTGTGGACGCGATAACGCTCACCCGCGACACGCGCACCGCCCGAAGCGGACGAGCGCACGTCGTGCTGCACCCTAGGAGATCCGACAGCGGCGGCGTTCGGAGGTGCACAGGTGCAAGGACGGGGCAATTCCGACGACCGTCCGCGCCGCAATCCGCATCGCCCCGTCCGCCGCCAGGACGAACAGCGCCAGGACCGCTCGGCGCGGTACGCGTCCGGCCGCCGGGCGACGTCCGAGCCGGGGGCGTCCGGGACCGCAAGGACGCGGGGTGCCCCGCGGGGTTCCGGCGCCCGCCCCACCGGCCGATCGGATGCGACGGCTACGGGGACCGCGCGCCCCACACGCACGCGCCCGCCGGTGGCCACGCGTGACCCGAAGCCGCGGCGCACGGTGAAACAGCGGCTCCAGTTGGTTCTCGTCGTGGCGTCGGTGCTGGTCATGGTGCTCACCGGCACCGCGTGGGGCCTCTACCGCGACATCACGGCCGGGATCACCACCACGAACGTGATCGCCGGCGGCGACGACGACGATTCGGACAACATCCTGCTGGTCGGCGTGGACAGCCGCACCGACGCCCAGGGCAACCCGCTACCGCCTTCGTTGCAGCGCCTTCTGAGCAGCGGTCCCGACTCCGGCGTGCTCAACTCCGACACGATCATCCTGCTGCACGTGCCGAAGGACGGGGGCGCCGCGGTGGCGTTCTCCATTCCCCGCGACAGCTACGTCAACATCCCCGGCTACCAGCGCGACAAGATCAACGCCGCCTACCCGGCGACGAAGGCACTGGCGGCCCAGCAGTTGGTGGCACAGGGGGTCAAGGACCCCAAGCAGGTGGACGCCGAGTCGTCCCAGAAGGGCCGCAGCACGCTGATCCAGACGGTCGAGGATCTCACCGGCCTGCACGTCGACCACTACGCGGAGATCAACCTGCTCGGCTTCTACAACCTCACCGAGGCGATCGGCGGCGTCGACGTCTGTCTCAAGGCGCCCGTGAACGACCCGCTCTCCGGAGCCCACTTCAAGGCCGGGCCGCAGACGATCTCCGGTGCGGCCGCGCTCGCGTTCGTCCGGCAACGGCACGGGCTGCCGGAAGGCGACATGTCGCGGATCCGCCGCCAGCAGGTGTTCCTCGCCGCGGTCGCCGACAAGATCCTCTCCAGCGGCACGCTGACCAACCCGGGCAAGCTCAGATCGTTGATCAGCGCCGCTCAGCAGGCCCTGGTCATCGACTCCGGCTGGGACCTCCTCAGCTTCGCCCAACAGGCGTCCGACATCGCAGCGGGGAACCTCGAGTTCCTCACCATCCCCACCACCGGTACCGAGTCGAACTCGCGTGGCGACGTCGTGCTGGTGAATCCAGCACAGGTGACGACGTTCGTCGACCAGCGCATCGAGGAGCAACAACGCGCGGCCGAGGAGGAGCAGAAGGCGCCTCCCCTGCCACCGGCCCGGATCGACGTGATCGCGTCGCGCTACGTCGTCGACGTGCAGAACGGCTCGAACCTGACCGGGATGGCCGCCGCGGTCGCCCGCCGCATGCGCGAGCTCGACTTCGTCTCGGGCACTGTGGACAACACCGGCCCGACGCCCACCTCCGTTGTCCGCTACACCGGCTCCGACCGTCAGGCGGCCCAGGCCGTGGCCGACCAGCTGGGCGGTATCCCGGTGCAGAGCGAGGGCGGTGTGACGCCCGGCCACCTGGTCGTGTTGCTCGGAGCCGACTTCAACCCGGCCACGCTCCCCGCCGCGGCCGACGACGCCCAGGCCCGCCCGGTCGCCGCTCCTTCGGGTGCCGCCGCGCCGATCACGGCAGCGGGCGTGCCCTGCGTCGACTGACCTACGGTGTGCCCGTGACGCTCACCGCAGCCCTGCTGGACCCCCTGCGCTCAGGTGCGGCCGCCGCCCGGCCGCTGATCACCTTCTACGACGACGCGACGGGCGAGCGCATCGAGCTGTCCGGCACCACCACCGCCAACTGGACCGCGAAGACGGCCAACCTCCTCCATGACGAGTGCGACGTCGAGCCGGGCGCCCGGGTGGCCCTGCTGCTCCCCGCGCACTGGCAGACGGCCGCCGTGCTGCTGGGGGCCTGGTCCTGCGGTGCCGAGATCGTCGACGCGCCCACCGAGGCGGAGTGGGTGCTGTGCGACGCCGACCGCCTCGATCTCGCGCTGGCCGCGGCCCCGTCGGGCGGCGTGCTGGCGCTTTCGCTGGACGCGTTCGGCAAGGGTGTTCCCGGGCTCCCGTCGGGCGTGATCGACTTCGCGACCGAGGTGCGGCTGCACGGCGACGAGTTCGTCTCGTGGGAACCGATCCCCGACGACACCCCCGCCCTGGCCGGTGCCACCGTGGCGGAGGTGCTCGCCGACGCCCGCGCCCGAGCCGCAGCGCTCGGCCTCACGGGCTCCGACCGCGTGCTGTCCACACTGGAGTGGTCGACCACCGACGGCCTGGGCAACGGCCTGCTCGCCGTGCTGGCGGCCGGAGCGTCCCTGGTTCAGGTCAGGAACCCGGCGGCGGACGCGATGGAACGCAGGGCGGCGGCGGAGCGCACAACGGTGCGCCTGGCATAGCCGGCCGTGAAGAGCTGCTGCTCCGCTCGCTGCTGCATCTGGGATTGACTCGATACCCGACGATCTCCATCATTCCACTACTTACTTAGTGATTTGAGGGTGCATCGCGTGGAGTTCCGGATCGAACGGCGGTCGGGAGTACCGACGTACCTGCAGATCGTCACGCAGGTGAAGCAGGCACTGCGACTCGGCACGCTCCAGCCCGGCGACCGGCTGCCGACGGCCAAGGCCGTCGTGGCGCAGACCGCGGTGAACCCGAACACCGTCCTCAAGGCCTACCGCGAGCTCGAACGTGACGGGCTCGTCGAACCCCGCCCTGGCGCGGGCACGTTCGTGCTGCGGTCGCTCGCCAGGCCCGGAGCACACGAGCAGCTGCGGGGGGACCTCGAGGAGTGGATGGAGCGGGCCATCGCGGCCGGCCTCGACCGCGAGGACATCGACGCGCTGGTCGCGGACGTGCGTGATCGGCACTTCCGAAGGGAGAGGACGAATGGCTGAGGCGGAGGGCGTCGCCCTGCGGCTTGACGGCTTGAGCAGGCGTTTCCGCAGTCGGTGGGCACTTCGCGACTGCTCGCTCGAGCTGCCCCGCGGGCGCGTGTCGGCGCTGGTCGGCCCGAACGGCGCAGGCAAGACGACACTGTTCATGCTCGCCACCGGCCTGCTTCGCCCGACCTCCGGCACGATCGACGTCCTCGGCGCCGACCCCGCACGCACCGGCATGCCGGCCGGGGCCAGCTTCCTGGCGCAGGACAAGCCGCTGTACCGAACGTTCCGGGTCGCCGAGGTACTGCGGGCGGCGGCAGCCCTCAACTCCCGCGCCCGGTGGGACGCCGGGTACGCCGCGCGCCTGATCGACGAAGCAGGCATCGGCCCGGAGGAACGCGTCCGCGAGCTCTCCCCCGGACAGCGGGCTCGCGTCGCACTCGCAGTCGCGCTCGGCCGCCGGCCCGAGCTACTGCTCCTGGACGAGCCGCTCTCCGAGCTGGACCCGCTGGCCCGCCGGCAGGTGATGGGCTCCGTGCTCGCCGAGGCCACCGAGACCGGGATGACCGTGCTGATGTCCTCGCACGTGCTCTCCGACCTCGAAGACTCCTGCGACCATCTGGTGCTCCTGCGCAACGGCCGGGTGCGCCTCTCCGGTGCCATCGACGACCTTCTCGCCGGGCACCGACACCTGGCCGGACCGACCTCCAACCGAGACGACCTCGCAGACGCGACAGTCGTCCACGCTTCCACGGTGGGGCGGCAGACCACCGCGCTCGTTTGCGGCACCGAGGCTCCACCCGCGTTCCGTGCCGAGCGGCCGACCCTCGACGATCTCGTCCTTGCCTACCTGCGGGAACCGGAGAGTGCCGCATGATCTGGCTCGTCTGGCGCCGCCAGCGCGCCGCCCTCCTGACGGTCGCCGGGCTGGTGGCCGTGGTCGCCGTTGTGCTCGTCGCCGGCCGGATGGCCTTCCTCGCCCACATGCGCGCCCACGGTGTCGACGCGACGTGCTTCGACGTGCTGTCCGAAGCGTGCCGGCGCGACGCGGCGGCCGCGCTCGGCGTGGACCAGCCGTCGGGCTACGGCATGTTCTGGGGTCTGGGCCACTTCGCACTGCTGGCACTACCCTTGTGGTCGGGCTGCTCGCCGGGGTGGGGTTGTTCCACCGCGAGATCGACGAAAGGACCTACGTCCTCGCCCTGACCCAGGGCGTCACCCCCACCCGGTGGTGGGCGACCAACCTGCTGGTGACCGGCGTTCCCGTCGCGGTGCTCCCCGTGCTGCTCGGCGTCGTGGCCGGGTGGGCGTACGCCCCGTTCGATCTGATCACCTATTCGTTCAGCCCGCTGGAGACTCCGATCTTCGAGATCTCGGGGATCGTCCCGGGCGCGTACGCGCTGCTGGCGTTCACCCTCGCGGCCGGCACCGGGCTCGTCGCCGGCGGTCGACTGACCGCGGTCATCGTCGCGGTCGTCGGCTACGGCGTGCTGATGTTCGTGCTCGCGACGATCGCCCGGCCGGACTACCTGCCCGCCGAGATCGTGCGACAGTCGATCGATCCCACCCGCCCGGACGGCGGGCTCACCGACGTCGCAGGCACCTGGCAGATCGAGCGCCACTGGGTCGACGACCAGGGCGTCCAGCGCCACACCACCGGCTGCGGCCAGGCCGACGAGTACCTGCGCTGCCTGCACGACGCGGGCGTGACCGGCGATGAGGTGCGTACCCAACCGGACCACCGATACCGGGCGTTCCAGCTGATCGAAACCGCGATTCTCGTGGCGCTGTCGGCGGTGGTTCTCGCGTCGACCCATCCACGGGTCGCCGCGCGGTGGCGAGACCGGCGAGTCACCGCCCCGAAGCGCACTGCGGGGCCGACATCGATGATCCAGCTGTAATACCCAGTTGATCGTGTTGCCTGCCGCGCTCCCACCGTTAGCGCAAGCCGGGGATCCATCCGCGTCCAGCAGCTCCGAGCTGCCTCACAGCGTTGTCACTCGGAGGCGCGTCAGTGGTGGTGGCCGTTGCGGCCCAGGGTCTCCACGGGGGTCGCGCCGGGGCGGGTCCACTGCGGCACGGGGCGGCTGGTCGGGCCCCAGGTGGGGTTCCCGTCCGCGTCCGAGCGCCAGCTCCAGCACGAGTGGCGCCCCTCGGGCCGGCCCTCGGGGTTGTCCTCCCATGCCTCGCCGCGGCCGTAGGGCGTCATGTCGAGCAGGCCGAGGGACCCGTTGACCCGCTCGTTGCCACGGCCCGTCGTGGAGTAGGTGAGGAACGCGCGGTCGCCGTCGCGCAGGAAGCAGGTGATGTGCCCCATGTCTTCGCCGACCGGCGCCTCCACACCGCGCACCGAGTACCAGGGCTGGGTGTAGCCCATGAACTCGACGTAGGAAGCCACCTCGTTCCACGAGCCCGTGGTCAGGATGGCGAACGAGACGCCGCGGGCGTTGAGATAGGCAGCGTCCTTCAGGTGCCAGGCCGTGGTGGTGCAGCCCTCGCACTGCCCCTGGTGCGGCGCGCCGTCGTGCCACATGTGCTTGTAGACCACGAGCTCGTCGCGGCCCTGGAACAGGTCCACGAACGGGACCGGGCCGTCGGGTCCGACGACCTCGACCGTCCCGTCGAACTCCACCATCGGCAGTCGGCGGCGGGCCGCGGCGAGGGCGTCGCCCTCGCGGGTGTAGGCCTTCTCGCGGACCAGCAGCTCGTCACGGGCGGCCTGCCAAGTGGCCAGGTCGACGACGGGCGGGCGGCCGGGCAGCGCGGTGGTCAGGTCGTCCGGTGTGGTCGCCATGGTGTCCTCCGTGGTGTCTCGTGCCGGGGAGCGTCGTACGTCGACGGTCACCAGAACAGACCCGCGACCCGGCCGGAACTCATCGCGGTGGAGGCGCCCGCGGAGATCGGGCGACGAGTTCGGTGGTCTAGTCCCTGAGCAGCGCTCGGGCCATCACCAGGCGCTGGATCTGGTTGGTGCCCTCGTAGATCTGGGTGATCTTCGCGTCGCGCATCATGCGTTCCACGGGAAAGTCCTTCGTGTACCCGGCCCCGCCGAGCAGTTGGACGGCGTCGGTGGTGACGCTCATCGCGGTGTCGGACGCCAGGCACTTGGCCGCGCTCGAGATGAAGCCGAGGTTCGCCTCGCCCCGCTCCGCGCGGGAGGACGCCACGTAGACGAGCTGGCGAGCCGCCTCCACCTTCATCGCCATGTCGGCGACCATGAACTGGAGGCCCTGGAACTCGGCGAGGTGCCTGCCGAACTGCTTGCGCTCCTTGACGTACCCGATGGCGACGTCCAGCGCCCCCTGCGCGATACCGACGGCCTGCGCGCCGATCGTGGGGCGGGTGTGGTCCAGCGTCCGCAGCGCCGTCTTGAAGCCGGTGCCCTCCGCGCCGATGATGCGATCGGCCGGGATCCGGCAGTCGGTGAAGTAGATCTCCCGGGTGGGCGAGCCGCTGATGCCGAGCTTGCGCTCCTTGGGCCCCACATCGAAGCCCGGGTCGTCCCGGTGCACCACGAAGGCCGAGATGCCGTTGGCCCCGCGCCCCGGGTCGGTCGACGCCATCACCGTGTACCAGGTGGACTCTCCCGCGTTGGTGATCCAGGCCTTGGTGCCGTTCAGCACCCAGGAGTCGCCGTCGCGGCGTGCACGTGTCTTCATCGACGCGGCGTCGGAGCCTGCCTCCCGCTCCGAGAGGGCGTAGCTGATCATCGCCTCACCGGCGGCGATCGACGGGAGAACCTGCTTCTTCAGCTCGTCGGACGCCGAGAGCAGGATCGGGGTGAGCCCGAGCCCGTTGACGGCCGGTACCAGCGACGACGACGCGCAGACGCGCGCCACCTCCTCGATCACGATGCAGCCCGCGAGCTCGTCGGCGCCTTGGCCGCCGTACTCCTCGGGGATCGTGACGGCATGGAACCCGGCCTTGACCAGCGCGGCGCGCGCTTCCACCGGGTAGCGGCCCTGCTCGTCCACCTCGGCGGCGTACGGGGCGATCTCCTTCTCCGCCAGCGCGCGTACGGCGTCGCGGAGCGCCTCATGCTCATCGCTGAGCCGATACGTGTCGAACTGGGGGTCCATGGGCGATATCTTAATGGCACTGCGTGCCACCAATCAACCCGATTGCTACCCTGCGTGCCATGACTGTCGCCACCCGACGGGGCCGCTCGCCCGAGGGGCGCGCCGAGATCCGCCGTGAACTCGTGGCGGCCGCCGTCGAGCTGTTCCGGGAGCGCGGCTACGAGGACACGACCGTCGACGACATCGCCGCGGCAGCCGGAGTCGGGCGGCGCACGTTCTTCCGCTACTTCCGGAGCAAGGAGGACGCCGTCTCTCCCGACCACGAGACGGCGCTCGCCCGGGTGGCCGAGATCTTCGAGACGGCCCACCCCACCGAACCCGCCACCTCGCTCGCGCTGCGCGCCGGCGAGACCGTGTTCGACATCTACGCCGATGATCCGAAGCTGTCGGTGGAGCGTTACCGGCTCACCCACGACGTCCCGGCACTGCGCGACCGGGAGTCGGCGAGCGTCGACCACTACCGCCGCATGTTCACGCGCTACCTGCGCCTGCGCTTCGACGGCGACCCGGACGGCGACCTGCGCGCGGCGGTGATCGGGGCGGCCGTGGTGGCGGCACACAACCTGGCGCTACGGGCCTGGCTCGCCGCCGGGGCGCCGGAGGACGGGATGGAGGCCTCCCTCCAGCGGTTCCGGCAGGTGGCCGAGATGCTTCCCGGAGAGCCGTCAGACGGCCTGCACGCCGTGACCCAGCGCCTGGAGCAGGCGGTGGTCCGCCTGGAGCGGACCGCACCACCGACCGAATGACCCGACCGCGCAGCCGGGCCGGTGGCGGAGCGCGAAGGGGTCCGGACATGCGTGATCCCCGGGCCGCACCAGGGGGGTGCGCAAGCCGAGCTGGACGAGCTCGGGCCCGGGGATCACGGGTGACTGCCTGGAATTTGCCGGCACCACACCGGCTTCCACTTGGCCGTCGGAGAACGTGTCCTGTGGTGCTAGCGGACAGCCACCTCACGAGTCCTGTAGCTAATCAACGCTGGACCACCTCCTCTCACGTGTACTGCCACAGTACGGGCGAAGAGCAACAGCGCGCCACGGAATTTCGAGTGGCGTCAGCCATGCCCTACGGAGGCGCGCAGCGCCGTGTCCTTCGCGAGCACCGACTCCGCCAGCTCGGCCTGGAAGCGCTCCATCCGGGCCAGTAGCGCGGGGTCGCCTGCCGCCAGGATCCGCACGGCCAGCAGGCCGGCGTTGCGCGCGCCGCCGACCGCCACGGTGGCCACCGGAACACCGGCGGGCATCTGCACGATCGAGAGCAGGGAGTCCAGTCCGTCGAGCCGGGCGAGCGGCACGGGCACGCCGATCACCGGCAGGGGCGTGGCCGCCGCGACCATCCCGGGCAGGTGCGCAGCACCGCCTGCCCCGGCGATCACCACCCGGAGTCCGCGGCCGGCCGCGGCCGTGGCGTAGTCGAGCATGCGCTGGGGGGTGCGGTGGGCCGAGTACACGCCCACCTCGTAGGGCACCTCGAACTCGGCGAGAGCGAGAGCCGCGGCCTCCATCACCGGCCAGTCCGAGTCGCTGCCCATGATCACGCCGACCAACGGCTCAGACACGCTGCACCTCTCGTTCGATCGCGCCGCCGGTGTGCGGCGACCACCCGTCGGGCCACTCCGCCGTGGACAGCCAGGCCGCGGCGAGCCCGGCCCGGCGGCGCACCTCCGCCATGTCGGTGCCCAGCGCCGTGACGTGCCCGACCTTGCGTGCCGGTCGCTCCGCCTTGCCGTACAGGTGCACCTTGACGTCCGGGAACCGCGCGAAGAGGTGGTGCAGCCGCTCGTCCACGGTCATGGCGGGCAACGTCACGGCACCCAGCACGTTGGCCATCACCACCGCAGGGGCGGTGGGTGCGGTGGCCCCGAGCGGGTAGTCGAGCACCGCACGAAGGTGCTGCTCGAACTGAGACGTGCGTGAGCCCTCGATCGTCCAGTGCCCCGAGTTGTGGGGCCGCATCGCCAGCTCGTTGACGACCAGGACGCCGTCGGTGCGCTCGAACAGCTCGACGGCCAGCAGGCCCGTGACGCCCAGCTCGGACGCGATGCGCAGGGCGAGCTCCTGGGCCTCCACGGCGACGTCCTCGGCCAGGCCCGGCGCCGGGGCCAGCACCTGCACGCACTGGCCGTCCTCCTGCACCGTCTCCACCACCGGCCACGCCGCCGCCTGCCCGTAGGGCGAGCGCGCGACCAGCGCGGCCAGCTCGCGGCGCATCGGCACGGCCTCCTCGGCCATCAGGGGCGTGCCTGCGGCCAGCAGCTCGCCCACCTGCGCAGGCGCCGGACCGTCGAGCATCCAGACGCCGCGCCCGTCGTAGCCGCCGCGTACGGCCTTCAGCACCACGGGCCACCCGTGCTCGGCGCCGAACCGCTCGACGTCGTCTGCCTCGCGGATCTCCGCGAACCTCGGCACGGTGGCGAGCGCCTCGAGCCTGCGCCGCATCACCAGCTTGTCCTGTGCGTGCAGGAGCGCGTCCGGGTGCGGGTGGACGGTGACCCCCGCATCGACGAGCGCGCGCAGGTTCTCCTGCGGTACCTGCTCGTGGTCGAAGGTGACCGCTGCGCACCCGTGCGCGAACTCGCGCAGGGCCGCCAGATCGGTGGCAGCCCCGGCACGCACGTCGGCACACACCACAGCGGCGGGGTCGTCAGGGCGCACCGCGAGCACACGGAGCGACTGACCCAGGGCGATCGCTGACTGGTGTGTCATGCGGGCCAGTTGGCCGGCGCCGATCATGCCGACGACGGGAAGGGGGTGAAAGTCGGGTGAGTCCACGATGCGGAAAGCCTACCTGCGGGCGCGCGAGTACCGGCGTCTGGCACGATCGAGCAGGTGCCATTGGTCGAGTCGGTGCTGGCCGCTATTCCGCAGCCCTACCGTGACGCCGCTGTGAAGCATCGCGAACTCGTGAAGTTCGCGGTGGTCGGCGGCAGCACCTGGGTTATCGATACAGCAATCTTCCTGTTCCTCAAGAGCACCGTGCTCACCGACAAGCCACTCACGGCCAAGGTCATCTCGGTGCTGGTGGCGACGATCGTGTCGTACGTCCTGAACCGCGAGTGGTCATTTCGCACGCGTGGCGGCCGGGATCGCCATCACGAGGCCGCGCTCTTCTTCATCATCAGCGGTGTCGGTGTCCTCGTTTACACGGCCCCACTGGCGATATCCCGCTACATACTCGATCTCAAGGTGCCCGGCGTGAGCCTGGTCACCCAGGAGATCGCCGATTTCGTGAGCGGCCAGATCATCGGCGTACTCGCAGGAATGGCGTTCCGCTGGTGGGCCTTCCGCCGCTACGTCTTCCCCGACGAGAACGCACGCCGCAAGGTGCCCGCCGCCTGAGCGCCTGAGGGCCCCGCCGGAGCGGTCAGCGCGGGGTGGTCACCGGGCGCGGAGCGCCGACCACGTCGTCGGCCCGCGCCACCGGCAGGAAGATCGTGAACATCGGCGGGCGGGCCCGGGACAGCTCGAGTCGGCCGCCGTCGGCCTCGACGAGGGCACGGGCGAGCGCGAGCCCCAGCCCCGTGGAGGACCCCACCGAGACGCCCCGGTCGAACACGTGGGGCACCAGCTCCTCCGGTACACCGGCACCCGCGTCGCTGACCTCGATGAGCAGGCTGTTCTCGGCCGCCCGGGCGCTCAGCGTGACGGTGCCGGCGCCGTGCTGGATGGCGTTCTCGACGAGCGCGCCGACCGCCTCCCGGATCCGCGCAGGCGTCACCCTGGCCAGGAGCCCGGCAGGCACCCGCAACTTGAGCGAGCGCCCGGCGGCGCGCAGCGCGGGGCGCCACTCGTCGGCCACGGTGCTGAGGCCCTCCCGCAGGTCCTGCAGCTGCGCTCCCGCCGCACGGGCCGCACGGGCGGCCTCCAGCAGCTCGTCGAGCACTCCGGAGAGCCGCTCGGCCTGCTCGAGGGCCGCGAGGGCCTCCCGGCGGGCGCTGGGGTCGGGGTGGGAGGCGAGCTCGTCGAGTCGCAGCTGCAGCGCGGTGAGCCGGCTGCGCAGCTGGTGCGACACGTCACCGACCAGTGCGCGTTCTCGCTGCACCAGCTCGGACAGCGCCGTGGCCGAGGTGTCGAGGACGTCGGACACCGCGTCGAGCTCCGGGATGCCGTGCCGCTCAGGAGCGGAGCGGAAGTCACCGGCGCCGAGCCGGGCCGCCCGTTCGGCGACGCCGCGCAACGGCTCCGCCAGCCGCCGGGCGGTGACTGTGGCCACCACGGCCCCCGTGGCTACCGACAGCACCACCAGCAGCGCGACGACCAGCGTGACCTGAACCTGCTCGGCCCGTAGGACGAGATGCGGCTCCTCGAGCGTGATCGACCCGCCGGGTCCGAAGGGGATCGTCTCCGTCACCGGGTTCGCCCCCGGGTCGGGCCCGATCACGCGGGGCGGCTGGCCTGCCTGCTGCAGCACGAGCCGGCCACCCGCCGGAATCGCGAGTTCGAGCGCCCGCATGTCGATGCCGGAGAGGTCCCCGTTGGCTCCGGACATCGTTGCGTCCAGCCGTCCGGCCACCCGTTCGAGGCTGGACGTGAGCTCACCACGGGTGAAGTCCTCGACGAGCCGCCACGTGGTGATCGTCAGCGGTCCGCCGAGCACGAGTGCCGTGATAGCGACGACGAGCAGTGTCGACTGCAGGATGCGACGGCGCACCGAACGAGCCGATCAGTCGTGGTTGAACCGGAAACCGACGCCGCGCACAGTTGCGATACGGCGCTCACCGCCGATCTTGCGGCGCAACCACGACATGTGCATGTCGAGCGTCTTGGACGTCTTCATCTCCGGGTCGTTCCACACCTCGCGAAGAATCTCCTCGCGGGTGACGACCTGACCGGCACGCAGCAACAGCACCCGCAGCAGCTCGAACTCCTTGTTCGCGAGCCCCACCTCGGCGCCGTCGACCAGCACCCGGCGACCGGACAGCTCCATGCGTACGCCGCCCACCTCCACCGATTCCGGAGTGAGCCGCCTCAGTAGCGCTCGCACCCTGGCGAGAAGCTCGGCGAGCCGGAACGGCTTGCCGACGTAGTCGTCGGCGCCGGCATCGAGACCGACGACGAAGTCGACTTCGTCGGTGCGCGCGGTGAGCATGAGAACAGGCAGGTCAGGTGCATCCAACCGCACGCGGCGGCACACCTCCAACCCGTCCATTCCAGGTAAACCCAGATCGAGGACGAGCAGGTCGACCTGCCCGAGCCGCACCCGGTCGAGCGCGGCAACGCCGTCGACGGCGACGTCCACGTCGTACCCCTCGCGCTGCAGTGCGCGCGACAAGGGTTCGGCAATGGCGGCGTCGTCCTCGGCCAACAGGACGGTGGTCACGACATACAGTCTAGGCTGCAAACTGACGCACGGTCTGACAATGTCACTGCCACGTCTCTGCCACCGATGGCACCACGGTCCCAAAAACCCCCATTTCGTCGAAAATGGCATAAATGTTCTTGGGGTGACTAGCCCGGTAGTGCTAAACCTTCGGGAGCAGATCGACGGTGTCATGAGCGCGTGAGGCAGGCTCTCGGGCGTGGACAGCGATCTCGACCTCGCCCTGCAACTCGCCGACACCGCCGACGCGATCACCCTCGACCGGTTCCGTGCCGCAGACCTGCGCGTGACGCGCAAGCCCGACCGCACACCGGTCACCGACGCCGACACCGCCGCAGAGGACGCGATCCGCCGAACCATCTCCGCGGAACGGCCCGGCGACGCGGTGCTCGGGGAGGAACGCGGGGGTGACGTGCCGCCGTCCGGCCGCGGCTGGGTGCTGGATCCGATCGACGGCACGAAGAACTTCTCGCGCGGCATGCCCGTATGGGCCAGCCTGATCGCACTCGCCGTGGATGGCGAGCCGGTCGTCGGGGTCGCCAGCGCTCCCGCGCTGGGCAGGCGGTGGTGGGCGGCCCGCGGAGAGGGAGCGTGGACCACGGACGCACCGGGCGGGCAGCCGCGGCGCATCGCCGTCTCCGGCGTGACCGACCTGGCCGACGCGTACGTCTCCACAACGGACATCCGGACGTTCGCGGAGTTGGGACGCCGCGAGCACTACCTGCGCCTCGTCGACGCGTGCTGGGAGAGCCGCGCATTCGGTGACTTCTGGCAGCACTGCCTCGTCGCCGAGGGCGTGATCGACGTCGCCGTGGACGTCCTCGCGAACACATGGGACCTGGCCGCGCTGATGCCGATCCTCGTCGAGGCGGGCGGGGCGCTCACCGACCTCGGCGGGGTCGCGACACCGTCCGGCGGGGACGGGATCACGTCGAACGGCGCCGTGCACGACGCCGCGCTGGCGATCATCGGACGAGAGAAGCTCGCCCCGTGACCGAACTGGCCTATGAGGACTTGACGCCGGGCCGGTACTTCGAGCTGGGCACGACGGTCGTGGATCGGGACGAGATGCTGGCGTTCGCCCGTCGGTTCGATCCGCAGCCCTTCCACGTCGACGAGGAGGCGGGGGCCGCGTCGATCTTCGGCGGCCTCGCGGCGTCCGGCTGGTTCACCGCGGCGCTCTGGATGCGCGCCTATGTCGACGGTCTGCTCGTCCGGGCCGCGTCCGTCGGGTCACCCGGCGGCGAGGAGATCCGGTGGCCTGCGCCGGTCTTCGCGGGCGACGAGCTACGCGCGTCCGTGGAGGTGCTGGGGGCACGGCGCTCCCGCAGCCGCCCCGGCGTGGGGCTGGTGCGGCTGCGGGCGCTCCTGCATCGCGGCGACGAGCTGGTCTACACCAGCACGTTGACCGGGATGTTCGCCGCGCGTGACACCGTCGACGCGGCCCAGGGCGAGCCCTGACCGATCGCCGCGTGCGTCATCCGCGGTCGGCGAGCTCCTTCTGGTACTTCTCCGTCATGTGCGCGACGGCGATGTTCTGCTGTTCTGCAAGGCCCTCGCGCACCTCGCCCGCGCGACGCCGGGCGTCCAGTGTGGGCTGGGCCTGGCCCTGGAACCTCGGCATCACGTGCTGGGCGATGAGCTCGTAGGACCGCCGGGTCGCCTCCGGGTTGGCCCACTCGTGGGCCAACATCAGCATCGCCCCGAAACCACCCGACTGGTCCACGAGCTTCTGCACCTGGGCCGCGGCGTCGTCCGGCGTGCCGATAGCGCCGATCCCGGCCTCGTTGATGAAGTCGATCATCTCCCGGACGCGGTTGCCCTCCACCGCCATCTGCGGGAACGCCGCCACCTTCTGGAAGTACTCGAACCACTGCTCGATGCCGTGCTCGACGTCCTTGTAGGCCTGCTCGCGGGTCTCCGCGACGTGCATGACCCCGACCAGACGCCACTTGCTCCGGTCGACCTCCATGCCGAACGTGGC
The DNA here is from genome assembly GCF_039534065.1 of Pseudonocardia yunnanensis. Lineage (NCBI taxonomy): Bacteria > Bacillati > Actinomycetota > Actinomycetes > Pseudonocardiales > Pseudonocardiaceae > Pseudonocardia > Pseudonocardia yunnanensis. Next base: position 102,900 of record NZ_BAAAUS010000043.1, on the reverse strand, counting down.
CGCCCGCTCCTCCATCACTTTCCAGTGGTGGGCCAGAGCGTCGAAACCCTCCTTGGTCAGCGTGGCGCCGATGGAGAGCAGCCCGAGGCCGTGCCGACCGGCCAGCCGGGGTCCGGTGGGCGAGGCAACAGCGGCGACCGCGACGTCGAACAGCGGATCGGAGTACGGGCGCAGGTGCAGGCGGGCGTCGATCAGCGTGTGCGTGCGGGTGGTCGCGTTCACCGGTTCGTCGCCGCGCAGCAGCCGCATGACGATGTCGAGGTTCTCCTCGAGCAGCTCGCGCGTGTCGGTGGGGTTCAGGCCGATCATCGCGGAGTCGGTGGGCAGCGAGCCCGGGCCGACGCCGAGCATCGTGCGGCCGCGGGTCAGGTGGTCGAGCAGCACCATCCGCTCGGCCACCCACAGCGGGTTGTGGTAGCTCAGCGACGTCACGCCGGTGCCGAGCTTGATGTGTGCGGTGCGCTCGGCGGCGGCGGCGATGAAGATCTCCGGTGAGGCGATGATCTCCGAACCGGCCGAGTGGTGCTCGCCGATCCATGCCTCGTCGTAGCCGAGGTGGTCGAGGTGCTCGACGAGCCGCAGGTCACGCTGTAGCGCGCTGGTCGGGTTCTCGCCCGCGGGATGGAACGGTGCCAGGAAGATGCCGAAACGCAGTCGGGTCACGGAGCACTCCAATCGTCGGACCGTCATACCGACCGTAGGCATGGCTGTCACCGATGGCACCCCCCTGTCGGGTCAGCCGTGTGAGAGCGCCCGCACTACGTTCGACGGCGACGGACGGCCGAGCTGGGTCGCCATCCAGGTGCTCGTGGCGACGAGCGCGTCGAGGTCCACCCCATGCCGGATGCCCATTCCGTCGAGCATCCAGACGAGATCCTCGGTGGCCAGGTTGCCGGTGGCCGACTCGGCGTAGGGGCAGCCGCCGAGGCCACCTGCGCTCGCGTCGACGGTCGTGACGCCGCGGCGCAGCGCGGTCAGCGTGTTGGCCAGCGCCTGGCCGTAGGTGTCGTGGAAGTGCACCGCGATCTGCCGGATCCGCACCCCGTCCGCCGCGCACGCGTCGAGCACGGCATCGACGTGCGCAGGGGTGCCCGTGCCGATCGTGTCGCCCAGCGACAGCTGGTGGCAGCCCATCTCCACGAGCCTGCGTCCCACCGCGGCCACCTGCGCCGGAGCGACCGCACCTTCCCACGGGTCGCCGAAGCACATCGACACGTAGCCGCGCACCCGCAGCCCTTCCCTCCGCGCCCGCTCGACGACCGGGGCGAACATCGCGAACTGTTCGTCGAGCGTGCGGTTGAGGTTGCGCTTCGCGAACGTCTCGGTGGCGCTGGCGAAGATCGCGATGTGGCGCACGCCGGCCGCCAGTGCGCGGTCGAGCCCGCGCTCGTTGGGCACGAGCACCGGGTAGTCGACGCCGTCGACGCGCACCATCGTGCGCAGCAGGTCGGCGGCGTCGGCGAGCTGCGGCACCCAGCGCGGATGTACGAAGCTGGTGGCCTCCACCACCTTGAGGCCCGCACGGGCCAGCCGCTGCAGGAACTCGGCCTTCACCTCGACGGGCACCACAGCCGCCTCGTTCTGCAGCCCGTCGCGCGCACCGACCTCGTAGATCGTGACCTCGTCGGGAAGCGCGGGATCACGGATCACCATCGGAAGCTCACGGGCCCGTCCACCGTTCATCCGCGCAAGCTTCCCCGTGCCTGGTGGGTGAGGTCAACGACGTGCTCCGGGCGCGCAGCGGCTGATTCAGGACGACAGGAGATGCTCGACGAACCAGTCGCGGGCGGCCGTGCTCGCGATCTCCGCGCCCGTGCCGCGATAGGCGGCGAAGTGGTTGCCGGGCACGGTCACGAGCTTCTTTGGCTGTAGCGCCGTCTCGTAGGCCTCGAAAGCCCACTCGCCGAGGGTGAGGCCGTCGTGCGGGGCGACCACCATCAGGACGGGGGTCGGGGAGATCCGCGGGAGGTACCACCCCGGCTCGTAGCCGGACAGGTGCTCGACGCTGCGCAGGGTGATCTCGTTCGTCCACTCCGGATCGCGTTCCGCCGCGCCGCCGGGCCCGTAGAAATACTCGTAGGCCGAGGGGAGCGGGAGACCCGCCTGCGCCGAGGGGTCCTCGGCCACGAGCGGGATCACGGCGGGCGCCTCCCCTCGGGCCCGCGCCCGGCGGTCCGCCGCGAAGGCCTCCTGGGTTGCCGCGATGTTGAGACCGACCAGCGCCTGGAACTGGCGGGAGCCGCTGATGAACGGCATCTGGCCGACCACCGCCTTCACCCGCCGATCAATGGCGGCCACCACGTAGGCATGTCCGGCCGAAAAGCTCGATCCCCACACCCCGATGGGCGCGCCGTTCACCTCCGGCCGGTTCTGCGCGTGGCTGATCGCGTGCTGGTAGTCGCGGATCTGCTCCCACGGGTCCGCCTCGTTGCGGGGCTTCCCGGGTGCCACGTCGGAGCGGCCCCACCCGCGGTGGTCGTAGAGCAGCACGGCCAGCCCCGCCCCGGCGAAGACTTCCGCGAAATCGTCGATGAACTGCCGAGTGGTGCCGCCCCACCCGTGGGCCATCACCACGCAGGGTGCGGACGCCGAACCGTTCTCCGGCGGGTAGAACCACCCCCGCAGCGTCACGCCTTCGGCATCGAACTCGATCTCCTCGCGCATCGCGCCCCCTCCTCGCTCCTTGCCACCAGTCTGTGCGGGCGGCGGAACGGGGACGTGCCGATTCCTGCAGAGGTCTTGCCGATCCGTGCAAGCCGGGGGGCCAGGAGGGTTCAGCGCGCTCTCAGGCCTGAGAGATGTCGGACAGCTCGTCGTAGAGCAGCATGTGCACCTTCTCGACGCCCGGAACGTCGTCGAACTCCAGCGGCTCGTCGGACGCCGACTCGATGATCAGCGTGCCGGAGCCGACGATCCGCTCGAAGATCGTGTGGCGGAACTGCACGCTGTTGATCCGCTTCAACGGAATGTCGATCCCGCGACGGGTGAACAGTCCTTCGCGCACCAACACGCGGCGGGTGGTCACCACGAAGTGCGTGGTGCGCCAGCGCACGACGGGCACCACCGTGAACCGGATGACGAGCCCGAGCCCGACCACCGCGAGCGCCAGCCAGGCCCAGTGGCCCCACGTCTGCCGGCCTGCCAGTGCGGCGAGGTACGACCCGATCGCCACCACCAGTAACAACACGAGAACGGGGACGACGAGCATCTTCCAATGCGGGTGCTTGTGCATCACGACCCGCTCGCCCTCGACGAGCAGCTCGTCCGGGTAGGCCACGAACACACGGTACTGCTCAGTCGGCCTTTCGCAGATGAACAACGTCGCCCGCCGCGACGGCCCGCCGGTGGCCCGCCCGGTCGAGGAGCAGCAGCCGTCCGTCGCGGTCGACGTCCTCGGCGATGCCGGTGAGCACCGCACCGCCGGGCAGCTCAACCCGCACCTCGGACCCCAGGCTCGAGCAGCCTGCGCGGTAGTCGGCACGCAGCCGGGTGGCGTCCGGATCGCCACGGGCGTCACGCCATTCGGCCTCACGGCGGGAGAGCTGAGTGAGCAACGCCACGAGCACGGCCGTGCGATCGGTGGGGCCGCCCTCGGCGGCCAGCGAGGTGGCGCCGGGCTGGTCCGGGGGTGAGGAGACGACGTTCAGCCCGATGCCGAGGACCACGGCGGGACGAGCGTGGTCGCCCACCTCCGCCAGGATGCCGGCCACCTTGCGGGGCTCCGCGCCGAGCAGCAGGTCGTTGGGCCACTTGAGGCCGGCGGGGGCGCTGGTGAGCTCGCGGACGGCATCGAGGGCGGCGAGCCCCGCCAGCAGTGGCAGCCAGCTGAACCGGGACGGCGGCACGCCCGTGGGCCGCAGCAGGATGCTGACGGCGATGCCGGAGCCGGGTGGCGCCACCCATGTGCGGGCGAGCCGGCCACGGCCGGCCTCCTGGTGTTCCGCGACGAGCACCGAGCGGTCCGGAGCACCGGCCGCGGCGGCGGCCAGCAGGTCGGCGTTGGTGGAGCCGGTGCGCTCGACCACGTCGACCTGAGCCCAGAGCCCGACGAGCGACGTGCGCAGCACATCCGCGTCCAGCGGCTGAGCGGTCCGTTCCATGGCGTCGGACGCTACCGGCGGTGCGCCCCCGGCGTGGCCTGCAGCGCGAACCTCGCGGCGGACGGACCCTGCTGGGCGGCGGACGCACCCGCTCGAACGGTCGCGAAGTAGCGAAGACGACATCTTCCGCCCCGGCCGTGCGGTTACAGCCGCATTAAGCTGCGCGGCCATGAGCGAGGGACGACGATGAGCGCAGCCATGGAGCCGATCGCGGACGCGTCCGGCGCCGCAGCCGACGAGCCCGACATCCACACCACGGCCGGCAAGCTCGCCGACCTCTACCAGCGCATCGACGGTGCGGTCCACGCGGGCAGCGACGCCGCCGTGGAGCGCCAGCACGCGAAGGGCCGCCAGACGGCCAGGGAACGGATCGACCAGCTCCTCGACCCCGGCTCCTTCGTCGAGCTCGACGCCCTCACGCGCCACCGCTCCACCAACTTCGGGATGCAGGAGAAGCGCCCGTTCGGCGACGGCGTGGTGACCGGCACCGGCACGATCGACGGTCGTCCCGTCGCCGTGTTCAGCCAGGACGCCACGGTGTTCGGCGGGGCGCTCGGCGAGGTGTACGGCGAGAAGATCGTCAAGGTGATGGACCTCGCCACCAAGATCGGCTGCCCCGTCATCGGGATCAACGACGGCGGTGGAGCCCGGATCCAGGAGGGCGTGGTCGCGCTCGGGCTCTACGGCGAGATCTTCGTGCGCAACGTGCGCACCTCCGGCGTGGTGCCGCAGATCTCGCTGGTGATGGGCCCCTGCGCGGGCGGCGCCGTGTACTCGCCTGCGATCACCGACTTCACCGTGATGGTCGACGGCACCAGCCACATGTTCATCACCGGCCCGGACATCATCAAGACGGTCACCGGCGAGCAGGTGGACTTCGAGGAGCTCGGCGGCGGCCGTACCCACAACACGAAGTCCGGCGTGGCCCACTACCTCGCCGACGACGAGGCCGACGCGCTCTCCTACGTGAAGGAGCTGCTCTCCTTCCTGCCGTCGAACAACCTCTCCGAGGCGCCTGCCTACCCTGCCCCCGAACCCACGGCAGGCGCGCTCGCCGACGGGCTCACCGACACCGACCTCGAGCTCGACAGCATCGTCCCGGACTCGCCGAACATGCCGTACGACATCCGCGAGGTGATCAACCGGGTGCTCGACGAGGGTGAGTTCCTCGAGGTGCACGAGCTGTTCGCGCCCAACATCGTGGTGGGCTTCGGCCGGGTCGAGGGCAAGTCGGTGGGCGTCGTCGCCAACCAGCCCACGCAGTTCGCCGGCTGCCTCGACATCGACGCCTCCGAGAAGGCGGCCCGGTTCGTCCGCACCTGCGACGCGTTCAACATCCCGGTGCTCACGTTCGTGGACGTGCCCGGCTTCCTGCCCGGCACCGAGCAGGAGTGGAACGGGATCATCCGCCGCGGCGCGAAGCTGATCTACGCCTACGCCGAGGCCACCGTCCCCAAGGTCACGGTGATCACCCGCAAGGCCTACGGCGGCGCGTACGACGTGATGGGGTCGAAGCACCTGGGCGCCGACGTCAACGTGGCCTGGCCCACCGCGCAGATCGCCGTGACAGGCGCAGCCGGCGCCGTGAGCATCCTGTATCGCAAGGAGCTGGCCGGTCTCGAGGGCGACGAGCTCGCGGCACGCCGCGCCGAACTGCAGCAGGAGTACGAGGACACCCTCGCCAACCCCTACATCGCGGCCGACCGCGGCTACATCGACGGCGTCATCCCCCCGTCGCACACCCGCGGCTACGTCGGGCGCGCACTGCGCCTGCTTGCCACCAAGCGGGAGGCCGTGCCGGCCCGCAAGCACGGGAACATCCCGCTGTGACCCCCGAGAACCCGGCGACGGAGCCCGGCGAGCGGACTCCCGAAGAGCGCCGGGCTGCGTTCCGGGTCGTGCGGGGCGAGCCGACCGACGAGGAGGTGGCCGCGCTCACCGTGGTGCTCGCAGCGGCCGCCGCCCCGGCGGTGATGACGGCCCCGGCCGCGGTTCGCGACCGTTGGTCGGAGCCTGCGGCCCGGTTGCGCGTGCCACTGCACCCCGGGCCTGGCGCCTGGAAAACCTCTACCTGGCCGCGCTGAGCCGCCCGCTCACCGGAAGCGGATCGAGGAGACCGACTCGTTCGCCGCCGCCAGCCGGTCCGCGTCCGGCGGACCGATGACGACGAGCACGAACAGCCGGCGCGTACCGTCCTCGACGACGGTGACCTGCACGTCGGCGCCGACCTCCGCGGAACCGGCAGGCATCACGCGGTAGCCGGCGACCCACGCCGGGCGGCCGTCCACCGTGGTCTCCTCGTCGATGTAGTACTCGCGCCTGCCGGGCACCGGCAGGAAGAACTCGCCGAGGTCGCCCGCCAGCCGGCGCGCGGCGGTGGTCAGCGGCGGCCCCGCGGCGTCGGACGACGGCGGGACGACGCCGATCATCAGCACGGTGCCCGGCTGGGTCCCGTCGAGCATGCCGCCGGACGAGATGCCGAACAGGCGCTCCTCCGCCGGCAGGGCGGCCCAGCCCGCAGGCAGCGCGTAGTCCAGGCCGGCGGTGTCGTCCCGCACGGTCGGTCCGCCGGGGTCGGCCTTCCCGGGAACCGTCACGACGACTGTGGTGGCCACGACGGCCAGCGCGAGCGTGGAGGTCGTGGTCAGCAGGCCGGGTCGACGATGGCGCAGCGGTCGCGTGGTCACCCGTAGAGCGTCGGGGGTTCTGCGCGAACGGACATCAGGACTTCTACCGATCTTCCGCCCAGCCGCAGCCTTAATTCCTGCTCAAGAACCTGGCCGGGGCTCCGTGAGCACGCACACACTCGCCCGGAGACGGCCGACGTTCGGCCGACGACAGGGGGTGCAGCGATGAACGAGTCGATGGTCGTCGTCGTGGTGATCGGGATCGTGGCGCTGGTCACGCTCGGCGTTGTGCTGGGTTCTCACGCAGGCGGCCCGCCCGGCCCGAAGGCCGCCACACGCCGGCCGGAGGTCGCAGCTCGGAGCGGGCGCCGCAGGTCGAGCGGTGACTTCTCCGGCATCGTCGTGCCGGGCGCCGACGGCGGCAGCGACTGCGGCTGGGGTGGTGGCGACTCAGGCAGCGGTGGCGATTCGGGCGGCGGTGACGGGGGCGGCGGGAGCTGCTGACCCCGATCACGGGTTCGCCCGCATCCTTCCTCAACGGCCGGAACCGGGTCGGGTGACCGATCCACGACTCGCTCACGTTCGTGGCCACCTCGTGATCACCGGTCGCAAACTGGAGTGATCGGTCGCAGGCGACGGGCACGCCCGTCCGGACAGGGGGTCCGCGGCCGAGAAGGGGGAATCGACGTGGATCCGATTGTCGGCATCGGCCTGACCGTGCTGGTACTCATGGTGCTGATCCGGGTGGCAACGATGCGGGGCCGCTACAGCGCTCGCGGCCGCTCCGCGGGCCGGCAGAACTCCTACTACAACCCGGATCTCCTCTCCGGTTCCGACCACAGCGGGGTTCTCCCCGGCTATGACGGCGGCTGGCACGGAGGGCACCACGGCGGCTGGGGTGGCGGACACCACGGGGGCGCGAGCGGCGGCCACGGCCACTGACCGGAGGCCGTGCCGCACGACCGGCCAGGCCGTGCGGCACGCCTACCGCCACGAGATCGTCGCGGAGTGAACGCATAGGGTCGGACGTCGTGCGTCTCGTACTGGCTTCCGCCTCCCCCGCCCGGCTGTCGGTCCTGCGGGCCGCAGGGCTGAACCCGATCGTCGAGGTGGCAGACGTCGACGAGGAGGCGCTGCTCACCACCGTGCCCCACGCGTCACCGGGCGAGAAGGTCACCACGCTCGCCGGCGCGAAGGCCACCACCGTCGCCCGCCGGATCGCCGACGCACACCCGGACGCCGTCGTCATCGGCTGCGACTCGATGCTGCACGTCAACTCCGAACTGGTCGGCAAGCCCGCGGACGTCGAGACGGCCAGGCGGCGCTGGCGGGCCATGGCGGGACGCTCCGGAGAGCTGGTCACGGGCCACACCGTGCTGCGGATGGCCGACGGGGAGATCGACCGCGTCGCCGAAGGGCACGCGGTCACGGTCGTCCGGTTCGCCGAGCCGACCGATGCCGAACTCGACGCCTACCTGGCCACTCGCGAACCACTCGCGGTTGCCGGAGCCTTCACACTCGACGGGCTGGGCGGCTGGTTCGTCGAGGGCATCGAGGGCGACCCGTCGAACGTCATAGGAATCAGCCTCCCGCTGACCCGCCGCCTACTGAGTGCGGTAGGGGTGACTGTCACAGACCTGTGGACAAGCGTTTCGGAGCTGTAGCGCCGGCCCGGGCCTGACGCCGACAACACAAGGGCTCCACAACTGCCGGGGCTCAGGAATAACGTTGCAGCGTGGGGTATTACGATGAAACCCTTGCCGCTTTTCGGCGGGGTGAGACAGATCTCGTGGAGCAGCTGAGTCGGCGCGAGCTCGCGCGTGCTCGCGAGTCCTCCGACGTGGCGGCCGAGGTGCAGGCGATCTGCATGCTGGCCAGGGTGGCCGTGCGCGACGGCGACGTTCCCGAGGCCGAGCGGTTGGGGCGGGTGGCACGAGCGCTCGCGCGCGGCACGGGCGAAAAGCGACTCGAACTCTCTCCGACCCACATTTTGGCGGGCTGCGCGCGGATTTCGGGCAATCTCGCATTCGCCCGCACGCTCTACCAGGAGAGCATCTCGCTCAACGAGACTTTCGGCGAATGGCGGATGGTGGTGGTGGAACTCCACAACCTGGCATACATCGAGCTGCACGCGGGCCACGTCGATCGCGCCCGGGAACTGTTCACCACGGCCCTCACGCGGACGGTGGACCAGGACATCGACGACATGCTGCCGTACGTCGCACTCGACACAGCGGTGATGGCCGCCGCCGACGGCGACCATCTGCGGGCCACCCGGCTTCTCGCTGCGCTCGACCACGCGCTTCGCGCAGCCGGACAGATCCTGGATCCGGACGACGCGATCGAGCAGACAACCCTCAGGGAAGGGCTGGTCACCACGCTTGGGCGGCAGTCGTTCGAGTCCGTGTACGCGACCGGGGCGGGTCTCGGCCTCCGCGACGCGCTCGACGTGTGAACACCGTTACAGCAACGGCGCGGACGGGACTAGCCTGAATGTATGGCTCTGCCCAACGACACCGACCCGAAGCTCGCCGAGTATGCCCACCCCGAGCGGCTGGTCACCACCGAGTGGCTCGCGCAGAACCTCGGGAGTGAGGGCCTCGTCGTCGTCGAGTCCGACGAGGACGTTCTCCTCTACGACACCGGGCACATCCCCGGCGCGGTCAAGGTCGACTGGCACACGGAACTCAACGACCCCGTCACCCGCGACTACGTGAACGGCGAGCGGTTCGCCGAGCTCTGCGGTGAACGTGGCATCACGCGCGACAGCACCGTCGTCTTCTACGGCGACCGGAACAACTGGTGGGCCACCTACGCGCTCTGGGTGTTCTCGCTGTTCGGCCACCCCGACGTGCGCATCCTCGACGGCGGGCGGGCCAAGTGGGTCGCCGAGGGCCGCGAGATGACCACCGAGGCCGCGAAGCCTGCCCAGGTCGAGTACCCGGTGATCGAGCGCGACGACGCCACGATCCGCGCCTTCAAGGACGACGTCCTCGCCCACCTGGGCGGGCCGCTCGTCGACGTCCGTTCGCCGGGCGAGTACTCCGGCGAGCTGCTGCACATGCCCGACTACCCGCAGGAAGGCGCCGTGCGCGGCGGCCACATCCCGGGGGCGGCGAGCGTGCCGTGGGCCCGCGCCGCCGCCGAGGACGCCACCTTCAAGTCGCGCAGCGACCTGGAAGCCATCTACCTGCAGGAGCAGGGGCTCTCCGCCGACGACGACGTCATCGCCTACTGCCGCATCGGCGAGCGCTCCAGCCACACGTGGTTCGTCCTCACGCACCTGCTGGGCTTCGGACACGTCCGCAACTACGACGGCAGCTGGACGGAGTGGGGCAACACCGTGCGCGTGCCGATCGTCCAGGGATCGGAGCGCGGCTCGGTATGACTCTCCCCCCGCAGCTCGCCGAGCTGGTCGAGGACTTCTCCGAAGTCGGTCCGAAGGATCGGCTGCAGCTGCTCCTGGAGCTGTCCCAGGAGCTGCCGCAGCTCCCTCCGCGCTACGCCGACGCGGCCGACACGATGGAGCAGGTGCACGAGTGCCAGTCGCCGCTGTTCCTGGCGGTGGAGGTCGAGCCCGGCGGCGACCGCACGGTGCACCTGTTCTTCTCGGCCCCGCCCGAGGCGCCCACCACCCGCGGGTTTGCCTCGATCATGCACACCGGGCTGGACGGCGAACCGGCTGCCGACGTGCTGGCGGTACCCGACGACTTCTACACACAGCTGGGGCTCGCCCAGGCCGTCAGCCCGCTGCGGCTGCGCGGGATGGCGGCGATGCTCAGCAGGATCAAGAACCAGGTGCGGATGGCCACCGCCGCAGCCTGACTAGGCAACCTCAAGTCCTGGTCAAGAAGGTTTCCAGCGCCACGTGAGGGTGACAACACTGTGAGTCGTCTCATAAGGACGGCTCAGGAGGTGTGTGATGGCCCTCGAAGCGACAGCGGAGACCTGGGGCATCAGCGGTCCGACGTTCCTGCTGGCCTATCTCGTGCTGGCCGTGGCGGTGTGGATCGCCGGCACCCAGACGCGCCGGATGCTGGCCGACCCACGGGCCACCGGTCCGACCGCTGACGTCACGGCACATCCACACGACGTCGCGTACCTGAACGGTGGCGCCGAGCTCGCGGTGTTCTCGGCGCTGAGCTCGATGCACCTGCGCGGCACGATCACGTCCTCGCGTGGCGCTGTCCAGTCCGCAGGCCGGCTCGATCCCGGTACCGACGGCCTGGAGCGCGCCATCCACTTCACCGCCAGGGGGACGGTGCGCCGCAGCCGGTTGCCTTTCCACCGCCCCGTGATGACCGCCCTGTCCGAGATCGAGCAGCGGCTGGTCGGAGCCGGTCTGCTGCTGTCGGAGGAGCAGCGGCTCCGGATCCGGCGCGTCGGGGTGTGGATGCTGGCGGTCGCCGTCCTCGGTCTGGTTCGCGTGCTCGCCGGGGTGGCCGAGGCCAAGCCCGTGGGATTCCTCGTCGCGGCGCTCATCGCCGTCGCGCTCGTGGCCGTCGTGCAGTTCGCACGGGCCCCACGACGCACGCGCCGCGGTGACCGGATGCTCGCGACGTTGCGCACCGAACACCACCTGCTCTCGCCCGAGGTGAAGCCCGACTGGTCGGTCCACGGACCTGTCGGCGCCGCACTGGGCGTCGGGATCTTCGGGATGGGCGCGCTGTGGGCGTCCGATCCCGCCTTCGCCGACGAGCTCGCCGCCCAGCGAGTGGCTGCGGGCGGCTCGGGTGGCGACGGAGGCGCCGGGGTCAGCTGCGGAGGCGGCGGTGGCGACAGCGGAGGTGGCGGCGGGGGCTGCGGCGGAGGCGGGGGCTGCGGTGGCTGAGACGGGGGCGCCGCTGCCCGCGGGGGTCGGCATCGGCTGGCGACCGGAGATCGCCGGCTGGGTGGCCGGCCGCATCGCACCGGCCTTCTGCGAGGTCATCGCCGAGTCCATCGCTCCCGCAGCCACGCCCCGGGGGGTGGTGGAGCTGCGGGAGCGAGGGATCCCGGTCGTGCCGCACGGAGTGCGGCTCTCGCTCGGGAGCACCGAGCCCGTCGACGACCGCCGGGTGGCGCACCTCGCGGCGTGCGCTGCCGCCCTGCAGGCCCCGCTGGTGAGCGAGCACGTCGCGTTCGTCCGGGCGGGAGGCCGTGAGGTCGGCCACCTGCTTCCGGTGCCGCGCACCCGCGAGGCGCTGGACGTGCTCGCCGGCAACATCCGGCGCACGCAGGCCGAGCTCGACGTCCCGCTCGCGCTCGAACCGATCGCGGCGCTGTTCGACTGGCCCGACGACGAGTACACCGAGCCCGACTTCCTCACCGCCCTGCTCGAGCGCACCGGCGCGTTGCTCCTGCTCGATGTAGCCAACGTGTATGCCAACGCCGTCAACCGCGGGCAGGACCCGGAAGCCGTGCTCGACCGGTTCCCGCTGGAGCGCGTCGCCTACGTCCACGTGGCCGGGGGCGCGGAGCATCCCGACGACCCCGGCCTCTACCACGACACCCACACCCACCCGGTGCCCTCAGCCGTGTTGGGCCTGGTCGAACTGCTCGTCGAACGGACGGCCGCGGCCCCGCCGATCATGCTCGAGCGCGACGGCCGCTACCCGTCCGCCGCAGAGCTGGAGGCCGAGCTCGACGCGATCGCGGCGGCGGCCGGCCACCTGGCGGTGGTGCGGTGACGCCCGAGCCAGGTGGCGCGGCCGAGCGGTCCGGCCTCGCCGTGCGACAGGCCGAACTGGTGGCGGCGCTCGTCGCCGGCCGAGCCGTCCCGCCCGGCTTCGACGCCGCTCGCCTCGACGCCGCCCGGCGGGCCCTGGTGCGCAAACGCGCAGGCGAGGCCGCGAAGGCCTGGCCGCTGTTGGCTGCGTCCTGCGGTGCGGACTGGCCGCGCGCCTTCGCCGCCCACCGCGCCGGCCACGAGCCGGTCGGGGCGCTGCGCGACGGCTGGGACGTGGCCCGGGCCCTGCATCGGCGTGGCGAGCTGACCGCCGGGGCCGCCGCCGAGCTGGCCGAACGTGAGTCCGCCTTCCGCTACGACGGACAGGGCGACCCCCGGCCTCGCCGCGGCGTCCGCTTCCGCCGGTCCGTCGCGAAGCTGCTCGCCCGACGTTGAGGGCGATCTCTCGCTATTGCCGGGAGCGGCCGCACGGATCTCCCGCTCCCCACCTCTAAACTCCTCAGTAACAACTGGGCCGGGCACCCGGTACAGCACCACCACGAGGAGGCAGACCGTGGCGCGCTTGAGCAAGGTTCTCGTCGCGAACCGTGGGGAGATCGCCGTTCGCGTCATCAGGGCCTGCCGGGACGCCGGACTTGCGAGCGTTGCCGTGTACGCCGACCCCGACCGTGACGCTCCCTTCGTACGGCTGGCCGATGAGGCGTTCGCCCTCGGCGGCACCACCGCTGCCGACTCGTACCTCGTGTTCGACAAGCTGCTCGACGTGGCGAAGCGCTCCGGCGCCGACTCCGTCCACCCGGGTTACGGCTTCCTCAGCGAGAACGCCGACTTCACGCAGGCCGTCATCGACGCGGGGCTCACGTGGATCGGCCCCACACCGCAGGCCATCCGCGACCTGGGCGACAAGGTCACCGCCCGGCACATCGCCACGCGGGCGGGCGCACCGCTCGTGCCAGGCACCGACGAGCCGGTGAGCGGCGCCGAGGAGGTCGAGGCCTTCGCGGAGGAGTACGGGCTCCCCGTCGCGATCAAGGCCGCGTTCGGCGGCGGTGGCCGCGGCATGAAGGTGGCGCGGGAGAAGAAGGACATCGCCGAGCTCTACGAGTCGGCGGTCCGCGAAGCCGTTGCGGCGTTCGGCCGGGGCGAGTGCTTCGTCGAGCGCTACCTGGACAAACCGCGCCACGTCGAGGCCCAGGTGCTGGCCGACACCCACGGCAACGTGATCGTGGTCGGCACGCGTGACTGCTCGTTGCAGCGCCGGTTCCAGAAGCTCGTGGAGGAGGCGCCCGCCCCGTTCCTCACCGACGAGCAGCGCAGCACGATCCACGAGGCGGCCAAGGCCATCTGCAAGGAGGCCGGCTACCACGGGGCCGGCACCGTGGAGTTCCTCGTCGGGCAGGACGGGTTGATCTCGTTCCTCGAGGTCAACACGCGGCTCCAGGTGGAGCACCCCGTCTCGGAGGAGACGAGCGGGCTCGACCTCGTGCGGGAGCAGTTCCGCATCGCCGAGGGCGAGGTCCTCAACCTGCTCGAGGACCCGCAGCCGCGCGGGCACTCCATCGAGTTCCGGATCAACGGTGAGGACGCCGGTCGCAACTTCCTGCCCGCACCGGGCACGGTGACGTCGATCTCCCTGCCCGCCGGGCCCGGGGTGCGGGTGGACGCCGGGGTCGAGTCGGGCTCGGTGATCGGTGGTCAGTTCGACTCGCTGCTGGCCAAGCTCATCGTCACGGGCTCGGACCGGGCCCAGGCGCTCGAGCGCTCGCGCCGCGCGCTCGCCGAGTTCCAGGTCGAGGGCATGGCGACCGTGCTGCCCTTTCACCGGCTCGTCGTGGACGACCCGGCGTTCGCGGCCACGGAGGAGGGCTTCACCGTCCACACGCGGTGGATCGAGACGGAGTGGGACAACACCGTCGCGCCCTTCGAGGGCGGCGAGGGCGCCGAGGAGGACGCGGGACCGCGGCAGACCGTCGTCGTCGAGGTCGGCGGACGACGGCTGGAGGTCTCGCTGCCCGGTGATCTCGCCATCGGTGGAGGCGGGGGCGCCACGGCCAAGGCGGCGCCCCGCAAGCGCGGCGGCGGCCGGGGTGGCGCGAAGGCGTCCGGCGACGCGGTGACGGCACCCATGCAGGGCACGATCATCAAGGTCGCGGTGTCCGACGGCGACACCGTCTCGGCCGGCGACCTGGTCGTCGTGCTGGAGGCGATGAAGATGGAGAACCCGGTGCTCGCGCACAAGGACGGCACCATCACCGGCCTCGCCGCCGAGGCCGGCAGCTCGGTGTCCCAGGGCACCGTCATCTGCGAGATCAAGGACTGACCGCTCCACGCATGGACCCTGTCGAGATCAACGCCGGCTCCTGGTACCTGCGCGCCCTGCGGGCCGACGACCGCGTCGACGACCGGCCGGCCGTTCTGGCGTCCTGCCGCGATCCGGAGATCCGCCGCTGGCGCGAACGGCCTCCGGCCACCCAGGACGCCGCAGGCGACTACGTGCGTCTGTGTGCACAGCGCTGGAAGCACGACGAGGGCTACACGTGGGCCGTCTGCGAGCCGACCACCGGGGAGATGCTCGGCGAGATCGAGCTGGCAGCCCTCGACCTGGCCGCGGGCACGGCCGAGGCGACCTGCTGGGCACTCCCTGCAGCGCGTGGGCGCGGCATGATCACCACCGCGCTGTCGGCCGTGCTGCGGTTCGCGTTCGCCGGACTGGGGCTACAGCAGGTCACCTACGCCGTGGCCGAGGGCAACGCGGCATCGGCACGGGTGGCGATCAAATGCGGCTTCCGGCCGACGGCGAGGCAGCACTCCGCGTGGGTTTCCGACGGGCGACGCCAGGACGTCCTCATCACGGCGCGGTCGGCGACGGACAGTTGACGATCAACGACAGAGCGTCCTACCGTCGTCGAGCCAGGCGATTCCACAGCGACCCCGCACCGTGCTGGACAAGTGCATAGCGGAAAGCAGTGACGCAAACCCGTGACCACCACGGGGCCCGGTGACTCCGCCACGCGGAAGTGCCGCGCCGCGGATCCGTTCGCCACGCAGGCTCAGGCCGCGCCGCGAACACGCCCCCATCCCGACCGGCGACCAGGATCCGTATGCCCCCCGAGATGTTCGTGACCAGCCACATCCACACCGACGGGCCGATTCCCGGCCCCCATTCCCTACTCACCCTCATCTCCGTCGCGCACACGCTCGACGGGATTCCGACCACGGTGTTCACCACCAACGTGCGTGAACTGCCCGGTGCCACCCTGCACCCGGTCGCCCTCCAGACCTGGAGGCGACGGGCGGAGGACTGGCTCTCCACCCGCCGGGCGAGCCGTCCACCAGCCCTCGCGATGACCGCCTTCGCCCAGTGGATCGACGATCTGCCGGGGCGGCCGGTGTTCGTCGCCGACACCGCAGATCCGGACTACCTGTTCCTGTACTGGTATCTGCAACGCTTCGCCGGCCACTGGCCCTTCGCCAGGACCGTCACCGATGCGGATCTCCACGCCCGCATCGACTGCTCCACCCACTGCCCGCTCGCCGGGTGCCGGATGCCGGAGACGGTGCTGGCGAAGACGAGCTGACACGAGATCGCCACCAGCGACGGGCGGTGCGGACTGCAGCCGCACCGGCCGTCGGCGTTCCGGGGGTCGTTCGCGATCGCACAGCAGATCCCGGGAACGGGCCTGGCGAACGCTCACCCCGGCCTACCGTCGCCCCGACATCTCGCGCAGAACATCTCGCACAGGGGAGGACACCGTGGCCGAGCCGGCCCTCCAGCCCGACACCCCGCGGCACGTGCTCACCGCCGTCGAGTTCGACGTGCTGTGGGAACGGCTGGGGCTGGGGCCCACACCCGTCGTGCTGCGCCTCGACTCACCCGGCCGCACGCACACCGAACGGCGCGATCTCCAGGAATCGGGGTGGCAGGCGCTGCGCAGCCGTGGGCTCGCCGGGCCCACCGGACCCGATCCGGAGCTCGCGCGGCTGCTGCACCTGCTCGCCCGTCCGACCGGCCAGTTGGAGCTGCGCGGCCTGTGGAAGCGCCGCGTCAGGGCCGTGTCCGCGGGTGCCGCGGGCACGTGTGTGCTGGCCGTGCGGCAGGACGCCACCGTCACTCTCGAGGCCCACGGCTCGCTCCCGGCCGCACTGCTCCGCGCGCTCCCCCACTCCGCACCAGGGCCGGGCCGGGCGAGCACGGTTCCGTCCGCCCTGCTCACCTCGGCCACGGCCGCCGCATCCGCCACCGGGCTACGGGCACCGCTCCTCGGCGCGGATGTCCCGCCCACCGAGGCCGGTCTCCTCGCCCGCATGCTCAGCGGCATCACGGCCGGGGCGCAGATCGTCGCGCTGGTCGCCGACCGCTGGGGCGTGCTCCGCCGCTCGGGCGGAGTCCTCGCGATCCTCGACGCGCCGCGCGGGCGCTACCTCCTCACCCGCTCCACGGGCGAGGACGGCGTCGAGTGGACCACGATCGCCCCCACCGACGCCCGCCGCCTGGCCCACCGAATGTCAGAGCTCCTTGCTCCCTGACACAAGCCACCCGTTCCGGCCCGCGGTCAGCGCTCGGCCGTTGCAGGTGCGGCGTCGATCAGCTGAGGTCCTTCGGCGTCAGGCCGCGGCCCACCACCGCGCCCGCGACGCCTGCCACGACCGTGATGCCGGCCAGCAGGATCGCCACCAGGCCGAACCCGCCGACGAGCAGCCCGATCACCGCCGACGCCGCGCCGACGGCGAGCCCCGTGCGGGCCACCGTCGCGCCGGTGCGGCCCCGCGTGACGATCCGGGCCCCCACGGCAGTGAGGATGATCGCGATCAGCCCGCTCAGCGGCGCGAGCACCGCGACCGGCGGGAGGACGAGGAACGCGGCATCGTCCACGAGTTGCGCGCCGACCCCGGCGAGAAGGACGGCGCCGACCGGCACGCGGGAGATGACAGACGGAGTGGTCATGTCTCGAGCGTGCGCTCCTGGCAGGGCACCGACATCGGGGATCGCCCGGAGCCCGTCCCCGGGGTATCCGGCGTAGCGTCCTTGCATGGCCATCGGGTTGGATCAGTTCCTGGCTGCGACCGGCGTGGCGCTCGTGGGCGCGGCAGTGCTCACCGAGCTGCGCAAACCCGCAGGTGAGCGGACCTGGCACGGGAACGTCGTCGGCGTGCCCTACGACCTGCGCCCGCCCACCATGGCTCGGATGCAGGCCTCCCTGTGGAACCCGGACAACCCGGCGCTGCTAGTGCCGCAGGTCTTCGGGGTCGGCTGGTCGGTCAACCTCGCCAGCCTCGCCCGCCCGCTCGGCCTGGCGCCACAAGCCGCAGGCGCTCCCGCCGTCGCACCAGGGACGAACACCGCAGGGTGATCTTGACGCGAGTGGTCCAGAAGATGACCATGGTCTGTCCCGACCATCTCTTCCCCCCGCGCCGGACTCCCCACCCTCGGCGGGGAGCTGCAGGAGTCTTCTGTGCCGTCCGCATCCCGCGTCTTCGCGGAGCTCAGCACGTCCCGGCGCCCGACCGACCCGAGACCGATCATGGGTCGCGCGGTCGTGCTCGGCGCCAGCATGGCGGGGCTCCTGGCCGCGCGCGTGCTCAGCGACCATGCCGACGAGGTCGTCGTCATCGAGCGTGACGCGGCCGACACCGGGTACGAGCCCCGGCCAGGAGTGCCGCAGGGCAGCCAGGTGCACGCGCTCCTGCCGGCGGGCCAGGTCCAGCTCGAACGGTGGTTCCCCGGCTTCGCCGAGGAGGTGATCGCGGCAGGCGCCGTGGTGCCAGAGGCGTCCGGCACCCGGTTGTACATCAACGGCGCACTGCAGCCACCCCCACCGCAGATCGAGGGCTCGGGCGTCGCGCTGGTGACGACCAGGCCGTTCCTCGAAGCCATGGTCCGGCGCCGCATCACGGCGATCGAGAACATCCGGATCGTCCACGGGCGCGCCGAGGGCGTGATCTTCACCGGAGACAGGGCCACGGGCGTGCGGTACCTGCCGACGGACGAGAGCGCCGACGCCGCCTCGGTCACGCAGACGGCGGACCTGGTCGTCGACGCAATGGGCCGGTCGAGCCGCCTCAGCGACTGGCTGGAGGAGAACGGCTGGGACCGGCCTCCGATGCAGCGGATGCCGATCAAGTTGAACTACGCCACGGCGATGTTCCGCCGTGACGAACGGATCAGCGACATCAGCGTCGTCGTGTCACAGACCCGCCCCGCCGAGGACCGGGTCGCCCGGATCGCCGGGATCAACTCCGTCGAGAACGACCGCTGGATCATGTTGATCTCGGGCTACGCGGACGACCGCCCGAGCCGCGATCCCGCCGACTTCGCCGCCCGCTGCCGACGGGATTTCCCGTCCGTCTTCGGGGATATCGCCGAGCAGGCCGAGATGCTCGGCGACGTCATCACCTATCACCAGGCCGACAGCAGGCGCCGGGAGTTCCACGAGCTGACCCGCTTCCCTGCGGGGCTCGTGGCGATCGGCGACGCGGTGGCCTCGTTCAACCCCGTCTACGGGCAGGGCATGACCTCTGCCGCACTCCACGCGTCGTGTCTCTCGGCCTACCTGAGCGGGGCGCCGCGGCTCGACGAGCCTGCGCGGGAGTACTTCGAGAAGGTGCGGGTGATCGTCGACGCGGCCTGGCAGGTCTCGACCATCGCCGACCTCGCGTTGCCCCATGTGGACGGCCCCTACCCGCGTGGATACAAGCTCATCTCCAAGCTCGGCGACACGGTTCTCGCGATGTCGGCGACCGACCCCGAGATGAACCGGCGGATGAGCCTGGTCACCACGATGCTCGCGCACCCGAGCTCGCTGGGCCGGCCCAGCACCCTGCTACGGGCCGTCTGGCTCCGCCTGGTGGCCGGCGTTCAACGCAGGCCGGCGACCGCGGGGTGACGGCGGTTCAGTCCAGGTCGCCGTGGCGCATCAGCTGCCGGCCCGCCTCGGTGATCGAGCCCGACAGCGACGGGTAGACCGAGAACGTGTGGGCGAGGTCCGCAACCGTCAGATTGTTCTGCACGGCCATCGCGATCGGCAGGATCAGCTCGCTCGCGACCGGCGCCACGACGACACCACCCACCACCACTCCGGTGGCGGGACGGCAGAACAGCTTGACGAACCCGCGGCGCAGTCCCTGCATCTTCGCCCGGGGGTTGGTCGAGAGCGGCATCATGATCGTGCGCGCGGGCACCTCGCCGGCGTCGATCGCACGCTGGCTGATCCCGACGGTCGCGATCTCCGGACGCGTGAACACGGCCGCGGCCACCGTCTTCAGCTTGATCGGCGCCACGCCCTCGCCCAGGGCGTGCCACATCGCGATACGGCCCTGCATCGCAGCCACCGACGCGAGCATCAGCAGCCCGGTGCAGTCGCCTGCCGCGTAGACGCCCGGCACGGACGTGCGCGAGACGCGGTCGACAGGGATGAACCCGCCCCGGCCGGTCTCGACGCCGATCTTCTCCAGCCCGATGTCCGTGGTGTTGGGCACCGAGCCGACGGTCATGAGGGCGTGCGAGCCGGTGACCGTGCGACCGTCGGCCAGCGTCACGACGACGCCGTCTCCGTCGCGTTTCACGGAGTCGGCGCGTGCCTGCGAGAGGATTTCGACCCCCCGCTCGGCGAACACGTCCTGCAGCACGGCGGCGGCGTCGGCGTCCTCACCGGGGAGCACGCGGTCGCGGCTGGACACGAGCGTGACCCGGGTGCCCATCTCCACGTACGCGGAGACGAACTCCGCGCCCGTGACACCGGAGCCGATGACGACCAGGTGATCGGGCAGCGACTCGAGGTCGTACAGCTGGCGCCAGGTGAGGATGCGCTCCCCGTCGGGGACGGCGTCGGGGAGCACCCGCGGTGTGGCGCCTGTGGCGATCAGCACGACGTCGGCCGGAAGCACTTCCGTGTTCCCGTCGGCTCCCCGGGCCTCGACGATGTGGGGCGCCCGCGCGGAGGGCTCGTCGGTGAACACGCCCGTGCCGCGGATGATCCGCACACCCTCGCGCTCCACGCGCGCCCGAACGTCCGCAGACTGGGCCAGCGCGAGGCGCTTGACGCGGGCGTTCACTGTGGGCAGGTCGACGCCGATGGTCTTCGGGTCGGCAACAATGCCCAGGTCAGGGGCACGATGCAGGTCGACGCGGATACCGGCCGACGAGATCAAGGTCTTGGACGGGACGCAGTCGTCGAGCACACAGGCCCCACCCATGCCGTCACGTTCGACGACGGTGACGTCGCTGCCGTGCTGGGCTGCCACCAGTGCGGCCTCGTACCCTGCCGGGCCCCCGCCCATGATCACGATGCGCGTCACCGCGGCGTGCCTCCTCCTGATGTCCGGTTCCCCCAGCACCGTACGCGGGCCGTGGCGCTCTACTCTGTGCCGGTGCCCCTGTACGCCGCCTACGGGTCGAACATGGATCCCGACCAGATGAAGGAGCGTGCCCCGCACTCGCCGATGGCGGGTACCGGGTGGCTCCTCGGCTGGCGGTTGACCTTCGGCGGCGAGGACTACGGGTGGGAGGGCGCCCTCTCCACTGTGGTCGAGGACTCCGACTCGCAGGTCTTCGTCGTGCTCTACGACGTCTCGGAGCTCGACGCGGCGCAGCTCGACCGATGGGAGGGCGGCGAGCTGGGGCTGCACAAGAAGCTCCGGCTGCGCGTGCACACGCTGGACGGCGACGTTCTCGCGTGGATCTACGTGCTCGACGCCTACGAGGGCGGCATGCCGAGCGCCCGCTACCTCGGAGTGATCGCCGACGCCGCCGAGCACGCCGGAGCGCCCGCCGACTATGTGTCGGCGCTGCGTAACCGCCCTAGCGGCAAGTCCGTCTGACGCCGTTCGGGCGCCAGGCCTGCGCGACTCGCACACCCGAAACGGGCGACTCGCGGGGTGACCGCGAGCCGCCCGCGGGGCGTCAGGAGGTGAGGGCGGTCAGAGCGGACTGGATGAGGACCCGGACCCCGAAGGGCAAGGCGCGCTCGTCGAGGTCGAACGTGGGCTGGTGGATGTCGCGCATCGGCCCGTGGCCCGGCCACACCCCGAGCCGCGCCATGGCGCCGGGGGCGTGCTCCAGGTACCAGGCGAAGTCCTCGCCACCGCTGCTCTGCTCGGTGCTGGTGGAGGCGTCGACACCGCCCACCGTGACCGCTGACGAGGCGAGCATGCCTGCGCTCACCGCTTCGTTGACCACCGGCGGCACGCCGCGGATGTGCTCGAGTACATAGCCTGCGCCGGTGGGCGCGAGCAGCGCTGTGACCAGTGCGCGGACCTTGACCTCCAGCTCGCCCCACGTGTTGTGGTCGGCAGTGCGCAAGGTGCCCCGAAGGACACCCTGTTGTGGGATCGCGTTGGCCGCTTCCCCCGCCTGTACGGCCCCCCAGACCAGCACGGTGCCCGAGCGCGGGTCGACCTGCCGGGTGAGGAGCAGCGGCAGCTGCGTGATGATGAGCCCGAGTGCCTCGATCAGGTCGGCGGTCAGATGCGGTCGTGAGGTGTGGCCACCCGGCGAGGTGAGCCGGATCTCCAGGACGTCGCAGGCCGACGTGATCGGCCCGACCCTCGTGCCGACCTTGCCGACCTCCAGGCGGGGGTCGCAGTGCAGCGCGAAGATGCGCTCGACGCCGTCCATGACGCCGTCGGCCACCATGTCGATCGCACCGCCGGGCTGGATCTCCTCGGCAGGCTGGAAGAGGAGCCGCACACGGCCGGGCAACGACGGCGCGGAGGCGAGGGCGAGCCCGGCCCCGAGCAGCATGGCGGTGTGGGCGTCGTGGCCGCAGGCGTGCATCACGCCGTCGACGGTGGAGGCGAAGGGCAGACCGGTGTCCTCCTGGAGGGGCAGCGCGTCCAGATCGGCGCGCAGCGCGACGCAACGGTCGCCGAAGCCGATGTCACAGACGAGGCCGGTGCCGCCGGGGAGGGTGCGGGGCTCGAGCCCGGCCGCCATGAGCCGCCGCGCCACCAACTCGGTGGTGCGGTGTTCGGCGCGTCCGAGCTCCGGTACGGAGTGCAGGGCACGTCGCCACGCGACGACGTCGGTGCGATGGGCCTTGAGCCAGGACTCCAGCCATGGCGGGCCGCTGCCCGCGCCTAGGTCAATCACGGCCAGCTCCGCCGGTGGCACGAGGTCGGTGTGTGCCTCCAGCAAGGTCACCGCACACCACCGCGCGCGGTGGTCCTCCGGCGACCGGTCGCAGCGCGCGTCGTCAGTGACGCGCGCATCGAGGCTGCTCTGCAGTGCATCTGGCCATGGTGCTCACCCGGACGGCGGTGTACCAACCGGAATCGCATGTATGCCTGAAATACGCGCCGAGGTGTTGCGGATCTGCTGCGGGCGGGCACGCAGGCAGTGACGAACGGTCGCGTGGCACTGAGACAAACGGGGGTAGGCGCCGCTCGTCGCTGGTCGTTGCGGGCCTGACCGAAACACCGTGTGGCGGCGATTCCCCCACAGGGCTCTCGCGCCACCCACACCGGTTGTGCTGGACGCGATCGGTGGACGGCGCTGTGCACGCGGGGGGCGGCAGCGGCCTCCGCGTGCGTCCAGGGAGAATGCACGGGTGTCGCAGGACAGCCCGGGGGACCAGCACGTGCGCCGGATCGGTGGCCGTTACCGGCTCGCCGATCTTCTCGGCAGCGGCGCAATGGGCACGGTGTGGGCAGGCTACGACGAGGTGCTACAGCGCCGGGTGGCGGTCAAGGAGCTGAAAGTCCCTCCCGGGGTGCCCGATCACGAGGCGGCAGAGGCTCGGGAGCGCATCATGCGCGAGGCGCGGGCCCTCGGTGGTCTGTCGCACCCGAACATCATCACCGTGTTCGACGTCGTCGAGGTCGACGGGGCACCGGTGGTCGTCCTGGAGCTCGTACCGTCGCGCAACCTCGCCACGATGATCAGTGAGCAGGGCACGCTCACGCTGCAGCAGAGCGCCGTGGTGGGCTTCGCCACAGCGGGCGGGCTGCGGGCGGCGCACCGGAGCGGGATCACGCACCGGGACGTCAAGCCCGGCAACGTCCTCGTGGCCGACGACGGCCGCGTCAAGCTCACCGACTTCGGCATCGCCCGCAACGTCGCCGACGCCCCCATGACCAGCGTCGGGCTCGTCCTCGGCTCTCCCGCATACATCGCGCCCGAGGTCGCGGCGGGCCAGCCGGTCACGCCGGCCGCGGACCTGTGGGGGCTCGGCGCCACGCTCTTCGCCGCGATCGAGGGCCGTCCGCCCTACGACGTCAACGGCGACCCGGTGTCCACGATCACCGAAGTGGTGGACGGCGAGGTCCCGCGGCCGCGGTCGTCGAGCCCTGTGGCGGACGTCATCATGGCGCTGATGGTGAAGGACCCCGACGGGCGGATGCCGCTCGAGGAGGTCCGCCACCGGCTGCGCCCGCTCATCGACGACCCCGACGACCCCCTCTACCCCGGTTCGCCGGACGCTCCGACGATCGGCGCCGGGATCCTCGTTCCGAGCGCGGCGCGGGCGGCGAGCAGCGCCCCCCGCCCCGCGCCCCTGCCGCCCGCACCGACAGGTGGGCGTCCGGTCGCCGACCCCGCACCGCTCGCCGCCTCGCCCGGCCCGCTGCCGCAGATGCGTACCAGGCCACCCACCCAGCCACGGCCGATCGCCGGTTCGGCTCCGCGACGGCACGCGGCCACCGCCGAACCGCTCACGGGATGGGCCGCGGCGGGGATGGTGGTGGCGGGCGCCGCGGTCGTCCTGGCCGGCGCTTTCGGCGGCTGGACGATCACGCGGCTCCTGGCCGGGCAGTCCCCGCTCACCACGGTCAACGTCACATCGGCCGGCACCTCGCTGCGTCAGCACAACGACGGTCTCGGCTTCACGCTCCCGGTGCCGCAGGACTGGACCGAGTACCGGAACGAGCCGCTCGAGGGTTTGCCGACGGTCAACTTCATCAGCACGGACGGCACCGAGGGGCTCGCGGTGGCGCAGGCCGAGTCCAAGGAGAAGGCGCAGGCCGTGGCGGGCACGGTGCTGGGTTCGCTGATGGTCCCCACGAACGCCTCGCCCGAGGCCGTGCAACTGCGCTACGAGTCCGCCGAACGCACGTCGTGGCGCCGTATCGTGCCCGCTCCCAAAGGCGTGTGGACCGTCACGCTGACGGTCCCCCGCGTCGCGGCCGGAAACACGTCGGCCAACCTTTTCGAGCGGATCGCCGACGGTTTCATGCTCACCAGCACCTGACCGCGGCGGACGTCCCGGATCGTTAGGCTCGCATTCATGAGCGTCGAGGTCTCCGCGCCACCCGCCGCAGCCGCGGCCGCAGCCATCACCGCAGCCACCGGAGTGGACGCCCACGACGTCGCCGTCGTGCTCGGCTCGGGCTGGCGACCCGCCGCCGACCTGATCGGCGAACCTTCCCACGAGGTCGCGATGGCCGACCTTCCCGGTTTCGTCCCCCCTGTCGTCGCGGGTCACGGCGGGACGATCCGCTCGGTGCCGGTCGGCGAGCGCCGCGCGCTCGTGCTGCTCGGTCGCACCCATCTCTACGAGGGCCACGGCGTCGAGGCGGTGGCGCACGGCGTGCGCACGGCCGCGGCCGCGGGCTGCCGCGCGGTGCTGCTCACCAACGCCGCGGGTGGGATCCGGGAGGGCATGCGGGTCGGCGACCCCGTGCTGATCTCCGACCACCTCAACCTGACCGCACGCTCGTCGCTGGTCGGCCCGCGCTTCACCGACCTCACCGACCTGTACTCCCCGCGGCTGCGCGCGCTGGCCCGGGAGATCGACCCCTCGCTGTCCGAGGGTGTCTACGCCGGTCTGCCGGGACCGCACTTCGAGACCCCGGCAGAGATCCGGATGCTCCGCGCGCTGGGCGCCGACCTCGTCGGGATGTCCACCGTGCTGGAGGCGATCGCGGCTCGCGCCGAGGGCGTCGAGGTGTTCGGGCTGTCGCTGGTCACCAACCTGGCCGCCGGGATGACCGGCGAGCCGCTCGACCACCACGAGGTGCTCGCCGCGGGTGTGGCGTCGGCCGGCCGGATGGGCAAGCTGTTGCGCGACTTGATCGCCCGCTCGTGACACTGCGGCCCGACCTGCGTGACGCCGCCACCCGCTGGATCGCCGACGACCCCGACCCGCAGACCCGCACGGAGCTGCAGCGGGTGCTGGCCGCGGCGATGGTGGGCACCCCCGGGGCGGTGGAGGACCTCAGCGACCGGATGTCCGGGATGCTGCGCTTCGGCACCGCCGGGCTACGCGGACCGGTGCGGGCCGGGCCCGCGGGGATGAACGTGGCCGTGGTCCGGCGGGCCACCGCCGGGCTCGCCGCCTGGCTGGCCGGCAGGGGCGAGCGGGGGCCGGTGGTGGTCGGCCGCGACGCGCGGCACGGATCGGAGGCCTTCGCGGCCGCCGCCGCCGAGGTGCTGGCGGGTGCAGGCTTCCCGGTGCTCGCCCTGCCCGGGCCGCTGCCCACGCCACTGCTGGCCTTCGCGGTCCGCGAGCTCGGCGGCGTGGCGGGGGTGCAGATCACCGCGTCGCACAACCCGCCGGCGGACAACGGCTACAAGGTCTATCTGGCCGACGGCGCGCAGATCGCGCCACCCGCGGACACCGAGATCGAGGCGGCGATCGCGGCCTCACCGCCGGCGGTCGCCGTGCCGACCGGTGCCGCAGGCGCCGTGTCCACCGTGGACGTCAGCGAGGCCTACCTCGACCGCGTCGGACGGCTCCCGCGCGGCACCGCCCGGCAGCTGCGGGTGGCACTCACCCCGCTGCACGGGGTCGGCGGGGCCACGGCGGTGCACGCACTGCACCGGGCGGGGTTCACGGACGTGCACGTCGTGGCCGCACAGGCCGTGCCGGACCCGGACTTCCCGACCGTCGCCTTCCCCAACCCGGAGGAGCCGGGGGCACTGGACGCGGTGCTCGCGCTGGCGGCCGAGGTGGACGCGGATCTCGCAATCGCGCTCGACCCGGACGCCGACCGGTGCGCGCTCGCGGTGCCCGCCGCGGACGGGTGGCGAATGCTCACCGGTGACGAGACCGGCGTGCTGCTCGGCGATCACCTGCTGCGCTCCGGCGCCGCCCGCGGAGTTCCCTACCGCGATCCGCTGGTGGCCACCACCGTCGTCTCGTCCTCGATGCTCCGATCCGTCGCCGCGGCGCACGGGGCGCGCTACGCCGAGACGCTCACCGGCTTCAAGTGGATCGTCCGCGGCGGCCCGGGGCTCGTCTACGGCTACGAAGAGGCCCTCGGCTACTGCGTCGACCCGGGCGCCGTGCGAGACAAGGACGGCATCGCGGCCGCCGTGCTCGCCTGCGACCTGGCGGCAGGGCTGAAGGCCGCGGGGCTGAGCCTCCCCGACCGGCTCGACGAGCTCGCCGTCGCCCACGGGGTGCACCGCACGGAAGGGCTGTCGGTGCGCCTGGACCCGGCGGGCCGCCACGCCATGCTCGAGCGGCTGCGGACGGCCCCGCCCGCCGGCTGGACGGCCGAACGACCCGCACCCGACGTCCTCGTCCTCCGGCGCCCGGGCGAGCGCCTGGTGGTCCGCCCCTCCGGCACGGAACCGAAGCTGAAGGCGTACCTGGAGGTCGTCGAGCCCGTGGCGGGTGGTCCGGGGCTGGACGCCGCGACGTCCGCGGCGCAGGCCCGGCTCGACGCCCTGCGCGCGGAAGTCCTCCAGCTACTGGATGCCTGACGCCGTCCGAGCGGTTCGTACTAGCCTGCGCCGATGGCCCGGCCCAAGGTCCACGACGAGGCGCTGCGGAACCGGCTTCTCGACTGCGCGCTGGAGCGGGTCTGCGCCGACGGCGTGCCCGCGCTCCGTCTTCGTTCTCTCGCCGCCGAGTGCGGCACGTCCACCACCGCCGTCTATTCGCTGTTCGGCGGGAAGGCAGGCCTGCTGAGGGCACTGTTCGACGAGGCGCTGCAGCAGTTCCGCGCCCACCTCGCCGTGACCCCGGGCGGCGACAGCCTCGACGACCTGGTCCGGCTGGCGCTGGCCTACCGGCGTGGAGCGCTCGAGCAGCCACACCTCTTCGAGGTGGTGTTCGACCGGGACACTCCCGGTCTCGCGAGCGACGCCGCACTCGCTCCGTTGCGCGAGTTCGTGGAGCGGGCCATCAAGGACGACGCGTTGCGGCCCGACATCGACCCGTCCACCGCAGCGCTCGCGCTCTGGGCGACCGTCCACGGGTGGGTGTCGCTGCAGCTGCGAGGCCTGCTCCCGCCAGGCGCCGAGACCCGCTTCGAGGACGTGCTGCGGTGCGTCACGGCAGGCTGGGCCCCGGCTCAACGCACACTCTGAACGAGCGGCACGTCAGTCCAGACCTATTGGACCAACGTGCCGCTCGTGCCACGGGGAGACAGCGGGCCGGGGCCGTGCTGCGACCCCTCACGAGCACCGCGGGAAAGCGCTCGTTCGGTCACCACCCTCGGCCCGCCGTCACCGGCTACCTCGCTCCCTGCGCTCCCGGCGTCTCGTCGCGGGCCGGGATTCACCGGTAGCGGTGACGGGCGGCGGTGTCAGACGGCGCCGAACTGGCGGTCCCCAGCGTCACCCAGGCCCGGGACGATGAACGCCGAGTCGTTCAGCCGCTCGTCGATGCTGGCGGTGATCACCCGCACCGGCAGCCCGCTGCCCCGCAGGAGCTCGATTCCCTCGGGAGCGGCCAGCACACAGATCGCGCTGACGTCGGTGGCGCCGCGCTCGGTGAGGAGCCGGATCGTGTGCGCCATCGACCCGCCCGTGGCGAGCATCGGGTCGAGCACGAACACCGGGCGCCCCTCCAGCGTCTCCGGCAACGACTCCATGTACGGGACGGGCCGGTGGGTCTCCTCGTCGCGGGCGAGCCCGACGAACCCCATCTGCGCCTCCGGCATGAGCCCCAGCGCCGCGTCGGCCATGCCGAGCCCGGCGCGCAGCACAGGCACCAGCAGCGGCGGGTTCGACAGCCGGTAGCCGACGGTGCGGGCGACGGGCGTGTGCAACGGAGCCGACGCCAGCGGCGCATCACGGGTGGCCTCGTAGATCAGCATCAGGGTCAGGTCGCGCAGCGCCGCCCGGAAGGTGGGGTTGTCCGTGCGCGCGTCGCGCAGCTCGGAGAGCCGGGTCTTGGCCAATGGGTGGTCGACCACCTGCACGTCCATGTGCAGAGGCTAGCGTCGCCCGCGGTTCACACGGCTCCCATCGCCCCGGCTCGTTCCTGCGCCCTCGCGTCATAGTCCGCCCGAGCGGCGGCGATCTCGTTCTGGTGGGCCTCGGTCCAGGTGACCAGGGCCCGGATCGTCTCGTGCAGCGTGCCGCCGAGGGGTGTGAGCTCGTAGTCCACCCGCGGCGGGACGACGGGGTGCACCGTGCGGAGCACCAGCCCGTCGCGTTCGAGCTGGCGCAGGGTGACGGTGAGCATGCGCTGGCTGACGCCGTCGATCGCGCGTCGCAGCTCCGTGAACCGCATCGAGCGCTGCTCGAGCAGGGCGATGACCAGCAACGACCACTTGTCGGCCACCCGGTCCAGGATCTGGCGGACCTCGCAGTCCTCCCGGGTGTCCCACTGGTGGACGTCCCAGCGCGGGTCGTCGTCAGGGAGCAGATGGGTGTCGCCGCAGTGCCTCGGTGACTTCGAAGTGCCTTCTTCCACGATTCGGGATGGTGACTCACGATGGGGTCGGTTACAAGAAAGAACCGGCTTTTCCCTGCGCCAACAGACCGAAGGAGACGAAAGCGGTGTCCGTTTCTGCGTCACCCGCGCTCGCCGAGCGCATGAGTGGCCGCGCCTGGGGGCTCTTGCTCGTGCTGTGCGGCGCGATCTTCCTCGAGGGCATCGACGTCTCGATGATGGGTGTGGCCCTGCCGTCGATCCGCGCCGATCTCGGCATGTCCACGGGTTCGCTGCAGTGGGTGGTGACCGCCTACGTGCTCGGTTACGGCGGCTTCGTGCTGCTCGGTGGTCGGGCGGCCGACCTCCTGGGCAGGCGGCGGATGTTCCTCACCTGGCTCGTGGTGTTCGTGGTCTTCTCCGGCCTCGGAGGCCTCGCCACCGACGTCTGGCTCCTCGTCCTCGCCCGCTTCGTCACGGGGGTGGCCGCGGCGTTCATGGCGCCCGCGGGGCTCTCCATCATCACCACCACCTTCGCCGCGGGCCGCGCCCGCAACCGCGCCGTCCTCGTCTACGCAGGCGCGGGGGCGGGCGGGTTCTCGCTCGGCATGGTCGCCGGCGGCTTGCTGACCGCCGTCGGCTGGCGGTGGGTGTTCTTCGCACCCGTGCTGATGGCCGCGGTGATCCTGGTCGCAGCTGTGTTGCTCATCCCGCGGGAGCCGCGGCCTGCGCCGATATCAGGCGGCTTCGACGTCGCCGGCACGGTGACACTGACCGGCGCCATGATGCTGCTCGTCGTGACGGTGGTGCGGGCGCCGGACGTCGGGCTCTGGACGACGCTCGGCACGCTCGCCGCCACCGTCGCGCTCTTCGTGACGTTCGTGCTCGTCGAGCGTCGATCGGCGGCCCCGCTCGTCCGGCTGGGGATCCTGCGTTCCGCGCCCCTGCTGCGGGCGAACGCCGGCGCGCTGCTTCTGATCGGCTCGTTCATGGCGTTCCAGTTCACGGTGGTGCTCTACCTGCAGGAGCTGCGCGGCTGGTCCGAGGTCGAGACGGGTCTCGCCCTCGCCGTCGCCGGCATCGACGCCGTGCTCGCGCCGACCCTCACCCCGGTGCTGGTGAACCGCTTCGGCAACGCCCGTGTGATCGTCGGCGGGCTGGTGTTCTCGGCGCTCGCCTATCTGCTGTTCCTGTCGGTCGGGCCCGACTGGGGCTACGTCGCGATGCTCCCCGCGCTCCTCGTGCTGGGCGTCGGCTTCGCCCTCGCCTACGGGCCGCTGACGATCGCGGCCACCGACGGCGTCGCCGATGAGGAGCAGGGGCTTGCGAGCGCACTGCTCACCACGTCGTTCCAGTTCGGCGCCGCTCTCGGGCTCGCCGTGGTGGCGGCGGTGATCGTCGCCAACACCGCGGACGGCTCACCGCAGGCCGCACTCGACGGCCTGCGATCCGGGCTGCTGGTCCCGGTGGCAGGCGCCGTGGTCGGCGTACTCCTCACCTCGGCCGGGTTGCGCAAGCGGGCGGTGCGGGCCGCCTGACCGCTGTCACGGCACCGGACGGCCAGGGGTCTCGCTCGCCCAGACCCACCGGCCGTCCGGTTGCCGTGTGGCGCGCATCCGGTCCTCCAGCACCGGGTCGATCTCGTGCTCGCGGCAGCCGGTGGCGGCCCAGCAGGACACCACGATCTCGTCGCTCGTGGCGTCGAGCCGCAGGAAGCTCTTGAACTGCGGCACGGCGTTCGAGTCGAACAGCACCGACATCAGGTTGTGCGCGGGCGCCGATCCCCGCGCGGGCAGCGGGAAGATGCGATCAGCGGCCCGGCGGGCCCGGGCGGACACGGCCGACGAGCCCGGCCGCGGCGGCGTGATGCCCACCCGCTCGGCCATCAGCGCGGTGGCGTCGTCGGGGTCGATCACCAGCCGGCCGAGCCCGAAGCCGAGCAGCTTGTCGTAGCGCCGGCTGAAATGGGCGAGCGAGTCGCCGCGCAGCGGGTAGCAGCGGAAGTCCTCCTCGTGGACGGCGGGAGCGAGCCGGTCCACGTTCGGGATCTGGTGGGTGGCCGAGAGATAGGCCCCCGACCCGCCCGCCACGAGGTACAGGATCGTGCGCCCGTCCGGCTGCCGCACGGGGTAGCGCTGGTAGTTGTGGTCGTCCCCGCCGATGGCCGCCACGTAGTTGTGCGCCCGGTCGGTGACGATGTCGTTCACGTCCCCGCCGCCTTCGATCGGGCACGGCTGGAAGGCGGCATAGGTGTAGAGCGGCTTACCGGTGAGCAGGATCTTGGGGCGGTCGCCCGCCGACACCTCGCGGAGCCAGGCGGCCTGGTCGCGGTCGATGTGGCCGTCGATGCCGACGTCGATGAGTACCAGCCGCACCGGGCCGGCGTCGATCGCGCAGTACGGGCCGGGCTGGGTCGCCTGCTGCGACTCGGCGTCCCGGTACCAGCGCATGTCGGCGACGTCGGCGGCTGTCGCCTTCGGCGCGCGGCGCCAGAGCAGTTGCCGCAGGAGCCGCTTCCACCACGGACCGGGCACGGCGGGCGAGGGCGCCCCGGCGTCGGGTGGGGCGTCGCAGAACGCGGTCATGAAACCGCTGAGCCCGTCGTACCAGTCGTGGTTGCCGGGCAGGCCGTAGAGCGGCGCCTGGTAGTCGGCGTAGGCCCGATAGAAGCGGTCGGCGTAGGCGCGCACCCCGCCTGCCGGGTAGATGACGTCGCTGCAGATGATCCCGAGGTCGGTGTCGCCTGCTACCCGTTCCAGCACCGGCACCACGACGTACTGCGAGGCGTCCCCCTCGCCCGGGTCGCCCAGCACCGCCACCGAGATGCGGTCGCGGTCGGCGAAGCGCGTGACGAGCCGGTCGCGCGGTGGCGGGGCCGCGCCGGCCGCCTCGGCGTAGGTGTCGAGCCTGCGCAGCCACTCTCGGCGCTGGTTGTCGGTGGGGTCGCCGAGCCAGCGTGTCAGTACGTCGTTGCGAGAGGCGATGAGCGGGCCGGGCGACAACCAGGAGAGGCGGCTGTCGACGGGTGCGAGGCGAGCACCGACGCCGGGCTCGTGGCAACCCCACCCCGCTCCGCCCGTGGAACTCCGCGACGGCTCACTCCCCAGCTCGGGACGGACGCCGGTCACCGCACACCAGCCACGAAACGCACGACCTCCGCCGCCAGCGCCGGTCCCGCGTCCTCCTGCAGGAAGTGGCCCGCACCGCTGATCGTCGGGTGCTCCCGGCCCGCCGCGCCGGGCATGGCGCTGCGCAGGATCGGCTCCATCGCCGCCGTGATCGGGTCACCGTCGCTGAACGCGCAGAGGAACGGGATCTCGCTGGCCGAGAGCCGGGCCCAGGCCGCGCGGTTGGCCTCCGTCGCCGGGTCGTCGGGCCGGGTCGGCACGAGCAGCGGCATCGCCCGCGGGCCTGCCTTGTAGCTCTCGTCGGGGAACGGGGCGTCGTAGGCGGCGCGGACTTCGGGGGTGAACCGGGTGCGGCAGCCCGCCTGTACGAGCCGCGCGATGTCCAGCTGCTCCGCCTTCTCCACGGCCCGGCGGAACTGCCACCACACCTCGGGCATGTCGCGGTCGCCGGTGGGCAGGCCGGTGTTGGCGGCCACCACGGCGCTGAACCGATCCAGGTGCTCGGCAACCAGCCGCAGGCCCAGCAGCCCGCCCCAGTCCTGCCCGACGAGCGTGACGCCGCGCAGGTCGAGCACGTCGAACACGAGCGCCCGCAGCCACTCGACGTGGCGCGCATAGCTGTGGTCGGCGATGTCGGCAGGCTTGTCGGAGCGCCCGAAGCCGACGAGGTCGGGCGCAACGGCCCGGAGGCCGGCAGCCGCCAGCACCGGGATCGTCGTCCGGTACAGGAACGACCAGCTCGGCTCGCCGTGCAGCAACAACACGACCGGCCCGTCCGACGGACCCGCCTCCACCCACGCCATCCGCAACGCTCCGTCATCGGACGCGGGGACTTCGGCATAGCGGGGAGCGATGTCGAAGCCGGGAAGTCCGGCGAACCGCTCGTCGGGGGTGCGGAGAGTTCGCATGAAGACGATCTTGGCAGCCCCCGGGCCGCACGGAGCCGCGGCAGGGTCGCCGACGGTGACGACTTTCGGAGCGACGACGCCGCGGCCCCTCGGCCGAGACGTCGAGGAGACGCCGGGGAGACGTCAGGATGGCGTCAGCATGGCGCCGCGGAGACCGCGAGGAGACCGCGCGGAGCCCGAACCGCGCGTCACCTCATCGGGGGCCGAGCCGCCGTCGCGACACCCCCGGAACGTCACTTTCCGCAACAATTCCGGAGAGCGCGACACAGTGGAGTGATGCGACTCCGCGGCCCAGCTGACATACGAAACAGGCCGTTTCGGAGCCCGACAAGAGCCCGCTGAAGGCGGTCGGAAGGCCCGGCGGGCACCGACAGTAGTGATGACTAAGAGTGTCAAGATCGACACATTGATCGTAGTCAGGAGTGTATGACCACCGATTCCGCTACCTCGTCACCCGGTTGCCGGTACCGACAGTGATCGAACTCGAAGATTCACCCTGACCCGAATGGGTGGTCTGGCACAAACAGTGTCACGCCGAGGGCCTCCCCGACGCTGTACTAATGACTAGGAGGTGATCCGGTGGCGGACAACTCGACATCCGACGAAGCGACGCTGGTCGCTGCAGCGGAGAAGCTTACTCAGTGCGACGGCTATGTCGTCCTCGCTGTTGATCCCCAGACCGGGGAGGTTGATGCACATGGACCGTTCGACGGGCTGACGGCAACCGTCAAGGCCGATCAGCTGCGCCGCGATTTCGACCGCGGTGGACTGGAGGACGTCACTGTCGGCGTCGTCCGCCTGCACAGCTCAACCTGAGCTCCACCAACGCGGCTCGCGACGCGCTCCCTTCGTATTCGTCGCCGCCCGCTGCGCCTGGACGCGCAGCGGGCGGCGCGCTCCCTGAAGTCGGCCGCTCGGCACTGGTTCCTGTTCTCCATTCCGGCTCCGATTCCGCGGGCCGGAATTGCGATCGATCAGGCCCTTGGCGAGCACTGCGCAAACCCTCGACCGCGCTCCCCCGGCCCCTACACTCAGCGCCGTGACAACGACCGTGCCCGCCCCGCGCCCCGACGCGCCCGGCGCCGGCAAGGCCCGCATCGACAGCCACGACGGCCATGCCGCGCCCGGATTCGGTGACGTCGTCAGGGACGAGGCGGCGTTGCGCCGTTTCCTCCACGGGCTGCCAGGGGTCGACCAGGTCGGGCTCGAACGCCGGTCGGCGATGCTCGCCACCCGCAGCATCAAGCGGGAGTCCAAGCTCCACGCCCTCGACATGGCGGTCTCGATGATCGACCTCACCACGCTGGAGGGCGCCGACACCCCGGGCAAGGTGCGCTCGCTGTGCGCGCAGGCCCGCCGGCCCGACCCCGACCATCCCCAGGTGCCACCCGTCGCCGCCGTCTGCGTCTACCCCGATCTGGCCGGCGTCGCCGTCGAGGCGCTGCGCGGATCGGGTGTGGCGGTCGCCGCCGTCGCCACCGCGTTCCCGTCCGGACGGTCGTCGCGGGCGGTCAAGCTCGCCGACACCGCGCTCGCCGTCGAGGCAGGGGCGTCCGAGATCGACATGGTGATCGACCGCGGAGCGTTCCTCACCGGGCGCTACGGCGCCGTGTTCGACGAGATCGTCGCCGTGAAGCAGGCCTGCGGCAGCGCCCACCTCAAGGTGATCCTCGAGACCGGCGAGCTCGCCGGCTACGACGACGTGCGCCGCGCCTCCTGGCTCGCCCTGCTCGCCGGCGCCGACGTCATCAAGACATCCACGGGCAAGATCTCCCCGGCCGCCACACTGCCCGTCGTACAGGTGATGCTGCAGGCCGTCCGCGACTGGGAACGCGCCACAGGCCGGCTGCGCGGGGTCAAGGCCGCGGGCGGTATCCGCACCGCGAAGGACGCCATCCGCCACCTGGTGGCCGTCAACGAGATCGCCGGACCCGCATGGCTCACGCCGCAGCTGTTCCGGTTCGGAGCATCCTCGCTGCTCGGGGATCTGCTGCGGCAGCGCCGCACCCAGCTCGAGGGGCACTACGAGAGCGCCGACCGGATCGGGAGCGCGTGATGGAGTGGACCTACGCCCCGGCCCCGGAGTCGGCGTCGCTCGCGAACCTCAAACCCACCTACCGGCCGTTCATCGGCGGGGAGTTCGTCGACGGCGGCGGTCAGCCGCTGAAGACGGTCAACCCGGCCACGGAGGAGGTGCTCGCCGAGGTCGGCACGGCGGCAGCCGAGGACGTCGACCGTGCCGTCGCCGCGGCCCGTCGCGCGTACGAGCAGGTGTGGGGCCCGATGCCCGGCGCGGAGCGGGCCAAGTACCTGTTCCGGATCGCGCGGATGGTGGCCGAGCGCGCCCGCGAGCTGGCCGTGCTGGAGACGCTGGACAACGGCAAGCCGATCCGCGAGTCGCGCGATGTCGACGTGCCCACCGCGTCGGCGCACCTGTTCCACCACGCCGGTTGGGCCGACAAGCTCGGCTACGCGGGCCTGGGTCCCGACCCGCAGCCGCTCGGCGTGGTGGGTGCCGTGATCCCATGGAACTTCCCGCTGCTCATGGCGGCCTGGAAGATCGCTCCCGCGCTGGCGTGCGGCAACACGATCGTCCTGAAGCCCGCCGAGACCACCCCGCTCACGGCGCTCGTGCTCGCGGAGATCGCCGCCGACGCCGGGCTGCCCGCAGGCGTGCTGAACGTGCTGCCGGGCGCCGGTGACGTGGGCGAGGCCCTGGTCGGGCACGGCGGGCTGGACAAGGTGGCGTTCACCGGCTCCACCGATGTGGGCAAGGAGATCCAGCGCCGCCTCGCCGGCGCGGGCAGACGGCTCACCCTGGAGCTCGGCGGCAAGGCCGCCAACATCGTCTACGACGACGCACCGCTCGACCAGGCCATCGACGGCGTCGTCGACGGCATCTTCTTCAACCAGGGACACGTCTGCTGCGCGGGCTCGCGCCTGCTGGTGCAGGAGTCGATCGCGGAGGAGTTCGAGACGCTCCTGCGCGCCCGGATCGAGACGCTGCGACTGGGCGACCCGCTCGACAAGAACACCGATGTCGGCGCCATCAACTCGCCCGCCCAGCTGGAGCGGATCGTCGACCTCGCGGCCGCGGGCGACGCCGAGGGTGCACAGCGCTGGACGAGCTCGTGCCCGCTCCCCGAGCGCGGTCTGTTCTTCCCGCCCACCGTCTTCTCCGGGGTGGAGCAGACCATGCGCGTGGCGCGGGAGGAGATCTTCGGGCCGGTCCTCTCGGTGCTCACGTTCCGCACGCCGGACGAGGCCGTCGCGAAGGCGAACAACACGCGCTACGGCCTGTCCGCCGGCATCTGGACGAGCAACGGCGCGAAGGCACTGTGGACGGCACAGCGGGTGCGCGCGGGCGTCGTCTGGGCCAACACCTTCAACCGCTTCGACCCCACGGCCCCCTTCGGCGGCTACCGCGAGTCCGGCTTCGGCCGCGAAGGTGGCCGGGTCGGCCTGGAGGCCTACCTCCGGGCCTGAGCCCGAACTCGACGATCGTCGAGGCGCTCGCACCGGTCACGTGACGGATTCGGTGCCCCTTTCCCCGCTCATAGCGTCCGCCATATGGACCGTGACGAGGGGAAGGAACCCACCATGACCGACGCGAGCATCCGGCTGGTGGTGATCATCGGCAGCACCCGTGGCGGCCGGTTCGGGCCGACGGTGGCCGACTGGTTCGCCGGGGAGGCGCGTCAACGCGCCGACCTCGATGTGGACGTGCTCGACCTGGCGGAAGCCGCGCTGCCCGACCGGTTGGAATCCTTCGGGTCGCCGACGCCACCTGCCGTCGCCGCCGTGTCCTCACGGCTCGCTGCGGCCGACGCGTTCGTGGTGGTCACGCCCGAGTACAACCACAGCTATCCGGCTCCGTTGAAGACGCTCATCGACTGGTACGGGCGGGAGTGGCAGGCCAAGCCGGTGGCGTTCGTGTCGTACGGCGGGATGTCGGGCGGCCTGCGGGCCGTGGAGCACCTGCGCCCGGTGTTCGCGGAGGTGCACGCCACCACGGTGCGCGACACCGTCAGCTTCCACGGAGCGTGGGCCCGGTTCGGCGACGGCGGCCGTCCGCTCGAGGAGGCGGAGTGCTCGGCGGCCGCGAAGACGATGCTGGACCAGCTCACGTGGTGGGCGCTGGCCCTGCGCGAGGCCCGCGCCGCCCGGCCCTACGTGACCGGGTGAGATCCCTTGACCTCGAGTCAGCTTCAGCTCTTACGGTCAGGATCCCGATCACCGCAGGAGGGACGCCCATGACCACGAGAGCGGTACTCCCGCCGCAACGCACGAGCTGGGCTCCGGTGGCGGCGCTCGGGCTCGCGATGCTGATGGTCACCTCCGAGATGACGATCCCCGCGGTGACCCTCCCCGGCATGGGCGCCGAGCTGGGCGTGTCCGCTGCGGCGACGGCATGGGTGCTGCTGGCCTACGCCCTGCCGTCGGCAGCCGTGTCCGTTCCCGCAGGCCGCTGGGCCGACGGTGCGGACGTCCGCGCGGTCTTCGCCCTGGCCATGATCGGGCTCGGACTGGCGAGCGTGCTGGTGGCGCTCGCACCGACGTTCGGGCTGGTCGTCGTCGGCCGCCTGGTGCAGGGGATCGGGGGTGCGCTCGTGGTGGCCGCGTACATGCCGATAATCAGCGGCAGCGTCCGCCACGAGCAGCGCGGCCGGGCGATCGGGTTCGTGATCACGATCATGACGATCGGGGCCACGGTGGGCATGCCCCTCGGCGGGCTGGTGGCCGAGGTGTTCACCTGGCGCGAGGTCTTCCTGATGAAGATCCCGCTGGTCCTCGTCGTGCTGTGGATCGGCCTGCGCAGCATCCCGCGCACCCCGGACCGCGGCCTGCCCCGCCCGGGCGTGGCACTCGTTCGCGAGGCGCTGCTGCTCGGGGGCGCGGTGGCGGCATTGCTGCTGGCGCTCGACGAGGTGGACGGGCAGCCGCTCGTCGCCGCCGCCCTCGGGGTGGCGGCGGTCGCGCTCGGAGTGTGGTGGGCACGGCTGACGGCGTCGGGGCCGGTGATCGCGCTCGTGCGCGGGCGCTCGTTCGCCGGCACGCTGCTCGCGCTGTTCACGACCACGTTCACCGGCGGGCTGATCGCGTTCCTGCTCCCGTACTTCGTGGCCGACGTGCTGGGCGACGGACCCGACGTCACCGGCGTGGCGCTCCTGTTCGTGGTCGGTGCGATGGCGCCGGTCTCCCCGCTCGCAGGCCTGCTGTCCGACCGCTACGGGACGAGGGCCGTCGCGGTCGTCGGGAGCGCGGTGACTGTCGTCGCGATGCTCTCCATGCTCACCCTGGACGCCGGCTCGGGACTCGCGGATCTGGCCTGGCGGTTGATCCTGCTGGGCGTGGGATCCGGGCTGTTCAACCCGGCGATCAACACCGCGCTGCTCGTCGGCACCCCCGCCGGGTCGGAAGGGGTGGCCGGTGGCGTCGGGATGACGGTGCGCACGATCGCGATGACGGTGGCCCCGGCGGTGACCGCGCTGGCCTGGACCATGGCAGGGGGCGGCGCAGCGGGCTTCCGCGCCGGGGTCGTGGTGGTGACCGCGGTGGTCGGCCTCGGCCTTCTCGTGCTGCTGGTACCGGTGGCCGCCCAGCCCAGGGTGGAGGAAGCCCGATGAACCTGGCCGGGGCGCCGGTCCGCCCCGCTCTCCCCGGCCGGGCCGCCGAGACCGCGGACGTGCAGCGCCTGCTCGACACCGCCCGCGCGGGCCGCAGTGCTGCTCTGGTCGTCCGTGGGGAGGCAGGGATCGGGAAGTCGACCCTGCTACGGCACACCGCCGCGGCCGCGCCGGACATGCTGGTGCTGACCAGGACCGGCGTCGAGACCGAGACGGAGCTGCCGTTCGCCGCCCTGCACCTGCTGGTGAAGGACAACATGGCGGGCGTCGACGAGCTGCCCGAGGCGCAGGCGGGCGCGTTGCGCGCGGCACTCGGGTTGGCGACACCGGAACGTGCCCCTGACCGGTTCCTGGTCGGACTCGCCGTGCTGACGCTGCTCGGCGAGCTGGCGGCGCAGCGACCGGTGCTGTGCCTGCTCGACGACGCCCACTGGTTCGACCGTGCATCGGCCGAGGTGCTGCTGTTCGTCGCGCGCCGGCTCGACGCCGAGGCCGTCGTGATGCTCTTCGCGGCGCGCACCGGGCACGCCCCCGCGTTTCCGGCCCCGGGGCTGGCGGAGCTCGCGCTCCCCCGGCTGGACGAGCCGACCGCGCGGCACGTCCTGGACTCCGGTGCTGGCGACCTGCCCCGCCACATCCGGGAACAGCTGCTGCGGGAGGCGGCAGGCAACCCGCTCGCCCTGCACGAGCTGCCTGCGGCGCACCGTGCGGGGCGGGCACCGGTGTACCCACTCGGTCCACCCGAGGCCGGGCGGGGTGGGTCGGCACCGACACACAGCCCGGTGGAGCGCGAGTTCGCCGCCCGGATCGAGGCGATGCCCGAGAGGGTCCGCACCGTGTTGCTCGTGGCGGCGGCGGACAACACCTGTGACACGGGTGTGGTGCTCGCGGCCGCACAACGCCTCGGCAGTTCCGTGGCCGACCTGGAGGCGGCGGAGCGCGCGAGGCTCCTCATGTTCTCCGAGGGGTGCCTCGGCTTCCAGCACCCGCTGATCCGCACGGCCGCCTACGGCAGCGCCACCGTCGTGCGCAAACAGGCGGCCCACCGCGCGCTCGCCGACGTACTCGACGGGCGGCCCGACGTCGACCGGCGCAACTGGCACCGCGCCGCCGCCAGCATCGGCCCCGACGAGGACGTCGCCGCCGCGCTCGAGGAGAGCGCACGCGCGGCCACGGACCGCGGCAGCAACGAGGCGGCGGCCGCCGCGTACGAACGGGCGGGCTCGCTCAGCCCCGACCCCGCACGGCGGACACGCCGGCTCACCGCCGCAGCGGAGGCAGCGGCGGACGCCGGGCACCGTGAATGGGCGTCCGCCCTGGCGATCGACGCCGCACGGCCCGTGGCCGACCAGGTGCAGCTTGCGCGGCTCGCCCTGATCCACGCCCGTCTCGCCGACGAGGTCAACCGGCCGGAGGAGACGCACCGGCTGCTGATGGAGGCGGCGATGCCGATCGCGGTCGTCGCCCCCGAGCTGGCAGGCGAGATGTTGATGTGGGCGGTGGAGGCGGGGTGGTCGGCGCGTGAGCGCGGCATGATCGAGCGAATCGTGGCCGCTGCCGAGCTGTCCGGCAACGCGCGGTACGTCCGGGCGCTGGCCGCGGTGGCACTCGCCCAACTCCCCGACGCCGGCGACGCCGCGCTGCCGAGGGCGATCGCGGGCCTGCGTGAGATGGCGATCTGCCACGGCTCGGGATCGCCGCGCGTCGGGGCCACCCTCGCGGCGTGGCACCTCGCCGTCGGCGACCACATCACGGCCCATGCGCTCGCCGCCTGCGCCGAGCGCGACTGCCGCACCCACGGGGCGCGCGGCGTGCTGCCGCGGGTGCTGGCCGTGCTGGCCGCTGGGCGGTGGCACCTGGGTCGCCGCCACGACGCCGCTGTCGCCGCGGCCGAGGGGCTGCAGCTCGCCCGGGACACCGGCCACGAGCAGGCTCTCGGCGAACTCGCGGTGGTGGTGGCGCATCTGGCGGCCGTCGAGGGCGACGAGGTGCGCCTGGCTGCCGTCCTCGCCGAGTTCGACGGACGCCGGATGCCGCTGGGCTTCCCCGAGGCCGCCGCGGCGGCCCGCAGCCTTCTGGACCTGGGACTCGGCCGCATCGACAGCGCCGCCGAGCGGCTGGCCGAACTGATGGCGGACCCGCACCACTCACAGTCCCTGCCCGACCTGGTGGAGGCGGCCACACGCGCGGGTCGCACGGAGCTCGCCCGCGACGCGGCCACGCGCTTCGAGCGATGGGCGGGCCACGTCGGACAGGCCTGGGCACGGGCGGTCGCGCTGCGCTGCCGGGCGCTCGTCGACGGCGGTGACCGGGCGGAACAACTCTTCGCAGAGGCCGTGGCGCACCACCGGCTCGACGGGACACGCCCCTTCGAGCGCGCCCGCACCGAACTGCTCCAGGGGGAGTCGCTGCGCCGGGAACGGCGCCGGGCACAGGCCCGATCGCCGCTGCGATCGGCGTTGGAGACGTTCGAGGAGCTCGGTGCCCGTCCCTGGGCCGAGCGCGCGCGGGCCGAGCTGCGGGCCACCGGGGAGAGCCGGGCCGACGCGCAGCCCGGCCGCGACCTCCTTGCCGAGCTCACCCCTCAGGAACTGCAGGTCGTCCGGCTCGCGGCGGCCGGGCTCAGCAACCGGGACATCGGCGCCCAGCTGTTCCTCAGCCCGCGCACGGTGGGCTACCACCTGTACAAGGCGTTCCCGAAGCTCGGCGTCACCTCCCGCGGGCAGCTCGTCCGGCTCGATCTGCCCGCCTGAGCCGGTGGCGCCCTGCCGATCGTCAGGTGCGCGACCCTGCCGAAGGACAGGGGCGGCGCAGCGCTTTCGACGAAGGCGATCGACCGGCACCGATAAATAGCGTTCATCTTCGTGATGAATGCGCTCGTGGAGCCGATTCCGGATGGCACCGGAATTCCGGATGTGCCCGATGTCAGTGCGGAATGGTACCGGCGTGTCGTCGAATCGGCGGCTGAGAGCCCGGAGGCCGTTCGCGTACTCGTCGATATCGCCACCGATGCCGTCGCCGTCCTGCTCGCCGCGATGTTCGTGGCGGCGTGGTGGCGCGCGCGGACCGGCTCGTCGCTGCAGATGGCACGGGCTCTGCTGGTCCCGGTGGCAACGGTGGTGGCGTACCTGCT
The DNA here is from genome assembly GCF_039534065.1 of Pseudonocardia yunnanensis. NCBI lineage: Bacteria > Bacillati > Actinomycetota > Actinomycetes > Pseudonocardiales > Pseudonocardiaceae > Pseudonocardia > Pseudonocardia yunnanensis. Next base: position 61,168 of record NZ_BAAAUS010000043.1, on the reverse strand, counting down.
CAGCGAGATGGCGAAGGAGCTGTGGCAGGAGGAACGTCCGTGCCGAACGCTCGGCGAGCTGGCCACGATCGCGGCCTGCCCCGCGTACGGCGACTGGTCCTTTCCCAGCAACCACGCAACGGTCGCGGGAGCGGCGGCCGTCGCTCTTGCCTGGTCGGGTGCGCGCCTCGGATTCTTCGCCGTGGGCGTGGCATTGTTCGCCGCCGCCTCACGTGTTGTCGTGGGCGTGCACTATCCGCACGATGTGATCGCCGGCCTGGTTCTCGGTGCGACGGTGGCCCTCGTCTTTCCGGCATCGGCACGTCTGCTGGCGCCGGTGATCGCCGAGGCACGGAAGCGACCCCGTGCGGCATGGCTGGTCGGTCGTCCGGCCGCTGAGCCGGTCGATGCGCCGACCGTTCGTCTTCACCGCCCACGCGCCTGAGACGACGTCCGCGAAACTGATGGGTGTGCGCGCACTCGCCCTCTGGACGATCACGGCAGTGCCGGTGCTCGCGGCCGCGATCGGACCGTGGACCGGCCGGCTCTCGACAGGAGAGGCCCTCGCCGGGCTGGCCGTTCTCGGCGTCGCAGCGGCCGTCGTGCAGCGCCGGCCGGTCGTGGCTCTCGTGCTGGTGGTGGTGGCGTGGCAGATCACGTTCCTGTCGCGGGCCGAGCTGGACAGCACGCTCGGAGTGCTCGCGTTCGCGGGAGCTCTGCTCGCGGTCAGCTTCGTGGCCGGCCGGAACGCGTTCACGGGCACAGCGGGTGCGGTGGTCCTGCTGGCGGGCACCGCCACCGGTGCAGCGGCTGCGGCGGCCCTCGGCGGCGGGGGCGACTCCGCCCTCGGGACGGTCGCCGCGATGGCGGTGCTCGCGGTCGTGCCCTGGACGATCGGCCGGTACCGCCGCGAGTACACCCGGATGGTCCGAGCCGGCTGGGAGCACGCGGAACGGGTGGAACGGGAGCTCGAGCTGGCCGAGGACAGGGCCAGGACCCGCGAACGGGCCCGACTGGCCGGCGAGATGCACGACCTGATCGGCCACGAGCTGGCGCACGCCGCGCTGCGCATCGGTGCCCTCGAGGTGGACGCCGGGCTCGACCATCGGCATCGATCGGCGGCCGGCGGCGCCCGCGCGGCCGTGACCACAGCCGCCGAACGCCTGGCCGACGCGGTACGCGTGCTGCGCGCGGACCGGAGCGGCACCGACGGATCCACCGAGTCGGTGGCCGAGCTCGTGGCCCGGACCCGGACGTCGGGGCTCGACGTGGAGCTCGTCGCGGACCCCCCGCGCGACCACGACCCCCTCATCGCACGGACGATCCACCGCGTGGTCGCCGAAGCCCTCACCAACGCCATCAAGCACGCCCCGGGCACCCCCGTGACCGTCCGGATCGAGGAGACCGACGAGGGCAGCGTCGTGCGGGTGGCCAATGCGGCGGCGCCCGAGGCACCCGAACCCGGGGTCACCGGTGGGTACGGCCTGCTCGGGCTCGCCGAACGGGTGCGGCTCGTCGGAGGGCGGTTCGATGCCGGCCACCGCGCCGACGGCGGGTACGAAGTCACCGCGCACGTCCCCCACCGGCCCTCGGCACCCGCGGGACCGGCCACGCACCTGCACCGCAGGCAGGCCGAGTTGCAGGTGCGGCGCAGCGGACGCCGGACGGTCCTCGTCACCGCCGGGATCTCGGCAGCGGTCGTCGCCTGCGTGGTGGCCTACATGGTCGTCGACGCCGTCACGTCGGTGCTCGACCCCGCGGACTACGCCAGGCTCACGGTCGGGCAGGACCAGTCGTCCGTCACGCCGCTGCTGCCCGCCGAGACGCGGGTCGACCTGCCCGACGGCGTGCCGCCGCCACCGGCCGGCTCGGCCTGCAGCCACTACAGCACCCACCCCAACCCGTTCGACGAACGCGGGAGCGACCTGTACCGGCTCTGCTTCCGCGACGGGCGGCTCGTGAGCAAGGACCTGCTCGTCCGGGGCACGCGACGACTCGTGAGCGGGGACGAGCTCGTCGGGAGCGAACGGTGACGGGCCAGGACCGCGGCGTGATCCGCGTCGTGCTCGCCGACGACGAGGCCGTCGTGCGCGTCGGGGTGCGGGCCGTTCTCGCCGCCGCGCCGGAGGTCGAGGTCGTCGCCGAGGCACAGGACGGGCGCGAGGCGGTGGACCTGGTGCTGGCGCACCGCCCGGACGTCGCCGTGCTGGACATCCGGATGCCACGGCTCAACGGACTCGAGGCTGCGGCGGAGATCCGCCGGCTGTCCGTCGGCACGACGGTGCTGGTGCTGACCACCTTCGCCGAGGACGCCTACATCTCCCGGGCGCTCGGGGAGGGCGCGGGAGGCTTCGTGCTCAAGACGGGTGACCCCACCGAGATCATCGCGGGCGTGCGCGCCGTCGCCTCCGGCGCGGCCTACCTCTCGCCCTCCGTCGCCCGGCGGGTGATCGACCACCTCGCCGCCACCGGGTCGCGTCTGGGCGCCGCACAGCAACTCGACGGGCTCACCAACCGCGAACGAGAGGTACTCGGGCTCCTCGGCTCCGGAATGTCCAACGGCGAGATCGCCGAGCACATCCACGTGGTCGAGGGCACCGTCAAGGTCTACGTGAGCGGGATCTTCCGGCAGCTCGGGGTGCGCAACCGGGTCGAGGCAGCCATCCTGGCCCACGAGGCAGGCCTCATCCCGCGCGCAACCCGCCCCGCAGCCGGCCCGCCGCCTCGACCCGGTCCGGATTCGGCTTCAGACCCCTAGGCTCGGCAGCATGACCCAGTCCGCGCCCGTCGACGGTCGCGTCGGCGTCGCCAAGACCTACAAGCTCTACGTCGGCGGCGCGTTTCCGCGGTCGGAGTCCGGTCGCAGCTACCCCGTCCACGACGCCACGGGCGTGCTCCTCGCGCACGCCGCGCTCGCCTCGCGCAAGGACGTCCGCGACGCCGTGAGCGCCGCCCGCTCCGCGTTCGGCGGCTGGTCGGGCGCCACCGCGTACAACCGCGGTCAGGTGCTCTACCGCGTCGCCGAGATGATGCAGGGCCGCCGCGACCGCTTCGCCGACCATGTCGTCGCGGCCGAGGGCGTGCCGCGTGAGCGGGCATCGACGCTGGTGGACGCCGCGATCGACCGCTGGGTCTGGTACGCCGGGTGGACCGACAAGATCGCGACCGTGCTCGGCTCGGTCAACCCGGTGGCCGGCCCGTTGCTGAACTGGTCCACCCCCGAGCCCACCGGCGTCGTCGGCGTGCTCGCACCACAGTCGTCGGCCCTGCTCGGCCTGGTCGACGTGCTCGCCCCGGTGCTCGCCACCGGGTGCACCGCCGTCGTCGTCGCGTCCGAGCGCAGGCCGTTGCCCGCGATCGAGCTCGCCGAGGTGCTCGCCACCTCCGACGTGCCGGGCGGCGTCGCCAACCTGCTCACGGGACGTGCCGCCGAGCTGGGGCCGTGGCTCGCCGGCCACGCCGACGTACAAGCGCTCGACCTGGCCGGTGCACCGGAGGAGCTGAGCGCCGACCTGGAACGCGCCGCGGCCGAGACCGTCAAACGTGTGCTGCCCCGGCCCGCCGCGGAGGCCGATCCGATGCGACCAGCAGGGATCGCGCGGCTGCGCGCCTTCACCGAGATCAAGACTGTCTGGCACCCGGTCGGGCGCTGACCTGCGAACGTCCTAGGCTTCCGTCGTGGCCAGCGACATCGTCCCGATCCAGCTCTCCCTCACGGAGGGAGACCTCGTCACGCTCTGGGCCCCGCGGTGGCGCGAGGACGGCGAGGAGTGGGAGGCGTTCCTCGGCGACGACGACGCGCTCTTCGCGTTCCCGGAGGTCGCCCAGCTCGCCGCGTTCGTGCGCACGGCCGGCGAGCACGACCTGCTGGACCACCCGGCCTGGTCGGTGGTCCCGGACCTGACGGTCGCCGAGCTGACGCCGGAGGAGACGCGGCGCTTCGACATCGTCGGGGTGCCCGAGCTGGCAGCCGAGGACCCCGACACGTGGACGGTCGCCGAGCTGGCCGAGATCACCGAGATGGTGCGCTCGATCGCCGACGTCTGTGAACTGGACGGCGTCACAGAGGTGCTCGACGCCGCGCCCGCGTTCGGCCTGCTGCGCCAGGGCACCCTCCCGTTCGCCGGTCGCGAGGGCGCACGGCTGTGGTCACAGATGGTCGAGACGATCGCGGACCGCTGGGACGACGTCATCGACACGATCGACGACCTGGTCGCCACCCCGGAGGTCGACCCTGCTGCCCTGGCCGCGGCGGAGAAGGAAATCGTCGTCGCCGAGGACGCCGACGAGGCCGGTGCCACCACTCTCGACGAGGACGGCGAGGAGGCGGACGAGGACGAGCCCGCCGGCTTCTGGGAGGAGGTCGGCATCGACCCCGTCCGCATCACCACCCGCGACGGCGAGTTCGTCACCTTGCGCTGCTACCTCGACGACGCCCCGGTCTTCCTGGGCTCGAACGGCAAGATCGACGTCTTCACCTCGGAACGCGCGCTCGCCCGGTGGGTCGGCGAGGACGGCGCCGACGGCCACGACCTCGTCGCCGCGTCGACCTGGACGGAGGTGGTCGAGCGGGCCGCGGTGGGCGAGCTGGAGGTGGAGGTCGACGAACTGAACACCTACACCCTCACCGGCCTCGACGACGACATCGCCGAGGGCACGCTCTCCGTCGACCCTTCGCAGCTGGAACTGGCCGTCGAGCTGTTGCTGGACGTCGACGAGTGGGCAGGCAAGGACGACGCCCGCGAGGCGCTCACCGAATCGCAGGCCCTCGGCTGGCTCGTCTCGTTCGTGATCAAGCCCGACCCCACCCGGCTCGCGCCCAGCCCGCCGTTCGACGCCGAGGCGGCGCGATTCCGGGAGCTGGTCGAGAACCTCACGCGCCGGCTCGCGGTGCACTGACCGGCGCTCTGGGGCCGTCAGGCCATCAGGGCGGCGTACCCGGGCTTGATCACCTCGTTGATCATGGCCAGCCGCTCGTCGAAGCCCAGGAACGACGACTTCATCGCGTTGACCGTGAACCACTGCAGGTCGGCCCAGCCGTACCCGAAGGTGTCGGCGAGGGCGGTCATCTCACTGGTCATCGACACGTCGGACATGAGCCGGTTGTCGGTGTTGACCGTGACACGGAAGCGCAGCTCGGTGAGCAGCCCGATCGGGTGGTCGGCGAGCGACTTGGCCGCGCCGGTGTGCACGTTGGACGTCGGGCACATCTCGAGCGGGATGCGCTTGTCCCGCACGTACGCGGCGAGCAGGCCCAGCCGGGGTGTGCCGTCGGCGCCCAGCGTGATGTCGTCGACGATCCGCACGCCGTGGCCGAGCCGGTCTGCACCGCACCACTGCAGCGCCTCCCAGATCGAGGGCAGCCCGAAGGCCTCGCCGGCGTGGATCGTGAAGTGCGCGTTCTGCTGGCGGAGGTACTCGAACGCGTCCAGGTGGCGGGTGGGCGGGAACCCGGCCTCGGCGCCGGCGATGTCGAAGCCCACCACGCCGAGGTTCCGGTAGCGCACCGCCAGCTCCGCGATCTCGCGCGAGCGGGCGGCGTGGCGCATCGCGGTGAGCAGACAGCCGACGCGGATCCGCCTGCCACGCTCCGCCGCCCGGGCCGAGCCGACCCGGAAGCCCTCGAGCACGGCTTCCACCACGGCGTCGAGTTCGAGGCCCCGCTCCACGTGCAGCTCCGGGGCGAACCGCACCTCGGCGTAGACCACGCCGTCGGTGGCCAGGTCCTCTGCACACTCCGCGGCGACGCGGACCAGCGCATCAGCGCTCTGCATCACCCCGACGGTGTGGCCGAACGTCTCCAGGTACAGCTCGAGCGAGCCCGAGTGGGAGGCGGCGAGGAACCACTCGCCCAGCTCCTGCGCGTCGGTGCTCGGGAGGCCTTGATAGCCGGCCGCATCGGCGAGATCGAGGACGGTGGCGGGCCGCAGCCCGCCGTCGAGATGGTCGTGGAGCAGCACCTTCGGTGCGTCCCGGACGGAGTCGACGTTCAGCGAGACGGGCACCACATCACGCTAGAACACCCCTGGCCGTCGTGGGCGAGGGCACCCGAGGAGCGCCTCCCACGTCACCCGTCGGGGCCGGGATCCACTCCTGATCGCCGATCTCCACCACCGATCCCCGACGGCCATCTGCCACCCCCGGCTGACATGCTGAACCAATGATCTTCGATGGTGACGTCGTGCTGGTCACGGGTGGTTCACGCGGAATCGGCCGGGCGGTGGCGCGTGAGTTCGCCGCGGCGGGCGCCACTGTCGTCGTCCAGTACCGGCAGGACCGCCAGGCGGCCGAGAAGGTGCTCTCCGAGCTCGGGCCTGGTGCACACATCGCGCTCCAGGCCGACGTCGCCGACCCCGGGCAGGTGCAGAACCTCGTGGAGTCGGTGGTCGAGCGCCTCGGAGGCATCGGCGTCCTCGTGAACAACGCCGGCGTCTACGAGCGTCACCCCGTCCCGACCACGGGCTACGCGGAATGGCAGGAATCGTGGCGGCGGACGATCGACACGAACCTGATCGGGCCGGCCAACCTCGTGCACCGCGTGGTGCCGCACATGATCGCGGCAGGCGGTGGCCGGATCGTGAACGTCACCTCGCGCGGGGCGTTCCGCGGGGAACCGGAGCACCCGGCGTACGGGGCGAGCAAGGCCGGGCTGAACAGCCTGAGCCAGTCGCTGGCCCAGGCGCTCGCACCGCACGGCATCTACGTCACGACGGTCGCGCCGGGCTTCGTCGAGACCGACATGGCGGCGCCCTACCTCGACGGAGCGGATGGTGCGGCGGTCCGGGCGCAGAGCCCGCTCGGGAGGGCCGCCTCCCCGGAGGAGATCGCCCGCGTCATCGTCTTCCTGGCTTCGCCTGGCACCGAGTACGCCATCGGCGCGATCGTCGACGTGAACGGGGCGTCGTACCTCCGGTCCTGAAAGTGCTGCCACCGGGCGCATACCGCGACGCACGAGAGTGACAAACTACTGCAAACGGGGTAATGGCTCCCGAACGGGGAGTCCCGGAGGGGGTGATCTACGCGCCTCGCTACCCTCAGTGCGCACGGCACTCCCCGTTGTCCGGCAAAGAGAAAGCTCCCCGCCCGCCATGAGCAATGACTCCACACTGTCGTTCGACCGCATGCGCGGCATGCTCATGCGCGCCGCGGAGATCCGCGACAGCGAGCAGCAGCAGATCTTCGACTCGCTCGACGAGATCCACGCCCGGCTCGCCGCGCTCGACGCGCTGGGCACGGTCCGCAAGCGGCTGACCGAGCTTCCCGACCGCACCGAGGTCAGCGTCCTGGCCGAGCGGCTGGACGAGACGGTCGCCAAGCTCGACGCCCAGGACACCGCCATCGCTGCCGTCATGCGGGCCGTCGAGGCGCTGCCCGACAAGATCGCCAAGCCGATCGCCCAGCTCGACGGGCGGCTCGACGGAATGGCCGGGCGGCTGGAGGGCGTGTCGGGCCGGATGGACGGGCTCGACGACCGGCTCCTCGGCCTCCACAAGCGACTCGACGACCTCGACAACCGCCTCGACCGGCACGAGATGCGGCTCGACGCGATGCCGTCGTCGGTGGGAACGCCGATCAAGGAGCGGATCGACGGGATCGAGCGCGCGGTCCGCGAGCAGCTCGAGACGGCCGTCCGAGCCATGGACGAGTCCGACGAGGGCATGCGCAACCTGCTCGGCGACACCAGCATCGGGCTGCACCGGCGGCTCGAGGACCTGGCATCCCGCCCCGCGGTCGACCCGACGGAACCGCTCGACGGCCTGGCGCAGCGGCTGGAGTCGCTGTCCACCCGGCTGGAGACCGTCAGCGAGCGCCTCAACGCGCTCGAGGAGGGCGTGTCCGGGCGCCTCGGCTCACTCGGCGGCGAGATCGACACGAAGCTCGAGAAGCTCGACGCCGCGCTGGTGCAGCGGCCCGACTCCACCTCGCTGCGCACGCTGGTGGAGCAGGCCAACGAGGAGTCCGAGCGGCGTAACGCCGGTCAGCTCGACGAGGCCATGGCCACGTTCGCGGAGCTGATCCTGGGACGGGGCCCCGCCGGCCAGTCCCCGCCGCCGCCCCCGCGTCCGGCTCAGCGCCGGGCGCGCAAGATCACGGTGAAGTCCCCGAACGGGGCGTCGATCGGCGACACCGTGGCCGACGACCCTGACGACTGACCCTCTTCCCTG
>NZ_BAAAUS010000043.1:0-53000 GCF_039534065.1 Pseudonocardia yunnanensis | reverse complement strand
GGTCCCTCGTGACCAGCCGGGCCGCCGTGGTCATGAGGACGCGATCTGCGCCGAGCGCACCGTGTCCAGGAGGAGTGGGCCGCGGGCGGTCGGCTCGTCGGCGATCTCCACGCCGCCCTCCAGGGCCGCGCGGGCGCCCGCCACCGCGTCGGAGGTGTCCGTGTGCAGCTCCAGCAGTGGCTGACCGGCGGCGACCTCCTCGCCGATGCCGACGAGGAGCCGCGCCCCGGCCGCAGCCTGGACGGCGTCCTCCTTGCGGGCGCGGCCGGCGCCCAGCCGCCACGCCGCCACCCCGACGGCCATGGCGTCGAGCCTGGTCAGCACACCCGAACGCTCGGCGACGTGTACCTCCACGTGCTTCGCCACCGGCAGAGCCGCCGACGGGTCGCCGCCCTGGGCGGCGATCATCCGCTCCCACACCGGGTACGCGGCGCCGGACGCGAGCACCTGCGCCGGGTCCACGTCGGTGATACCGGCCAGGGCGAGCATCTCCCGGGCGAGCGCCACCGTCAGCTCGACGACATCGGAAGGGCCACCTCCGCGCAGCACCTCCACCGACTCGGCCACCTCGAGTGCGTTGCCGACGGCGCGGCCGAGCGGCACCGACATGTCGGTGAGCAGCGCGGTGGTCGGCAGCCCGTGCGCTTCGCCGATCCGCACCATCGTCGCGGCGAGCTCGCGCGCCCGTGCCTCCGTCTTCATGAACGCCCCGGACCCGACCTTGACGTCGAGCACCAGGCCGCCGGTGCCTTCGGCGATCTTCTTGCTCATGATCGAGCTGGCGATGAGCGGGATCGACTCGACCGTGCCGGTGACGTCGCGAAGCGCATAGAGCTTGCGGTCGGCGGGCGCCAGCGTCGGGGTGGTCGCGCAGATCACCGCGCCGACCTCGGCGAGCTGGGCGGCGATCTCCTCCAGCGACAGCGAGGCCCGCCAGCCCGGGATCGACTCCAGCTTGTCCAGCGTGCCGCCGGTGTGGCCGAGCCCGCGGCCGGACAGTTGAGGCACGGCCGCACCGCACGCCGCCACGAGCGGCGCGAGCGGAAGGGTGATCTTGTCGCCGACGCCGCCGGTCGAGTGCTTGTCGACCAGGGGGCGCCCGATCGACGGGAGCGACAGCACCTCCCCCGAGTCGATCATCGCCTGCGTCCAGCGCGAGATCTCCTCGGCGTCCATGCCGTTGAGGAGGATGGCCATCGCGAGCGAGGCCATCTGTTCGTCGGCGACGTCCCCGCGGGTGTAGGCGGCGACGGCCCAGTCGATCTGCTCGTCGGACAGCCGCCCGCCGTCCCGTTTGGCGGTGATGACCTCGACCGCGCTGATGCTCTGGACGGCGTCGGGCACGCTGTTCCTCCGGTCTTCGTGGATCAGGAGGCCTCAGGATGCCAGGGAGGATCGACGGGCCGGGTCCCGACCAGTGGTCAGCGCCCCTGGTCCGGGAGGTCGGCGGGGCCGAACGCGTCCGGCAGCACCTCTCGCATGGGGAGGATGCCGCGCGGGGTGTCGACCAGGCAGTCCGGGCCGCCGAACTCGTAGATGATCTGCCGGCAGCGCCCGCACGGCATGAGCAGCTCACCCGTGCCGGACCGGCACGCCACGGCGACGAAGCGACCCCCACCGGTGAGCCGCAGCTGCCCGGCCATCGTGCACTCGGCGCAGAGGCCGAGGCCGTACGAGGCGTTCTCCACGTTGCACCCGGTGACGACGCGGCCGTCATCGCACACGGCCGCCGCCCCGACCTGCAGGTGCGAGTACGGCGCGTAGGCCGACGCGGCCGCTGCGACGGCCGCTTCGCGTAGAGCGTCCCAGGGGACGTCAGTCACCTTCACCTCTCCGATACTCGACGCCGTCGGCCGCAGGCGGCCGTAGTCGCTGGGATGCCACGGCGAGCACCAACAGCGTGACGAGCTGCGGTGCGTAGGCGGCGAACTCGCGTGGCACCGTGTCGATCGAGTAGTACACGACGTACACCACCGCGCCCACAACGGCCGCGACCAGCGCCGCGCGCCACCGGCGCCGCGCCACCCACAGCACGGCGAGGCCGACCGCCAGGATCGTCGCGCCGTAGAGGAGCCCGTGCACCGCCTCGCCGCCGGCCCGCAACTGGACGCCGTCGACGTAGCCGAACAGCGCCGACCCCGCGAGCAGCCCGCCGGGGCGCCAGTTGCCGAAGATCATCGCGGCGAGACCGATGTATCCGCGGCCGCCGGTCTGGCCCTCCAGGTACCCGAGCTGGCCGGGGTTCAGTGTCAGCGCCGCACCGCCCAGCCCGGCGAGCGCACCGGAGGCGACCACTCCGATGTACTTGTAGGTGGCGACCTTGACCCCGAGCGACTCGGCGGCCACAGGGTTCTCCCCGCAGGAGCGCAACCGCAGCCCGAAACGCGTGCGCCACAGCACCAGGTAGCTGATCGGCACGAGCGCGAACCCGATGATGACGAGCGGCGTGAGCCCGCTGAGCAGGCCGCCGAGCAGCCCCGCCACGTCCGAGAGCAGCACCCGTTGCTGCGACTCGATCGACGCGAGACCGTCGGCCACCGGTTGCACGGAGAAGGTGTCGAACGCCTCGACCCGCGGGGACTGGCGCGGATTCTGCGAGATCGGCTCGAAGAGCAGCGTGGACAGGTACTTCGTGACGCCCATGCCGAGCAGCGTGATCGCGACGCCGGACACGATGTGGTTGACGTTGAACGTCACCGTGGCGATGGCGTGCAGCAGCCCGCCGAGGGCGCCGAAGACGACGCCGCCGAGCACCGCGGCCCACGGTCCCCACTGGTATCCAGCCCAGGCCGCGCCCCAGGTGCCGAGGATCATCATGCCCTCGAGACCGATGTTGATCACGCCGGCGCGCTCGGACCACAGCCCGCCGAGCCCGGCGAACAGGATGGGGAGCAGGAGCAGCACCGCCGCCTGCGTGGTGCCGCGGGAGGTCAGCTGGTACTGCCCGGTCAGCGTGGCGGTGATCGAGAGGATCACCACGCCGACAGCCACGACGATCAGCGCACGTGCCCACGCCGGGACGCGGCGCCGCCGTGGTGCGGCCGGGGGCGGGGCCGCCACCGGCGCTGTGGTCAGGGCCGTCATGACGCCACCGTCTGAGTCGGAGCTTCCACGGCCGGGGCGCTGCGCAGCTGCGCGGCAACCCTGCGCTGCTCCGCGGCGAGCTCGTAGCGCCGGACGATCTCGTACGCGATGACCACGGACAGCACCACCGACCCCTGCATGATCAGCACGATCTCCCGTGGCACTCCGACGTTGTCGAGTGCGAGCGCCGACTTGTCCAGGAAAGCCCAGAGCAGCGCCCCGAGCGCGATGCCGAGCGGGTGGTTGCGGCCGAGCAGGGCGACCGCGATGCCGGTGAACCCGTAGCCCTGCGGCGAGGTGAGCGTGTAGGCGAAGTCGCGCCCGAGCAGCTCGGGGAGCCCGACCAGGCCAGCGACCGCACCGGAGAGCACCAGCGCGATGATCACCATGCGCCGGGCGTCGACCCCGCCCGCGGTGGCGGCCGTCGGCGACTCTCCCGACGCCTTGAGCTCGAACCCGAACCGGGTGCGGTTGAGCAGGAACCAGTAGCCGAGCCCGAGCAGCGCGGCCACGGCGACCATCCCGAAGAGCGTGCCGCTCGAACCGAAGGAGACCCCGGGGAACTGCCCGCTCGCCTCGATCGGGGCGGTGGAGATGTTGTTGCCCTGGAGCACCCCGAACGAGTCGGGCCGGATGAGGTAGGCGATCAGGCCGGTCGCGATGAAGTTCAGCATGATCGTCGAGATCACCTCGCTGACACCGCGGTAGGCCTTGAGCAGCGCGGCGATACCCGCCCACGCGGCGCCCACCACGGCTGCGACCACGATGATCACGAGTGTGTGCAGCACCGGCGGCAGCACGAGCGAGCCGCCGACGATCGCGGCTACGCAGGCCGCCAGCCGGTACTGACCCTCGATGCCGATGTTGAACAGCTTCATCTGGAAGCCGATCGCCACGGCCAGTGCCGCGATGTAGTAGATCGCCCCGCTGTTGATGATGTCGACGGCCGTGGTGCCCTCACCGACCTGCGTGATCATGACGGTCAGAGCGGTGATCGGCGAGTCGCCGCTGATCAACAGCGCGACGGCGCACAGCAACGCGGCGAAGACGATCGCCAGCGCGGGCGGCAGCAGCACCGTGCGGACGCGGTTCATGCCGGCACCGCCTCCGAGTCGTCGGCGCCTGTCATCGCCGCGCCGAGCGACTCGGGCGTGACGGTCGCAGGGTCGGCATCGGCGACGAGCGTGCCGCGCAGCATCACCTTGATCGTGTCGGAGAGCCCGATCAGCTCGTCGAGGTCGGCGCTGACCAGCAGCACCGCGAGCCCGCGAGCCCTGGCCCGGCGTAGCTCCTCCCAGATGCGCGCCTGCGCCCCGACGTCCACGCCGCGGGTCGGGTGCGAGGCGATCAGCAGCACCGGGTCGCCCGAGAGCTCCCGGCCGACCACGAGCTTCTGCTGGTTGCCGCCCGAAAGCGCGGCGGCCGGCACGTCGACGCCCGGCGTGCGGACGTCGAACTCCGCGACGATCCGCTCGGTGTCGCGCCGGGCGGCCACCCGGTCGAGCAGGCCGAGGAAACCGCCCCGGGACACCGGCGGCCGGCTCTGGTGGCCGAGCATGCGGTTCGCCCACAGCGACTGGGTGGCGAGGAGTCCGTGGCGCGTGCGGTCCTCGGGCACGTAGCCGATCCCCGCCTCTCGCCGCTCGAGAGTGCTGGCCTGGCTGAGGTCCCGGCCGCCGAGCACCACCCTGCCCGCGCTCGCCCGGCGCATCCCCATGATCGTCTCGACGAGCTCGGTCTGACCGTTGCCCTCGACGCCCGCGATCCCCAGCACCTCACCGGCGTGCACCACGAGGTCGATCCCCGCGAGCACCGGACGCGCGCCGCTCTCGCCCGCCAGCTCCAGCCCTTCGACGCGCAGCACCTCGCGATCGGTGACCGTGGAGTCGCGGGTCTCGGGGCTGGGTAGCTCGCTCCCGACCATCATCTCGGCGAGCTGGCGGCTGGTCACCGAGGCCGGGTCGGCCGTGCCGACGGACGTGCCGCGGCGGATGACCGTGATCGAGTCGGCGATGGCGCGCACCTCGTCGAGCTTGTGGGAGATGAACAGGAACGTGAAACCGTCGGCGCGCATCGTGCGCAGGGTGTCGAAGAGCTCGTCGACCTCCTGGGGGACCAGCACGGCGGTCGGCTCGTCGAGGATCACGGTGCGGGCACCGCGGTAGAGCACCTTGATGATCTCGACGCGCTGGCGGTCGGCCACCCCGAGGCGCTCGACGAGGACACGGGGGGCGACCTCGAGGCCCACCGTGGCGGCGAGCTCGGCGATCCGGCGGCGGGCCGCGCCGCCGATGCCGAGCAGACCCTCGGCCCCGAGCAGGATGTTCTCCGCCACGGTGAAGTTGTCGGCCAGCATGAAGTGCTGGTGCACCATGCCGATCCCGGCCTTGATCGCGTCGGAAGGCGATCGGAACCGCACGATCCGACCGTCGACCGAGATCGTGCCCTCGTCGGGCTGCTGCATCCCGTAGAGGATCTTCATCAACGTGGACTTGCCGGCGCCGTTCTCACCGCAGAGGGCATGCACCTCGCCGCGGCGCACCTGCAGATGGATGTCGTCGTTGGCGACCACGCCGGGGAAACGCTTCGTGATACCTGCGAGCTCGACGGCGTATTCGGCCGCACTCGTGGCCATGCTCGTGGCCATGGCTGGAGCCTTTCGAAGGGGGACGTGGCTCGGGGGCCGGGCCGCCTAGGCGACACCGGCCCCCGACAGGTGCCCCGGGGTCAGGACGACGTGGGCGTGGTCTCGACTGAGATCGCGCCGCTGATGATCGCGGCCTTGTACGCGTCGAGCTGGGCCTTGATGTCGTCGACCTTGCCGCCCGAGGTGGCGTACCCGACTCCGTCCACCTTCAGGTCGAAGGTGTCCGGCAGGGTGCTGAGGTTGCCGGCAGCGGCGGCGTTGATGTAGTCGAAGACCGCCACGTCCACGCGCTTCAGCATCGACGTGATGATCACGTCCTTCACGTCGGCGAGACCCGGGATGTTGTACTGGTCCGAGTCGACGCCGATGGCGGACTTGCCCGCGGCCTTCACGGCCTGGAACACGCCCTGCCCCGACGCTCCCGCGGCGTGGTAGATCACGTCGGCGCCGCCGTCGAGCTGACCGGTGGCCACCACCTGCCCCTTGGCGGGGTCGCTGAAGCCGGTGAAGTCACCGGCCGGGGTGAGGTAGTCGACGTCGACCTGGATGTCGGGCGCCACGGCCTTCGCACCCTGCACGTAGCCGGCCTGGAACTTCTGGATCAGCGGCTGCTCGACCCCGCCGACGAACCCGATCTTGCACGTCTGCGTCTTGAGAGCGGCGGCGACGCCCACCAGGAAGGAGCCCTGCTCCTCGGCGAACACCAGCGGCGTGACGTTCGGCAGCTCGACCGAGCTGTCGTCGACGATCGCGAACTGGGTGTTCGGGCTCTCGGCCGCGACCGTCTTCAGCGCGGTGGCGTACTTGAAGCCGACCGCGATGACCGGGTTGTAGCCCTCGCTCGCGAGCTGGCGAAGCCGGGTGGCCGCGGCGTCCTCGCTCTCGTTCGGGCCCGCGGTGAGCTCCTTGGTGTTGGCCTTGGCCAGGCCGAGCTCGCTGATGGCCCGGTCGAGGCCCGCGCCCGCGGCGTCGTTGAAGGACGCGTCGCCGCGACCACCGATGTCGAAGGCCAGACCGACCTTGAGGCCGCTCGCGTCGGCGTTCGGCAGCGCCGGCGCCGGGCTCGCGGAGCTGCCGCCAGGGGCGGACGGCGCGGAGTTCCGCGCGCACGCACCCGCATTCGTCCCACCGCCGCCGGCGGGCTGGCTGGTCCCGGTGTCGCGGGCACAGCCCACCACCACCAGCGCGCTGGTCAGCACGGCAGCTGCCAGCACGAATCCACGTCTGATCCGCACTGAAGAAGGCCTCCTGTTCCGGCATGACCGATCTCGGACGGCACGCCGGAGGGGACCGTAGCCGAGCGATTGATCAGTTCACAGAAAGGAATCAGTGGCGTGACCGAATCGTCGACTCCGTTAAGTGAGAACGATGTCACGTGCAGCAACCAGCCTGCGGGCGGCGCCTTCCGACCTCGCAAGCACCCGATTCGCGTTGATCATGATAGGCGCTCGTGTGCCTCCCGGACAGCAAGAAACCCTCCCAGGGCGAGTCGCCCGATCCCGGGGCGGGGGCCGCCGACCCGCTCGGCCCCGTGTTCGCCCGGTTGGCGCAGCTCAGGTCACGTTTGTCCCGGTTCATGGCGCGACAACGGGTGGTTCGGCCTGCCGACCGGGGAAGCCGCTTCCCGGGTGACCCGCTGCGGCGTGGAGCGATCGTAGAGTCACGGCGTGCAACTCCTGGGCATCATCGCGGTGGTGGCTGCCCTTGTCGCGCCCGTGACGCCGGCCCCGGGATGTCCGGGCCAGCAAGCGCCGCCTCCCCCGTTCGCCCGCGAAGAGCTCGTCGCGGCCGTCGAGCCCTTGCCGTGGCCTGCCGAACCGGTGGGCGGCCCGCAGCTCGGAACCTGCGGTGAGGCCGGGACGACCGGCGCGCCACAGGTGGGCGCCGCCTCGTGGGTACTCGCGGACATGGACTCCGGTGCCGTGCTCGCCGCCCGGGCGCCCCACGCGCGCCACCGGCCCGCTTCGACCCTCAAGGTGCTCACCGCGATCGTTGCCGTGCGCTACCTCGACCCGGACGCCGTGGTCGACGGCACGGCGGAGGACCAGCAGATCGAGGGCAGCAAGGCGGGCATCGGTCCCGGCGGTCACTACACGGTTCGCCAGCTTCTTGCCGGTCTGTTGCTCAACTCCGGCAACGACACCGCGCAGGCCCTCGCCCGTGCCCAGGGTGGCGATGCCCTGACACGGGCACGCATGGCCGCCGTCGCCGGTGAGCTCGGTGCACTGGATACGTTGCCGGCCTCGGTGTCCGGCCTGGACGGGCCGGGAATGGCGACATCGGCCTACGACCTGGCGCTGCTCTTCCGCGTCGCGATGCGCGAGCCGTTGTTCGCCGGCACGATCGCCACCCGCAGCGTGGCCTTCCCGGGATACGGCGACCGGCCCGGGTTCGTGGTGAGCAACACGAGCCATCTGCTCGGGCAGTACCCGGGGGCGCTCGGCGACAAGACCGGATTCACGGACGCGGCCCGCCACACCATCGTCGGAGCCGCGGAACGCAACGGGCGACGGCTGGTGGTCGCCCTCGTGCGCGGCGAGCAGCATCCCGTGCCGCTGTGGAAACAGGCCGCGGCACTGCTGGACTGGGGCTTCGCGCAGCCGGCAGATGCGCAACCGGTCGGGACCCTCGTCGACAGGGCGCCGGTGGTGACTCCTGCTGTGATGAACCCACCCGCCGTCGTCCCGGACGTGACGGCGCAAGAGCCGAGCCACGCGGCGGTGGTGCCCGTGCTGCCGATCGGGCTCGCCGTCGCTGCCGGTGCGACCGCCCTCCTGCTGACCCTGCGCCGCCGAGCCCGCCGCTGAGCTCGGCCTGCGGGGGCGGGGTCAGCCGTCGCGGCGGCGGCCGGGGAGGAAGCGGCTGCCGACCAGGCCCGTGACGAGGCCGGCGCCGAGCAGGCCGAGTGCCGTGCCGCCGGTCGGGCCGGATCGCACCGTGACCGCCGGCCTGATCACGGCGGGCGGTGGCACGGGGGTGGGCTCCTCCTGCTCGTTCTCCCGGGAGGTGGCCGCCCACGCCGTGACGAGGAGGATGAACCGCGAGACGAAGTAGGCGAACACGAGCAGACCGAGGAGCGGGCCGAAGATCGCCCCGCTCGGCGAGCTGGTGACGGCGCCGAGGTAGTAGGTCATCACCTGCTTGAGCACCTCGAAACCGATCGCGCCCAGCAGCGCCGCCTTGGCCGCGCTCCGCAGCGTCGCGTGCTGGCGGGGCAGGCGGGCGATCACCCAGAGGAAGATCAGCCAGTTCGCCAGCAGCCCGAGCACGATTCCGATCACGGTGAACATGACCGGCGCCCAGCCCTCGTCGGCGAGCCCCACGAACCCGAGCACGGTGACGACGAACCCGGACGCCAGACCGGTGATCGCGAAGGAGGCGACCAGCGCCAGCCCGAGGCCGAGGAGCGTGAGCAGGTCGAAGAGCAGGCGCTTGAGGAGCGGCGGGGCGGTCGGGACCTGCCCCCACTGCGCCGACAGCGCATCACGCAGGTTGGACATCCAACCGATGCCGGAGTAGAGCGCGGCGAGCAGGCCGATGATGCCCACGGCGTTGCGGGACTCGATCGCGCCGTTGATGATCGGCATGATCACGCCCTCCAGCCCCGCCGGCACGTTCTTCGCGATCCCGGCCTGCAGCTCCGCCAGCAGTTCGGGCCGGAGGAACAGCACGTACCCGGCGGCGGCGAACGCCACCATCACGAGCGGCACCAGTGACAGGACACTGAAGTACGTGATGGCCGCGGCGTAGTGGTCGCCGTTGTGCGCGCTGTAGCGCGCCCCGGCGCGCATGAGATGGTCGAGCCACTCGTAGCGCTCCCGGAGCCGCTCCACCTTCGAGGGGCCGCCCTTCGACCCAGCGTCCTTCTCGCCTGCGTTCGTCCGGGCTGCTGGGGCGGCCACGCTCGTCACCTCATTCGGTCGGTGGCAAGAACCCGATCTTCTCGTGAACGTCGGCCAGTGTGGCGCCGGCGACCTCCCGCGCCCGGGAGGCGCCGGCTGCAAGCACCCGGTCGAGCTCGGCCGGATCGTCCAAGTACGTCCGTACCCGTTCTCGCAGCGGCTCAACGAAGTCGGCGACGACGTCGGCGAGATCCTTCTTCAGGTCGCCGTAGCCCTTGCCCGCGTACTCCTCCTCCAGTTCGGAGATCTTCCGGTCGGTGAGGGCGGAGTAGATCGTCAGGAGGTTCGAGACGCCGGGCTTGGCCTCCGGGTCGTACCGGATCTCCCGGTCGGCGTCGGTGACGGCGGAGCGGATCTTCTTCGCGCTCACCTTCGGGTCGTCGAGCAGTTCCACGATCCCGGACGGGCTCGATGCCGACTTGCTCATCTTCGCCGTGGGGTCCTGCAGGTCCTGGATCTTGGCGGCGCCCGCGGGGATGTAGGCCTGGGGCACGGTGAGTGCCTTGCCGAAGCGGGAGTTGAACCGCTGCGCCAGGTCACGGGTGAGCTCCACGTGCTGACGCTGGTCCTCGCCCACCGGCACGTGATCCGGCTGGTAGAGCAGGATGTCGGATGCCTGCAGGATCGGGTACGTGAACAGGCCGACCGTGGCCCGGTCGGCGCCCTGGCGCGCGGACTTGTCCTTGAACTGCGTCATGCGGCTCGCCTCGCCGAAGCCGGTGAGACACCCGAGCACCCATGCCAGCCGCGGGTGTTCGGGCACGTGGGACTGCACGAAGAGTGTGCAGCGGTCGGGGTCCAAGCCGAGGGCCAGCAGCTGCGCTGCGGCGTTGCGCGTGCGGGCGGCGAGGGTCTTGGGGTCGTACTCCACCGTGATCGCGTGCAGGTCCGGGATGAAGTAGAACGCGTCGTGGTCGTCCTGCATGGCGACCCACTGCCGCACCGCACCGAGGTAGTTACCGAGGTGGAACGACTCCGCGGTCGGCTGGATGCCGGAGAGCACCCGCGGACGGCGGTCGGTGGCGGCGGTCATGCCTCGATTCTCGCAACCGGAGTCCACCGGGTATCAGCCCGGTGCCCCCCATCACGCCGAGGGTCGGCCCGCGCCCGCGACGGTGCCTGCGTCCATGAGTTTGCCGATCTCGGCAGCGTCGAGGCCGAGCAGCTCGGCGAGGACCTGCTCGGTGTCCCGCCCGAGTTCGGGGGCCTCCCCCGGGCCGCCGTGGTCGCCGTTCCACCGCATCGGTGACCGGGCGGTGATCGCACCTGCCCCACCGGGGAGGGTCATGTCGACGAGCACCGGGTGGGCACCCTCCCGGTGGGCGGCGACCACCTCGGTCATGCCGCGGTAGCGGCCCCACAGCACCCGCGCGGCGTCGAGCTCCTCGCTGACCTGCGCGAGGTTCCGCGCGGCGAACCACGGCCGCAGGATCGCCGCGATCGTCTCCCGCAGGCGGTAGCGCTCGGCCTCCTGGGTCAGGTCGGCGGACAGCGCCGTCTCCAGCGCGTCGAACACCCCGGCAGTGCCGGTCACCTTGCGCAGCGCGTCCCACTGGCCCTCGGTCAGCGCGACGACCATCACCCGCTGCCCGTCCGAGCAGGCGAAGTCGACGCCGAAGCTGCCGTACACGTGGTTGCCGTGCCGTGGCCGCTCCCGGCCACGCTCGGCGGCCTCCGACAACCAGCCGAGGTTCGCGACGCCCGCCAGCGCCACGTCGGACAGGGCCAGCTCGACGTACGCGCCCCGCCCCGTGCGAGCCCGGTCGTACAGCGCGGCGAGCACGGCGGTGGAGACGCTGAGGCCGGTGGTGAAGTCCCAGGCAGGCAGCACGTGGTTGACGGGCGCGCCGCCCTCCTCCGGGCCCGTGATCTGCGGGATCCCCACCTCGGCGTTGACGGTGTAGTCGACGGCGGGCCGCCCGTCGGGGTAGCCCTGTACACGCACGTGGATCAGGTCGGGGCGCCGGCCGGCGAGCACATCGTTGGCCATCCACCGCCGCCCGACCACGTTGTCGACGAGCACGCCGCGGTCCGGCCCCGGCGCGGTGACCAAGGCGGTGAGCAGTTCCCGCCCGGCCGGGGCCCGCAGGTCGATCGCGACCGACCGCTTGCCCTTGTTGAGCGAGGCCCAGTAGTAGGACTCGGCCTCTGCCCCGCCGGTGCCGTTGCCTGCCACGGGCCAGCGGCGGTAGTCGCTGCCGCCGCCGACCGGGTCGACGCGGACGACGTCGGCACCCAACTGGGCCAGCGTCATCCCGCCGGTCGGGCCCGCGACGAAGCTCGCGCACTCGACGACGTGCAGGCCTTCCAGCGGACGGCTCATTCCGCTTCCCTCCGATGTCGTCAACGGAAGGCTCAGTCCTCCGACTCGGGGCCGGGAGTCACTTCCTGCGGGGCCGGCTCGACCCTGCGGACCTCGACGGTGCGGTTGTCGAGGTCGATCGGGCCGAGTTCCCACTCCTGCCCGTTTCCGGACTCGCCGGCCTCGTCGCGGATCTTCGGACCTGGGAAGAGCTCACCGAGGACGCCCATACCCCCACGATACGACCATCGCCGCTGGTGGGCTGCGCACGGCCTCGGCGAGACTCGTTCGCCGCTCTCAGGCCGTGGTCAGCGGGAGCAACCGCGGACCCGACGGCTGCGCAGGCGCCAGCCGCTCCACCGGCTCGCGGTAGGTCGTGCTGCGCTGCCGCACCGGACGTCCCGCCTTCGCGGCGATCGCCGCCAGCTCGGCCACCGTGCGCGCCGAGCCGTTCTCCGAACCCGCCATCCGGCTGATCGTCTCCTCCATGAGCGTGCCGCCCATGTCGTCGGCGCCGCCCTGCAGGATCTCCGCGGAGAGGTCGTCGCCGAGCTTCACCCACGAGCACTGCACGTGGTCGATGCGACCGTGCAGGGCGAGCCGGGCGAACGCGTGCACGGCCCGGTTGTCGCGCGTGGTGGGCCCGGGCCGGGCGATGCCTGCGAGATAGATCGGCGCGTTGTGGTGCACGAACGGGAGCGGGACGAACTCGGTGAAGGACGCCGCGCCCGCCTCGAGGGAGGAGTCCTGCAGGGTCGCGAGGGTGCGCAGGTGCCCGAGCCAGTGCCGCGGCTCGTCGACGTGGCCGTACATCATCGTCGACGACGACGGGATGCCGAGGCGGTGCGCCGTGCCGACGACCTCGAGCCACTGGGCGGCAGGCAGCTTGCCCTTGGTGAGCACCCAGCGCACCTCGTCGTCGAGGATCTCGGCGGCGGTGCCGGGGATCGAGCCCAGCCCGGCATCGCGCAGCTCGGTGAGCCACTCCTCGATCGAGACGCCTGCCTTGGCCGACGCGCTGACGATCTCCATCGGGCTGAACGCGTGCACGTGCATGCCGGGCACCGCGGCCTTCACGGCGCGCACCAGGTCGGCGTAGAACGACACGGGCAGCTGAGGGTCGATCCCGCCCTGCATGCACACCTCGGTGGCGCCGTCCTCCGCGGCCTCCACGGCCCGCGCGGCCACCTCGTCGAGAGAGAGCCGGAACGCGTCGGCGTCGCGCTCCCGCTGCGCGAACGCACAGAACCGGCAGCCCACGTAGCAGACGTTCGAGAAGTTGATGTTGCGGTTGACCACGTAGGACACCGCGTCGCCCACGACGTCGGCGCGGAGCTGGTCGGCGAGCCTGGCGAGCTCGTCGAGGGCCGGACCGTCGGCGGTGAGAACGGCCATCGCCGCTGCCTCGTTCGCGGGGTCGAGCAGCGCGGCCGGATCGGACGCGGCGAGCGCGAGCCCGGCGCGGACGTCGGAGTCCAGCCGCTCCGGAGCGGCCTGCTGGTGCGCCGCGAGCTCGGAGCGCAGCTCGTCCCAGTCGCCGTACACCGACTCGAAGTCGCCGCGCCGGTCCTCGGTGCGCCCCTCGGAGTCGATGGAGGTGTTGAGGTCGATCCGGCCGCTGGACTCGAACCCGCCGTCGGGCTCCTGCCACGGCCGCCCCCGCACCGCGGCGCTGGCGTTCGCGAGTCCGGTCTCCGGGTTTGCGAGCGCGGCGACGTGCGCGTGCAGGCGCGTGTCGATCCAGGGCGACCCGGCCAGCACGTACTTCGGGTACGCGGTGAGCCGCTCCCGCAGCGTGAATCCGGCAGCGGCCGACCGGGCGGCCAGCTCGTCGATGGCGGGCCAGGGTCGTTCCGGGTTGACGTGGTCGGCGGTGACGGGCGAGACGCCGCCCCAGTCGTCGATGCCGGCGCGGAGCATCAGCGCGAACTCGTCACCGACGAGGTTCGGCGGCGCCTGCACCCGCATCTTCGGGCCGAGCACGATCCGCGCGACGGCGATGGTGGCGGCCAGGTCATCGAGGTCGGCGTCCGGGTCGTTCGCCATCGCCGTGTCGGGCTTGGCGCGGAAGTTCTGGATGATCACTTCCTGGATGTGGCCATGGGCCCGGGCGGCCGACCGGATCGCGAAGATCGACTCGGCCCGCTCGGTGCGCGTCTCGCCGATCCCGATGAGGATGCCGGTGGTGAACGGGACGCCCACCCGTCCGGCGTCGGTGAGGGTGCGCAGCCGTACCGCGGGGTCCTTGTCCGGGCTGCCGTAATGCGGCCCGCCCGGCTCGGACCACAGCCTGGTGGCCGTGGTCTCGAGCATCATGCCCATGCTCGGCGCCACCGGCTTGAGCCGCGTGAGCTCCGCCCAGCTCATGACGCCGGGGTTGAGGTGCGGAAGCAGTCCCGTCTCCTCCAGTACCGCGATCGCGCAGGCCCGGACGTAGTCGAGCGTGGAACCGTAGCCACGCGCCTCGAGCCACTCCCTGGCCGCGGGCCAGCGGTCCTCCGGGCGATCGCCGAGGGTGAACAAGGCCTCCTTGCACCCGGCGGCGGCTCCGGCCCTGGCGATCTCCAGCACCTCGTCGCGCTCGAGGAACGCGGCGGGCAGCCGGTGCGGGACCGTGGCGAAGGTGCAGTAGTGGCAGCGGTCGCGGCAGAGGCGGGTGAGCGGGATGAACACCTTCCGCGAGTACGTCACCACGCCCGGGCGCCCCTCGGCGACCAGCCCGGCGTCACGCACCCGGGACGCCGCGGTCAGGAGCTCGTCGAGCTCCGCCCCGCGGGCGGCCAACAGCACGGACGCCTCGGTGACGTCGAGGGCGACGCCGTCGCGGACCCGGCGCAGTGCTCGACGCAGGGCGGAGGCGGACGCCGGCGGCTCCGGCACGCTCACGAAATCAGACACTCCTGAACACTAGGTCGCGGAATGGAGCCGGGTCGACCGGCTGCCCCACCGGCCACGGTGACGGGCGCCACCTTGGCCGCAAATGCGTCTCAGGTGACCACGGCGTCGAGCTGCGTCACGAGCGCGTCGATGACGCTCGGCAGACTCAGCACCGTGCCCCACGTCCATGCGGCCGAGACCAGCGGATCCTCCACGAACAGCGACCGGCCGGCCCGCACCACGGCCATCTGTGAGTAGAGCGGCGCGGCCTCGATCTCCGGGCGCACCTCGGGCGTGTAGCCGGTGTTCCACAGCAGCACATCGCGGTCGAGCAGACCCATCTGCTCGTCGCTGATCGTCGCGCCGTCCTGGTCGCCCGAGAGCTGACCGATCTCGGGCGGGATCGTGAAGCCGAGGGCGGCGAGCAGCTGGGAGCGCTGGTCGTTGGGCGACCGGACGAAGGAGATCCCGGGCTCGTTGCGCTCGGCGACCACGGCGGTGCGGCCCTCGAACTCCGGGTGCGCGCCGCGGGCTGCGGCCAGCTGGGCGTCGATCCCGGCGATCAGCTCGTCGGCGCGCTCGGGGCGGCCGAGCGCGCGGCCGGCCAGCCGCGTGTACTCCTGCCACGGCGCACCCCACTCGGCGAACCCCACGGGCGGCCCGACGGTGGGCGCGATGCGCGAGAGCGTCTCGTACTGGGTGGCGTCGATGCTGGTGTAGAGCCCGATGATCAGGTCGGGGGCCAGCGCGGCGATCTCCTCGTACTGGTACTCCGGCGTGCCGGTGAACGTGCCACGGTTCATCACCGCGGGCTTCGCGTCACCGAGCTCGTCCTGCGCCCACGGCCACGTGGCGTAGGGGTGGTCGCCGTACCAGTCGGTGACCCCGACCGGACGGACGCCGAGTGCGAGCACCGGGTCCTGGTCGCTGTACCCCACGGTGACGACCCGCTGCGGTGGGGCCGGGATCTGCGTCGTCCCGTTGCGGTGCTCGACCGTGATCGGGAAGCCGGCCGTGCCCTGCGCCGACGGCGCCGCCGTGGTGCCGGTTCCGCCGCCGCAGGCCGTGAGCAGACCGAGAACGCCCAACGCCCCGGCGCCGGTCAGCAGCCTGCGGCGCGTGATGTGCGCGGCGGCGGGTTCGAGGGGAATGGCGGGCACGGTGCCTCCTGGGCCAGATCAACAGGGCGGCCGGAGGATAGCCTGCCCTTACCCGATTCGTCACCGATGTCCGTCACGCCACGTCGGCGGGCTCCCCTCCGGTGACGGCCACGAGCTCGTCGAAGGTGGTGGGGAACACGGCGTGCGCGATGCCTCCCGCGGCCCAGACCTCGTCGAAAGCCGCGAGCGCCCGGTCCACGAGCGTGCGCAGGGGCGCCGGGTGCCCGACCGGCGCCACGCCGCCGATCGCCTGCCCGGTGGCCGCCCGCACGAACTCCGGCGAGGCCCGCCGCACCCGCTCCACGCCGAGGAGGGCCGCGACCTTGCCTGTGTCCACCCGGTGCGCGCCGGAGGTGAGCACGAGCAGCGGGACGCCGCCGGACATCTCGAACACGAGCGAGTTGGCGATCTGCCCGACCTCGACGTGCAGCGCCGCCGCGGCGGCCGCGGCAGTGGTGACGGCGTCGGGCAGGACCTGCAACCTGGCGATCCGGGACGGGTCGGCGCCGCCCGCGGTGAGGGCGGCCACCACGAGGTCGATGTTGCGATGCGAGGCGGTGCTCATGGCCGCATCCCACCACGGCGGCCCGATGCTGTCCGGTCGATTACGCGTACGACCGGAGCCGGTGCTAGGAGTCGTCCGCGATGCGGGTGCCGGTGATCTGGCTGCCGTCGGCGGAGCGCAGCAGGCAGATCACGTCCCGGTTCGTGAAGCTCGACGATGCCCCGACGGGCGTCTCGAACGCCGCCTGCGACGGCACCAGAGCCGCCACGGCGAGCCGATCCTTGCCGGGCCCGGTGACCACGTCCGAGTCGAACACCAGCGTGCACGCCTGCGCCGCGTAGGAAGCGAGCTGTGAGCGTCCGGGGTAGGGCAGCGCGCGTTGTGGGCCGAAGGGGTCGAAGGTCTGGAACACCTCGAGGTCGTGCGGGCCGTCGCAGCTCACCGTGGAACCGGAGGGGAACGATCGCCCCGGCGCGAGCTGGCCCTGCAGGCACGAGCGGAACCTCGAACCGAAGTCCGGCAGGTCGCCGCCCGGGCCGTAGGTCATCGTGGTGGCCTCCGGTCCGGACGGGCCGAGAACTCCCGCCCTGGCCAGGGCGAGCCCCCCGGCCATGCCCAGCACCGCTCCCAGCACCAGCGCCACCACGGGCCACACCCAGCGTCGCCGGGAGGACGTCACCGGGGGTGTCGCCGGGGTGTTCTGGGGTCCGTGGAACAGCGGTGTGGTCTCCGTGCCCGGCGCGGAGAGCAGGGCAGCGGCCTGCACCCCGCTGAGCCGGGCCTGCGGAGAGCGTTGCAGAAGCCCTGAGATGACCGCCCCGAGCGGGCCCCGGGTGCGGGTGGCCGGCACGTCGGCGTGCAGCACCGCTGCGATCGTGGCCGCCGTCGTCTCCCGGCTGAACGGTCCGGTGCCGTGAACCGCGTAGAACAGCGTGGCGCCTGCCGCCCACAGGTCCGACGCCGGAGTCGCCTGCGCCCCCTCCAGCCGCTCCGGCGACAGATAGCTGGGCGAGCCGATGACCGAACCGGTGGTGGTCAGCCCGGGGTCGTCGACCGCCTGGGCGATCCCGAAGTCGGCGAGCCGCACCCGGCTACCCGGGCCGAGCATGACGTTGCTGGGCTTGACGTCGCGGTGCACCACCCCGCTCTCGTGCGCGGTGCGCAGCGCGCTGAGCAGCTGGTGGGCCACCGACGCGGCCGCACGCTCGTCGAGTGGCCCGTGGCGCTGCACCACCTGGGCGAGAGTGGGCGCCTCGACCAGCTCCATCACGATGTGGTCGATCCCGTCGTCGGTGACGACGTCGTAGACGGTGACGATGCCGGGGTCGTTGAGCCTGCCGGCCGTGCGTGCCTCGCGGAGCAACCGCTCCCGGAACGAGAGCCGGTCCTCGGCGCTGTGGCCCTCGGGGAGGTGGAGCTCCTTCACCGCCACGTGCCGGCCCATCACGCGGTCCTCGGCGCGCCACACGATGCCCATGCCACCGCGGCCGAGCTCGCCGAGCACGACGTAGCGGCCGCCGATGACGCGCGTGGGGCTGACCGGGTTCATGATGCGTACACGATGGTCACCGGCGCGTGGTCCGACCAGCGCTCACCGTGGCTCGGTGCCCGCTCCACCGCGGCGGAGACGGCGCGAGCGGCCAGCTCCGGCGTCGCGACGTGGTGGTCTATGCGCCATCCCGTATCCCGATCGAAGGCTCGTCCCCGGTAGGACCACCACGAGTACGGCCCGTCGACGCCGGGGTGCAGGGCCCGCACGACGTCCACCCAGCCGCTCGCGAAGAGTGCAGCCATCCACTCCCGCTCGTGGGGCAGGAATCCCGAGTTCTTGACGTTTCCACGCCAGTTGCGGATGTCGGCTTCCGCCGGCGCGATGTTCCAGTCGCCGCAGACCAGCATCTCGCGGTCCTCCGCGGCGGCCTTCTCCCGCCGCTCGGCGAGGTAGGGGGCGAAGAGCGCGAGGAAGCGGTTCTTCTCCGCCTGCCTCGGCGTGCCGACGGTGCCGTTGGGCAGGTAGAGGGACGCGATGGTGAGGCCGGGCAGGTCGACCTCGAGATAGCGTCCGGAGCCGTCGAACTCCGGCTCGCCGATGCCCACCCTGACGGCCTCGGGCTGCTCTCTCGTGAGCACACCGACGCCGTTGCGCCCCCGGACGCTCTCGCACGGGGCGTAGGCGAGGTGCCAGCCGGCGAGCATCGCGGGCGGCAACTCGTCGAGCTGCGCGCGTGTCTCCTGCAGGCAGACGATGTCGGCGGACGTGCCGGTCAGCCAGCGCAGGAGCCCCTTCGCGGCGGCCGCCCGGACCCCGTTGACGTTGACCGAGCTAACGGTGCGCACGCCCGCAGCGTCCCTCAAGCGCAGTTGGTGTCCGGGAGCGGGGTCAGGAACTGGTCAGCGGCCCACTGGTTGCCCTCCAGCTCGCGGAACCCGTTGGTGACGATCCGGGTGCCGTCGACGCGGTCGCCCCGCACGAGCGTCTGGAGCAGGGCGGAGTCCTGGTCGGGTGCGGCTCGCACGTTGAGCTGGTCGGCCGCCACTTCGAGCTGGCAGCCGGTGGATCCGTCGGCGGCGGCCGACTGATCGTTCAGGCCACCGCGGTCGATGATGGCGATGAACGCGAGGAGTACGCCGACGACCAGCACGAACGTCCATCCTCGGAACGTCGACTTCTCTAGCTTCGGAATCTTGAACCTTGAGGCCACGGCCACGTCTCCCGGGGACGGTGAGGTGTACCTACGGTAGCGGAACGACCACCCGGATCCCACCGATGATCTTCGATCACTGTGATGTCGGCGTCCTGACCACCATGTCGTGCGACGCACTCCCCCGGTCGTGTTGTGCAGGGGATAGCGTGTCGAGAGGGAGCAGCGCGCTCCGCGACCCAGGTCCGACCAGTCCCGAGGCAGGCCCGAAACAACGATGAAGGTCATCTACACGTACACGGACGAGGCCCCGGCGCTCGCCACGCACTCGTTCCTACCGATCATCGAGGCCTTCGCCGGCAAGGCCGGGGTGGATGTCGAGACGCGTGACATCTCGCTGGCCGCCCGCATCCTCGCGCAGTTCCCCGACCGGCTCACCGACGCCCAGCGCGTGCCCGACGCGCTCAGCGAGCTCGGCGAGCTGGCGAAGACGCCCGAGGCCAACATCATCAAGCTCCCCAACATCAGCGCGTCGATCCCGCAGCTGAAGGCGGCCATCAAGGAGCTGCAGGGCGCGGGCTACGCCGTCCCGGACTACCCCGAGGACGCCCGCACCGACGAGGAGAAGGCCGCGCGGGCCGCCTACGACACGGTCAAGGGCAGCGCGGTCAACCCGGTCCTGCGCGAGGGCAACTCCGACCGCAGGGCGCCTGCCTCGGTCAAGAACTTCGCCCGCAAGCACCCTCACTCGATGGGCAAGTGGTCGGCCGACTCCACCTCGCACGTCTCCACGATGAGCGACGGCGACTTCCGCCACTCCGAGCGGTCGGTCACCTTCGACGACGCCGCCGACCTGCGCATCGAGCACGTGGCCGCCGACGGCACCGTCACCGTGCTGAAGCCCTCGCTCGCCGTGCTGCCCGGGGAGATCCTCGACGCCGCGGTCATGCGCAAGCAGGACCTGACGGCCTTCCTCGCCGAGCAGGTCACCGACGCCCGTGACAAGGGCGTGCTGTTCTCGGTGCACGTCAAGGCCACGATGATGAAGGTCTCCGACCCCATCCTGTTCGGCCACGCGGTCGAGGCCTACTTCGCCGACGTCTTCGCGCAGTACGGCGACGACCTCGCCTCCGTCGGTGCCGACCCCGATGACGGCCTCGCGAGCGTGCTCACCGCCCTCGAGAAGCTGCCCACCGAGAAGCGTGAGGCCATCGAGAAGGCGATCATCGCCGCCTACGACAGCGGCCCCGGGCTCGCGATGGTCGACTCCGACCGCGGGATCACCAACCTGCACGTGCCCAGCGACGTCATCATCGACGCCTCGATGCCCGCCGCGATCCGCTCGTCCGGGCAGATGTGGAACGCGAAGGGCGAACTGCAGGACACCAAGTTCGTCATCCCGGACTCGTCCTACGCCCCGCTGTACGCGGAGACCGTCGACTTCTGCCGGGAGCACGGCGCGTTCGATCCCACCACGATGGGCACCGTCCCGAACGTGGGCCTGATGGCGCAGAAGGCCGAGGAGTACGGCAGCCACGACAAGACGTTCGAGATCGCGGCGGCGGGCACCGTCCGGGTCGTCGACGCCTCCGGCACGGCGCTGCTCGAGCACGAGGTGAGCGAGGGCGACCTCTGGCGCGCATGCCAGACCAAGGACGCCCCGATCCGCAACTGGGTGCAGCTCGCCGTCTCCAGGGCCCGCGCCACCGGCGCGCCTGCCGTGTTCTGGCTGGACGAGACCCGCGGCCACGACGCCGAGGTCATCAAGAAGGTGCGCGCCTACCTGGCCGAGGAGGACACCGACGGCCTGACCATCGAGATCCTTCCCGTCGCCGAGGCCACGCGGTACACGCTGGAGCGCACCAAGCGCGGCGAGGACACGATCTCCGTCACCGGCAACGTCCTGCGCGACTACCTCACCGACCTGTTCCCGATCCTGGAGCTGGGTACGAGCGCGAAGATGCTCTCGATCGTCCCGCTGATGAACGGTGGCGGGCTCTTCGAGACCGGGGCAGGCGGCTCGGCCCCGAAGCACGTGCAGCAGATGGTGCGCGAGAACCACCTGCGCTGGGACTCCCTCGGCGAGTTCCTCGCGCTGGCCGTCTCCCTGGAGTTCCTGGCCGACTCCGACGACAACCCGCGCGCGAAGCTGCTGGGCAAGGCCCTCGACGACGCCACCGGGAAGCTGCTCGAGAACGGGAAGTCACCGTCGCGGCGGGCCGGTGAGCTGGACAACCGCGGCAGCCACTTCTACATCGCGCTGTACTGGGCGCAGGCCCTCGCCGAGCAGGACGAGGACGCGGAGCTGGCCAAGATCTTCGCCCCGCTGGCGGAGAGCCTGGCCGCCGACGAGTCGACGATCGTGGACGAGCTGAACGCGGTGCAAGGCACCCCGGTGGACCTGGGCGGCTACTACTACGTGGACA
The DNA here is from genome assembly GCF_039534065.1 of Pseudonocardia yunnanensis. Lineage (NCBI taxonomy): Bacteria > Bacillati > Actinomycetota > Actinomycetes > Pseudonocardiales > Pseudonocardiaceae > Pseudonocardia > Pseudonocardia yunnanensis. The sequence continues at coordinate 31,455 of NZ_BAAAUS010000043.1, read as the reverse complement.
GGGAGAAGACGGACAAGGCGATGCGCCCCAGCGCAACGCTGAACGCCGCACTCCAGTCCTTCTAAGGGAATTCGGGAGCCGTAGTGCTGTCGTGGGCGTCGCCCCACAGCACTACGGCTCCTTCCTGCTTTCATTCACAGGAGCGCGATCAGCACTGCTCCTACCGCTAGGTGCATCGACAGCAGTATCAGCATCTCCGTCCCTGTCGCGCCCATCAGCGGCGTGGCCAGCGACAGGGCCAGCACCACCAGCGCGATCACCGTCCACGCCCGGCGCGGGCGCGCGGCGCGGCGTTCCAGCACGGCGAGCAGCGCCCATCCGGAGAGGCCTGCGCACAGCGCCCCGGCCACGACGGCGAGCGCACCCACCGGCGTGGCCGTGCCGCCGATCGGTGTGGCCGTGAGGTCGAGCCCCGCCACCGGTACGGCGACGGCCCAGATCGCGAGGGGTGCGAGCACGGCGAGCACCACGGCAGTGGCGCGCCGGGCAGCCGTTCGGGACGGGGGTCGGGTGGTCGTGGTCATCGGACGGACTCCTTCATGGACGGGGCCCGGCGGCGCCCGAACAGCAGGTGCCACGAGCCGGAGCGGTACAGGACGACGTTGGTCGGGATCTGCATGGCCACGACGGTCACGAGGGTGAGAGCGGTGTCGAGGGCCGGAACGACCGGCACCGGCAGCGTGGCGGCCATGAGCACGCGCAGCGCGCAGTCGAGCAGCAGCGCGCCACCCCACATCACGGTGATCGACCGCCAGGCCCGCCGGAAGCGCGGGTCGCGCTCCCACAGCTCGTCCATCAGGGCTGCCCGGCGCGGGAACAGGATCTGCGTGGCCTGGAACGTCAGCGGGCGGCGCGTCCAGAGGGTCGCCAGCATCCAGAGCCCGGACGGCAGGCTCAGCAGGGCGTTGCGCACCAGCAGCTCACGCGGGTCACCGGTGATCAGCGAGGCGACCTGCACCACCGTCGTCACGACGAGAACCGCCACCGCCGTCGGCTGCACGCGACGCCCGCGCGCGACCGTCACCACCGTCTTGACCGCGGACGGACCAGCGCTCAGGGCGAGCGCGGTGACGTCGTCGACGCCCGCGGCGTGCAGCCCGTAGTAGAGGGCGAGCGAGCCCCCGACATCGACGAGCAGCGTCTGCAGCCCGGGCCGGCCGCGACGGTTGCCTGATGTGATCACAGCGGGAGCGTCGCGGGCTGCAGGCAGGGCGGGCATCGGCCGGACGCTCGTGCGAGTGCCACTCCCGTCGGCGCGGGGTTCGACTTTTGTCGGGGTCCGCGGTGGATTCGACTTTTGTCGGTGTTCCGGCCGCGGCCTGCCGCCCTACTCTCCCCGGCGTGGAGCGGGACGGTGGCGGCTGTGCGTCGGCGCGCGGAATGGCGATCCTCGCCGTGGCAGGCACGGTTCTCGTCACGCTGACGATCATCGGTCGAGCCAGCGGCGGCGTCGCACTGCTTCCGCTGGACATCATCGTCGGCGTCCTCGCGTGCACGCTGCTGCCGCTTCTGCTGCGGTGGCCGATCGCCGCTGCGGTGGCGCTCGCGCTGCTGGCCGCGGTGTCGCCGGCCGCGACCCCACCATCCAACATCGCGACGCTGCACATCGCCCGGAGCCGACCGGTCGCGCTGGCCGTGGGGGCCGGGCTGTTCGGGCTGGCCGCCCATGCCGTCCAAGGCCTGCTGCACCCCACGCCGGGGCTGTCCTACGGGTGGTGGCTCGTCCTGGTCCTCGTCACGCACGCGGCGCTCGTGGCGTGGGGCGCCTTCACCCGGGCGCGGCGCGCGCTCCTCGAGTCGCTGCGGGAGCGGGCCCGGCGGGCCGAGGAGGAGCAGGCCCAGCGCGTCGCCGCAGCGCGTGCACACGAACGCACCCTGATCGCCCGCGAGATGCACGACGTGCTGGCCCACCGGCTCTCCCTGGTGGCGGCATCGGCGGGCGCTCTGGAGTACCGCCCCGACGCCCCACCCGAGCAGCTCGCCAAGGTGGCGGGCGTCGTCCGAGCGGGCGTGCACCAGGCGCTGGAGGAGCTGCGCGAGGTGATCGGAGTCCTGCGCGCCGACGGCACCGACCCCACCGCCGACGCTCCACAGCCGACGCTCACCGACCTGCCCGCCCTGCTCGACGAGTCCCGAGCCGCAGGTGTGGTGCTCGACGTGGACAACTGGGTCACCGACCCGTCGAGCACGCCGGAGGGCACCGGACGTTCCGCGTATCGGATCATCCAGGAGGGCCTGACCAACGCCCGCAAGCACGCGCCCGGCCGGCCCGTCCACGTCCAGGTCGACGGTGGCCCCGGCGACGGCCTGCTGATCGACATCCGCAACCTCCTCCCCGACCAGCCGCCGAATTCGCCTCCCGGCAGCGGCACCGGTCTCGTCGGCCTGGCCGAGCGGGCTCAGCTCGCGGGCGGACGCCTCGGGCACGGGGTGACCCCGGACGGCGAGTTCCGGCTGCACGCGGCACTACCGTGGCCCGGGTGATCACCAGGTCGGACGGAACAGTGCGTGTGCTCGTCGTCGACGACGACCCCCTGGTGCGCGGTGCGCTCACGATGATGCTGGACGGAGCAGCCGGGATCTCGGTGGTCGGCGAGGCGGGCGACGGCGACGAGGTGCCCGCGGTGGTCGACGCGCACGCACCGGACGTCGTACTGATGGACCTGCGGATGCCGAGGGTGAACGGGATCGCCGCCACCCGGCGGCTGCGGGCCCGGCCGCAGCCGCCCGAGGTAGTCGTCCTGACCACGTTCGACACCGACGAGAACGTGCTCAGAGCGCTGCGCGCCGGCGCCAGCGGGTTCCTGCTCAAGGACACCCCGCCCGCTCAGATCGTCGACGCGGTCCGGCGGGTGGCGGCGGGCGATCCCATCCTGTCCCCGGGCGTCACCCGGCGGCTGATGGACCGGGTCACCGCGGAGACCGGCTCCCACGAGCAGGCCCGCGCCACCCTGCGCGCGCTCAGCCCGCGCGAGCACGAGGTGGCGATCGAGGTGGCCAGAGGATGCTCCAACGCGGAGATCGCGGAGGGGCTCGGCATGACGGTCGCGACGGTCAAGGCACACGTCTCCCACGTGCTGACGAAGCTCCACCTCGGCAACCGCACCCAGATCGCGCTGCTCGTCCACGACGCCGGCCTGGTCTGAGCCCGCGAGGCGCGAAAACCGGTTGCGGCCGGTCGTAGCGTCGACGGACGTGCTCGCGCCCTATCCCCAGCTCGTCGCCGCGGGCTACCGGCGATACGCGAGCTATCGCCAGGCGACCTTCGCCGGGCTCGCCACCAACACCGTGTTCGGCCTCCTGCGGGCCGCCGTGCTGATGGCCGTGCTGGACCAGCGCGGCACGGTCGCGGGCTACGACGTGCCCACCGCCATCACCTACGTCTGGCTCGGCCAAGGCCTGATCAGCGTCGTGATGCTGTGGGGCGACCAGGAGCTGGCTCGTCGGGTCCGGACCGGCGACGTCGTCGTCGACCTGGGGCGACCCTGGGACCTGCAGGCCGCGCTTCTCGCCACCGACCTCGGTCGTGCCTGCCACGCCGTCGTGCGGCGCATGGTCCCGCCGGCCGCGTTCGGAGCGGTGTTCTTCCCGTTCCGGTGGCCCGAGCGGCCGGACACGTGGCTCTGGTTCACCGTGTCCGTCGCGCTCGCGGTGGTGGTGAGCTTCGGGATCCGTTTCCTGCTCAACGCGAGCGCCTTCTGGCTTCTCGACGTGCGCGGTGTGATCGCCGTCTGGGGGGTCGTCGGCGGGGTGCTGAGCGGCCTCGTGATGCCGTTGGCGTGGTTCCCGGAGTGGGCACGGACGGTGCTGTGGCTGACCCCGTTCCCGTCGCTCTTCCAGAGCCCGATCGACGTGTTCACCGAGCGCGGCAACGTTCTCGGCGTGGTCGCCGTCCAGCTCGGCTGGGCCGCGCTGCTCCTCGTGGTCGGGCGGGCCGTCCTGGCCCGCGGCACGCGGCGGCTGGTGGTGCAAGGTGGCTGAGCTCCGGGTCGGCGCGGGGAGCATCTATCCGCGGATCGTCGCGTCGCGCGTCCGCAGTCAGCTCGCCTATCCGGCGTCGTTCGCGCTCGACGTCGTCGCGCAGTTCATCGGGCAGAGCATCGAGCTGATCGTGATCCTCGTCGTGTTCACGCAGGTCAGCTCGCTGGGCGGGTTCTCGGCAGGAGAGGTCGTGCTGATCTACGGCCTCTCCGCCACGGCGTTCGGGCTCGCCGACCTCTGCGTCGGCCAGGTGGAGGAGCTGCCCACCTACATCCGCACCGGCGAGTTCGACGTCATGCTGCTGCGCCCGCTCGGCACCCTCCCGCAGCTGCTGTCGGCCGACGTCGCGCTGAAGCGGCTGGGCCGCGTCGCCGCCGGACTGGGCGTGCTGGTGTGGTCGTTCGTCACCCTCGACATCGACTGGACGCCGGCCCGCGCGGCGCTCGCAGTGATCGCCCCGCTCGCAGGGGCGGTCATCCTCTCGTCGATGTGGGTGGCGGCGAACGCCGTCTCGTTCTGGCTCGTCGACGGCCGTGAGTTCGCGAACTCCGTCACCTACGGGTCGAGCTTCTCCACCTCCTACCCGATCACGATCTACGGGCCGTGGCTGCGACGGATCATGTGCTACGCCGTGCCCGCCGCGTTCGTGGCCTACTTCCCCGCGCTCGGGCTCCTGGGCCGGGCCGATCCGCTCGGACTGCCCGAGCTGCTGCAGTGGAGCTCTCCCCTTGTCGCGGTGGTGGCGGTGGCCGGGGCAGGGCTTGTCTGGCGCACGGGCGTACGGCACTACCAGGGGACGGGGTCATGATCATCGAGACGGAGGCGCTGCGCCGGGACTTCCTGGTCGGCACCCGGCTGCGCAGGCGGCGCGTCACCGCGGTCGAGGACGTGACCATCGCCGTCGCGCGCGGGGAGGCGGTGGGCTTCCTCGGCCCGAACGGCGCCGGCAAGTCCACCACGATCAAGATGCTGACCGGGGTGCTCGTGCCCACCTCGGGGCGGGCGAGCGTGTGCGGGCTCGACCCGGTGCGCGAGCGCCGAGAGCTGGCCCGGCGCATCGGCGTGGTGTTCGGGCAGCGCAGCCAGCTGTGGTGGGACCTGCCGCTGCGGGACAGCTTCGACCTGCACGCCGCGATCCACCGCGTACCCGCAGCCCGTTACCGGGAGCGGGTCGACGAGTGCGTCGAACTGCTCGACATGGCGAGCTTTCTCGGCACACCCGTCCGGCAGCTCTCGCTGGGCCAGCGGATGCGCGGAGAGGTCACCGCGGCGCTGCTGCACGCGCCCGAGCTCCTCGTGCTCGACGAACCGACGATCGGCCTCGACCTCACGAGCAAGGAACGACTGCGCTCGTTCCTCTCCGAGGTGAACGCGCGCGGGGACGTCACGCTGCTGCTCACCACCCACGACCTGCCCGACGTCGAACGGCTCTGCCGGCGCGTGGTCGTCATCGATCAGGGCCGTGTGCTGGTGGACGACGAGCTGGCGGCGCTACGGCAGGGCTTCGCCGGGCATCGTGTGCTGGTCGTCGAGCTCACGTCGCCCGTACCGCCGCTGCTCGGCCTTGCCGGCGTCGTCGACGTCACGGTGGAGGCCCAGGGGCTGCGGCAACGCCTGGAGTTCTCGCCGGGCGCCACCACGGCCGCCGAGCTGATCGGGACCGTCGCCCAGCAGGTGGATCTGCGTGACGTCTCCGTCGTCGAGCCGTCGATCGAGGACCTCGTGCGCGCGCTCTACTACTCGCGCTGACTCAGGAGGTACTCGCGACCCCGGGGATCGCGCCACCGCGGAACGCGTCGACGAACAGCGCATGGTCGGCCCGCACCTGCGCCGAGTAGTTGTGGGCGAAGTCCACCACCCACGCCACGAACTCGTCCGTGCGTCCACCGACCACCCGCATGATCGCCTCCTCGGTCTGGAACGGGACGAGGGAGTGGTCGGCATCGGAGTCGGCCACGCAGTGCACCTTTGCCGTCGCCCGGCCCAGGTAGTCCACCACCGGCCCGATCTCCGAGGGCTCGGTGAGCTCCGACCAGTCCAGGTCGGCCTGGTAGGGCGACACCTCGCTGACCACGAACCCGACCCCGTCGAGATCCGTCCAGCCCAGCAGCGGGTCGGCATGGGCCTGCAGCGCACGATGGGACAGCACCGTGCGGTGCCCGTGGTGCTGGAACGCGGCCGCGATCGCCGGATCGGTCACCACACGGGAGGGCGCGGCGACGTTGCCCTGCTTCATCGACAGCACCACGTCGTTGTCCAGCGCCTGGTTGTAGCCCTCGATCAGCACCGTGTACGCGGGGAGACCCGCGCTGCCGATGCCGAACCCGGAACGCCCCGCCACGTCCTTGACCGTGTACGTCACCCCGCGGAACCGCTTCGACGGCGGGATCGTCTCGATGTAGCGCTCCACCGCGTCGACCACCGCGGCGCGCTCACCGTCGTCCAGCCGGCGCAGGCCGGGCACGTCCCGCAGCCGCCGGTCGAAGCCCTCCGTCTCGGTGATCCCGTCGAGCAGCGCCACCCGCGAGCGCAGCCGGGCCAGCTGCAGCACCTGGTGCACCACGCCGTCGGTGGTGCCCAGGCGCAGCGAGAAGCTGCGGTCGTCGGCCTGGTCGACGAACCACCGCACCTGGTCCAGATAGGCCCGCACGTACCGCTGCACGAGGACCGTGATGTCGCCGTCGGAGATCGCCTTGCGCCACCCCAGCAGCGCGAGGCTCGCAGCGAAACGCGTGACATCCCAGGTGAAGTGCCCGACGTAGGCCTCGTCGAAGTCGTTGACGTCGAAGATCAGCACCCCGTCGCCGTCCATGTAGGTGCCGAAGTTCTCGGCGTGCAGGTCACCCTGGATCCACACGCGGCTCGTCCGCTCGTCGGCCCACGGGTCGTCGCTCTCCGCCACGTCGGCGTAGAACAGGCATGCGCTGCCGCGGTAGAAGGCGAACGGGTCGGCGGCCATCTTGCGGAACTTCGTGCGGAAGGCTGCCGGGTCGGCCGCCATCAGGTCGGAGAACGCTTCCACCAACGTGCCGACGATCTGTGCCGAACGGTCCGCCATGCCTAGATCATGCCGCGAAGTGCGGATCGACAGGTGGACCCGGCGCGATCAATCCCGCATCGAGCGAGCGGGGAACTCGACGGGCGCCGCACCGTCCGGGAGCGGCACCCGGAGCACCCGCATCTGCAGTGCGAGCAGCGAGTAGTAGCCGACGAGCGTGGTCAGCTCCACCGCGCCCGACTCCCCGAGGCGCTCGACGGCCTCGCCCCACGCGGCATCGTCGACGTCACCACTGGTGAGCAACTGCTTGACGGCCGTGGCGGCAGCCCGTTCCGCCGGGTCGTCCGGCTCGACCGAGTCACCGACCCGCACCGCTTCGATCAACGCACCCGGAAGACCGACGCTCAGAGCGAGCGGGGCGTGCGCGTGCCACTCGAACGCAGCGCGATGGTGCGCGGCGACGAGCAGGGTCGCGAGCTCGCGGACCCGATCGGACAGCACGCCCTGGTAGCGCAACGCGGCTCCCACGCCCTGCAGGGCCGCGCCACTGCGCGGCGCACGGAGCATCGCGTCGAACGGCCCCAGCAGGCTGCCGTCCGCCGCTCGTTCGACGGGGCGCGGACGCGCGTCCAACGCCGCGAGCAGAGCGCGCTGGTCGGTATCGAGTTCGTCGGGGAGCAGGGGGCGCAGTCGTCGGGTCACGGGGCCCACGCTGCCCTGCCGATCAGCCGAAGTCGAACGACCCGCGCGTGATCGTCACCGCCAGCACCGTGATGACCACACCGAACGCGGAGTAGCAGAGGATGTCGACCGGCCGGCTCCGGATGGCCAGCAGGCCGACGCGGTCCGCCGGGAGCAGGATGCGCAACACGGCCGCCACGATCAGGGCACCGCCGAGAAGCACCGCCCCCTCGCGCCAGTGCTGCGTGAGCACGCGCATCATGCCCAGCGCCGCGATGACCAGCACCAAGGTCATCGGCGCATGCACCGGGAGCCGCGAGCGGAAGTCGACCACGCTCACGCCTCGGCTGCCCGTCCGGCATCGATGCTCACTCCGACAAGCTCCGTTCGGTTCAGAAGGTCGAGCTCACTTCGACAAGCTGCGTTCGGTACTGATGCTCACTTCGACAAGCTGCGTTCGGTACTGATGCTCACTTCGACAAGCTGCGTTCGGCTGCTTCCACCACATTCGTCAACAGCATCCCGCGAGTCATCGGGCCGACACCGCCCGGCATCGGGGCGAGCAGGCCTGCCACCTCCCGGACCTCCGGAGCGACATCGCCGACGAGCCCCTTGTCGGTGCGCGTGACCCCGACGTCGAGCACCGTGGCACCCGGCCGGACCATGTCGGCCGTGATCAGGCCCGGCACACCCGCCGCCGCGACGACGATGTCCGCCCGGCGTACCTCGGCGGCGAGGTCGCGCGTGCCGGTGTGGCAGAGCGTCACGGTGGCGTTCTCGCTGCGCCGGGTGAGCAGCAGCCCGAGCGGACGCCCGACCGTGACACCACGGCCGACCACCGTGACGCGGGCACCCTTCAGCTCCACGTCGTAGCGGCGGCAGAGCTCGACGATTCCACGCGGCGTGCACGGCAACGGGCCGGGCTCACCCAGCACCAGCCGCCCGAGGCTCACCGGCGCCAGGCCGTCGGCGTCCTTGGCCGGGTCGATGCGCTCCAGGGCAGCGCCGGCGTCGAGCCCCTGCGGAAGCGGCAGCTGCACGATGAACCCGGTGCAAGCGGGATCGGCGTTGAGCTCGTCGATCGCCCGCTCGACGTCGGCCTGGGTCGCATCGGCCGGCAGCTCCCTCTGGATCGAGGTGATCCCGACCTTCGCGCAGTCGCGGTGCTTGCCGCGAACGTAGGAGTGCGAACCTGGGTCGTCGCCGACGAGGAGCGTGCCCAGGCCGGGCGTCACACCGTCGGCCTGCAGCTTCTCGACCCGGCCCGCCAGCTCGCCCAGGATGTCGTTCAGAGTCGCCTTGCCGTCCATCAGTGTCGCCGTCACGTCCCCATCCTCCCAGCCCGCGTACCAACCCGGCTCGTCCCACCATGACGCGCCGCCCACGCCCGCGACATGGACACATGTCGCGGTTCGTCAGCGACGTCGTTCGACGTCATGTGTCCATGACGCAGCCGTCACGGGGCGACGGGCTCGTGTGGGTCAGGAAATGCGGAGGCCGTGGGCGGCGGCGAAGGCGATGGCCTGCTCGGCGTCGACGGTGGCCCCAGCGAGCCGGGCCTGCACGAGGCCGTCCGCGCCGATGCGGGCGCCGCGCAGGTCGGCGCCCTCGAGCCGGGTGTTCAGCAGTCGAGCCCCGGTCAGATCGGCACCACGCAGGTCGGCTTCCCGCAGGTCGGTCTCGACGAGGTTCGCCTCACGCAGCCGCAGCCCGGACAGGTCCGTCTTGCGCAGGTCCGCCCGGCCGAGGGCCGCGAGCGTGAGATCGCAGTCGGTCATGACGAGCGGACGCAGCCGACAGTCGATGAGCGAGGTGCCGAGCAGTGAGCAGCCGCGAAAGGCGGAGCCGCCGAGGGTGGCCCGCCGGATCGTGCAGGTGCGGAACGCGCTGCCGCGGTGGGTGGAGTCGCCGAGGTCGGCGCCGGTGAAATCACACTCGTCGAACGTGCACGACTCGGTGACCAGGCCGCGCAGATCGGCGTCGATGAACCGGCAGCGGATGAACCGCCGCTGGCGCCACGGCTCGTCCCCCACCCGCACATCGGACAGGTCCAGATCGATCTGCTCCGTGTCGTCGTACGCGGTGTCGCCGGAGCCGGTGTCGTCGTGCACGCAGCCACCCTGCCATCCACCGCCGCTCCCGATGCCCACGGTTCCCTGTGCGCGTCTCGGCGTTCACTGATGGCCGGTCGCACCCGTGGCAGACTCCCGGTGAGCAGGTCGGCGACGGTGCCGACAGCCGACTGAACGCCATGCCGATGGAGGTTCCGCGTGATTCTCATCGTCCTGAGGGCAAAGATCCGACCGGAAAAGCACGACGAGTGGCTGGCCGGGATCAGGCAGTACACGGCCGACGTGCGGAGCGAGCCGGGGAACATCTCCTTCGACTACTTCCAGAACGGCGACGACCCGAACGAGTTCGCGATGATCGAGGTGTTCCGGGACTCGGACGCGGGGGCCGCGCACGTCGCCACCGACCACGCGAAGAACTTCTTCGCCTTCATGCCGGCCATGGTCTCGGAGCGGCCGCGGATCAACTACCAGGATCTCGACGGAGAAGCCTGGTCGGAGATGGCCGAGGTCACACCCGAGTAAGCGGCACCCACGGCGGGCCGTCGATCGCCTGGCCGGCCTCGGCGCACCTGTCTGCACGCGCCGGCTGCCGGCGGCCCGCCGCGTACACCCGCGATGCGCGCGGGGCGACACACTCCACCGATCCTTTCGGGCGACCGGATGCCGTCACAACCGACATCTCGCTCGGAACGCAGCAGTGTCGAAATAGGGCCATCGGGCGCACAATGTGACCCATCCGGCGCAACTCCGCCAGGACCCGGCCGTCTCGACGAGGAGCGAGTGGATGAGCGTGAGCGACGCCCGGCCGCGGACCGGGAGCGTGACGCCGGACGTGTCGGCCGCAGGCGGCGGCAACCCCGCACTGCTCGGCCTGCCCGCTCTCCTGCCCGGCAGCCTCACACTGGGGCTCTGGCTCATCGGCTACCTCGACACGGCCACCCTGCCCGGCGGCATGATCCCGGCGGTCACCTCCTCATCGGGCCTGTTCCTGCTGGTGGCATGCATCTGGGCGGTGCGGGTAGGGCAGGGCACGATGGCCACGATCTTCGGCATCTTCTCCGCGTTCTGGCTGAGCTTCGGATTCCTGCTGCTGGGCGTGATCAACGGCTGGTTCGGCATCGCCACGGAGCCGGGGCTGCGGGCAGGCCAGATCCAGAACGTCGAGGCCACCTTCGTGCTCTCGTGGCTCATCGTCTTCGCGACGCTCACCGTGGCCACCCTCCGGCTGCCGCTCGCGTTCACCGCGGGATTCGCCGTGGTGTGCACCACTCTCGCGCTCGTGCTCGGCTTCGTGGTGAACGGCAACCGGCTGTTCGCCACGCTCGGCGGCATCACGACCTTCGTGGTCTGCACGATCTACGCCTACATCTTCGTGGATGCGATGAGCCAGGAGCTCGGTGGCTCGGCCATGCCGATGGGGGCCCCGATCCAGCAGTGATGCCCGTCGTCGCAGGGCGCCGGTTCACGATCTGACTACCTAGCATCGAGTCCATGCGCATGGGTCGAGCCGTCGAGCAGGCGGTAGGTGGACTTGATGTCTGACGTCCTGGTTATCGGTGGAGGGTTCGCCGGCGTCTGGGCCGCGGCCGGTGCTGTGCGGGCCCGGCGAGCCGCCGGGGCATCCCCGTCGGATCTGCGCGTCACGCTGGTCTCCGCCGGAGACGACATCGTGATCCGGCCGCGGATGTACCAGTCCGACCCGGACCGGATGCGCGTGCCGCTCGACCGGATTCTCGGGCCGATCGGCGTCCGGAGAGTGGCCGCCACGGTGACCGGCATCGACACGGGCACGCGGCGCGTGCAGGTCATCGGTCGCGACGGAAGCACCACCGAGCTCACCTACGACCGGCTCGTCCTCGCTGCCGGCAGCCGCCTCGTCCGGCCGGACCTGCGCGGCGCAGAACACCTCTTCGACGTCGACACGATGCCGGGCGCCGCGAGGCTGCACAGCCACCTGCACCGGCTCCCCGCGGAAGCGCCCGGCGCGGGGCGTTTCACGGCCGTCGTCGTCGGTGCGGGGTTCACCGGCATCGAGGTGGCGACCGAGCTGGTGGGCAGGCTGCGCGACATCGCCACACCGGTCGACGCGGCCGAGCCCGTCCGCGTCGTGCTCGTCGAGCGGGAGAACGTCGTCGGCCCCGAGCTCGGCGAGGGTCCCCGTCCGCGGATCATCGAGGCACTGGCCGAACTCGGGGTCGAACAGCGGCTGGGCGTGGGCGTCGAGAGCGTGGGTCCGGCGGGCGTCCGGCTTTCCGACGGGAGCGAGATCGCGGCGAGCACCGTCATCTGGACAGCGGGCATGGCCGCCAGCCCGTTGACGGCTGACATTCCCGGTGAACGCGACCGGCTGGGGCGCCTGCACGTCGACGAGTACCTGCGCGTCACGGCAGCTCCCGACGTGTACGCCGCCGGTGACACCTCAGCGGCGCTCGCGCTGGACGGCCATCCCGTCATGCAGAGCTGCCAGCACGCCATGCCGCAGGGCAAGTTCGCCGGGCACAACGTCGCCGCCGATCTCCTCGGCCTTCAGCAGGTTCCCTTCGCGACCGAGCCCTACGTCACCTGCCTCGACCTCGGCGCTGCCGGGGCCGTGCTGACCAGCGGGCGGGAGCGCACGGTCCGCAAGACCGGGCAGGAGGCGAAGGACGTCAAGCACACCATCACCGCCGTCGCGATCTACCCGCCTGTCGACGACGTGGAGGCGATTCTGGCCAGGGCGGACTACCGCTCCAGCACGTGGAGGGGTTCCGCGGGCTCCCAGCCCGGCGAAACTGCGGTTGCCACAGCGGTCTGAGCCAACCGGCGCGACCATCGTTCAGCGGAAGTCACGCGACTTCACCGGCACGGTGAGCGCCAGCCGCTGCAGCCGGTCGGCCACCAGGTTGAGCACACCTTCCGGGCTGCGTTCCAGCCGGCCGCGCACCAGCAGCGCCGTGCTGCTGATCGCCACCGTGCGGTAGCGCGCCCACAGCCCCTCCGAGCAGGTGACGTTGAGCATCCCGCTCTCGTCCTCGAGGTTGAGGAACGTGACCCCGCGCGCGGTGGCTGGCCGTTGCCGGTGGGTGACCAGCCCGGCGACCAACACCCGCGGCGGCGTCTGCTCCGGGTCGCCTGCCACGAGGTTGCGGCCGACCGCGTCGAGCCCGTCGATCCGCACCGCGCCCAGGCCGTCGAGTCGCTCCCGCAGGTGCTGCATCGGGTGGCTGTCCGGCGAGACGCCCGTGGCCCACACGTCCGCGGCCGTGAGCTCGACGCCGGTGAGGCCGGGCAGCGCGGGCGCCTCCAGCCCGACGGCGGTGCCGGGTAGCTGCTCGGGACGCACGGCAGCCACCACACCCGCCGCCCACAGCGCCGAACGGCGGTCGACCCCGAAGCACCCGAACGCCCCCGCCGTGGCCAGGGCCTCGGCCTGCGGCACGGTGAGCCGTACGCGGCCTGCCAGGTCGGCGAGGTCGCGGTAGGGCCCGCCCCGCTCGCGTTCCGCGTCGATCTCCTCGGCCAACTCCAGGCCGACACCCCGCACCTCGGCCGTGCCCAGCCGGATCGCCTGCCCACCGGTGCTGCGCGAATCCGGCTGGAGCACCGCCTCGGCCCGCCCGAGGTTGACGTCCGGGCCGCGCGCGAGCACGCCGTGGCGGCTCGCGTCGGCCACCAGCGACTGTGGTGAGTAGAAGCCCATGGGCTGGGAGTTGAGCAACGCCGCGCAGAAGGCCGCCGGGTAGTAGTGCTTGAACCAGGCGCTGTAGTAGACGAGCGACGCGAAGCTGATCGAGTGGCTCTCCGGGAACCCGAAGTTGGCGAACGCCAGCATCTTGCGGAAGATCCCGTCGGCCACCTCACCGGTGATGCCGTTGGCTGCCATGCCGGCGAAGAACCGGTCGCGGAGCCTCTCCATCTTCTCCTCCGACCGCTTCGAGCCCATCGCGCGGCGCAACTCGTCGGCGTCGGCCGCGGAGAAGCCGGCGACGTCAACGGCGATCTGCATGAGCTGCTCCTGGAACAGCGGCACACCGAGCGTCTTCTGCAACGCGCCCTTGAGCAGGGGGTGGTCGTAGGTGACCTCGTCGATCCCGTTGCGGCGCCGGATGTAGGGGTGCACCGACCCGCCCTGGATGGGGCCGGGCCGGATCAGCGCAACCTCCACCACCAGGTCGTAGAACTCCCGTGGCTTCAGCCGGGGCAGCGTGGCCATCTGCGCGCGCGACTCCACCTGGAACACCCCGATCGAGTCGGCCCGCTGCAGCATCGCGTACACGGCAGGGTCGGTGGGCGACAGCTCGTGGAGCTCGATCTTCTCGCCGTGGTGCTCGGCGACCAGGTCGATCATCAGGTGCAGTGCGGTGAGCATGCCCAGCCCGAGCAGGTCGAACTTGACCAGGCCCGCGGCAGCACAGTCGTCCTTGTCCCACTGGACGACGGTGCGGCCCTCCATCCGGGCCCACTCGACGGGCACCACCTCGGAGACGGGCCGGTCGCAGATGACCATGCCTCCGGAGTGGATGCCGAGGTGGCGGGGAAAGCCCAGCAGCTCGTCGGCAAGCTCGACGACCTGATCGGGCAGCCCGGCAGGAGCCGTGGCCGTGTTGTTGTCCACCGGGCCGTGCCAGCGCTCGATCTGCTTGCTCCACGCGTCCTGCTGGCCCGGGGAGAACCCCAGCGCCTTCGCCATGTCGCGGACGGCGGAGCGCGGCCGATAGGTGATCACGTTGGCCACCTGTGCAGCGCATCCACGGCCGTGGCGGCGGTAGACGTACTGGATCGCTTCCTCGCGACGGCCGGACTCGATGTCGAGGTCGATGTCGGGATAGCCGTCGCGGGCCGGGGACAGGAAGCGCTCGAACAGCAGCCGGTGGGCCACGGCGTCGACGTTGGTGATGCCGAGCGCGAAGCAGACGGCCGAGTTGGCGGCCGACCCCCGGCCCTGGCAGAGGATGTCGGAGCGGCGGCAGAACTCGACGATGTCGTGGACGATCAGGAAGTAGCCGGGGAAGTTCTTCTGCTCGATGATCTTCAGTTCGCGTTCGACCGTCTCCACGGCCTCCGGGTACTCGGCGTGGCTGCCGTAGCGGCGGGCGACCCCGCGGTAGGTCAGCTCCCGCAGCCAGCTCGCCTCCGTGTGTCCCGGCGGGACGTCGAACGGCGGCAGATCGGGCGCCACCAGGTCGATCGAGAACGCGCACTCCGCCCCCAGCGCCGCCGCCCGCGCCACCGCACCCGGATAGCGCTCGTCGAACCGGGCCGCCATCTCCGCCCCCGAACGCAGATGGGCGGTGCCCGCGGGAGGAAGCCAGCCGTCGGCGTCGTCGAGGCCTCGCCGGGCCCGTACCGCCGCCAACGCCGTGGCCAGCGGGAACCGGTGCGGGGTGGCGTAGTGGGCGGCAGTGGACGCGATGACGGGCAGGCCGGCGTCGTGCGCGAGCTCGGCGAGGACGTCGTTGCGCTCGGTGTCGGTGGGCAGGGCCTGGTGCGTGAGCTCGACGACCACATGGTCGGCCCCGAACCGCTCGACGAGGCGGCGCAGCTCCTTGCCCGCGGCGTCACGGCCGCCGGTGCGCAGCGCCTGGCGGACCGCGCCCTTGCGGCACCCGGTGAGCACCAGCACCTGCCCCGCGGTGTCGGCCACGACCTCGTCGAGGTCGTAGACCGGGCGCCCTTTCTCCTTGCCGCGTAGCTGCGCCGTGCTGATGGTGCGGCACAACGAGCGGTAGCCCTCGGGGTGGCGGGCGAGCAGGAGCAGGTGGCTGCCCTCCGGGTCGGCCACGCCGTTCTGCGGGGCCGTGAGCCCGAGGGAGAGCTCGGCCCCGAAGGCCGTGCCGACCCCCAGCTCGGCTGCGGCCTCGGCGAACCGGACCACTCCGTACATGCCGTCGTGGTCGGTGAGTGCGATCGCGTCGAGGCCCAGCCGCGCCGCCTGCTCGACCAGCTCCTCGGGATGGCTCGCACCGTCGAGGAAGCTGAAGTTGGAGTGGCAGTGCAGCTCGGCGTACGGGACGCGGTTCTGCGGCTCCGGCAGCTCCGGCGGGGTGTAGGGCTCGCGC
Organism: Pseudonocardia yunnanensis; assembly: GCF_039534065.1. Lineage (NCBI taxonomy): Bacteria > Bacillati > Actinomycetota > Actinomycetes > Pseudonocardiales > Pseudonocardiaceae > Pseudonocardia > Pseudonocardia yunnanensis. The sequence continues at coordinate 15,685 of NZ_BAAAUS010000043.1, read as the reverse complement.
TTGCGCGACCACGCGGGGCTGTCGCCGCCGTCGACCTCCGGCCCTCCGGTGAGGCTCGCGCCGTCGCGGGGGCGTCCGGAGAGCGTCGCCTCCAGCTCGCGCCACGGCATGTCCGGGTTGTTGAAGCCCATACATGCAGTCGAACATGCGTTCGATGATCAGCTCAACCGCCTGACCAGGCGAACTCGTCACACGACAGTGCTCCCGGCCCGCCGACGATGGGCCGGGCGGCCGGGGCTCAGGCGCTGAGCGCCTGGGCAGGCAGATGCTCCTCGATCGCACGCATCAGCGCAGCCTTCGGCCGCGCACCCACCACCTGCGTGACGACCCGGCCGCCGACGTAGAGGTTGAGCGTCGGCATCCCGAGCACGCCGGCGTCACGAGCGGTCAGGGGATTGGCGTCCACATCGAGCTGCGCAACCACCAACCGCCCCTCCTGCTCGACGGAGATCTGGCGCAGCACCGGCTCGATCATCCGGCACGGCGGGCACCAATCCGCTGTGAAGTCGAGCAGCACGGGCAGCTCGGCACGGAGCACCAGCTCGTCGAACGTGGCGTCGGTGACAGGGACGATCATCGAAACTCCTCGGGGTCTGGGGCGACGAACGTGATGGAGCAACGCGGGGTGGGCGGGTCGCCGAGCCGGTCGGCGAGCTCGTCCCGGACGGTCTGCAGCCGCGTGAGCCACTCGTCCACCTCGGCGAGCTTGCGCCGCTGCACGGCTCGGGAATCCGGACAGCTCGCACCCGTGGCGTTCCCGGCTCGCAGGCACTCGACGAACGGGCGGGTCTCCTCGAGCGCGAACCCGAGATCCACCAGCGACCGGATCTCGGCCACGACCCGCAGGTCGCCCTCGTCGTAGTCGCGGTAGCCGTTGGCGCGACGCCGGGCGGCCAGCAGGCCCAGCTCCTCGTAGTGGCGCAGCGCGCGCGGGCTCACCCCGGCGCGGCGGCCCAGCTCACTGATCCGCATGTCACCGACGCTAAACCTTGCCGCCGACGGCAACGCCAGCCTGATCGCAGTCAGGAGGGTGGCGGGATCTCGCCCGAGCCGCGCCGGATCAGGGTGGTGGGGACCAGGCGGCACTGCGCCGGGCCCGTGTCGCCGTCGATGCGGGCGAAGAGCAACTCGGCCGCGGTCCGTCCGATCGCGGCAGGGTCCTGCGCGACCACGGTGACGGCGGGGCTCAGCAGGTCGGCCAGGAGGAAGTCGTCGAACCCGACCAGCGCGACGGTGTGCTCGAGTCCCATCCTCCGTAGGGCGCGCACGGCGCCGACCGTCACCAGGTTCTGCGCGGTGAACAACGCCGTGGGCGGGTCGGGACGGCTGAGGAGGGCGGTGACGACGCCGTCGGCCGCAGAGGTGTCCCGCACGTCCTGTACGACGAGTGCCGGATCCAGCGGCAACCCGCAGCCGCGCAGCGCCTCGCGGTACCCCGCGTGGCGCTGACGGGCGGTGGCGACGGTGCGCCGGTCGCCGATGAACGCAATGCGCCGGTGGCCGGCCGCGGCGAGGTGGCGCACGCCCTCGGCTGCGCCGATCTCGTTGGTGGCCACCACCGAGTCGACCGGCAGGTTGCTCGCCTCGCGGTCGAGGCAGACGATCGCCGTGCCCGCCCGCAGCTCAGCGGCGAGGTGCGACTGGTCATTCCCGGCCGGGACGAGCAGCAGCCCGTCGACGTTGCGGGCGCCGAACGCCTTCGTGAGCGCGCGCTCGCGGGCAGGGTCCTCGTCGAGGCTCGCGGAGTAGACGACCACGCCGCGCTGGTCCGCCTCGTTCTCCACCGCTCGTTGCACAGCGGCGGAGAACGGGTTGGCGACGTCCTCCAGCAGCAACCCGATCGATGCCGTCCTGCGATCCGACCGGCGCAGGATGCGGGCTCCCACGTTCGGACGGAAGTCGAGTTCCTCGATCGCCTTCCGGACGCGCCGTTCGAGCAGGGGCGACACGCCGCCCTCGTCGTTGACGACACGGGAGACGGTCTTGAAGCTCACCTGCGCCCGGGCCGCGACGTCGCGCATCGTGGGCCGGCGCCCACCGATCGGCGACTCGCGGAGACTCATGGTTCTCCTCTCGACCAGCTCCGGCGACGTGGTCCGGCCGGATGGTCGGACTCCAAGTCAACGTTGTCAAGAATCCTCTGCCGTTGCCCATTCGTTATCGAAGGGCTCTCAGCAGGCCTTGTAAAAGCAGTGTGAGCTGGACCAGAGTGCCTGACAACGTTGTCTACGTATGCAACCAGATGTCAATGATGACGAGAGGTCGCAGCACATGAGCCACGCATGGACAGCAGGACGGAGGGCCACCGTTCTGGCCACTGGGATGGCCGCGGCGCTCGCGCTCGCCGCCTGCGGTGGCGGTGACGGCGCAACCGGCGGGGGGAGCCAGCCGGTCATCGGACTGATCACCAAGACCGACACCAACCCGTTCTTCGTGAAGATGAAGGAGGGTGCGCAGGCCGCGGCCGCCACCCAGGGCGTGCAGCTTCAGACCTTCGCCGGCAAGCAGGACGGCGACAACGAGTCGCAGGTGCAGGCCATCGAGAACCTGATCTCGGCCGGAGCCGCCGGCTTCCTCATCACCGCGAACGACTCCAAGGGCATCGTGCCCACGCTCGACCGGGCCAGGCAGGCCGGCATGCTCGTGATCGCGCTCGACACCCCGATCGACCCGGCCGACGCCGCCGACGCCACGTTCGCCACCGACAACTACCAGGCAGGGCTGCTCATCGGGCAGTGGGCGAAGGCGAAGTTCGAGTCCGAGGGCAAGCAGGCCAGGATCGCGATGCTCGACCTCAGCCCCAACGGGGTGTCCGTCGACGTCCAGCGTGACCAGGGCTTCCTCGAAGGCTTCGGGGTGGATGTCGCTGACAAGACCCGGATCGGCGACGAGTCCGACCCGCGCATCGTCGGGCACGACGTCACCGACGGCGCCGAGGAGGGCGGGCGCACCGCAATGGAGAACCTGCTCCAGAAGGACCCCTCGATCAACCTCGTCCACACGATCAACGAGCCGGCGGCCGCAGGCGCGTATGAGGCGCTGAAGGCAGCCGGCAGGCAGAACGACGTCACGATCGTCTCCGTCGACGGTGGCTGCCCCGGCGTCGAGGCCGTGAAGTCCGGCGCGATCGGCGCCACGTCGCAGCAGTACCCGCTGAAGATGGCCTCCCTGGGCATCGAGGCGATCGCGAAGTTCGCCAAGGACGGCACCAAGCCGGAGACCACGGCGGGCAAGAGCTTCTACGACACGGGCGTCGAGCTGATCACCGACCAGCCGCAGCCGAACGTCCCGTCCAAGGACACCGCCTTCGGCGCTGCCAACTGCTGGGGCTGAGACCTCACTCGACCTGGCCCATCGCCCGGACGCGGGTCAGGCTGGAGTGCGGTAGGACCACACCACCGGCTCCAGCCACCCGCCCTGTCGCACAAAGGAGTGCTTCTGCATGGCGAACGACGCGTCCCCCGGCAGCGGAACCGCCACGGTGCCGGACACCGGGACCACGGGCTTCGAGGAGCGCCACACGGAGTCACCGCTCCAGCGGATCCAGCACGTGCTGCACGCCAACCCGATCCTCGGCCCGCTCGCGGTGCTGGTGCTGGCGATCATCGTGTTCTCGATCGTCAGCGGCCGGTTCCTCTCGGCGACGAACCTCGGGCTCGTGCTCGCCCAGGTCACCGTCATCGCGGTATTGGCACTGGGGCAGACCCTGATCATCCTCACCGCGGGCATCGACCTCTCGGCCGGCGCGATCGCGGTGTTCTCCTCGATCCTCATGGCGAACATCGCCACCGACCTCGGCGTCCCCGGGGTGCTCGCGCTGATCATCGGCCTCGTGCTCGGCACCGCGATGGGGGCGATCAACGGCCTGCTCGTCACGCGACTGAAGCTGCCGCCGTTCATCGTCACGCTCGGCACGTTGAGCATCTTCTTCTCGCTCAACTCGGTGGTGTCGCAGAGCGAGACCGTGCGCGGCACGGACATGCCGTCGATCATGACCTGGACGGGCAACACGTTCGGCATCGGCGGCTTCCGCATCACCTACGGCTCGATCATCATGCTGCTGCTCTTCGCGGTGTTCTGGTACGCACTGTCCAACACCGCGTGGGGCCGGCACGTCTACGCCACCGGTGACGACATCGAGGCCGCACGCCTGGCCGGCATCCGCACCGGCCACGTGCTGTTCTCGGTGTACACGGTGGCCGGGCTGCTCTACGCGATCGGCGCCTGGATCCTCATGGGCCGCCTCGCTTCGGCAAGCCCCAACGTCGGGGTGGAGTACAACCTCGACTCCATCACCGCCGTGGTGCTCGGCGGCACGAGCCTGTTCGGCGGGCGCGGGCTCGTGCTCGGCACGCTGGTCGGTGCGCTCATCGTCGGTGTCTTCCGCAACGGGCTGCAGCTCGGTGGCGTCGACGTCGTATGGCAGGGGTGCGCGATCGGCCTCCTCGTGCTCATCGCGGTCTCCATCGACCAGTGGATCCGGAAGGTGAAGGCATGACCGTGGAGACCGGCTCAGAGCCAAGCTCGGGGAAGGACCCGCTGCGCGAGCCCGTACTGCAGGCGAAAGGCCTGGTCAAGCGGTACGGGATGGTCACGGCCATCGCCAGCGGCGACCTCGAGCTGTACGCCGGGGAGATCCTCGCGGTGATCGGCGACAACGGCGCGGGCAAGACCAGCCTCATCAAGGCGCTGTGCGGGGCGATCATCCCCGACAGCGGCGAGATCTTCCTCGACGGCAAGCAGGTGCACTTCAAGACGCCGATGGACGCCCGTCGGGCAGGCATCGAGACCGTGTACCAGTCACTGGCTGTCTCGCCGGGGCTCGACATCGCCGACAACCTCTTCCTCGGCAGGGAGGTGCGCAAGCCCGGCATCCTCGGCTCGGTGTTCCGCATGCTGGACCACAAGAAGATGCGTGACGAGGCCAAACGGCACATGAGCGAGCTGGGGATCGCCACGCTGCAGAACATCAGACAGGCCGTGGAAAGCCTGTCCGGCGGGCAGCGGCAGGGTGTGGCCGTGGCCCGCTCGGCGGCGTTCGGGAGCAAGGTCATGATCCTCGACGAGCCGACTGCAGCCCTCGGGGTCAAGGAGAGCAACCGCGTGCTGCAGCTCATCCGCGACGTGCGTGACCGCGGCCTGCCGGTGATCCTGATCAGCCACAACATGCCGCACGTGTTCGAGATCGCGGACCGGATCCACATCCAGCGGCTCGGAAGGCGCGCCACGGTGATCACCCCGCAGTCGCACACGATGTCGGAGGCGGTCGCATTCATGACGGGGGCCGCGGAGCCGCCGCCACCGGTGGCCTGATGGCCCCGTGCGCGGATACGAGCTCCCGCACTCGTATCCGCGCACGCCACGGGTCAGTCGTAGATGCCCGTGACCCACCACCCCCCTTCGCGGGCGAGCAGCAGGAGCGCGACGCCGCCGTCCACGGCGATCTGCACCCTGCTGCCCGCCACTGCACCGGCCACCCACCACCGCTGGCGCAACGGCCAGGGGCCCGCCCATCCCTGCACCACCTGCGGGGTCCCGTCGTCCACCACGAGGCGGTGCGGCGGCGCTGACAACAAGTCCGGGGCGGTGAGCCGCACCGGCCTCCCCGTGGCGTCGACCAGCGCCGCGGGAAGAGGCTGCGGGGGCACGGTTGCGGGCGACGGGGCGGGCAACCGCCCCGGCCAGGACGGCGGTGGGTCGGGAACCGCGGGACGGCCGGTGCTGCGCCGCGGGGCGGGGACCCGGCGCCGCCGGTTGGTGGTGCGCCCCTTCCCCTCCTCGGCGGCCACGTCGGCAGCGGAGACCCGCCCGGTGAGCCGCACCATGTCCTCCGGCCATCCCGCAGGCGCCGCGGAACGCCAGGAGTCGGCGACGGCACCGACCTCTTGCGTCGGATCCGTGGTCACAATGCCCGCACCGGCAGCAGGCGGTGCTCCGCGCGCTTGTCCTGCATCCACCTGCGGAGGCGGCTCGGCGGGGATCGAGCCCGGACTGGTCGCCCCCCGCGCCGGGCCCGCCCCCCGCGCACCCGCCGGGGACACCGGGCCTGTCCCGCCGACCTCGCCGGTGGCCAGGGGCGGCGACGGCATCGGTCCGGTGTCGAGCCTCCGATCGTCGCCCCAGGGCACCAGCCGCACCTGCTCCGCAGGATCCCGCCCACCCACCAGCACCGCGGTGAACACCGACTCCGGCCCCAGGAGCGCCTGTACCCGCACCAGCGCCCGCCCGGCCCGCTCGTCGGTCTCCCCGACGTCGCCCCACAACCCGAGCTGCAGCGCCCCGGCAGTGACCGTCTCCTCCGGCACCAGCCACAACCGGCACACCGCACCCGGCCCGTCGGCGCTCGTGGTGCGTGAGCGGGTGAGCCAGGCGTCGAGCTGCCAGCGCACCCGGTCGACGGTGCCGGACGGGGTGAGCGGCTCGGCGCAGCGCCAGATCCGGTGCAGCTCCTCCCCCGACACGGTGCGGGCGGCGACGCCCAGCCGTGTGCAGGAGAGCCCGTGCCCGGCCAGAGCGCGGTGCAGCCGCTCGGCCAGACCGCGGGCGGCGAAGGCAGCGGCGTCGACGCGATCGACGGGTGGGTCCAGCTCGATCTCCACCGCGAGCTCCTCCGGCGGTGTGCGCCGCACCGGCGGACGGGGGTCGAGCCCGCGGGCGAGCCGGTGGCAGAGCACCGCGTCGGCACCGAACCGGGAAGCGACGTCCTCGGCGTCGAGCTCCGCGAGCGCCCCCAGGCTGCGCAGCCCGAGCCGGCGCAGCAGCCCGACCAGTTCGGAACGGTCGACGTCGGGCTCGCGGTCCAGCTCCTCGACGCCGAGCGGGGCGAGGAACGCAGGGGTGTCGCCGGGCGCGACAGCCAAGCCGCGGCGCGCCGCGAGCACCGCGGCGAACAGCCCGTCGGCCACGCCCACCTGGCACTCCACGCCGGTGCGAGCAGCGACCTGGTCGACCAGCTTCTCCGCGGCCGCCTGCTCGCCCCCGAACCACCCGACCGGACCCTGCGCCGCCAGCGCCACCAGCCCCGGCCGCACGACCTCCACCCCCGGTGCGAGCTCCTCGGCCGCGGCCACGACCGGTTCGAAGGCCCGGGCGTCACGGTCGGGGTCGCGCTCCAGCACGACCAGCTCCGGGCACCGCGCCTGCGCTTCCCGTCGCCGCAGTCCACGGCGCACCCCGTGGGCGCGGGCGACCGCCGAGCAGGCCAGCACCCGGTTGGCCACGACCACGGCCGCCGGCCGGTGCGAAGGGACGTGGGCGGCCATGGCCGCTGCCGTGACCGGCCAGTCCGGGGACCACAGCGCGAGCACCCGCACGACGGACGCGCTCACGACGGGCGCTCGCCGCGAGGTAGCAGGCCACCGCGCCTTGTCCCATCCGCGCCGGTCATCCCGCCGCCCGCTCGTCCTCGATGGTGACGACCGCGGCCGGCCGCGCAACGTCCGCCACCGCGCTCCCCGGCGCCGGCAGCAGCAGCGTTGCCGGACGCGCGCCCGGCGCGACAGCCCGCCCCCGAAGCTGCACCTCGACCCGACGGGAACGCAGCCTGCCCGCGCCGGCATCCAGCCCCCGCCACTGCACGTCGCTACAGCTCAGTTCCACGTCGGCGCCCGGCCAGGAACCGAGCGCCATCAGCACCGCACCCCGCTGCCGAGCCCTGGCCGCCAGCCGTTGCCGGTCGGCGGCGCGCACACCGGCACGGGCCGCGCCCGAGACCGCGACGACGTCCATCCCGTCCAGCAGCGCGATCGTGACCGCCAGCAGATCGGCGCCCGGCTCCGGCACCAAAGCCAGCCGCTCCAGTTGCACCCCCGCCTCGGCGGCGGCCAGTAGCCCGAGCCCCGGCCTGCCGACCACCCCCACCCACGCCCCGTCCGCGGAGGCCTCGGCGAGCAGCGCGAACAGCAGTGACGTGGCACCGGGAACGGCGGGGAGCGCGACCGTGGACCCTCGCCGCAGCCCTCCGGCGGGCAGGAGCCGGGCCAGCGGCTCGGCAACCGGCAGCACCGCACCGTCCGACTCGGTGACGGGCGCGGGCCGCACACTCCCCGAACGCCCCTCCAGGCGACGCAGCAGACCGCGGGCGAGCTCCAACCGGCTCCCGTGATCGGGCCGGGGCACCCGCGCCGTCGTGACGGTGGCCGCAGCATCAGGCACACATGCCTCCCCAGGGTCACGCCGCGGGGAAGTCGGCGATCATCATCGAACGTACGTTCGAAGCTTAGTCGTTCTCGCTGGTCACGCTCAACCCCAGCCCCCACAGCTCACCCGTTGGGTAGACCCTCGCCCCGCGAGCCGCCCCGTTCCCACCCGCTCTACGTCCCGAGCGGGGGAGCCCGGCGGACTGGATGAACGGCACCGCCGGACGGACCTACCGGACGAGCGTGCCGTCCGTGCACGCGCCCGGCGCGCGGCGCAGCCTTGCCTGCCCGCAGGAATTCGCGGACGAGCGGCACGGCCGCGCGGACCTACCGGACGAACGCGCCGCTGGTACAGCTCACACGGCCGCGGAACCCCAGACCGGCGTGGACGGGCGGCGCCGCCGCACGAACCCATCGAGCCGAAGTGCCGTTCGTGCAGCTCGCGGCCGGCCCACCTCGAGAGGCTGGACGAGCGGCCCCGCCGGGCGGACCTACCGGACGAACGCGCCGCTCGTACCCGCGCTCAGAATGCACTGATGCCCGGCCCGCCCGGTCCTCGTCCCGAGTCGACGCCGTGATCGTTGGCCGGAAAACAGCTGGCCCCCGCCGATAACGTCGTCTGCGTGGGTTACGGCTTCATAAGGGTGCGCCGCGTCTCTCGGACGCCGCGCCGCTGACTCTCGCCCCGCCAACCGGGGCTGCTCCGCGCGCCGTCCGATCCGGATCCCTTCCCGATCGACGCGAAGCGCAGGTCACCCATGCCCTCGTCCACCCATCACCCTTCCTTCGGCGGCCGCCACGAGCTCGGCCAGAACTTCCTCGCCGACCGGCGCGTGGCCGCCCGCGTCGCCGGCTTGGTGCCGCCAGGCGCGATCCTCGAGCTCGGCCCCGGCGACGGAGCCCTGACGCGGCATCTCGCCGCCCGTCGCGGCCTCGTCACCGCCGTCGAGCTGGACCCCCGGCGGGTTGCCGCTCTCCGCCGTTCTCTCGGTCACCGCGTTCACGTCATCCACGACGACATGCTGCGGTTCCGCTTCGAAGGCGAGCACCACGTCGTGTCCAACGTGCCCTTCGGCATCACCACCCCCCTGCTGCGCCACCTCCTCGCGCAACGGGACTGGATCACCGCCGTGCTGCTGCTTCAGTGGGAGGTCGCACGCAAGCGTGCCGCGGTGGGCGGCACGACGCTCCTCACCGCAAGCTGGTGGCCGTGGTACGAGTTCGGGCTCGCCGGACGGGTGCCGGCCGCCGCGTTCCGGCCACGTCCCGGAGTGGACGGCGGGATCCTCGTCGTCACGCGCCGGGACCGCGAGCTGGTTGCCAGGGCGGACCGCGCTCGCTACCAGCAGCTGGTCCGGACGACGTTCAGCGGCGACCGGCTGGTGACGACCCTGCGGCGCGCGCACCCTGCCATCCGGACCTGGCTTGCGAGGCAGGGGCTGGACACCTCGACGCGACCACGCGACCTCACCGCGCACCACTGGGTGTCGCTCTTCGGGAGCATCCCACGCTCCTGACCTCAGGCTGCGCCGCTCCGCACACGATCCGGGGCGACTCCTCGCCAGGAAGCAGGCGCCTCGCGCGCCAACCGCCCCGGCTCGCGCGCCGAATCCAGCGACCCGCACGCGGGTGCCGGTAATCGGCCCGCGAGGCTCACGGCCACAATCAGCTCGCCGGCCCACCCCGAGAGGGCTCGGCGAGCACCACCACCACGTGAGCGGACGAGCGGCACTACCGAACGGACCTACCGGATCAACGCGCCGCTAGTACAAACCGGGCGGCTCGCGAGGGCGTCAGTGGGCGAAGTGGCGCGTGCCCGTCAGGTACAGGGCGATCCCGGCCTTGGCCGCCGCCTCCGTCGACAGGTTGTCGCGTACCGAGCCGCCCGGCTGCACGACCGCCCGCACGCCCGCCTCGAGCAGCACCTCGAGCCCGTCGGGGAACGGGAAGTAGGCGTCGGACGCGGCCACCGAGCCGCGAGCCCGATCGCCGGCCCGAGCCACCGCCAGCCGGGCCGCGTCCACCCGGTTGACCTGCCCCATCCCGACCCCGACGGCGGCGCCCCCGGAGGCGAGCAGGATGGCGTTCGACTTCACGGAGCGGCACGCCCGCCAGGCGAACGCGAGATCGGCCAGCACGTCGTCCGGCACCGGGTCGCCGGTGGCGAGGGTCCAGGTGGAGGGGTCGTCGCCGGGCGCGTCGAGGATGTCGCGCTGCTGCAGCAGCAGCCCTCCGGAGATCGGGCGCATCTCGGCACCCGCCCGGGCCGGCGCGACGGGGAGCCGCAGCACGCGGATGTTCTTCTTACCGGTGAGCACCTCGAGCGCTCCGTCGGCGTACGACGGCGCCAGAACGACCTCGGTGAACACCTCGGCCACCTGCTCCGCCATCTCCACGCTCACCTCGCGGTTCACCGCGATCACGCCGCCGTAGGCGCTGACGGGGTCGGTGGCGTGGGCCTTGCGGTGGGCGTCGGCGATGTCGGTGCCGACGGCGATGCCGCACGGGTTGGCGTGCTTGATGATGGCGACGCAGGGCTCGTCGTGGTCGTGGGCGGCGCGCCACGCGGCGTCGGCGTCGGTGTAGTTGTTGTAGGACATCTCCTTGCCGTGCAGCTGCTCAGCAGCGGCGAGGCCGGGCTGCCCCGAGACGTACAGCGCGGCGCTCTGGTGCGGGTTCTCGCCGTAGCGAAGCGTGGCGGCGCGCTCCCAGGAGGCCCCGACCCAGGACGGGAACACGCCGGCCTCGGGGTCGGGCGCGAGGACGTTGCCCATCCAGGACGCCACCGCGATGTCGTAGGTGGCGGTGTGCCGGAACGCCGCCACGGCGAGCAGCCGCCGCTCGGCGAGCTCGAACCCGCCGTTCTTCACGTGCTCGAGCACCCAGTCGTAGCGGGCAGGCTCGACGACGACGGCCACGCTGTCGTGGTTCTTCGCCGCGGCCCGGACCATCGCGGGCCCACCGATGTCGATCTGCTCCACGCATTCGGCAGGCGTGGCGCCCGATGCAACCGTCTCCGTGAACGGGTAGAGGTTCGACACCAGCAGGTCGAACGGAGCGATGTCGAGCTCTCGGAGCTGCTCGACGTGCTCCGGGCGCCGCGTGTCGGCGAGCAGCCCGGCGTGCACCCGGGGGTGCAGGGTCTTGACCCGGCCGTCGAGGCACTCGGGGAAGCCGGTGAGCTCCTCGACCGGTGTGACGGGTACGCCGGCGTCGGCGATGCGCTGCGCGGTGGAGCCGGTGGACACGATCTCGACACCGAGCGCGTGGAGGCCGGTGGCGAGGTCCGCCACGCCCGTCTTGTCATAGACGCTGATCAACGCCCGTCGTACGGGACGACGAGCGGGGGTCTCGGCGGAGCTCACGGAATGGTCACCTCTCGTCCGGTCACGGTGGCTCCCTGCCGGGCCAGCGCGGCGACGGTGCTCACGAGCAACCGCCGTTCCTCGATCTTGATTCGTTCGTGCAGCGAGTCGACGCTGTCCCCAGGTTCGACGGGAACCGCGGCCTGCGCCAGCACCGGTCCCGTGTCGGTCCCGTCGTCCACGATGTGCAGGGTGGCCCCGGTGACCTTGACGCCGTACGCGAGAGCGTCGGCCACGCCGCGGATGCCGGGGAAAGCGGGCAGCAGCGCGGGGTGGGTGTTGATCATCGGGCCGGCGATGCCGCTGAGGAAGCCCGGACCGAGGATCTTCATGAACCCGGCGCTGACCACGAGGTCGGGACGGTGCTCGGCGACGGCTTTGGCCATCGCGGAGTCCCATGCGCCGCGGTCGGCGTGGTCGGCCATGCGCACCGTGAACGTGGGGACACCGGCGCGCTCGGCGCGGGCCAGCCCTTCGATACCGCCACGGTCCGCCCCGACGGCGACCACGCGGGCCGGGTAGGTGCCGTCGGCCGCGGCGTCGAGGAGCGCCTGCAACAGCGTGCCGGAGCCGGAGACCAGGACGACCACACGGGCCGGAACGGGGAGCTCCACCCGGTAGGTACCGCTCGGCGATGCGGGCAAGCGCTGACTCCTCGGCAGGACGGGGATCGGGTGACAACCTCCAGGGTAGGCCGCGGCGCAGGTCACACCGCCTTCGGAGGGCACCACGGGGTGCGCGTCGCGCCCCACCGTCTCTGTTCGCGCCGCCCGGCCGTACGTCGGGTAAGGCGCAGCACCGCGCCCGGAACCCTACGGATCCGCAAGCGGGACCACAGGAACGAGCTCAGCCCTCGTCGGGCGGATCCTCGACGCTTCGGTTGCTGCCCTCCGCCGCCGCACGCCGGGCCGCCTCCCGCTCGCGCTGAGCAACGAGTTCCCCGACCGTGCGCGGGCCCCGCGGCTTGGGAGCAACCTGCTCCGAGGTGTCGTCGGGGCCAGGCGCACGATCCGGGGCGTCGGTCTGCTGCCCCTTGCTCCACCAGCGCTTCTTCTCGGACCCGTCGGCTGGGTCGGCATCGCGCCGGTCGGGGATCTCGCGGCCGCGCCGGCGCTCCGGGCGCTTCGCGGTGCGCGCCGGTGGCACCCGGCGCGGGGCGACCCGCTGGGGCAGGGCTCGTTGCGTCGCAGGCTCCTCGTCGTTCCGGGCGTCTGCGCGCCGTTGCGGGGAGCCGGCGTCCGGTTCGGTGTCGCCGCCTTCGGCTTCCTCACCGTCGGGTGCGGCCACCTCGCTCGCAGCGTCCTTGCTCTCCCGGTCCTCGTCAGGGGGGCCGGCCTCGCCGGCTGCGGCCGCTGCCTCGTCCGCGTCCGTCCCGGCCGTCTCGTCCTCGGCGGCCTCGGTCTCCGTCCGGGCCTGGTCCTCGTCCTCTGTGGTGACGTCCCGGGCTCCGGACTCGACCGGTGCGTGCCCGTGCCGCTCGGGCTTCGGCCGCGCAGCCGCCGCACGCGCCCGTCCCCGCCCGGCGTCGTCGGCGTGCGCTTCTTCCGTCTCTTCTGGCTCGTCCCGGCGGCTTCGGATCAGTGCCACGACCACCATCGGCAGCCCGACCCAGAGCAGGACGGCAGGCACCGCCAGCTCACCGGAGAGCCGCACCGGGTCGAACGGCCCCGCACCCAACCTCCCCCCGGCCAGCCACGCCAGCAGCCCGGCGATGAGCGCGGTGGCGACGGCCGTCGCGCCGACGGCACGCAACCGGTCTGCGGCACCGGCCGTGGTGACGCACGCGCGTCCGGCCAGCACTCCCACGGCGACGGGCAGGGCGAACGCCGCTGCGGCCCACACGGGTGGCGCGGAGGTCGGGAGGGCCGCCAGCAGCGGGAAGTTCGACCGCTCTCCCGGATACGCGGCGAGCGGGGTGGTCACGCCCGTGCCGACCGCGATGCCGGGGCCCAGCACCCAGCTCATCCCGGCGACGACGGCGTTGGGCAGGTAAGCGAGCGCGAGCAGCGTGAGCCCTATGCCGGCGCCGAAACCGGGGGCGAGCGTCTCGTATGCGGCAGCGATGTGCCCCGCACCCAGCACCAGACCGGCGAAGAGGGCCACGGAACCGGCCAGCACCAGCCCGGTGAGCGCAACCGCGGTGCCACGCAGCGCGGGCCGGAACCAGCCGGGAAGGCGCGCGACCCATTCCGCGGGCACCCCGCAGGCCCGCACCACCCCGACGGCGGCGGCCGCGGCCGCGACGAGACCGCCGCCGACCATCGCGGACCACGGCGTCACGGCGACCTCGGCCGCACGAGGGAGCAACGCGCTGCCCAGCACGGCGACCGAGGCATGTGCCCCGGCGATGCTCGCGAGCACCGCTCCGGCGTCCGAACGGAAACGACGGCCGAGCCGCCGCGCCGCCCACTTCGCCCCGACAGCGACGACCACGACGAGCACGGCCGTCGGCAGCAGGGGCAGCACGCTGAGCGGCTGGCCGCCCAGCACGAGCGGGATCTGGTGCGCGGCCAGCCACAGCGGGATCGCCGCGGCGAACGCCCCGTCGAGAGACAGGCTGCCGTCGCCCGTCACGATGACGAAGGCCGCAGCCGGCACCAGCAGGGCGTAACTGAAGATGACCGTGCCCATGGCGCCGGCCAGCAGCAGGCGCAGGCGGTCCAGGCCCGCGACGCCCCCGGATTCCGGGAGGTCGTTCGGACCGTCCGGATCCGGGTCGGTTCCAGGGCCGGCGAGTGTGCGGGTCACCGCACCAGGGTCTCAGCGGCGTGCCGCCCGAACGGACAGGCACGCCGGGGGCGCTCGGCGCGATCCACCGTCGGTGGACCGGCCGAGCGCCGGCTGTCAGTTGGGCGGCCGCTCGCCGGGCTGGATGAAACGGGTCTGCTCGACGGGCCCGTCATCCGGGTCGGACGTGTCACCGCGCTGCTCGTGACGTCCCTCCCCCGACGGTTCCTTCCACGGCTGGGCAGCGGGCTCGCTCTGCGGGTACGCCGAGGTGGCGTCGGAGGAGCCGGGGGCAGCGGCCGGGGTGCCGGGCGACGCCGGGGTGTCGGCCCCGGCATCAGGGGCGCCACCGCCGCCGTACCAACTGGGACCGCCTCCTGGCCGGGCACCGGGCTCGGGCTGGGCGGGCGCCTGCTGGCCCCAGCCGCCCTGTGCCGGCGGCTGCTGGCCCTGGCCGTAGCCGGGCTGGCCGGCGTAGCCCTGCTGGCCGTAGCCGGGCTGCTGGGCACCGTAGGGCGCCTGCTGCCCGTAGCCGGGCTGCTGGCCGACGTAGCCACCCTGCTGGCCGTAGCCGCTCTGGGCGGCCCCGTACTGCCCGTACGCGCTCTGCTGGCCGTACCCCTGCGGGTACTGGCCGCCGTAGCCCTGCTGCTGCTGTTGCTGTTGCGGGTGGCTCGGCGCCTGGCGCGGCCGGGGCGTCGGAGCCTTGACGAGATCGGCGTCAAGCAGCACCGCGCCGACGACGGCCGCGGTCTCCAGGATCGCGAGCACCAGCACGACCACCGCTGTGGTGGACGAGGCGCCGGTCGCTACGAGCTGCAGGACCAGCAGGGTGCCGGTGGCCACCGCCACAGCGGCGGGTACGAGCACGCGTCCGACCTTCGGCAGCAAGGCCGCACCGGCCAGCAGACCGCCGCCCACCAGCAGTGGCGCGATGACCGATGCGGCGAAACCCACCTCGTCGAAGAAGCCGAGCAGGTAGATCACCACACCCAGACCGGCCGCGACGAGCGCGAGCAGCCTCGCCGGGCCGGGCGCGAGCTGGGGCTCCGCCGCGGGGGCCGTCCGGCCGGCCGGATCCGCGGCCGACGTCGCCGACGACGACTCGGTCGACGTCGACCCTGTAGCCGTTGCCGGGGGCGACCCGGCAGGCGACGAGACGCCGTGGGCCGGTGTCCCGGGTGTCCCGGGCTGCTGACTCATGAAACGAACTCCCTCGGTGCGGACCCGCGGTCCGTCGCAGGTGATGGCTCGAAACGCTAGCTCATGTCGGCGACGAAGGCGGGATGGGAAGTTCGCCCAGGTCCGCCGCCGGGGAGCTGCGTTCCGCGGCCGGAACGCACGCTCCCCGGACTGTTCCTAGCGCGCGGCGATGAGCTCGCGCATGAGTGCAGCGGTCTCGCTGGGGGTCTTGCCGACCTTGACGCCCGCGGCCTCGAGAGCCTCCTTCTTGGC
>NZ_BAAAUS010000042.1:0-10454 GCF_039534065.1 Pseudonocardia yunnanensis | reverse complement strand
GACGCGGAGACGGGCGTGTTCGACGTCGTGATCGACGCCGTCGGCCGGGAGGTGCCGGAAGCCTTGTTCGCGGCGCTGCGTCGTGGCGGGCGCCTGATCACCCTCCAGGAGCCTCCCTCGGAGGAGCTGGCCGAAAAGTATGGCGTCACCGCCCTGTTCTTCATCGTCACAGCGGAGCGGGACCGTCTGGCCCGACTGGCCGACATGATCGACAACGGCAAGCTGAAAGTCGGCGTCGCCACAACGTTTCCCCTGGCCGAGGGCCGAGCCGCCTACGAGAGCGGCACTCTCCGCAGACCTCACCCAGGAAAGACCGTGCTGGTCGTCCGGCCATGACCGGATGAACGATCCTCTGACCAGCCGATTCGACGACGTGTCCGGACACGCTCGGCACCTGCGGAGCGAAACATGCTCGCCGAAGGCGAGAGGCATGACAAAGGAGATGAAATGCCTACTTCTACCAACATGAGCCAGGAAGATCTGCTGGAGGTCGTGCCGCCGTTCATCGCGCAGGGTTCCTCCGCGATGGTCCGCCTCCTCGAGCTGCCCCCGGGCGACCCGGGCCTGGGTCCGCATCGTCACTCCGGCCCCGTATTCGGCTACATGCTCGAGGGCGAGATGCTCTTCGAGCTCGAGGGAGAAGCACCGTATCCGATCAAGGCCGGAGAGGCTTTCTGGGAACCGGGTGGCGACGTCATCCACTACACGGCCGCAAACCTGCTCGACGACAGGACGAGCCGCTTCGTCGTGGTCATGCTGTGTACTCCTGGAGTCGAGATGATCACAATGGTCGACGACGAGGAACTCGCGGCCAAGGCGAGCCAACGAATTCCTGCACCGACGCGGTAGTCACCGGATCCTCACTGATCCGCATGATCGACGATCGACGATCGCCGCATCACCGCGACCGACGAGCGCATGGCGTAGCTAACAGTGCTTCGGACGGTCCTCGCGTCGGCGTCCTTGCCACTTGACGCGATCATTCCGCAACCCTGATCAGACCGGTCCCACCCTCCACGCGCGCGGTCCGAATTAGCTCGACCCCCCGAACCGCAGGGCATGAGTGGTTCGGAACGTGAACGGAACGCCTCTGGAGGAGATCCACGGAGGACCGGCCCGGCTGCTCGTGCCCCACCTGTACTTCTGGCAAAGCGGAAAATGGTTGTCCGGCTGACGCTGCTGGCCCAGGACCAGTCCGGCTTCTGGGAGCGCAACGGATACCACGACCGGGGAGACCCCTGGCTCGAGCAGCGCTACCAGGGAGATTGACATGTCCACAGATGACAATGACGGGACCGACGGCGTCGACATCGACTCCGGGCTCCTTCAGCCAGAGGACAGCCTCGACGACCGCGGGGTCCTAGACGTACTGGACGAGGGCTACTCCCCTCCGGACCGTCCATGGGAGCTCAACGACTACGGCCTCACCGCGAGGGAAGCGGCCGAACACGAAAGCCTCAACGGCCGCCTGGCACGCGAGCTGCCCGACATCATGATCCCCGACGGGGACGGGCTGGGCGACGCCTCGGACACCGACGGCGAGCCGTACGACAACGAAGCCGGCACGGCCCGCTCAGGGAGGTTGATCGACGTCGAACCCACGGGGGAGATCGACGACTACGCCTACCTCTACGCAGTGGACATCGCTCGCGATGGCGGCGCAGCCTCCGCCGAAGAGGCCGCAGTACACATCGTCGCCGATGACGACGAACCCGAATCGGTCTGAGGACGCAGACGCGCCTGAAACGACGATGCTGCTACCCGATCAATCAGTGGGTGAGACCCGCGGACCAGTGCGCACCACATCGGACCAGAGTCGGAAGCAACACCCATCCAAGAGACACGGATAGTCCTGTCGAAGGAGTTCTCGCCGATCAGCACGTCGCTCGCGCCGCCTCGGACCTCGACGCTGCGTCCCGTCCTACCAGGCTGAATATGTTCCGAAGGAGGAACTGATGGTCGACATGCTCAAGAACATTCATGTCGTGGATGGCGACCCTGTGATCGAGGGGTACACCCCCACCGCGGTTACGGCGCACGCCTTCGTCTACAACGATGGCTCGACCCAGGTCTTCGAATCCAGCGGCGCTACCACCTATGTCGAGCAGGGCCGGGCGACACAAGGCAATTGGTACATCGATGACGGCCGCTTCTGCTCCTTCTGACCTCCCAGCTATCGTGCCTGCTACGACCTGCATTGGATCGTCGAGGAAGGCCGGATCGCGGGCGTGCGGTTCACCGAGCCCAACCGGGGATCGAGCTTCGACGGCCGTTATCGGTGAGCCCGGCTTCCCCGGTTACATGGGAGGCGGCAGGTCGGCGCCCTGCATCCCTCCGCCGACCGAGGCGAGTCCGTCCGCGGCGACAAGTCCGACCGCCACGGTCGAGACTACCGAACCACTGGACGCAACCAGCTGAAGTACTAGGGTGGGTACGGATGCGATCAGGCTGGGGATGCATCTACAACCGGGGAAGACCGACCGGCAACACCGTCGGCCACCAATCGCAAGTGTTGATCGTTCGCCGCGACGGCAAACCCACACCTAGAGCATGACGAACCCGACTCCAGCCCGTCGATCCCGATGGGATTCAGGTCGACGATTTGAGCAATGGACCGCGCACCGCTCGAGCCCGGGCCGCTTCCAAAGTCATGCGATGAGGTGTGGCTCTCGCGGGGGCAGGGAGGTCCGATGACGACCGAAGATCCGGAGTTGGGCGTCCTTGCCCACCAGGTCAGTACCGCTGACATCGTCGACGCCATGGGACGGCTGCACCGGCACCGATGTCACCTTGTAGACCTGGTGAGCCCGACGCCGGGGAGATTGCTCTTCGGCCCGGCGGTAACGATCTCGTACTTTCCGTCCTGCGAAGTAGCACTGCCACCTGATCGCTATAACTTCGGCAAGTTGTTCGACGAAGCGGTGTCCGATGGTGGCATGGGCAGCGTGCTGGTGTTGGCGAGCAACGGTCACCCCGATGCCTCAATGGCGGGAGGTACCAAGCTGAGCCGACTGGCCCATCACAATTTGGCCGGCGTGCTGACCGACGCGCGGCTACGCGACTTCGCGGAACTCTCAACGTACGGCTTTGCTGCGTACTGCCGAGGTGAGGCTGTCCACTGGGGCGGTGACGTCGTCACTCCGTTCGAGGCGAACCGGCCCGTAGTGGTGAACGGCGTTGCCGTTCGGCCAGGCGACTACGTGTTCGCGGACGCGTCAGGCGCCGCGGTCATCCCGCACGTCCAGGTGAGGACGGTGCTTCATGGGGCCATCAGCGTGGTCTCCGACGACGCTGCGACAGCCAAAGCATTGCTCGACGGCGACCAGGGAAGGGACGGGAGTGCCTCGGAGCGGTGACATCCTTGGAGCCAGGCGTCCGCCGCGCTACTGGGTCAAGCACATCTTCACCGTCTCGGCGATCGCTTGCATCAAGGACCTGTCCAGCGAGGTCGAACGAACGGCCTCACTCGCTTCGAAGGAATTCAGATGGATCTTCGTTTCGATGGTCTCCGAGCTTTGTTCTTCAACGGAACCCTCAAGCGGTCTCCAGAACCGAGCAACACGGAGGGCCTGATCCGGCTCAGCGCCGACCTGATGAAGCGGGAGGGCGTGGACGTGGAAGTCATACGGACTATCGACCACGACATCGCCGTCGGGGTCTATCCCGACATGACTGAACACGGTTGGACGACCGACGAGTGGCCTGCCCTCTACGACAAGGTCCTTGCTGCCGAGATTCTCGTGTTGTGCGGTCCGATCTGGCTCGGCGATAACTCTTCCGAAATGAAGAAGATCATCGAGCGGCTCTATGCGTGCTCACACCTGCTGAACGACGCCGGGCAGTACGCCTACTACGGTCGAGTAGGCGGCTGTCTCATCACGGGCAACGAGGACGGCGTCAAGCACTGTGCGATGAACGCGCTGTACAGCCTGCAACACATAGGGTACACAATCCCACCGCAGGCCGATGCTGGCTGGATCGGGGCCATCGGCCCTGGCCCGTCTTATCTCGATCCGGGGTCGGGCGGGCCGCAGAACGACTTCACCAATCGCAACACCGCGTTCATGACGTGGAACCTCATGCACCTGGCGCACATGATCAAGAGCGCCGAGGGTATCCCTGCATATGGCAACCGACGGTCGGAGTGGGACCGAGGTCGCCGATTCGACTTCGACAATCCCAACCCCGAGTACCGATGACAAGCCGCCGCCGGCCTGAGGTGGCCACGGCCACCAAGAGAATGCCGTGGTGCCGGCCCCTCACCCTCCCGAGTTCCGTCGTCGTGCTGTCGAGCCGGCCCGTGAACGGCGCAGGACGACGGCTCGGACGGTGCGCCCCGCGCACGTCAGGTCGCCGCGGCCCGCGCCCGCGCCGCGGCGAGCAGCGTCTCGGCGTCCTCGTCACGCAGCTCGTACGAGGACGAGGCATCGAGCGTCAGCAACGTGTGCTCGCGCATCAGCCATCGCCCGTCCACCATCGAGTCGACGGCGGCATGCCCGCTCCCGCCGTAGACCAGCGCGGACTCCAGTGACTGCATCCGCACCGGTCCCCGGCACAAATCCGCCGTCGCCACCGCGATGAGGTCGGCGGGCGCGCCGGGGACGATCGTCCCCGCGGCCGGTCCGGTGCCCAGGGCGCGATGCCCCGCTGTGGTCGCCATCGCGAGAAGGGTGCGCGCCGGGACGGCGTCGGGGACACGGCTGACGAACGACGCCAGCCTGCCCATCGCACGCATCTCGGCGAACATGTCGTAGCTGCCGTTGTTGCACACGTTGTCCGTGCCGAGCGCGACCGTGACCCCCTGGTCGAGGGCCTCCCGGAACGGCGGCGGAGACGCTCCGCTCGCCATGCAGACGTTGGGCGCGAACACCAGGGAGACGTCCGTGTCTGCCAGCAGCGGCAGGTCCTCCGGGAGGACGGTGCAACCGTGGGCCAGCAGGACCCGCCTGTCGAGCAGCCCGAGCGCTTTCATCCGCACCAGCGCAGTGGTGCCGACGGTCTCCCGGCACCACGCGTCCTCCTCGCCGCTGGTGGCGAAGTGGGCATGCAGACCGGCGCCGTGGGCGTCGGCGAGCGCCAGTTCCGCTTCGATCGCCTGCTCGGAGTTGTCGACGAAGAAGGCGTGCGGACCGACCCAACCCCGCACCAGCGGTCCCGTTCCCGTCGTGCGTTCGAGGAAGTCGCTGCACGCGGCGAGCTCCCGCTCGCGTGCGGCGTCGTCGCCCAGCTCGACGATGCCGTACGCCACGGCCGCCCGCAGGCCGCTGCGGACGACGGTCGGCACGATCTCCTCCGCGAAGAGGTACTGGTCGGCGAAGGTGGTGGTGCCGGACGCGATCATCTCCGCGCACGAGACCGCGACCGCGCCAGGGATCGCGGACGGCTTCAGCCCGGCCTCCAGCGCCCGCACGCGGTTCAGCCAGCCCTCCTTGGTGAGCAGTGACCAGCCCTCCGCGACGCCCTTCAGCAGCGACATCGGGGTGTGGGTGTGTGAGTTGACCAGGCCAGGCATGAGGATGCGGCCGTCGAGGCGGATCGTGTCCGGCCCGGCCGGTGGTCCGGCGGGACCGATCGGATCTGCCGCCGTGATCGTGCCGTCATCGATGCGCACCACGCCCGGGCTCAGCACCCGGTCGGGGAGCAGGACGTGGTCGGCGACCAGTGTCGTCCTCATCCGATCTCCTCCTGTCGGCCATCACGGTCGCGGTCTCCCGCCATCAGTGCGCCGATCCGCTCCCGATCCACCTCGACGCGCGGGAACGGGCCGGCGAGCCGCCCGTCGTGGAACATGGCCACCCGGTCGGCGAGCTCGAGCATCTCGTCCAACGAACGCGCGTAGAGCAGGGCCGCGGCCTCACAGGCGATCCCCACTTCATGTCCGAGGTCCGCCGATCCGCATGCAAGCCGCAGGATCCCCGTGGGCACGAAGCACACTGCGGACGGAACCAGCGCAGTTCGACCGTCAGATGCGCACGAGAGGCGTGTCGACCAGATGCTCGGCCAGAAACCAGCATTGCAGCTCTCCGGTCCGGATGACCTGCGAGACGAGCAAGTCGTTGGTTCCGTCGTCGCCAAGCTCCGCGCTCTTGGCAGCCGCCTTGTGGGCGTCGATCAAGATGCGTTCATGCGCGTCGAGCAGCCGGGAGAGCATCGCCGGAACCTGCTCGACACCATCCGGCGGTCGCGGAATGCTGCTGAGCTCCGCCGCGTGGCGCGGATCGCCCACCGCTACGGCACCCAGGCTCTGGATGCGTTCGGCGATCGCGTCGACGAGAGCGAGTTGTTCGTCAGCGTGCTTGTCGAGCAGGAGGTGGAGCTGGTAGAAGGTCGCACCTCGGACATTCCAGTGACTCTTCTTGTAAAGAGCGTAAAGAATCTGAGTGTCCGCCAATGTCCGGTTGAGCATTTCGCCCGCGTACATGCGCGCGTCATAGGACAATCCGACGGGGAACTGCTTCACGGTCCCGAACTTCTGGATCTCCCCTCCCCCGTGCTGATGCAGCCACGGCTGGCTCGACGGCGAGACGCGATCCGTTGCGTCCTGAGCTGCGGTCATCGGTGGACCTCCTCCACATTCACGGTTCGTACTGACACGCTGTGGCCCCAATCTCGTCCGGCTTTGCGCACCCACCTGCGCCAGCCACGGCGAGCCTCTACTCGGCCGCTTCCATGGACCGCCGAACGGTCTCGTGCAGCTCCGCCCAGGAGCGGGCGAACCGATCAACGCCGTCACGTTCCAGGACCGTGAAGACTTCTGAGAGATCGACGCCCGCGGCAGCTATCGCGTCGATCACCTCACGGGCCTCCGAGGCAAGACCGGTGACGGCGTCACCATTATTTGCTCTGCGCAGTGAGCCGTGATCGGCGAAAGCGTTCAGCGTTGCCTCTGGCATCGTGTTCACAGATCCGGACACCGCGAGCTCGGTGACATACATCGTGTCCGGGTAGGCAGGATTCTTCACGCCCGTCGAGGCCCAGAGCGGCCGCTGAACGCGAGCGCCCTTTGCCGCGAGGCGCTCCCAGCGCGGACCGGCAAACGTCTCCCGGAACGCTTGATACGCAAGTCTCGAGTTCGCGATACCGGCCATGCCCCGCAACGCGAGGGCTTCGTCCGATCCGATCTCTTCGAGGCGTTTGTCCACCTCTACGTCGACACGGGAGACGAAGAAGCTCGCGACCGAGTGGACTGCGGACAGAGGCACGCCGTCGTCGAGTGCCCGCTCGAGGCCGTCGAGGTAGGCCGCCATGACCTCCCGGTACCGCTCCACCGAGAAGATGAGCGTGACGTTGACGTCGATGCCAAGCGCGAGAGCTTCCGTGATGGCCGGCAGGCTTGCCCTGGTCGCAGGAATCTTCACGTAGAGATTCGGGCGGCCGACCGCTCGCATGAGGCTCACAGCCTCGACGACGGTCGCTTCGCTGTCGTCGGCCAGATCGGGGTTGACCTCGAGCGACACCCGCCCGTCAACACCGTTGCTCGCCTCCCAGACGCCGTGGAACAACTCGCAGGCCTGTTGGACATCCACGACCAGGAGCTTTCGAACAGCGTCTCCGACCGTCGCCCCGCACCGCGCGAGCTTCCGGATCTGCGACGTATAGACCCCTCGGTGCGCGAGCGCAGCCGCGAAGATGGTCGGGTTGGTGGTAACGCCGACGACGTGCTTGTCGTCGATGAGTCGCCGCAGATCGCCGCTGACCAGGCGATCACGCGACAGGTCATCGAGCCAGATCGAAACACCCGCCGCGGTGAGCGCAGCGAGTCGGTCGTCTGTCACGTGAATTCCTCTCTGGACTCTCTGCGGCGCTGACTCCACCTGGCGTTTCCGGCCGGGCTCGCGACCGTCCACGACTCCCCCGCCGGCACGACTCAGCGCTCCATCGGTCTACGCAGGGCGGGATGCGGCTTTCTTGGAGCAAATCGACACTGTAACTGGACTACCTGTTCCAGGCTATGGCATGAAGCAGGCGGCCGCAGGAGGGCAACAAGTGGCGCGCACCACATCGCCCGAGCGTCCTGCAGTCAGCGCGCGAGGCATCCCGGTGGCCGCGCACCCAACCCCAGTCACCTGCATAAACCAGAGCAGCCAGCGCCCGCAGCGCGTCACCCCGCCTCTCTGCCCGCCCAGACACCCATCCCGCCTGCTATCGCCCCACACTCGAGATGATCGATAGGCGTCGCAGACGGACGGGAGCCGGACCACGTTTTCCTTCGACCGTTTAGTCCAGCTCGGTCAGCTGCTCGTCACCCCCGGGGGGAGAGGTCTGCCTACACGCGCTCGTCGCGGCCTTCACCTGAGCCTGCAGCGTCACCCGGCGATGAGAGCGGCCGCCCGTTCCGCGATCGCGCAGACCGTGGCGTTGGTGTTCGCGGAGACGACCGACGGCATCACGGACGCGTCGGCGACCCGGAGCCCGTCGAGCCCACGCACTCGCAACTCCGGGTCGACCACGGCCATGTCGTCGATCCCGATCCGGCAGGTGCCCGCGTAGTGGAAGTAGGGCATCAGGCTTCCTTGCAGGTACGCCCGGACGGCGGCCGGGTCGTCGGGGTCCGGCACCGCGGGTGCCTCCTCGCCCCGCCAGGGGGCGAGCGCCTCGGCACACCCGATCTCCCTGGCGAGGCGCAGGCCCGCCGTCATCGTCTCGACGTCGCGGTCGTCACCGAGATAGTTCGGGTCAACGAGCGGCACGGCCTCGGGATCGGCGCTCGCCAGCCGCACCGACCCTCGGCTGCGCGGACTCATCACGCTGAACATGATTGAGTACCCCTGAGCCAGGTCGGTGCGGACGGCCGGATGGAGGGGCTGGCTGAAGAAGAGCACCTGCAGGTCTGCGTCGCCCAGAGCGGGGTCGCTGCGCACCAGTCCCATTGCCTCGCCCGGGGGGTTGCCCGGCATCAGCGGCACCGGGCGGGAGGCGCTGTAGTTCACCATCGCCGCCGGATGGTCGTGGAAGTTGGCTCCGACCCCGGGAAGGTCGTGCACGACCTCTACGCCGACGTCGCGCAGGTGATCCGCCTGCCCGACACCGGAGAGCAGCAACAACTGCGCCGACCCGATCGTCCCCGCGGTGAGCACCACCTCCCGCGAGCACTCCGCGAAGATCACCGCGCCGTCAAGCGAGTACTCGACCCCGGTACAACGATGACCGTCGAACCGCAGCCGGTGCACCGCGGCGCCGGTGACCACGTCCAGGTTCGGCCGGTTCAGCACGGGGCGCAGGTAGGCATCGGCCACGCTCTGCCGCACCCCGTCGACGATCGTGTTGTCGCAGCGCCCGACACCTTCCTCCAGGCCGCTGCTCACGTCCGTCGCCGCTGGACACCCCACGTCGACGGCCGCGTCGAGGCACGCGCTGATCAGCGGATGCGGCTCGGGTGGTGGTGACACGACCATCGGCCCGTCCGTGCCGCGGACGGCCGGATCCCGCCCCACCGCGCGTTCGCTGCGCCGGAAGTAGGGCCGGAGGTCGTCGAACTCCCACCCCGTCGCCCCCATCGCCGCCCACCGGTCGTAGCTCGAGCGATGGCCGCGCAGGAAGTTCAGCCCGTTGATGGCCGATGAACCCCCCAGGGCGTGTCCGCGCGGCAGGACGATCGATGAGCCCAGAAAGGCCTGCTCGGTGGACGGGGTACACCAGTCGGCGGAGCTGCCCAGCAGGGCGAGCCAACCAGCCGGGCTCGCCATGGCCGACAACTGATCACGCCCTCCGGCTTCGACAAGAAGCACGCTGACGTCGTCGTTCTCCGACAATCGAGAACCGATCACGCAACCGGCACTCCCGCCGCCCACGACAACGAAATCATAACCGCAACCCGGATTTGCTGTGCTCAAGACACCTCATCCTCACAAGATCGACGCGACATGGCAACACTGTTTATCATTCAGCACCACAACGGTCCGTGAATGTCGATTCCACTAGAGGCCGATTCGCGAGCCGGTTCATTTGTGTCGCGTGATCCTAAATCGTCGGCCCGACAACGGGATGGCCATGAGAGCGTCGCGCGTGCGACGAATCACGACGCCGTCCGCCTCGAGGTGCGACAACCTCGGGTCACCACCGGCTCGCCCTCCGCGCGTCGAGCCGCAACGGGAGCGCGAACACCGGGAACAGTGTCTGACTCGGTCTGACCATGGACGAAATCGACGATCATGGCCAGAACACCGGCATTGCCGGATCGTCTTCTGTCGCCTCTCGGAGAATTCGGGTGAGCAGGTCCGAATTTTCGACCACGTGAAGCGTGGTGGTATTACCGCAGCCGGCGGCCCGTTCGCGTGAGGGTTGAGTGTGGAAACCTGATTTTCCGCGATACGGGCAGTTTCACGATGTGGCGGTAATTGTCGGCGCCATGCTGACGGGCGGGTTGATCGCCCAGGGCTGCCGAGGGCACACGTGTCAGGCGGGTTGTCGTACTGCTGTCCCGAGGGCGTTGTCGATCAGGTAGCGCCAGCGTC
>NZ_BAAAUS010000041.1:0-1569 GCF_039534065.1 Pseudonocardia yunnanensis | reverse complement strand
CGCTCCGGCGAACCGCTCGACGTAGTGCGCGTAGTCGGCGTAGCTGAGCCCCACCGAACACAGCTCCGCCCCCACGGCGCCGGCCCGATAGGCCCTCATCGCGATGCCATCAGGACTTTCCTCACGCCACCGGCGCAGATCCCCGATGGGACCGTAGTCACGCCACACGCCGGCGGCGCGATACTTCTGCACGGTGGCGCAGGACGGGCGAATCGCGAAAATCGACATCATCACAGCCTTCCGACATCCTTCATGGTCCGTATCCGGCACTGAAATGTGGTCGACGGACGTGACGAACACACCTGCACGAACCTCCCGTCGTGGTCCTGTGGATACGGGCCGATTCCCCCGACATCTGCGGCGCTCGGAGTAACGAGGGATGGCCGCATCCTCGAGCCGTCGCCATCTCTCTTCGGCGTCCGGACTTCCCGAGGTCGGCCTCCTCATCCGAACGTATACCAACTCTGGCGCAGGGAAGCATCGTTCGCACCCGTGTAGAACCAACGCATTGCCCGGGGGAGTTCCCGGGGAAGTTCCCGGGGGTCTCGAACGACGATCCCTTCGCGGCCCGGCGATCGGCCAGGTCGCACGGGCGCGCACTTCCACGGAACCGATCAGCTGGCCAAAGACATCATCGACCGAAAACACCGCCGCTGACCATTTCGCCGTACTCGATGCCGCGCCGGCTCAGGTCCGGGCCGTGCTGCGTCTCCCCGACGCCCCGGCGTGATGAAGAAGTTCGCCGCCCACCTCGCCGAGAGCGCGGTGGAGTTCTCCGTGGTCGCCGGCGTCGCCAACCTCGACGTGGCAACCGCGCTGACGTTGTTGCCGAAGACGGCGTGTCCTCATCCAGCACCGCGACGGGGCGTGGGTCGCCGAGGCGACTGGACTGGTCGACCTGTCCGGCTGGCCGGCGGGCACCTGGCTGATCTTGCGCAACGAACGCCCACACAACCCGGCGCGCAGCTGCGCACCGCCGACACCGGCGGCAAGCGCATCGCATCACTGGGTTCGTCACCAACGCCGGCCACGGCGGGCCCGGCCGCCAGCTCGCTGGCCTCGAGCTGCGCTCCGCGCCTAGTTACGTCCGGCCATGACGCCGCCGTCAACGTCGACGATGGCGCCGGTCATCCAGCTTGCCTTGTCCGAGAAAAATTCCCGCCGCGTTCACCAGCAGACTCGCGTCGGCATGCTCGGCGGCAAGCTTCTTTCGAAGCTCGGGCACCTGTGCGCGGTCGGTCAGTTCCGCCGCGATGCCCCATGCCTCACCGTGCTGCGACAGCGTTTCCACCGCCGTCCGCAGCTTGTCCGGATTTCTGCCGGTGATCACGGCACTGCTGCCGCCGGCGAGCACCTGCTGTGCCGTAGCCAAACCCATACCGCTGCTACCACCGACAATGACGACCTTGCGGCCGGCGAAGCTTTCACTCATGAAGCTGTTCCTTCCCCCATTCAATGAGTGGATTTGTGTAAAAGGTCCGGCGCACCGCGACGTCGTGGGATAGGTGTGTCAGGCGGGTTGTCGTACTGCTGTCCCGAGGGCGTTGTCGATCAGGTAGCGCCAGCGTC